>NZ_JBITIZ010000028.1:0-10124 GCF_044459525.1 Streptosporangium sp. NPDC050284
CTTCTCCCTGGAGGAGCTCGACCGACAGCGATCAGCACACCAGGCACGAACCCTCCCCGTCGTTCCCGCACACACCCGAACAGAGGTACAGCCAGGGGTACCTGCGAGAGAACATCCAGCTCAGAGAAAGGTCGACGGTTTTACAGCGGATCAACGATTCGGTTGGGCAACACTCTCCGAGCCGGACGTACGACCTTCGCGTCGGGTCCGACAACCGAGATCATCTCGCGCATATCCCGGATCTTGCTCTGTGCGGTCCTGGTGCCGGTGACGGCGTCCGGGGCCGCCAAATGAAATTGCCGTGTACCTAAAAGTGCAGGGCGGGTGATACTCCATCCGTGAACAAGATCTTCATACGACCTGCTGACCCCGGTGAGGCGGGGATGCTCACCGCGCTTACGCGCCGGTTACGGTCACTAGGACCTGTTCAAAGAGCGTGCAGGTGAGCCGGCCGGACTCTCGCTCACCGGGCCGGAGGATTTCTTCCGGGCCGACGCACCGAGCGCGAGCAGCAGCAACCCTGCCGAGGCCCACGCGGCCCAGTCTCCCAGGACGGTGTAGAGGGTGGCCGAGCCCTCCCGAGGCAGGGTGGCCGTGACCGTGGTCATGCCCGTCATGCCGGTGTGGCGCTCGGTCAGGATCCGGCCGCGGTTGTCGCTGACCGTGAGCCGTCCCCCACGTGCGGCGCGGGCCACCGCGAGGCCGTTCTCCACGCCGCGCACCACCGCCATGCGGCTGTGCAGCCACGCGTCCTCGCCGAAGTCCCAGGCCGGCGCGAGCAGGGCGGCGGCACCGGCCCTGCCGTACTCCCTGACCAGGCCGGGGAAGTCCAAATCCTTACAGATGATGAGGCCGAGCCGATTGCCGTCGAGGAAGGCCAGGCCGGTGCCGGGCCGGAATTGGCGCTCCACCCCGGGGATCATGTGGTGCTTGTCGTAGCGCACGCCGGAGGGGTAGCTCACCGCGCTGTTGGTCTCCATGGCGATCCCCGCGACCACCTCCACGCCCGGGCGGGCGAACGGCAGGTCGGCGGTCTTGAAAACCTTCTCGGGCAGCACCACGATCTCCGCCCCGCGGGCCACCGCGGCGTCCACGGCCTCGCCGTACCGGCGGACGAGCTGCTCGGAGTCGTCCGTCGCGACCAGCGCGACCTTCCGTCCCCCGGTGTCGGCGGGCGTCGCGAGCCGTACGAGACCATGGCCGAGCGTGAGCGCGACCAGCACACCCGAGACCATCGCCGCACGTGGCCGCAGGACCGCGACGGAGGCGGGCACGAACAGCAGGAGGAAGGTGATGCCCCATACCCCGGTGACCGAGGCGGTCTGCAGCACGGGCAGGACGTCGGCCTGCGTGTACGCCAGATTCCACCAGGCCCCGTGCGGCGCGGCGAGGTTCATGACGTACTCGGCGGTGACCCAGACGGCCGGTACGGCCGACGCCGCCGGCAGCGGCCTGCCGCGCACGATCAGGGTGCGGAAGAGCAGCACACCCAAGCCGTAACAGAGCGCGGGGCCGGCGATGAAGGCGGCGGCCAGCGCGGGTGGCATTTCAAGGGGTCCGGTGAAGTACGGCCACATCTGCGCCTGGCCGGTGAGCCAGACCAACGTCCCGGCGGCGAAAGCCGTACCCCCGCCTGCCCGGCGAGCCAGGAACAGGACAGGGATCGGCGCGAGCCAGGTGAGCCACCAGACGGGATGGAGACCGGTGCCGAAGTGCGTCAGGACGGCGGAGGCGAGGGTGAGCAGGATGCGTTCCATGCCGATGATCGTGCTTTCCCCCACCCCGCGGGCGCGTCACTCGCGGGTGTGATCTCCGTTGTCACTCCTGCCGGCGACCACCAGCCCGGACTCGTAGGCGAGCACCACGGCCTGGACCCGGTCCCGCAGGTCCAGCTTGGTGAGCATGCGGCTGACGTGTGTCTTGACCGTGTGCTCGGTGACCACGAGCGCGGCGGCGATCTCCGCGTTCGACAGGCCGTGCGCGACCAGCCTCAGCGTCTCGCGCTCGCGTTCGGTCAGTGCGTCCAGCCTGGCCGTCAGCCGGGGGGCGACACCGTGGGCGGGTCTGCGCACCAGGTCCTCAAGCAGCCTCCTGGTCGCCGCCGGGGCCAGCAGGGCCTCACCCGAGGCGACGGTACGGACGGCGTAGGCCAGCTCGTCGCGCCGGATGTCCTTCAGCAGGAAGCCGCTCGCCCCCGCCCGGACCGCGTCGTAGACGTACTCGTCGAGATCGAACATGGTCAGCACGAGTACCTTGGCAGCGGTGGTGGCGCAGATCTCCCTGGTCGCCTCGATGCCGTTCCTGCCCGGCATGCGCACGTCCATCAGGACCACGTCCGGCTGGAGCCGCCCGGCCGCGGCGATCGCCTCCTCGCCGTCGGCGGCCTCGCCGACCACCTCCATGTCCGGCTGCGCCCCCAGGATCAGCCCGAACGCCGCGCGGAAGAGGTCTTGGTCGTCGGCGATGAGCACCCGCAACATGCGGCTATTCAAGCGGAAATTCGGCTCTCACCATGAATCCCCCGCCCCGCCCCGCCTCGGCCCTGAACGTCCCGCCGCATGCCGCCGCCCGTTCTCGCATCCCGGCCAGCCCGTACCCGCCGCGCTCGCCCGGCCCTCGCCCGTCGTCGGTGATCTCCACCGTCAGGCGCTCCCCCCAGGTCAGAGCGAGGTGTACGGCACGCGTACCGGCGTGCTTGCGCACGTTGGTGAGCGCCTCCTGAACGATCCGGTAGACGGCGGCCTCAACGCTTTCGGCGACCGGGCGCGGGATACCGGCGGTCGTACTCACCACATCGAGACCGCTGCGGTCGAGCAACGCGGGGAGGTTGGCCAGACGTGGCTGGAACAGTGACTCGCTCAGGGGCTCGTCGGCATGGCCGCACGCCGGTCCGCCACCTTCGCCAGGGGCCCGCAGCGTGGTGAGCACCCCCCGGAGCTCGGCCAGCGCACCTCTTCCAATGTCGGCGATCGCGTCGAAAACCGCTTCGGCCCTGTCCGGGTCGCCGCGCACCACCACCGGCCCGGCTTCGGCCTGGACCACCATCAGCCCAACGGAGTGGGTGATGATGTCATGCATGTCGCGCGCGATCCGAGTGCGTTCCTCGGCCGCCGCCGCGATGTGCTCCTGCTCCAGCCGCCGCGCCCGCTCGGTCAGCTCGGCGGCTCGCGAGCGGCTCGCCCTGACACTGGTGCCCAGCGCGTAGGCGGCCACGAAGGCGGTCCCCACCAGCCGGAAGGTCTCGTCGTTCTCCCCCGGCAGCACCAACGAGGTCCCCACAGCCGCCACGATCGCCGGAATCGCCGCCAGCCTCTTCCACGTGGGACTCAGGTCGGCGATCGTGTAGACGGCCAGCAGCGGCCCGAAGGGCAGCAACGGCTTCTCCCAGGTCACCAACACCGACATCGCCGCCCCGACCACCACCGCCACCGCCATTGGCGCCCGCCTGCGCCACCCCACCGGCACCGACGCCAGCAGCCCCAGCCCGATGATCCACCACGGATCGGGATCGGGCAGAACAAGCGGCATCACCGTAGCCAGGACCACGCCCGCCGCAAGCACCCCGTCAACCACCCTGTCGGTCCGGCCCGCCGCGAACATCCGCCCATTATCCGGATCCATCCGCCCGCTGCCCTCACTCTCAAGAGTGATCATTCCCGCTACGCAGCCGGCAGGGTCCTACCCCTTGGCCCCGATGATCCCCTGATTCGCGGAGAAGAGCGGAACACTTCGTCGGTGAGATCTCGCACGGCTCAGACGGTGGTCGCAGATCGGTGGGGAGCGATCCTGTAAGGCGGCGTTGCTGTATCGACGCTGTACATCACCACTGTGGACGCAACCCTCAGCGCACCCTCTCGCCGCATGGAATGCTCGCTGCCCAGCCTGCAAACTCCTTCTGGACAAGCGCCTCACATCCACCTCTGGCGGACCGATCGCCTACGTGAGCGCAGCCAAAGCCTCCATGTAGTTGTAAACAGCTGACTACCGTCTTCCTCGCGTCGCCACACCCGCCGCTACAGCAAACCGCGCTCCGCGCTGGGAAAACGAGCGGATCATGCAATACAACGGCACCCCGCTGGCTTACCCTCCGAAGTGTGGTCACGACTGTGGTATTCGACATCGGCGAGACGCTGGTTCGCGATGACCGGTACTGGGGATCTTGGGCCGACTGGCTGAACGTTCCCCGCCATACCTTGTCCGCCCTGGTCGGTGCGGTAACAGCGCTGGGCATGGACAACGCGGAAGCGGTCCGTCTCCTGCGGCCGGGCATCGACCTGCACGCGGTGCGCCGGGCTCGCGAGGAGGCGGGCCAAGGCGAGTACCTCGACGAGAGCGACCTGTACCCCGATGTACGGCCCGGGTTGCAAGCCCTGCGCGACGCGGGGCTTCGTGTCTGCGTCGCCGGAAACCAGACGACCAGAGCAGGCGACCTCTTGCGAGGGCTGTCGATCCCCGCCGACGTGATCGTCACGTCGGAGGAATGGGGGGTCGCGAAACCCGATCCTGGATTCTTCGACCAGGTCGTTCGGCTCGCCCAGGCGCCTGCCCACGAAACGGTGTACGTAGGTGATCATCCTGCGAACGACATCATCCCCGCGAAAGCTCTCGGCCTGCGCACGTGCATGATCCGGCGTGGCCCCTGGGGACATCTGTGGGGCGCCGACGAAACCGTGCTGAAAGCGGTGGATTGGCAGATCGACAGCATCACGGAACTGCCATCTGTCCTGTCTGGATGAACGGAGCCAAGATGCCCCGCAAAGCCTCCGGCGAAGGCCCCGGGAGTCACATAGCCGCGATCCGCAGCGCGCGCCGCATGACCCAAGAAGAACTCGCCCTGGCAGCCCACATCTCCCTCAGTCTGCTCCGGAAGATCGAGCAAGGCACCCGTACCCCCAGTGACCCCGTCCTGGACGCCGTCGCCACGGCGTTGAGCGTTGACCCCTCCCGGCTCCTGGGGAACTCCAGCCGCCTCGACGGTCGCGTCCACGCCGCGATCCCCGCGTTTCGCGAGGTCATCGCCACCTACGACATTCCCGACGAGGGTCCGGTACGCCCTATGCCCGCGCTTCGAACAGCCGTCACCGGCGTAGTCCAAAAGCGCCTGAGCGCCCAGTACGTGCGACTGTCGCAGACCCTGCCCGAACTACTCGGCGAGCTCATCCGCGGGATGCACGCGCCAGGCGATCCAGCAGACATCTCGGCGCTGCTGGTGGCCGCCTACCGGGCAGCCGATGCGGTCGCCTACAAGTACGGCTACCTCGATCTGTCGGCTCGATTGATCGAGTTGATGCGCCAGACCTCGGCCCTCGCCGAAGATCCTTTGCTCAGTGCGTCCACGGCGTATGTCCGGACCGAGGTCTTCTTCGCTGCGCACACCTACCAGGCGGGCTTGCGCGCGCTCGAATCCGCGATCGACCAGCTGCCGCGAAAAGCCGGGCGTCTGCGTCTCGGCGTCCTGGGATCACTGCACATGAGGGCGGCCGTCATCGCAGCGCGAGCAGCCAATGCCGATGCCGCGATGACCCATCTGAGACAGGCACGGCAACTCGGTGACCAGGTCCCCGAGGACATCTACTACGGGACCGCGTTCGGCCCCTGCTCCGTCCGTGTTCACGAGGTATCCGTCGCTCTTGGTCTCGGAGATCGCCATCTCCAGCACGCCCTCGCCCTGGTCTGCGACTGGTCACCGCCGCCGGAAATGCATGCCGAGCGCCGCAGCGGCTTCTTCATCGACCTGGCCAGAGCACAGCTGTGGGCCGGTCAGAAAGACGCGGCCTTCGAGTCACTGCTGACCGCGCGCCGGATCGCACCACAGCACACACGTGAACACCCGTGGGTCCGTGAGGATGTCAAGACCCTGTTGCGCCTGCACCGGTCCAGCGGCGAAAGCCTGGTGGGTTTCGCTGAATGGGTGGGCGCGGTCTGACTTCTCGGTGACACAGACTGTGGCACTTCCACGAGAGGCAACGCAGCACCATGGTGACCGTTCGGATCGAAGCGTAGGCGAACAGTGACGACACGACTTGCCCACGCACAAGACGGAGCCCGTCACCGGTAGCTGACACCAGGACGGGCCCCTTGATCAGGAAGGTCCTCCTGACCCGTGAACAACCCTAATGCTCCGGTTCTTGACCGGACTACGGCAAGCGGCTGTTCCTGTTTCGCCGACGCGTCACCGCTGCCGATGGGATGCGCCGTCTGCGGACATGCCCCCTACGCTCATCACTGCCTTGGCCAGGCCACCGACCACGAGTACGCGCAGCCGACCGGCGAGCTGATGGCCCAGCGCCTGGAAGCGCGCCGCCGCACCGGCCCGCAGCCCTTCCCCCTCGTCGAGCAGCCCGTCGCCGTGGCACCCACCGAGGTCATCCCCCTGATCCCCGCGCAGCGCCGCTCCGAGCCGCCCGCACCGGCCGCTCCCACCGCACCCACGCCACTGCCCGAGCGGACGCCCTCCCTCTTCTCCCGCCCGGCCCGACGACCCGCCGCCACCGCACCGGCCCGACGCGACGACAACCGACGCCCCACGCCCCGCCCGGTCGAGACACGAACCGACCGCGCGACCCGCCTGGCGCTCGCCCGCGACACCCTCGCCCACCGCAGGGCCCGCACCGCCGCCAACTTGGCCGCTTCCTCGCCTCCGAGCATGGGCTTGAAGTCGGCCACCTGGCCGCTCGCCTTCCAGACCCTCCGGCCGGGGCCCACCGCCGCCCCCGGCCGGAGCCGCCCCCCGAACACCCCTTCACCCCGACGGCACCAGCCCCGCCGTTGGGAGGTCGCAGCATGAACGCGACCCCGCAAGGCACCCCCATGAGCAGGCGCGGCAGTGCTCCGGTTTCCCAGGCGTATGCCGCTCCGCCGCCCACCCCCGCCGAACAGCCGACCGCCGTCCAGCTCGCCGAGAAACTCGCCGCCATCCTGGACAACGTCTACGGCATCTCGACCGACGTCCACCCCCTCGCCTCCGGCAACGCCATCGTCTCCGTCTTCCTCGGCCTGCTCGCCTACACCGACGGCGAGAACTTCTGGTGGACCAGCCCCGAACGCAGCCACTCCAACCCGCCCCTGCTCAGCTCCGCGCTGAGGCTGCCCGTGGCCGCGGCCCAACTCGCCGAGCACCACCGGATCCTGCGCGCCCGCCCCGCCGCCAGCCTCCTGGAAAGCGAACTCCCGCTGCTGGCCGACGTCATCCCGGCACAGCATGTTGTCCCGCGCTGACGCCGACGCCACCCGCGCCGCCCGACAAGTGCAGCAGTACGCGCCGACCTGGCTGGTCATGTGGAGCCTGCGACACCGCCGCTTCGAGGCGTGGCAACTCACCGACCCACGCCAGTGCCGCATCATCCACGCCCAAAGCGCCGCCGAACTGTGGGACCTCATGCAGCAGGCCGACATCGAGCCGCAGGTCTCACCACCGCCGCTGTCGACCCTGGGGCTCGTTCCCCACCCCCGCGTCCTGCCCATAGGCCCCGACGAACAAGTCCCATCCCACCACTTCCCGCAGGAAAGGGGACCGGTCGTGATCCCGTCCCACGACACCCCCACAGACGACCGGGTGAACGCGTCCACCCGGCAGCCCGGCGCGATCACCGCCCTGAGACGTCTGCGAACCGAACTGCACGAACACCGGATCATCTCGGAGATCTTCTACGACGAAGGCCCACCCCGCCTCGTCCTCGGCGCCGACCTGACCGTGTGGGCCGACCACAACGGCGAGTTCTTCACCTGGGGCACCACCTTCATGGAAGAACCCGCCGAATCCGCCGCCGCCGATGACGTGCCGCAGGTCGCAGCCCGGATCGCCGAACGACTCGACGAGCACCGCACCGAGCCGAGAACGGCTCCATGAGCAGCGCGGCGGCACGGCGAGTGGCCTCCCGTGCCGTCGCGCTCACGACTCCCTGCGGGCGGTTGCACAACCAGGGGCCGCCCGCAGGGGCAGACGCGACGACCGTACGACCTCCTGCCTGGAAGGGCGTGACCTTCGGCCGAAATGATGGCTCCACCACCGTCGACGGGAAGATGAGCCTGTTCGGCATGGTGTTCAACCGTGACGGCTCACAGTTCGTCCGCTCCCACGCCTGGGGCTTTGGCTCCCAGGTTGGCTCCCAAGACCGCGGTGCCGATGGTGAACCGATCCTGCCTCAGACTTTCCCAAACGCCAGAAGGGCCGTGTGGGGGAGCCATAATGATCCGTCTGGACCGGTGAACTCAGTGCTGAGCAGGTCGAAGTGCCGTTTGATCTCCGCAATGAGCTCAGGAGGCTGACTGGCCACGACGTGCCCGGTGAATCCGACTCCGGCAACCGCACCGCTCCACCACTCCGCAGGCGTCGTGCGGTGATCCCAGTTGAGGGTCTGGCAGGAGACCTCGGCGAACCCGGCTTTATCGAGCAGAGCAGCGAAGCCCTGCTTCGTGTGCGGGAAGTCGTTCTCAAGAGAGAGCGGCGGGAGGTGAGCGGGCCGGGTCACGCCGACGGCCTGGATCGCTCGCCCGAGGAGGGCCTGCCCCGCTGCGGCTGGAACCGACCAGATCGTCAAAGCGATTCGTCCGCCTGGACGGGTCACGCGACGCAGCTCGGCCAACGCCGGTAGCGGCTGGCCAACATGATTGAGGACGAAGTTCGCCACCACGGCGTCGAACTCATCATCTCTGAAGGGAAGACTGGGTAGAGCGGCCACCTGCACATCAGCCGTCGAAATATTCAACGCCGCCATCTCGACCATGCTGGGTTCGGCGTCCACTGCAGTCACCTTGGCGCCCCGGCCGCAGGCAGCCGCCGCAGCAGTTCCCGTGCCGGTGCCAACATCGAGCACATGCGTTCCCAACCGGACTTCGGCGGCATCGAGCAGCCACTCGACGGGAAAAGCGCAGAGCCTGGCGAAAGAACCGGCGTACGCTCCGGCCTGCCCAGCCCAGATCAGACGCTCACTCTCATCGAATGCCGTCACAGTCGTCATCAACCCTCTCATAGGGAAGCTCACCCCACCTCTGCTCAATCCGATACAGGATCTTGGGAAGTGAGATATGGGCGCTCCTGGTCAAACCAATCCAGGCTCAGCCTGGCTCCTGTGGTCAGCTCGATCGTCGCCAGCGCCGCCGCTCGCCAGCTCTTCCCGTTCCTCCATTTGAAGTGCGGCGCCATGACCGCCAATTCGGGCCAGCGCGCCAGATTCGGCTCCTGTGCCCACGCCTCCGGGTACATGGCATCGACCATCAGGAGCAGCTCTCCATCGGCGGCGAAGGCGACGCTGTTGTTGGCGTTCACGTTCCAGTAGACGCTGTAGGCCCGTGCGCCGACACTGAGCCGTGAAAGCGTCGGCGGATGGACGCCGTGGTAGCCGTTGTCCTCGAACAACTCGGTCATCGGGCCGGATTGGCCCACCAGCATCGCCCAGGCGGCCTCGTCGGAGTAGTCGTCCTCGAAACGTGCCTTCTCGTGGATCTCATGGTTCGCGCCGCCACTCACTCGTTCCCCGATCTCGGCGAGCGTGAGCGGTTCACCGTTGTCGGGGACAACGACGGTCCAGCAGATAGCCGTCCCCAGCCAGTGATCTTTGAGAAGACGCCGGTAGTAGCGGTACATGTCGACGCCCGCGGGCCGCTCATCGCTCATGTCGTGAGACTCCGTCACTTCGGGTACGGGGAGTTCAGGATCTTCGCAGACGGGTGAGACAAAACAGGGGCTCATCAGCAGCCTCTCCGGCACATCGTCAGGGGCGGTGACGAAGGCAGCAGATCCCGTTGCTGTATATCGCTGCTGTACGGACACGAAAAAGACCCTCCGGGATGATCCCGAAGGGCCTTTGACCTGCTGTGCGGCCGGAGGTACTCGAAACCCCAACCTTCTGATCCGTAGGAGGAGCCTTACCCCACCGCCTTCATGCCTTTGACCTGACCAAACGCAGAGTCTGTGAGTTGACAACATCCCCTACGGGAAGGCATTGGGAATGATCATGGCCACAGAGCCCACCACCAAGTCACGTGACAGGTATGCGCGACCCGGTTCGCCAGACCTGTCCGTAGTATTGCCGCCAGCACTATCGCTGCTGCCAGCTACAGCCATTTAGCGCCACACTGGCAGATCGCTAAGCCCCAGCCACCATCACTGCCACCGCCACCGC
>NZ_JBITIZ010000028.1:10220-67495 GCF_044459525.1 Streptosporangium sp. NPDC050284
GCTACAGCCATTTAGCGCCACACTGGCAGATCGCTAAGCCCCAGCCACCATCACTGCCACCGCCACCGCCACCGCCACCGCCGCTGCCGCTGCCGCCACCATCGCTACCACCGCCGCTGCCACCATCGCCGCCACCGCCGCTGCTAGTCACTGCCGTCTGGCGCCACACTGGCAGATCGCTATGCCCTAACCCATAGCATCTACCTCAGTGCTCCAACTACCAGCAGAGCTAGCATTGGCAGATAGGAGGCTTGTTGTGAAGATCCCCGCAAATCCACCTCCAGTACACGAAATCCTTGCCGACATAAAAGATCCAAAAAGATTACTAAAAATATTGACCACATATGCCTCAAACATAGCGGCTCAGCCATACCACCCATGGGACAAGCTGCGCAATCTGAAGACCCCAGCCGACTTGACGCATCATGAGTGGTGGGCTGCGATAAAGATATCGCGGGCCGGAATGCAACGCAGGCTTCCGCTCGTCGACAAAGAGGGAAAGCCGTTCACCTACGCAGTAACAGACGAAATCCTCAAAGGCATTGAGGAGGTCAACCGGGACGCCAGTGGTCAAATTACTATCAGCGAGCAGGTGACGAACCCTGCGACTCGAGACCGCTATCTTGTCAACAGTCTCATGGAAGAAGCAATTACATCAAGCCAGCTCGAAGGAGCAACAACAACACGAAAAGACGCCAAAGAAATGATCAGGACTGGGCGTAAGCCTAGGACTCGCGACGAGCAAATGATTCTTAACAACTATCTTGCCATGAAGCGGATACGCGAAGTTAAGTCGGCTCCTCTCACCATAGATCTTATCCTAGAGATCCATCAGATCCTGACCGAGGATGCCATGGACAACCCGGATGCTTCTGGGCGATTCCAACGTCCCGACGAGGAGCGAATTGGCGTATACGATCAACAAACAGATGAACTGCTACATGCACCACCACCGGCCGACCAATTGCCAGAAAGAGTCCAGCGGCTATGTGACTTCGCTAACGGTACGCTCGACGACGCCTATGTCCCTCCCGTATTGCGGGCCCTTATCGTGCACTTCATGCTTGCGTACGAGCATCCCTTCGAAGACGGCAATGGCAGAACAGCTAGAGCGCTTTTTTACTGGGCAATGCTAAATCAGAAATACTGGCTTGTAGAATTTATCTCAATCTCCAAAATCCTCAAAAATGCCCCTGCAAAATATGGAAGAAGCTTCCTGTATAGCGAACAAGACGATAATGATCTGACATATTTCCTAACATACCAGCTAAACGTCACGCAGCGGGCAATTAGCGAGCTGCATAAATATCTTAAGCAGGAAATGCAAGAACTTCACAGTCTGCAGCAATCTCTGGCGAACATGCCAGGGGAGTTCAATCACCGCCAACTGGCAATCCTTGAAAAAGCAATAAAAGATCCCAGGTCTCATTTTACTGTCATGTCGCATGGAACAAGCCATAACGTAGTTCGAGAGACGGCACGAAAAGACCTTCTACAACTCCAGGAGCGAGGCCTGCTTATACGTAGAAAAATGGGAAGGGAATACACTTGGCTGCCGGAGGCTGACATGATCTCAAAGCTCAGAAAGGAATAATGTATACATAACACTACTCCCATTCGCCGGTATTCAAAGTCGACTAACGACTTAGAGGCGGCCTAACCCGGTCAGCGCTGATGTTATCCATCGATTGTCACGCCTGCCCTTTATACTCCAGTCCATGGCTAAGGGAGCGATCTCACGGGACGACATCCTCAAGACGCTTGAGGAGTACGACGACTTGGGACGCGATGCGTTCCTTGACCTGTACGGCTACGGGAAGGCGACTAAATACCTGCTCGTGCACGACGGCATGGAGTACGACTCCAAGGCCATCGCCGGAGTGGCCCACAAGCATCAGCAAGGAGCGCCCCTGACATGGGAGGAGCTCAGTGGCGGCTTGAGACACGCGGTGGACTGGCTCCAACGTGAGGGCTTCACCGTCGTCGCGTCACAGAACCCGAAGTGGACGCGAGACGAGCTGATCCTTGCCTGTGATGTCGTCGTGCGAAACGACTGGAAGGGGCTGTATCCGGAGGACCCGCGGATCGCAGAGCTGTCTGACCTGCTGCAATTGCTGGCTGCGTACCCCGTAGAAGAGCGCGCCGCCACCTACCGCAACTGTAACGGGGCTGCGCGCAAGACTTTCGACATTGCCACGCATCATCCGGAGTACACGAAAAAGCGCACCAACGGCGGCCGGTTGGATCGCGAGGTTCTGCAGGACTTCCTCAGCCGTCCAGCGGAGATGGCCCAAGCCGCCTATTTGCTGCGCGAGGGCCTGAAACACGGGACTCTTGAGCCGGTTGGGCCGGAGAAAGATGACGACGACGCCGAAGACGAAGCCAGTGCGCCGGAGGGTCGCGTGCTCTACCGGCGCCACCGCACTCGGGAACGCAACAAGGGGCTACGGAAGAAGAAGATCGTAGCGGTACTGAGAGCCGGCGGAACTCTAGCGTGTGAGGCGTGCGGCTTCGACTTCGCCGCGGTCTACGGCGAGCGTGGCGAAGGTTACATCGAGTGCCACCATGTGGTTCCTCTGCACGAGGCTGGCGAAGGCACAACCAAACTCTCGGACCTCGCACTCATCTGCTCAAATTGCCACCGTATGATCCACCGCAGCGCGCCCTGGCCCACACCGTCCGAACTCCGAGTGATCATTCAACGGCAGGCAACAGCGGGATGGTCTTCGCTGCCAAAAGCCGAGCTGGCCGCTAGCACGTAAGAGCAGTAACTGTAGATACCGATGGTTTTACAGACCCGCCGCGAAAACGTTCTGACCAGCAGGAATACCCTTCTGGTGGTAGTTTCAGCAAGCATTTGGCATGATCAAGGCTGCCGACAGCGTCCTCAGCTCACCCTTGTAGGCGTAGGGAAGATCTTCTGTGATTGAAGATGCCCGGCTGCTGCTCCGCGACAGATAACCGACAAACGGGATGAACAGGCAGGGTATGGCGTACGAGGGGAAAGTCTGACCGAAATTGCGATAAACTGAGGGATGCAGACATGGTTGGATTCCCTCGTGGACACGGCCAAGAGAGATGGTTGGGCAACCGGCCGCGCCCCAATGATGCTTATCCAAACGACGGCCGCCCGCCTCGGCTGGACTGAAGTTCCAGGGCGTCGAGGCAGTCCCCCCGTCACCACACTCCGGCCTACGAACCAAGAAGATGCGAATCCCAGATCGCTCAGCGCCCACTACGGGAGGGGAGCACAACCGCTTCACACCGACGGGGCTCATCTGGCGAAACCACCTGATGTAGTAATACTGACCTGCACGGGGACTAGCGATACACCTACACGGCTCTGGAAGACGAACATTAAGGACTCATTTAGCTTCTGGCCGCCAGATTATGTGGCACACGGCGTGTTCCTGATCTCCAACGGCAGAGACAGCTTCTTTTCTACTGCATTCACGAGTTCGGGATATCGTTACGACCCCGGATGCATGGTGCCCTGTGATGCTCGCGCCAGAAAAGCGGCGCTTTTTTTCGAAGAAGAGTTTGAAAATTCTTCCGAACATTCATGGGACGAGCCCGGGAAAATCCTTGTAATAGCGAATAGAAGGGCTCTGCACGCCAGAGCGTCCGCCACCGATGACGCTCTTCGAGAGATCCATCGGATCAGTTACTACTTGCCCCAGGAATCCTCATGATCCCGCCTTACGACCACGAGGCTCTATGGATAAAAGCCAAGCTGTTCATCAATCGCGCCATGGATGAAGATGATGCACGCTCGTTTGATGAGCAAGCTCTCTGGGCATCGCTTTCACTGGAGCTTCTAGCTAAAGCTGCGCTAGCAAGAGTATCCCCGCTACTAATAGCCGAACCGACCGAAGATGGCACGAATCTTCTTATGGCGAGTGGCCTTATAGAAGGGGATGCTCGTTTCACCTCCGTACGAGCCAAAACTTTGTTCACTAGATGCCACAAGGTGTTTAAGCCATTCAATCTCAACGAGGCGGTCCATTTCAGTCAGGCCCGCAACGAGTACCTTCACGGTAGTGGCGCTGGCTTTATGGCCATTCCTCCCCATGCCTGGTGGCCAAAGTTTTGGTCTCTAGCGGCAGTTCTCATAACCGCCCTAGATAAGGAAGTAGAGGAGTTTGTTGGGACAGATCGCGCAGATATAGTGGCGAACCATCTAGCCCAGAACAGCAAGAATGTCGAACACAGGACCGAAGCGCTTATCGAGAGGGCGAAGCAACGTTTACAACAACGCCGTGAAGGTACGCTCCCGGCCCGAGTTGCCGCTGAATGGAAGGCCGGACTCGATCTTACGGCAGGGTTGAGTTACAGCGGAACGTCATCTTGTCCCGCATGCGACTCTATTGGAGTTTTAGAAGGAGACAATATATCGGACACGGAGGTAGGGTATGAGCAAATTTCAGAAGAGGATTTCGACGTCCTTGTAACACATACCATCGACGCAGATTACTTTAGTTGCCCAACATGTCACCTAGTGCTCAACGGCTACGAACTGCTCGACCAGGCAAAAGTCGACCCTTCATTCACTGTAGAAGGCGACCCCTCTGACGCCTACGACGAAGGCGATTACGGAAATGACTGATTTCAAAAATTACCTAACCGACCCTAAGATTAAGAATTCCGGCTATAGACTGGTCGCACAAGACACATGAAACATCACCATTGCGACCACCACGGATACATCTGCCCATAAGTCCGATATTCTTGAACTTCTACATGGCGCCTACGGCCCAGCTTCAGGCCACCTTGAACCCGTAGAGAAAGTCCTCATCCTATAGAGAGGGCAGTGGCCAGTTCTTCCATACTCGTCACGACCAAATCAGCACCGGCCGCTGCAAGCCGATCCGCTTTACCTGCCTTGTTGGCGTAGCCCACGGCGGTGATGCCTGCGCTCTTGGACGCCTGCATGTCGGTTACCGAGTCACCGACCAGGAGTGAGAGCGCTGCATCCGCACCAAGTTGGTCGAGTGCTTGCCGGACGAGATAAGGATTCGGCTTCATGAGCCCCGGGTCAGGGTCCACCCGGGCCGAGATGAGATCAACGGCCGCTAGAAGGCCGTGTGTCTCCAAGAATGCGGTAACCGCGGCTACCGAGTTGTTGCTGACCACCGCAACTGACTTGTTTGCCTCCCCTGATCGCCGAATGAGATCGGCAGCCCCCAGCGTCAGCCGTGCGGTCGCTGCTGCTTCGACTTCCAGATCAGTCAGCGCGTTGAGCGTCGCATGGTTGAGGTCCCTACCGAGATCCGCGCTGAAGCGGAAGACTTCCATCGGGTCGTCCTGCTCCTGCACGCTCTGGGGCAGCTCTGCACCGGCAGCCTTAAGCATCACACGTAGCCTGTCAGCTACTTCCGGCGCGGGGAATCCGGCGAAGACATCGCAGATCGGCCCGTCGAAATCGAGAAGAACGTACCGGGCGCTCTGCATCACGTCCTGTACAGCCTGCGGCCCTGTCCGGGTTGTCACGGGATCTCTTTCGCCACGGTGGCCCACATGTTGTCGAACCACATGCGGGACTGATTGACAAACTGCCCCGAGGTGGAATCTCCTCCGTCGCTCACGGCGAAGTGAAAGAGCTCCGCGTCCTTGCCGCCCATGTCGTAGATGGCTTGTGGCTCTCCGCCCAGAGTGATGGTGTGCTCAAAGACCGGATAGAAGCCGAAGAATGCCTCTTCGCCATTGAGGACGTAGAGCTTGAACCGCGGGGGCTCTCCGTTGATCCGGACCTCTGCTGAAGCGGCCTTAACCAGACCGAGGTCTCGCAGCTCCTGTACGGAATCAACGATGGCTTGAGCGTGCCGTGATGAGATCCGCTCCATGCGCTTCCGGATGAGCGGATCATCTTCAAGGTTGTCCGCTCTGACAGGCAGAGACCAGGGGCGACTCGTGTCCGGCACGAGCATTCGGATCGTGATGCTCTCCGGAACCAATCGGCCGGCACGAATGCTGTCGAGCGGTTCCTGAATCGCGCCATGCAAGGTCTCTCCGGAGAACCCGGCAAACTCGATCGAAACATCAGGCTTCTTGAACGCCTGCTCGATGTGCGGACGGAGCCCGACCGGCCGCGCGGTGCGCTCCCGTACGAACACGCCGCTCCCCTGGCGAGAGATCACGAGCCCCTCGTCCCGAAGTTCACGAATGGCCTGCTGCACAGTCATGCGGGCAACGCCGAAGCGCTTGGCCAGTTCGGGACCAGAAGGAAGCTTCTCGCCCGGCGTGAACTTCCTGGTCAGGATGGCGGCTCTCAGCTGGTGAGCAACCTGCAAGTACGGCGGGCGCGGGTCATCTGGATCTAGTTCCACACAGCAAGACTACTGCCACTTGCCCAACATTTCTAAGCAAGTTAGCCATGCCCCTTGACATGACTAGCCAAGCCAGACAGCATTGCACTTATCCAACCTGCCTAGCAAAGTTGGACAGGTGAAAGCGGCAGGTCAGAGGCGACTCAAGCTGCCGAACCAGCTCACCCGACACCTCAAGAGAGGCGTTATCAGCATGCTTTCAACCCCGAAGCCCCGTCGTCTTCTTCCCGTCCTGCTCATGATCGCGTTCCTGTTCTTCGTCGTTCGGGAGCCCGTTCACGCTGCGGAGTTCGCGACGGGTGCCTTCACTGGCCTGCTGACGGTGACCGACTCGCTGGTGACTTTCGCCAGCGCTCTCGGCTAACCGGCCCAGACGAGAGGGAGCGGCCCCCATCTGCCAGGACATGGGCCGCCCCCGAACTCCCCGAAAAGGAGCACCACCATCATGACCCACCAGTCCATCAGGAAGAGGAGCGCCAGCGGTTCTCCCTGGTTGCCGCCGGGCACCGCGAGCACCTGGGTATGCCGGTGCGGCGGCATCAACCCGCGCACCTCGACGACGTGCCAGAGGTGCCGGCGATGACCTCCCTGTCCACACTGCGCCGCGCCTACCTCGCCCAGAAGGCGCACCGGAAGGCCCTGCGGGTGGCGATGTTCGCCGCCGGACCGGCCTGCGACGACACCACCGCCGACCTGTTCACCGCCCCCGACGTCTTCGAGCCCGAGCCGGACACGGTGCGCGAGAAGCGAGAGGCCGCGGCCAAGCAGATCTGCGCCACCTGCCCGGCCCGCACGCAGTGCCTGGCCTACGCCCTGTTCACCCGCCCCGCCGAGGGCGTGTGGGCGGGACTGACCGCCGAGGAGATCCGCGCCCTGTCCCTGTACCGCCGCTCCCCGGCCGACAACGGACAGGAGGTGGCCTGACATGGCGCGCTTCTTCTGCCTGGACTGCCGCTCCCGCTCGGCCAGCGCCATCGGCTGCCGCCGCTGCGGCACCGCCACCGGTCGGCAGGTGCAGCGCTGCCCCGTCCACGGCGCCCGCTGCCGGGCCGCCTGCCGGCAGTGCCGCACCCTGGCCCGTTCTCAGTCCATCTGATCTGTAGGAGATCGACATGTGCACGACGTACACCCACCCCGATGTGCTCACCCGAGGCGTCGCCGAGGGATGGGCCGAGGCCGAAACCGACCCCACCCGCATCGACTGGGCCGCCCGCCAGGCCAGCGCCGCGATCCCGTTCCGCGTGGTCGACGAGCGCCCGGTCAGTCCCGGGGCGCCGACCGGTATCCGCTACGGCCGCGGTGAGCTGGGCCACTGGGGCGAGAAGCAGGCCGCCGACGCCCTGGTCTTCGCCCGCACCTGTGGCGGTGGCCGGTGGTTATTGATGGTCGAGCGTGACGACGGCCACGGCTGGGCGATCCCGGGCGGCTGCCTGGACCCCGGCGAGGACGCGCTGACCGCCGCGATCCGCGAACTGGAAGAGGAGACCGGCCTGCGCCTTCCCGGCGCGTCCTGGACGGTGTACCCGGTGCAGGTGGTGCCGGACCCGAGGGCGACCGACGAGGCGTGGATGGTGACCACGCCCGCCGTGGTCGAACTGGGCCTCGTCGACGAACTCCCCACCGTCACCGGGGCCGATGACGCCCGCCGCGCCGCGTGGGTAGCGGCCCACACCTACCCCGTGCTGGAGGCGCACCTGCGCACGGCTTACGCCGGGCGGGTGTTCGCCGCCCATGAGGCCATGCTGCGAGACCTGCTCGACCTGTTCGACCCCTGGTCCGTACGGGTCCACCACCGCGACATCGGCACGCTCGTCCTGTCCTCCACCACCGGGGCGGGTGCGTGATGGCCGTGTTCGCCGCCGTCTTCGTCGCCCTGTTCGCCGCCCACTCGGTGGGGGATCACTGGGTGCAGACCCACCACCAGGCGTGCACCAAGGGAGCGCCCACCGCCGCCGGACGGCTGGCCTGCATCCGGCACGTGGCCACCCTCACCGCCACCAAGGCCGCCGCCCTGGTCGCGCTCGCTCTGGTGACCGGCCTGACCCTGCACCCGATCGCGCTGCTGACCGGCCTGGCGGTGGATGCCCTGTCGCACTACTGGGCCGATCGGCGCGTGACGCTGGCCCGCCTGGCCGAGCAAATCGGTAAGAGCGACTTCTACCGCCTCGGCGCCCCCCGCCCTGGTACCACCGACGCCCCGCACCTGGGCACTGGCGCCTACGCCCTCGATCAGTCCTGGCACATCGGATTTCTGTTCATCGCCGCCCTCATCATCGCCGCCTGACCAGCCATCAAGGAGACATTCATGACCGCCAAGAAGTGCCAGGCAATGTTCGTCGCCGACGACGGCAGCGAGTCCATCACCTGCGACCGCGACGGGCGCCACATCGTCCACCGCGAGTCCAGCACCAACACCATGGCCGTGCGGCTGCCCGGCGGCGCCCTCATCACCAAGCCCACCAAGTAGGAGGAGGGACGACATGACGACGACAACCCCGACCCCGGAGCCGACGCCCGAGGACGTCGCGCGCGGCCTGGCCGAGCTGGAACGCCACCTCGACCGGCAGGCCCCGCTGCTCCCGGCCACCCCGCCCTCTCCCCTTCACCCGGTCGAGACCGACGGCCAGACCAAGCGCGTGCTGCGGTTGCGCGCCGAGGTGGCCGAGGCCCACCAGCTCGCCCTGTTGCAGGGCGATGACGCGCCGCTGCTGGTGGACACGGCCAAGGTGCGCAAGCGCCGCAAGCAGGCCCGGGAAGCGGCCCGGCTGCACGAGCTGGGCCAGGACCCGGCGATGCGCGCTTGGCAGGCTGCCCGGATGCGCCGACTGCTGGTGGTCGCCGCCATGGTGTCGCTCACGTTGGCGCTGGCGTGGTCGACGGCCGGTGTGCAGACCTTCGCCGCCGACGGCGCCCCGGCCTGGTCACCCTCATGGGTGTTCGCCTGGCTGGTCGAGCCGTTCATGTCCCTGGCCCTGCTGGTCGTCGTCGGCGCCCGCGCCTATCTGGGCACCCGCGGACAGCCGATCAACTCGCCCACCCTGGTCCGGATCGAGTGGCTGTTCCTCGCGCTGACGCTCGGCATGAACGCCTGGCCCTACCTGCCCGGCGTCGCCGCCGAGTTCAGCATCTCGCGTCTGGTGCTGCACATCCTCGGCCCAGTTATCGCGGTCGCCATCGTCACCGCGCTGCCGATCATCCTGGCCGCCTTCACCCGCCTCGACCACGGCACGACCGCAAGATCCGGTAACCCCCTTACTCCCCTGGAGTACAGGGCGAACACCACCACAGATCTCGACTCCGATCCCGACCCGGGCGAGCACTCCGACGGCCCCGGCATCGACGTCGTGACCGCGCACGTGCGCGCCCTGATCGCCGCCGGGCACCTTCCGCCCTACCCCAGCGCCGCGGCGATCCGCCGGGCGGCCCGATGCGCGATGGACACCGCCCGCGCCGTCCGCGACGCCCTCGTCAAGGAGGCGACGTGACCACTACCCCCCGCATCACCGACGTCTCCACCAACTGCCTGTACGGGACGCGGCCCCACTCCGCCAAGAACGTGGCCGCGCCCCGCAACCCCGCCACCATCAATCAGCACGAGGTGACCTCATCATGACCGACATCCCGACCGAGACCAACGGCCACCGCCCGGAATGGCCCTTCGACCTCGCCGCCATCCCCGAGCAGGGCGGACCGGTCGACAACGACCCGCGCGGCGATGGGGCCGACGGGGCCGAGGTGGTGTCCCTCGACACCGCCCGCGAGCGCCGCCACCCCTACCCGCCCACGGCTCCGGAGCAGGACCCCCGGGTGTTGCAGGGCGAGGTCATCCGGGTGGACCTGCCCAGCGGAGTCGACCATGACTGGCGGGCCGAGCTGGAGGAGAAGAACCGCACCCGCCGCCCGGTCGTCCCGCTGTGGCTGCGCTCGCGCACCGAGGCGATCGAGACCCTGACGTGGGCGGGCCAGTACGGCGCCTACGTGGCCGGCTACCAGCTCACCCGCACCCCGCTGTACG
This sequence comes from Streptosporangium sp. NPDC050284, assembly GCF_044459525.1. NCBI lineage: Bacteria > Bacillati > Actinomycetota > Actinomycetes > Streptosporangiales > Streptosporangiaceae > Streptosporangium > Streptosporangium sp. NPDC050284. The sequence goes on from NZ_JBITIZ010000028.1 coordinate 20,562, forward strand.
CCGGACGGCTGGCCGCCCGCTCCCCGCGCGGCCTGGCCCGCCTCATCTACGGCATGGTCCGCTGGACCTTCGACCTGGAAGGCGAGCCGGTCCGGCTGACCGCGGTACAGAAAGCCGACCCCGAGGCGTACCTGAAGCTGAGCAGGCAGCGCGATTCCCGCGTGCGGCTGCGGGTGTGGGTGACCGGTTCCGCGCTGGTCACGCTGCTGATCGCGGCCATCCTGGTAGCCACGGCGCCCACCGTCGCCCAGTGGGCGGCGCTGGCCGTGGCCCTGGCCGTGCTGGGCGTCATCGGTCGCCCCGCCGACCGGCCGCTGATCGATCGCGCGGTGCTGCCAACCCGGGTGGAGAAGCTCACCAGTGACATCGTGGTGCGCGCGCTGACCGCGCTGGGCGTGTCCGGCCTGAACGCCAAGGCTGACGTCAATTTCGTGGCGCCGATCACCCGCGAGGGTCCGGGCTGGCGGGCGGATGTGGACCTGCCCTACGGGGTGACCGTGACCGACGTGATGGACAAGCGCGAACGCCTGGCCTCCGCGCTGCGCCGCCCGCTGGGCTGCATCTGGCCCGAGGGCGATTCCAGCATCCACGAGGGGCGGCTGATCCTGTGGGTTGGTGACAAGGACCTGTCCAAGACCCTGGTGAAGTCTCCGCTGGAGAAGGCATCCAGCCACGATGTGTTCAAGGGCGTCCCGTTCGGCAACGACCCCCGAGGCCGCCTGGTCACGGTGCCGATCATCGAGCACAACATCCTGATCGGCTCTCAGCCCGGCCAGGGCAAAACCGCCTCGGTGCGGGAGCTGGCCGCCGGTCTCGTGCTCGACATCAGCACCGAACCGTGGTTTCACGAGCTGAAGGGCACCGGCGACCTCGACCCGTATGAGCAGGTCTGTCACCGTTACGTCTCCGGCATCGACGATGCCGCCATCGCCTACGCCGCCGACTCGCTGGCGCTGCTGCGCAAGGAGGTCATGCGCCGCGCCGCCGCTCTCAAGGCCCTGCCCGCCGACCTGTGCCCGGACCGGAAGGTGACCCGGCAGATCGCCGACAAGCGCTCCCTGGGGTTGCACCCGCTGGTGGCCATCTTCGACGAGTGCCAGAACCTGTTCGCCCACCCCGAGTACGGCGCCAAGGCCGGTGAGGACGCCGAGTTCATCATCAAACTGGGCCGTGCCCTGGGCGTGGTGCTGATCTTGGCCACTCAGCGTCCCGACAAGGACAGCCTGCCCACCGGTATCAGCGCGAACGTGTCCATCCGGTTTTGCCTGCGGGTGGCCGGTCAGCTCGAAAACGACATGATCCTGGGCACATCCGCGTACAAGAACGGCATCCGCGCCACCGTCTTCCAGCCCAAAGCCGATGCCGGGACCGGTTACCTGGTCGGTGCCACCCCGATGGCCAAGGTCGTCAAGGCCGCCTACCTCGACACCCCGGCCACCCAGCGCATCGCCGACCGCGCGCACGCGCTGCGGGCCGCGGCGGGTGTGCTGTCCGGTCACGCCACCGGCCAGCAGCCCGAGGCCAGCGCGCCGGCCTACGACCTGCTGGCCGACATAGCCGCCGTCCTGGCAGCGGGCGAGGCCAAGATCTGGAATGAGGTGGTGGTGGACCGCCTCGCCGAGCTGCGGCCTGAGGTGTACGGGCCGTGGGCCGAGCAGGAGGGCAGCGCCAAGACCGCGCAACTCACCGGCGCCCTGAAGCCTTACGGCATCAAGACCGGCCAGGTGTGGGGCACCCCGAAGGAGGGCGGCAAGGGCGCCAACCGGATCGGCATCGTCCGCGACGACATCCTGAACGCCATCACCGAGCGTGACGGAAAGAAGGGTCCCGGCGCCGGTTCCTGAGCCCGGATTCGCCTCTAGGCCTAGAGGCTCACCCCTCTAGACCTAGAGGCCCGCCTAGAGCCCCATTCGCTGACCTAACAGCGACCTAGCGCCTAGAGCGCCACCTGCGAAAAACCCGGAAACGGCCCCGGAGGCCATCATGAGCCCCGTCATCGTCCTGCTAGGACTCTGCCTACTCGTCGTCACTCTCTGCTACATCGTTCGGTGCCTGATCTCCCCGTGGGGAACCTGCCGACGATGCGCGCCGCGCGGCAGGAACCGCACCTGCCGCGCCTGCAATGGCACCGGCATGCGGCCCCGCCTCGGCTGGCAGCTGTTCGTCCACTTCCGCCGCCTGCACCGCGACGGCATCCGATGACCGCCCTCAGCGCCGGTTCGGTGTGCACCGGCTACGGCGGACTCGACCTGGCTGTCTCCGCAGTGCTCGGCGCCCGTCCGGCCTGGGTCGCCGACCCCGACCCCGGCGCGTCCCGCATCTTGGCCCACCGCTACCCGCACCTGCCCAATCTCGGCGACATCACCGCCGTCGACTGGGCCACCGTCCCGCGCGTGGACGTTCTCACTGCGGGTTTCCCCTGCCAGGACCTCAGCTACGCCGGCCGTGGTGCCGGGATCAAGGAGGGCACCCGAAGTGGACTGTGGAAGACCGTCGCCCACGCCGTGGGCGTACTACGACCCCGCCTCCTCGTCCTTGAGAACGTGGCAGCGATCGTTGCTCGACGACCTGGACTCGACGTCGTCGCCGCCGACCTTGCCGCGCTCGGCTTCGATGCGGAATGGACGAATCTACGCGCGTCCGACGTCGGCGCCCCGCACCGGCGCGAGCGGTGGTTCTGCCTGGCCTGGCCTGCACACACCGCGAGCCCGCGACTCCAAGGGCCGCGGCTTCCCCGACGGCCTGCCGACGCCCATGACCAGCGAGGGCACCGGGGCAGACCACGCCGCCCAGGGCGGGATGAACCTGCGCCACACGGTCTCGCTGCTGCCCACCCCGAGGGCCTCGGAGCGGGAGAACCGGCAGACCAAGCGCTCTCCGTCGCAGGAGGCGGGCACGCACGGGCTCTGCCTGGCCGCCGAGGTGGCCTCACTGCTCCCGACGCCGAGAGTCGCAGCCACCAGGACGAGCCGGTCGGCGATCATTCGCCCGGACAGCCGGTCCTCGCCCAGCTTGGACCAGGCGATCGAGCTGGCTTCGGGCATCTTGCCGAGGGAACTGGTCAGCCTGGAGGAGGCGCCGGGCTCGTGGCATGGGGTGCATACGAGCCTGCCATCCGACGCTGGGAGCACATCCTCGGACGACCTGCCCCTGGGCCAACTGACGATCGACGACGCCTTGCCCCCGCCTTCGTCGAGTGGGTGATGGGCCTGCCTGCCGGATGGGTCACCGCCGTCCCCGACCTGACCCGCAACCAGCAGCTCCACGCCCTGGGCAACGGCGTAGTTCTCGCCCAGGCCATCGCCGCTCTGCACACCCTGCTGCCCGCCTACCCCTGGGCCACCGCATCCGTGATGGAGGTCATCGCGTCATGAACCCCACCCCGCAGCTTCGCTACGCGCTGGCCGCCGCCGCCCGCGGCTGGCACGTCTTCCCCCTCGTCCCGCGCAACAAGGTGCCGCTCAAGGACTGGAAGTGGAAGGAGAGTGCCACCACCAACCCTGACTTGATCCGCCGGTGGTGGGCGCGGGCGCCCTACAACGTCGGCATCGCCTGCGGCCCGTCCGCCCTGGTCGTGATCGACCTGGACACCCCGAAGGACGGGCAGAGCCCGCCGCCTTCCTGGGACCTGCCGGGCATCAACGACGGTGCCGACGTGCTTGCCCTGATCTGCGAGCAGGCCGGACAACCCTTACCGACGTTGGAGACCTTCCAGGTACGCACCCGGCGCGGCGGAACCCACCTGTACTACACCGCCCCCGACGGCATCCCGCTGGGCAATACCCAGGGTGAGGACGGCAACGGGCTGGGCTGGCTGATCGACACCCGCGGCGGCGGGGGCTACGTCGTCGGCCCCGGCAGTTACGTCGCCCTACCCGACGGCACCGGCAGCTACGACGTGCTCCACGCCACCGCCCCCGCGCCGTTGCCCGGGTGGCTGGCCGAGCGGCTGCGGCCCGCGCCGCTGCCACCGCAACGGCCGGTGGCCGTACCTCTGGCCGTCGACCGGCGCGGCTCCTACCTGCGCGCGGCCATCACCGCCGAGCTGGCACGGGTGACCGCCTCCCCGCCAGACGGGCACAACACCGCGCTGTATCGGGCCTCAATCGCGCTTGGCCAGCTCATCGCCGGCGGCACGCTGGCCGAACCCGAGGTGACCGGCTGGCTGGCCGACGCCGCCGCCCAGGTCGGCCAGCGCCCCGGCGAAGCCTCCCGCACCATCGCCTCCGGCCTGCGCGCCGGCGCCAATCGCCCCCGGAGCGTGCCCGCATGACCGCCACGACCCGCGTACAGGTCGGCTCCGGCCCGGAAACCATCCGTGTTCTCAAAGCCGCGCTGGTGGATGAGCTGCTGCCCGACACCTACGTCTCCGGAGGCGCCTTGGTCCACATGGAAACCATTTCCGGCGGACAGACCAGCCCCGCCGCCGATGAAGACTCGCCCCTGCCGGTCACCGCCAGCCCGCTCAACCCCGCCACCTTGGCCGGGCTGCTGGCCGAGCACGCCTACGTCTACCGGATGCGCTCACGCAAGAGCGACGGCGGCAGCGGGATGGAACTGGTGGAAGAAGAAGTCACCCCGCCCCGAGAAATCCTCTCCTCCGTCCTGGCCGGTAAGACCTGGCCCGGCGTGCCGACGCTGCGCGGCGTGATCGGCGCCCCCGTGCTACGCCGAGACGGCACCCTGCTCCAACGCCCCGGTTACGACCCGGCCACCGGCCTCTACCTCGCCGCGAAGGTCGCCCTGCCGCCGGTGCCCGACACCCCGAGCGCCGAGCAGGTGCACACCGCCCGCGACTTTCTCCTCAACCGGTTCTTGCGTGACTTTCCCTGGGCTAGTCCTGCGGATCGGGCCAACTACCTCGCGTTGCTGGCCACTCCGATCCTGCGGCACTTCACGCGCAGCCTCACGCCATTCGCCCTGATCGACGCGACCATGCCCGCCTCAGGTAAGAGCATTCTCACCGGTGGCCCCGGCATGCTGTACGGGCAGCGGGTCATGCCCTGGGCCTACGCAGAGGAAGAGCTCCGCAAGAGCATTACCGCCGTGTTCGCCGAGCAGGTCGGGGTGGTGGTGTGGGACAACCTCGCCGAAGGCACCGTCATCGACTCACCCACCCTCGCCCTGCTGGTTACGGCCGGGGTGTGGTCGGATCGCCAGCTCGGCGCCTCGCGCAACATCGCCACCGTCAACGACCGGCTGTGGATGGCCACCGGCAACAACCTCCAAGTCGGCGGAGACATGGCGTCCCGCACCGTGCGCGTCCACCTCGACCCGAACATGCCCCGGCCCGAACAACGCGATCAGTCCCGGTTCGGGATCCCGCACCTGGACCAGTGGATCACCGTCCCGGCCAACCAGCTCACCGTCTTATGGCACCTGCTGATCCTGGTCTTGGACTGGACCGGCCACGGAGCGCCCCGGGCTGCCACGGTGTCGATGCGCCAGTTCACCCCCTGGGCGCAATCTCTCGGCGGATTCCTTGCCCATCACCACGTTGACGGGTTCCTGGCCAATGCCGCCGACATCCGCGACATCGACGAAGACGAGTCCCGCTGGCGGGCGTTCCTGTCCTGCTGGCACGACCAGCACGGCTCGCAGCCCATGACCGCCGCCGACCTGCGCCGCTCCGGCGAACCCGACCGGATCGGCTTTGAGGAGCAGGACCGATGGGATGGCCAGTTCATCACCACCGCCACCGGCCGCATGCCTAACGCCCTGGCCCTAGGGCGGCTACTGACCGGACAGATCGGCCGATGGCGCGGTGACTACGTGATCCGCTCGGCCAAAAACGAGCGAGGCGACCGAAACGTCTTCTGGGTCGAGTGCCACGGCTCACCCGACCCTCAAAACCGCTGAAACATCTCCGCATCTCCGCAACCAGCCGTTGACCAGCACAGATGCTTGCGGAGATACCAGTTCGTTATCTCCGCACATCTCCGCATCTCCGCAACTTCTGCGGAGATGGAGGCCATTTGCGGAGATGGCCTCATCGGGAAATCTCTATCGCCGCATGCATCACCCCAGCTCCGAGGCACTTTTGCGGAGATGCGGAGATGCGGAGATGTTTCAGCCCTCCCGACAAGAGCCGCACGACAACCGCCCTCCGACACCTCACGCTCACCCCGCCACCTCACAGGGAGAGAACCCATATGCCCCGGGCCGAAAAGCTCACCATCGCCGACATCTGCGAAGACCTCGACATCAGCCGATCCACCTTCTACGACTGGCGCCAGAAGGGCCGCGCTCCCAAGTGCATGAGGCTCCCCAACGGAGACCTTCGCGTCCGCCGTGCCGAATATGACCGCTGGCTGGCCAGCCTGGAGGACGTCTCCTGATGAACGACACCACGTTCAATGTCCGCATTTACAAGACCGAGAAGCGCAAGAACGGCAAGGGCGTGGTCACCTCCTACCGGGTGCTGTGGCAGACCGATGGAAAGCCCTGGAAGAAGCCGTTTCAGAAGGAAGCGCAAGCGGACGCCTTCCGGAGCGCTCTCGTGACCGCTGCACGCAAGGGAGAGCCGTTCAGCCTGGTCACTGGCGAACCGGTCTCATGGGCTCGCACAGACAAGCCTGAAATGAGCTGGTATAGCTTCGCCTGCAAGTTCGTGGATATGAAGTGGACTGACGCATCCGCCAAGCACCGTGCAGGTATCGCCTACGCGCTGACGCTGGCCACCCCCGCCATGCTCGACGGCACAGCATGCCCTTACGACGCCAAGGAAGTCCGGACCGCGCTCCGCCGTTGGGGATTTAACACCAAGGAGCGTGAGCGTTCTCCGGAGCGGGCTCGTGACATTCTCGCGTGGGTCGAGCGGAACAGCCTTCCCGTATCTGCTCTCGCCGTTCCGGCGACCGCGCGGGCACTCCTGAATGCCGCCACCTCCCGGCTCGACGGAAGACGGGTAGCGGCCAGCTCGAACCGCCGGCACCGCGTCATCCTGTCCAACGCCATGGCGTACGGAGTAGAGCTCAAACTGCTCGACAGGAACCCCCTCACGGACCTGAAGTGGAAAATCTCCAAGACGTCGTTTCAGGTAGATCGCCGTTCCGTCGTCAACCCCGACCAGGCCCGCGCCCTGCTCGACGCCATCGAGAAGCGCCGACCGAGCGGCCCCCTGCTCATGCCGTTCTTCGCGGCCCTCTACTTCGCTGGCCTGCGCCCTGAGGAGGCCGTCAACCTGCGTGAGAAGGACATGACCTTGCCCGATGCTCCGGACACGTGGGGCGAGATCTACCTGACGACCGCTACGCCAGATGCGGGAAGGGAATGGACCGACTCTGGAGAACAGCGAGACGATCGCAGCCTGAAGCATCGCCCCGAGGGCGAGAGCCGCCCCGTTCCCTGCGCGCCGGAGCTGGTGACCATCCTGCGCGCCCACCTCGAAGAGCACGGCACCGGTCCCGGCGGTCTGGTCTTTCACGGCGTACAGGGGCGCGTGCTGGCCACGAGCACCATTCAGCGAGTGTGGGACAGAGCCCGGCGGGACGCGCTGAGCAAGGAGGAGTACGCCTCACCGTTGGCCAAACGGCCCTACGACCTTCGGCACGCCTGCCTGTCCACCTGGCTGAACGCGGGGGTCTCGCCGAAGCAGGTGGCCGAGTGGGCAGGCAACAGCGTAGAGGTCCTGCACCGCACCTACGAAAAGTGCCTCGTGGGACACGACGAAATCGCTATGAACCGTATCAGTGAGGTTCTTAAAAAGTAGCATTAAAGACATTAATGGAACTCAACTGGGCCTACTGGCGATACTAGTAGGCCCACCATCACTCAACGGCACCAATCGGTCCGCCCGCCGCCAATCTGGTTTTACCTGTAAGCCAGTTGGAAACTGTATTGATTGACACTCCACTCTTTGCTGCAATTTCAGTTAAACTTGACCTTTTTTCTTTAGGAACTGTCCAATATTGTTCGCGAATCGTGCGGATCATTAAGTCAGGCGATTTGCGTCCCATGTGATGATTCTCGCCCATGGGCATAGTGCCATCTTCTATGCAATCCGCTCTATTGTCCGCCGCTGTTCCAGCAAGTAGATGGCGGGGGTTGTTACAGTCATTCGGCTTACCGCCCGGGGGGCACCTATGGCGAATGTGAATTGAGCGAGAGAGGTCTTGCAGACTAAGATTATTCTCCAACAAATATGCAATTCGATGGGCAGTCGCAGTCGTACCTTCCCAATTCATCTGCCCATAACCGAACTTGTTCCTCGTGCTCCCAATCCATGGCCAGCACATACTTTCGCCACCAGATTTATCTACCCTTTGCCAAAATTCAGAGGCGCGAGCTGCTCGCTCCAATTCGTCTGGATCACCCACCGCGATGATCCATCCGCCTTCTGGGCTGGGCACAGGGTTCTCAACAAAGCGAGGGACTTGAATTTTTTCTCGTTCAGCAGCGATCCTGTCGAGCTGATTTTCACGGTGAGTACCAAGGAGCAGATGGGATGGGTTGCAACAGGGTTTATTGTTGCATAGGTGGCGGACTACGCGATTTGAACTGGGGGCCTTTTTCAAACCGCGAGCCAGAATGTATGCGATTAAAAACGTTGCCGTGGTCCCAACAAGAGAGATCCCCATCCCGAGCAATCCATATTTTCCTGGCTCGGCGCCTTCAAAGGGCCAACATCCTTGAACACCGCCCGACCGATCGACCCGAGCCCAGAAGCTGGCTTCTCGTTCATAGCGACGTTCAGGAGTTACAGGGAATCCGTATCTTTCCTCTGCCTGCGGTTGTCGATCTCCGCGCTTACGGCCATGGAGGTGCCTGTATGTTCGCCCAGTTACCAACGCGTTGATCGTTGGTAAGGACACGTTCAGAGCAGCGGCGATATCCGTCTGTGTCATCTCGCCGAACTTGACCATCTTCAAGGCCCAGAGAGCATCCGCGTCGCTGAGTGCACGGCGTGGTGGCATCTGGTCACCATAACGTGACTGTCGGCAGTTTGTTCGATGGTTCCTCAAGATCCCTCTCTGTCCCACGCCTTAAGCCTGGGAACGCATTGGGAAGGATCAACCGCCGCCGCTCGGTGACAACCGGACACAGCCGGACATCAGAACTGATCGCAAACACGAAGAAGCCCAGGTCATCGTGGTGATGACCTGGGCCTTCGCGCTGTGCGGCCGGAGGTACTCGAAACCCCAACCTTCTGATCCGTAGTCAGATGCTCTATCCATTGAGCTACGGCCGCTCGCTGCGTAAGCAAGCATAGCGGGTTTTGGGCGATGCCTCGAACCGGTTAAGCCATCGCCCTCCGATCCGTCCGTCCGCGCCGGATTCCCCGTCTCCGCCGAGGAATCCGACGCGGTCCCGGTGGAGGGCCGAAGGGGAGCGTGTCGCGATGGGCGCGATCAGGTGGCCTGGAGGATCATGGTGAGGGCACCGGGGAAGCGGGGCTCGGGCTGAAAGCGCCGGTGACACTGTGGCCTTTGTGCAGGGGAAGCGAGGGAAGCGCCGGCGGTGCCGTGGTCGGACGTGCCGGGTCAGCGGCCGGGATCGCCGGTGACGCCGGCCTTCTTGGGGAACAGGGTGTAGCTCAGCGGCCAGAGCACGGCGATCAGGGGGATCTTGAGCGCACCGATCATGAATTCGTTCAGTGCCATGGTCCGTGACGGGTCACCGACGATGAGGATCAAGCCGAACAGCAGGGCGCAGGCGATGCCGTACGTGAGAACGATCCGGAACCAGATGCCCCACTCGTACCAGGCCCTCGCCATGCCGCCGGGTGGGGGCTGCCACGGTTCGGGGCCATCGGCGAAGCGGTGGGCGAACTTCGCGTCGGCCCAGGTGATCGTACGGTGGCCGAAGACGATCGAGTAGGCGAGGTAGGCGGCGGCGAGGCCGTGGCGCCAGTCGGCCTGGGCGCCGCCGCGCATGTCGACGACGGAGGCGATGAGCAGGATCACGTCGAGCAACGGGACCGCCAGCAGCAGCGCGGTGCTGAGCCGACGCATCCCCCACAGGTAACGTGAGGCGAGTCCCAGGCCCAGCAGGATCCAGAAGCCGATCTCGCAGCCGATGATGATGGCCAGAATCATGAGTCCATGCTCACGGGCCGATCGGCCTGGGACATCGTCGGTGCTGATGAACCGGCGTACACCCTTTTATGTACCGACGATCCTCCCTGTGCCGCTCCTGCGGGCCGTATCGAAATGGTGAGATGACAGGCATGAGACGAGACGCGCTGTGGGCGGTGGCGTGTTTCGTCGTCGGCCTGCTGCTGCTCGCCGCGAACGCCTACCAGCAGCGATGGGCCGCCGCCCCACTCCTCGCCGGGCCGCTGGCGATCGCGTGCGCGGGGGTCGCGGTACGGCGGAGCAGGCCGCTGCTCGCGCTCGGGCTGGGAGTGGTGGCCCTCCTCGGCGACCTCGCGATGGGTCCTTCGCTGGGCACGGTCCTGATCGTCACGGACAACCTCTACGCGGGGGTGAGGTACGGCCCCCGGGCGCTGGGCCGGTGGATGCTCGGCATCACCTCGGTGATCGCCGTCGCGGCGGGTGTGGTCGCGGGGGTCGTCTTCAGGCACTGGTCGGCCGTCGCCATCGTCTTCGTCCAGGCGGGGCTGGTCGGGGGGACCCCCGTCCTCACCGCCATGTTCATGAGACAGCTGCAGGACCTGGCGTCCTCCGAGCGCGCGCGGGCCGAGCAGGTGGCGCGGCTCGCGGAGCTGGACCGGGCGGCGGCGGTGCAGGCCGAGCGAACCCGGATGGCGCGGGAGCTGCATGACATGATCGCCAACCACTTCAGTGCGATCGCGATCCAGTCCACCGCCGTCCTCTCCCGCCCGGACCTGGACGCGCGGGCCGTACGGCAGGTGCTGGAGTCCATCAGGGAGAACAGCGTCGAGGGCATGAACGAGATGCGCGTCATGATCGGGCTGCTCCGGCAGGACGGAGAGGAGCCCGAGGCGACCCGGCGCCGGGTGGCCGAGGCCGGAGAGCTGGTGGAACGGGCCCGGGAGTCGGGGCTTGACGTGCGGATGCGGGTGGAGGGCGATGCCAGGGAGCTGCCCGCCTCGGTCGATCTGGCCGGTTACCGGATCGTCCAGGAGTCGCTGACCAACGCGCTCAAGCACGGTGGCAAGGCCGCCGACGTGGTGATCGGCTACCTGCCGGGACTGGTCACGCTCACCGTGGACAACCCGGTGGGCGAGGCGGAGCGGGAGTTGCCCGGCGCGGGGGCGGGGATCATCGGCATGCGCGAGCGTACGAACCTCGTCGGCGGCCTCTTCGAGGCAGGCCCGCACAATGACGGCTGGCGCGTCCGCGCCGAGTTGCCCACCCTGGAGAGCACGTGACCATCCGAGTCCTCGTCGCCGACGATCACGCGGCGGTCCGCGCCGGGATCGTCCTCATCCTCGACGGTCACCACGACATCGAGGTCGTCGGCCAGGCCGCCAACGGCGAGCAGGCCGTCGAGATGGCCTCCGAACTCCGTCCGGACGTGGTGCTGATGGACATCCGGATGCCGAAGCTCGACGGGATCTCCGCGACGCGCGAGCTGAGCGGGATCGCCGACGTGCTGATCCTGACCACCTTCGACATCGACGAGTACGTCTTCGGGGCGCTGCGGGCCGGAGCCGCCGGGTTCCTGTTGAAGAACACCGACGCAGACGCCCTGGTGGACGCGGTGAGGGTGGTGGCCAGGGGCGACGGGCTCATCGCACCCTCGGTCACCCGGCGGCTGATCTCGGCTTTCGGCGCGTCGGTCCCCCAGCGCAGGTCGTACGAGATCGGCGCTCTCACCCCGCGCGAACGCGAGGTGCTGGCCTGCATCGGCCGGGGCCTGTCGAACACGGAGATCTCCGTGGAGTTGGACATGGCGGAGGCGACGACGAAGACCCACGTCAGCCGGTTGCTGAACAAGCTGGGTCTCCGCAGTCGCGTACAGGCCGCGATCCTGGCTCAGGAGCTCTCGTGACTCAGGAACCCTCCACCCGGACGTGAAAGGAGTCCGGCTCAGAAGCCCTCCACCCGGACGTGAAAAGGAGCTTCGCCGGGATGCGAAGCGGACTCGGCGGGTGAAGGGGACTCAGGATTTCTCCGCCGGGACGTACAGGGCGAGGGTTTCCGCGACGCAGGCGGGCTTCTTCCCGCCCTCCACCTCCACGGTCATGCGTATGTTCGCCAGATAGCCCGAGGGGGTGCCCTTGAGGTCGACGAGCTCGCCCTCGGCGCGGACCCGCGCGCCGACCGGGACCGGCGCGGGGAAGCGGACCTTGTTGAGCCCGTAGTTGATGCCCATCGCCAGGTCACCCACCTCGAACAGTTCCGACATCAGGGAGGGCAGGAGTGACAGGCTCAGGTATCCGTGGGCGATGGTGGCACCGAACGGCCCCTGCTTGGCCCGCTCCACGTCCACGTGGATCCACTGGTGGTCGCCGGTCGCGTCGGCGAAGAGGTTGACCTGCTCCTGGGTGATCTCGCGCCACTCGGTATGGCCGAGGTGTTCCCCGACGGCGGCCTTGAACTCGATGATGTTCGCGAAAGTCCTCATGCCTGGGACCTTATTTCGCTGAGGGCACGGCGAGAAGGTTCACCCTCGAACTCCCCTCGCCTCCCGGCCCCGGACGAGCGGGAGGACCGCGGGCATCGGTCGCCCCGCGCTCCTCGATGACGTGGGGACGGTCCCGTCGAAGAGCGAGGAGGGGAGGCTCGCCGGTTTCCGTCAGCCTTTCTTACGGTCACATCGTGTTTTCGCTGTACGGCCCGCGCCGCAACACCGGCCGTTCACGCCGTTTCCCTAGCGTGCCCGCCATGAGACGACGCATGACGATCAGCATCGGCGCGGCCGTGCTGGCACTCGCGGTGTCCGCACCGGCGATGGCCGACCCCGGCCTCCCTTCTACCGACAGCGCCGGGAAGCAGGAGGCGGACCCGCGGCGGACGGGACCGGGCCACCCCGGCTCCGATCACCCGGGGTCCGGTGGCGCCGGATTCGGACGCGCCACGCTGACCGGGTTCGCATCCCTGCCCGCGCTCACCTTCGTCCCCGGCAGCGAGCCGTCGGGGTCTCAACTCGGTACGACTCCCGTCAACGGGGTGACCCCGCCGTTCGCCGGGCAGCCGGTGCAGGGCTTCAGCGGCGTCGTGCGGCGGCACGACGGCACCTTCGAGGCACTGTCCGACAACGGTTTCGGCTCCCAGGCCAACAGCGCGGACTTCCTGCTGCGGGTGCACCGGGTGAGGCCCGACTTCCGTCGCGAGAAGGTGACGGTGCTGGGCGGATTCGACCTGAGCGACCCCGACAGGCGGGTGACCTGGCCGCTGACCAGGGCGGACCGGAAGCTGACCGGCGCCGACTTCGACGTGGAGTCGATCGTGAGGACCGTCGACGGCACCTACTGGATCGGGGACGAGTTCGGCCCGTTCCTGCTGCACTTCTCCTCCTCGGGCAGGCTGCTCGAGGCTCCGATCCCGCTGCCCGGCGTGAAGGCCCCGGAGAACCCCTCCCTCAACGGCGAGCAGCCGAACCTGGGGCGGAGCAAGGGGTTCGAGGGCATGGCGCGCTCGGTCGACGGCCGTACGCTGTATCCGCTGCTCGAAGGCACCGTGAACGGCGACGCCGCGGGCACGCTGCGGATGAACGAGTTCGACCTGCGCAAACGGTCCTACACCGGCAAGCGCTGGACTTACAGGCTGGAGAGCCCCGACAACGCGATCGGCGACATGATCGCTGTTGACCGGCACCGGTTCCTCGTCATTGAACGCGACAACCTCCAGGGGGACGAGGCCAGGACCAAGCGCGTCTACCTGGTGGACACCCGCCACGCGGACCTGCGCAAGACCCTCGTCGCCGACCTGCTCGACCTGGCCAACCCGCGCGGGCTGGGCGGGTTCGGGGAGACCTTCCGCTTCCCGTTCCAGACCATCGAGGACGTCGTGATCCTCGACGACCGGACCCTGGGCGTGCTGAACGACAACAATTTCCCGTTCTCCGCCGGCCGTACGCCGGGCAGGCCCGACGACAACGAGTTCATCACCGTGCGCCTGTCGCGTCCGCTCCAGGCCGACAGCCGCGTCTACCTGTAAGGATCCGCGAGCCCTTCTTCCTCTTCCAGATCTTGCCGGGAGGGGGAAGGGCTCTGCCTTTCCCCTGTTTTCTTTCTAGCAATCCCGTTTCCCCTGCCGTACGAACAACTACGACAAAGCAGTAAATAGCAATAGATAAACGCCCATCAGCATTCACAGTGTCATTTATTTGCTCTGCCTCAACCGTTTCAATACGCTATCTCACGGTCCGAGGGGTATCTCCTAGCTGCTGTCACTTATGGGACAGTGAGGGATATCAGATGTTTTCGGAACCAGAAACGAGATGGGGAAATATCGTGCTTCCTCGAAAGAGCGGACGGACACCGGGGCCGAACTCCGGCAGGCAGGTGGGCGTTCTCGCCATCGCGGCAGTCGCCGGCATCCTCATGACGTCGAACCAGGTACCGGCCAACGCCACCATCGGGCAGGCCCAGACGCCCGGCTCGATCTCACAGCCGCACCCCGACGGCCACTCCTCTCGCCGCCCTGACCCCTCCCGCGACCAGCATCGCGGACGTGAGATGAGGCCTTCCGACAGGTGGCGGGGAAGGCCGCAGCGCTATCAGGACCGACCCCACGGCCGCGATCGCGACCGTGACCGCTATCGCGGGCGCAGGGGCGAGAACGCGGCACCCGCGGGGCGTGAGCGCCTCTCCCGGGAGGAGCGGATGATGAGGGAGCTTCAGGACGACCCGTCATTCCCAGAGATCATCGTCCGCGAGAAATAAGTCCGGCGGGCCATTTCCCGTCCCCCGTCGCGATGGAACGCGAAAAGCCGCGTACCACCGCGACGGGGACAGGCCACCACAGTCCACCGGATGACCGGCACGACGGCGAGGAATCGGCCGTACACCACCGTTCTCGCTCACTCTCGCCGGGATTCCGCACACCGGAGCGAGCGGGCCACAGCGGATCCGGGCGAAGGCGAGGCGCCCCGCATGAACCCGGCCGCCCCCTCTCCACCGGCCATCCTGAAATCAGCCGTTGAACACTATGAACGAATAATCATTATAAATGTAGCTAAATCGTAGATGAGGTGTAGGTTTTCCTTCACAACACTGTTTATTTGCTCTTCCCGAACTATGGCGGCGCGTTATCCACATAAGCCCCGGGTATCTCCTGTGCGTCATCACTTTCGTGATCACCTGACAGGTCCGAACAATTTCGGAATTAGCAACGACATGGGGAAATAACGTGCTTCCTCGTAACAGCAAATTGGTGCCGGCCCTTTCCGGCAAGCGCGTCGGCGCTCTGGCCGTCGCAGCGATGGCCGGCATCCTCGTGATGTCGTCGAATCAGGCGCCGGCGAATGCCACAGGGGAGACGAATCTTCTCAATTTCGCACCCCCCAGTGGCAACGGGGACACCGGGGGTGCCGGCGGTGCCGGCGGGAAAGCCCGGCTTCAAAATTCCGTACACCGTGGCGAGAAGTCCATTCTTCGCCCGTGCCGACCCACCAAGGGTGCACGTAACTGCGACTGCACACCCGGCGGTCGCGGGCCGGGACCCGGCGGTCGGGGGAAGGGGTGCCGCTGGAACGACGACCGAGACCGGCCACGACACCTGGACGACGACGATGATGACGACGGCAGAGTGATCGTCGTCCCCGTCAGGAGGCCCGCGGCTCCCACCGCGACCAGCTCCACCAATGCCGCCGCGCCTGGGCGGCCGGGGGTCCGTGGGCTGCCGGGCCTGCCTGGGATTCCAGGTCCTGCGGGACCGGCGGGACCAGCCGGACCGGCAGGACCAGCCGGACCGGCAGGACCAGCCGGACCGGCAGGACCAGCCGGACCGGCAGGACCAGCCGGACCGGCAGGACCGGCGGGACCGGCGGGACCGAAAGGACTGGCCGGTCCTGCAGGACCCGCAGGACCCGCAGGACCGAAAGGAGTGGCCGGACCACCCGGACTCGCAGGACCGAAAGGACAGGTTGGACCAGCCGGACCAGCCGGAGCGGACGGAGCGGACGGAGCGGACGGACTGGCCGGACCTCCGGGAGCGAACGGTCCGACAGGGCCGGCGGGACCAGCAGGGCCCACCGGTCCGACGGGCCCGGCAGGACCGGCGGGCCCTACGGGACCGACAGGCCCGGCGGGCGCGACAACGCTCGCGAAGCCGACCAAGCCCACGGGATGCGTCACGGCCAGCCCCGTGATCGCTCTTCCACCGGTGTGCGCCGTCACCTCTGTCAGCGTTCCCGTCATTCCCGTCATTCCCGTCGCCTCGACCGCATACGCCGGGTCTCTCTGCCTGCCCGGTCAATACAGCACCGTCAGCATTCTCAGCACGACCGAACCCGTCGGATGCTAGGCCGTACCGAAGCGGCGTGCCGCGGTGAGAACCGCACGGGACAGGAGGCAGGCCACTTCGGTACGCGAGCATGACCTCGCGAAATCCGTACGGCCCCGGATCGCGCCGTCACAGAACCCGGTGACGGCGCGGACGGGGCCGGTGCGCGCTCTACCCGGGGTGGCCGCTCGTGCTCTCCGTCTGGGCGACGTAGGTGACAGCCCTTCCACGGATGAATAGTGACTATCGGCCCTGAAACAGGGCAGAGGGCGCACATGGTGAACCCCTTGGACATCGTGCTCGTCTTCCTCATCCTCGCCACCGCAGGCTTGGTCGTCCGCCACCACGCGCGGCAGCACCGCGGAAACAGTGACGCCCTCGGAAGGGATGAGGACGTCTACCGTCCGGTTTGAGGAGCTTCCGGCCTTCCGAGGTCGCGGAGACGGCGAAGGCGGTCCTCGGTGTAGGCGACCAGGCGCGCGGCATCGCCAGGGTCGAGCGTCTTCAGTGACTTGTCGACCGCCTTGCCCCGGTCGATCGCGGAGAGCGGTTCGGTCGGCGGGTTGTCGATCCACTCGACGATCGGCCGGACCGCGTCGGCCACCGGGCGCGCGAAAAGGGTGGCGAGCAGCTTGATCGTCCCCCGGACCAGCGGATTCGGATGGCCGTCGACCCCGCTGCGGGTGAAGCCGGGGTGGTAGAGGACATACCGGACTGTGTTCCCGCCGCTCCCGCCGCTCCCGCCGCTCCCGGATCTCCCGCCGCTCCCGGATTGATTGGCGAAAGCGACGCCGAGCAGGTCGTTCGCCCTCCCGGCCTGAAGCTGGGCACGTACCTGGCCGTACCCGCGGGTCAGCTGAGGGTCCTCCCAGAAGATCCGGCCTGCGGTGTTGCCGACCCCGGCGACGTTGATGACGACCGGAGCGGGTGCGGCGTTCAGGAGTGGCCGCAGACGAGAACCGAGCAGATAGCGGCTCAGGTAGTACAGGGCGAACGTGAACTCCAGGCCGTCCACGGTCTCCCTGCGCTTCGGGCTTATCCGGTTGGCGAACAGGGCGAGCGCGTCGACGGCGTCGTGGCGCTCGGCGATGTCGGCGACGACCCGTTCGACCTCGGCGATCGAGGACAGGTCCGCTCGCAGGAACCGCAGGTTCGGATTCGCGGCGTGGTCGACCAGCGTGCGCCCTTTGGCCTCGCTGCTGCCGATCACGGTGACGCGGTCGCCCCTCGCGAGCCGTTCCAGGGCGGTCGCGCGCCCCATGCCATCGGTCCCCCCACTGATGATCACGGTTTTTCCCCGTTGGCCCGGCATCGTGTCCTCCATAGGCTGGTGATCGGCCGGTCCAATCGTCGGGCTGCCACGTCGGAGACGGAAGAAGGCAGTTTCATGTCCGGTACGCACACGGGTGTTCCCTCGGTGCTGGCCCACACGTTGCCTCGTCCGGTGCCGATCGACGAGCTCGAAGCGTGCCCGGTCGGGGATGTGTTCCGACGTCTGGGCGACAAGTGGAGCATGCTGCTGCTGATCCTGCTCGGCGGTCGCCCTCACCGGTACAACGAGTTGCACCGCGCGATCGAAGGCATCAGCCAGCGCATGCTGACCCGCACGCTGCGCACTCTGGAAACCGACGGTCTGGTGCGGCGCGAGGTGTATCCCACCGTGCCCCCCAGCGTCGAGTACAGCCTCACCCCGCTCGGCCGGACCTTGCTGGAGCCCCTCTCGGCCCTCGCCGACTGGGCGGTACGCCACGAGGCCGACATCAACGAGGCCCGCTCCCATCACACCGGTGCCGGGTAAGCCCATGCCGCCCATGCTGCGGGCACGGACCTCCCCTTCCCCGGTCGGCACGCGATCGACTCAGGTGAGGTGTCCCGTCCTGGGAAAGCTCAACGCCGGTCGCGGCGCGTCAGGGCAGGGCAGGAACCACAGGGGGGGAGTTTGTCCAGCCGACCTCGATCATCGTCTTCCTGTGGGAGAGCCCCGCGTCCACCTTGCCGCCGATCGTTCCTGTCTGGTCCTCTGACAGCAACACCATCCTGCCGGTGTCGACGATCAACCTCTCCGTGGACGAGTACGCCTTCTTCCCCGTTCCGGACGAACTGACGATCACAACGGCGGTGCCGGGCCTGCCCAGGTCGTCCTTCGCGTTGCCGTCGGCGCGCACGCCCGGCAGCGTCAGCAGAGCCTGGTAGGCCGCCACGCGGACCTCCTTCGGAGCGGGAAGAGCATGCAGGAGCTCGATCAGGTTTCCCCTGAGCCAGCCGGCCGTGCTGGTCTCCCGGCTGACCACGCCCGCCCTCGTGATCCAGTCCTTCAGACGGCTCACGTCGGCGGGCAGCCGCTGAACCTCGTCGTACGTCAGCCACTGCCCCGCGAAGAAGAGCTGGTTCCGTTCCTTCCTCGCAGGGCCCACGTGGCCTTTGGAAGGTTCGACGGACAGCTTCACCGTCTTGCCGTCGATCGATTCGCTCCACGTGGAGGGGGAGCCGTCGCGCTGCCACGCCTTCTTGTCCGCCGCGCTCTTCGGCAGCGCCCCCAGCTCCCGGTATCCGAACCACTCCCTGCCGTCGGGGGCGCTCCACGTTTCCGAGATCTCCCGCTGGGTCAGCGAGTACGGGTCCGCCTTGGTGCCGAACCGCCAGGGGTGGGTGGACGTCGACAGTCCCCTGGTGTGCCAGTAGGCCCCCTCCGGTGGAGCGGCCGCGGCGGCCGGCGGCGCTCCCAGGACGGTGGCACCCATGGCCAGGGCGACACCGAGGTTGATCAGCCGCCGGCCCCGCGCGGTCGCGAACGTCATCAGATTGCTCCATGAATTCGAGGTCACGCCAATTCATACGCCTGGCCCGCTCGAAGGGTTGCCCGCGAAACATCCTTCGCGAGCGGGCAACGGTCGCGAGGGCCGAGGCGTATTAGGAGGTGTGAAATCGGACGGACAGCCGGAGAGCGGCGTGGAACATGACTTCGGCGCTTTCGTGGCCACACGTGCCACGAGCCTGCTGCGGGTCGCCTATCTCGCCTGTGGCGACCAGGCGGAGGCCGAGGACCTGCTGCAGACGGCGCTCGAACGCACCTACAGAAACTGGAACCGGGTGGTCCGCCACGACAACCCCGAGCCCTATGTACGGCGCGTCATCGTCAACGCCGCCATCAGTCGCGCCCGCCGCCGGGCGATCCTCAGCATCATCCCCATGCACAGCCCGCCGGAGACATCGGCCCGTACGGGCGACCCCGACCTGCGCCATGTGCTCATGGACGCGCTGCGCGCCCTGCCCCCCCGGCAGCGGGCGGTGGTCGTCCTGCGGTACTGGGAGGACCTCAGCGAGACGCAGACCGCCGAGGTGCTCGGATGCTCGGTCGGCACGGTCAAGAGCCAGGCGTCGAAGGCCACGGCCAAGCTCCGTTCGGCGCTCGGCCGGGAAACACTGGAAGGAGCGATCAAGGATGCCCATGCTTGAGGACGAGATCCGTCGGCTCATGGCGGACGAGACGGCGAGGCTGCATGCCGCACCCGACCTGCTGGGGCGGGTGATGCGCTCCCACAGGGACAGGAGGAGGAAGGCGAGGACCGCGGCGGTCGTCGCGTCCGTGGCCGCGTCCATGGCCGTCGTCGCCCCGTCCTTCGCCTACCTGACCGCCGCCCAGGGGCCCACGACCGGTGATCGGAGCACATTCTCCGCGATACCGGAACCGCCCGCCATCGACGACACCCCGCCCATGCGGACCACCCCGCCGGACCTCGGGGACCTGGGCGACGGGAAGGAGTTCGGGCACGTCAAGGTGGGATACGTGCCGAAGGGGCTGCAATGGTCCCGATGGTCGGTGGACTTCGGCGACAGTTATTCGACCTCGTACAACTACAAGGGTGACCCCAAGGGGCTCTATCAGGTCCAGATCTTCGTGTACGAGGAGGATGCCGTCCGAGAGCCCGACGACCGGATCCAGGCGTATCGCGCGGAGGAGGACGGTGAGGAGGTGACCGTCGGCGGCCGGAGCGGCTACCTGGTCGTGCAGCACGTCGGCGAGGACGGCATGAAGGGCACCCCGACCCTCTTCCTCAGAACGGGCGACAGGCAGAGGGCCGAGATCATGTTCAGCCCGGTGTACGCCAAGGAGTTCTCCGACACCGAGGCCGTCAACGCCGAGCTGAAGAAGATCGGGGAAGGGCTCACCTCCACCATGTGATCCGGTGCCGGACCATGGACGAGTCAGCCTCCCCTGGTCCGGGGTGTCACCCCGGACCAGGGGAGGCTCGTCCTTCTTCCTTCAGCCGGCTTCCTGCGGATATGCCGTGCCGGCGGGAGGCCGCTGGGCGCCGTTCTCAGGCGTTGCCGCCCCGGTCCCTGTCGGCACTGGCAGGTGCCGTCTTATGACCCGCTTCGGGTCCACTTCTGGTTGTTGCCGCCCCAGCAGGAGTAGGTCTGGAGCAGGGTCCCGTTGCCGGTACCGGAGTTGGCGGCGTCGAGGCACTGACCCGACTGGACGTTCACGATGGAGTTGTCCGAGTTGATGCGCCACTTCTGGTTGCTGCCGCCCCAGCAGGAGTAGATCTGCACCTTGGAACCGTTACCGGTGCCCGCGGCGTCCAGGCACTTGTTGCCGTAAACGCGGAGCTCCTGGTCGGAGGTGTAGGTCCATTGCTGGTTGGAGTTGGTGTGGCAGTCCCACAACTGGAGCTGGGTACCGTCGGTGGTCGAGGCGTTCGGTACGTCCACACATCGGCCGGCTGCCACGCTCCGGATCTGTCCCCCGCTACCCGAGGGCGGCGGGGTCGTGGTCGGGGTCACCGTCGGGTCCGGGTTCGGGTTCGGGTTCGCGGCGTTGAGTGCGTTCAGCACGGAGGTGTAGGCGGCCTTCTTGTTGCCGTTGCCGTCGAAGAGCAGCGGGCTGGTGTTGGCGCCCAGCCAGGAGTCGCTGTCTCGCACACCCCACACGGTGATGCCGGTGCAGCGCGCCACGGCCAGGCAGTCGTTGACCACCGCGGCGTAGGTCTGGGCCGAGCCGCCCTGGATGTCCAGCTCGGTGATCTGCACGTCCACACCCAGCGCGGCGAAGCTGGAGATGGTGGTGCGGTAGTTGCTGTTGTAGGCGCTTTGGCTGTTGAAGTGCGACTGCAGGCCCACGCAGTCGATGGGGACGCCGCGCGCCTTGAAGTCACGGACCATGTTGTAGACGGCCTGCGTCTTGGCCCAGCTCCAGTTGTCGATGTTGTAGTCGTTGTAGCAGAGCTTGGCGGCCGGGTCGGCGGCCCGCGCGGTGCGGAAGGCGACCTCGATCCAGTCGTTGCCGGTGCGCTGCAGGTTGGAGTCACGCCGCCCGCCGGAGTTACCGTCGGCGAAGGCCTCGTTCACCACGTCCCAGGCGTAGATCTTGCCCTTGTAGTGGTTCATCACACCGTTGATGTGATTGATCATCGCCTGACGCAGGTTGTTGCCCGACATGGCCTCCATCCAGCCCGGCTGCTGGGAGTGCCAGGCCAGCGTGTGCCCGCGCACCCGCTTGCCGTTCTGCACCGCCCAGTTGTAGATGCGATCGCCATTACTGAAGTTGAACTGGTTCTGGTTCGGCTCCGTGGCGTTGATCTTCATCTCGTTCTCGGCCGTGATCATGTCGAACTCACGGTTCGCGATCGTGGTGTACTGCGAGTCACCGAGCTTGCCCGCGGCGATCGCCGTGCCGAAGTAGCGACCGCTCTGCTTGGCGGCGGCGGCCAGCGTGCTCTCCGCCGCCTCCGCGGGAGCCGTCACCATCAGCGCCGCACCGACGACACCCACGACGCCGGCACTGATGATCTTGGTGAGGGCACCGAAACTTCGGCGCGCGGATGGGGGTGAAACCTTCATGCCCATGCCTGACTCCATACTGAAATCACGGAAAGAGGGATACGCGGGAACCCCCGCGAACGACGCCGCACCCCGAACGGGGACGCACACCACGATGGCGTCATGACCGGCGACCCTTACTCGATCACCACATCAGGCAGGGCCGGCCGCTTGGAGACTCAGTTTGGAAATCTATCCGAAACATGTCAATACTTGAGCGAAATTTTCGGTCGCGCTCTTCCAGCACCGATGCCCCTCATCGTGGGTTCGACACAGCCCGGGCAAGGCATCCCTTCAGGGCATATAGGAGAAATCTATCGGCGGTCGCGCCATGAAATTTTCACACTAGAACCGCAACTTCCGGAACCGAGGATCGAGATCCGCAGGCAGCGACGCCCTTCTCGGCGACGCCTGATGCAGAGGACTCCTGGGAACCCCCGTCCCTTGACAACATCCGAGCCCGCTGTGTTGACTCTCCGTCATCACCACCCGCGATGCCGGGATGCCGAAGGGAGGCCGCACCGCGATTTGGCAGCGTTAACACGGCGCACCTCCCCAAGATGCGCGATGTGGTCAGACCTGGGTGACACCACACTCCCAGGTCACTCCGCGCCCGCTCCGCCTTCGCATGGGGCAGGGTTACCGACCAATCCCGTCATCGAGACGGGCTCATGCTGAGCTTTCCCCGCAGGACGGACACCGACCTCAAGCCGGCTCTGGAAATGCGCCTTCAGGGCTTTCGTAGTAGCGGGCGATGGAGGCTCGGTGAGATAAGGCACCGGGCTGGAGATGGCGAGATTCCAGCCGGACGCCGGTACGTCGTTCAGCGAGCGCCAAAGCACCCTCGATGTAAGGCGGGAAGACTTCGGGGTCCGGGTCGAAATCCCAGAGCATGCCCAGTTCTTCGAGGTCCTGCTTCAGTCGTTCAGGGTCGGTACTGTCACCCCAGTGGGCGAACATCGGAACCGGGCGCGCGACGATGTGACCGTCTACGGCATGAACGAAGTGGGAGTGGTAGTTGACATTGCGCTCAACGCTGGCGATCGACGTACCTTGCGAGAGGGCGTGCACCACGTCGCGCAAGATCCCGGCATTGCCCTCCTCCACCATGATCGATCCCCCAGGAGCGCGGCCGACTTCGACGGTGGCGAAACCTTCCTGTCCGGGATCCTCGGTGAGTCCCAGTCGGCGTAGCACCTCTTCAGGCGCGAGGTCGGCGATGAAGGTGAAACAGAAACGGGCCTCGTCGCTCTGCCGCTCAGAGCGACTCCGTGTCCTACGAAACCGACGATCCGCCCGACGTCAGGTATCAGCACGGAGATCAAGAGCGACAGCGGGGATCTCAGCAGCGTCGCTTCTGCTCGCGAATCGCCGCCTCCAGGCGTAATCCAAGACCGATCAGCGCTGTGAACCATAAGCCCACGAGCCATGGCCATGACGGGAACCTAACGCTGAAGAGCAGAATGCCGAAGGACAGAACGGCGCCGCCAACCAACGCAATAGATCCCAGCATGCGAACGGATACGATATCGTCGTCGGGCCTGGGGCCAGGAATATAGGGAGGCGGGGTCTCTGTAGGCTCAGTCATGCCGAAGAGAATCCCATAGTCCATCTAATGGACGAAATCATCCACCTACGTATACCTGCTCATCCCGTAATTGGAGTTCCTCCGCCGAAGACCTCGGGGTGTACGGAAGGCGTTTAGCAGGTAGGGCGAGTCGCACCCAGCTTCCGGGTACTGGCAGGGGACAGGGTCATGGGGGTGACCCATCCCTGCCGTGTCAGGACTACTTGGGCCGGGAGAGGGGTGATCGGGTGGACCTCGACGCCCTGTGCCCAGTTCGTGAGCAGTCCTTCGGTGCCGCTGGAGTCGACCAGGACGATCGAGATGGGCTGGCCGTCTTTGGCCCAGGTGTTCCAGATCGCCCACCCTCCGGGCCGGGCTTCGATGTCCAGGCGAGCGCAGATCTCGGTGTAACTCTCTTCCATACCGACGGGAAGGGCATGCGGCCGGAGGATGACCACCCCGGCGAGTTTCATCAGCGGAAGGTCCTCGTCGAGACATCCGTCCCCATCGAAGTGATAATGACGGAGTTGGCGGGCTGTCTCGATCACCGCTCGCCGAAGTGGCGTGGCCTCATCGGAAGTGGTGGTGAGAGTGAGCCATCCCGCGTCGTCTGCCGCGTTGACGATCTCGCGTGCCAGGTGCTCGATGTGACGCAGATACTCGATATCGCTGAGGTCGGTTCGGGACACCGCGACAGTGTGACATCAGGGCATGAGCCCGAGCATGTGAGTTATCCGGCCGATCAGAAGACGCCGTTTTTCTGAAGTGGAGCGGGTGACGGGAATCGAACCCGCGCCGTCAGCTTGGGAAGTGCGTCGAGTACGGCCGGTAGGGCTGCCGGCTTGAGCTTCGGGCCAGTCGTGAGTGACCGCGGTTGACGCCTCGTCACCCTGGTTGACAGCCCGCCGATGGCCCGGCGGTCAGAGATGCATGCCCTGGGGGTGCTGGTCGTGACGGCCGGACAGCAGGATCTCTCGCAGGCTGCTTCTGAGCAGTTCGACGCCGCCCTCGTCGATCTGGAGGTCGATCCGGACGACGGGCTCCACGTTCAGTTCCTTCGCGGCCTCTGCGGTGAAGTGGAAGGTCAGGCGGCCGGAGTCGATTCCGCAGTGAGTCACGCCGCCATAGGTGGTTCCTGCCTGGTCCTCGCGGACGATGCAGTACGTGTCCATGCCGAGCCCGGTCTCCTGCTCGTCAGGTTCCTCGGCGGACATCATGAAGATCAAGGCGTTCCCGGTGCCGTCCTCGTGTTCGGCCATCCCGAAAACGATCGTCTCCGGGTCCTCGTCGCGGCCGACGGTTCGCGCGACCATGGTTCCCAGCGGAGGCCAGGCCGAGCCGGGTTCGCTGTCGGCCGGTGAGGTGAGAGTGGAGTCGCCCTCAGGCAGGGGCACACCTTCGGGCCAGGCGGCGCGCATCCACGACGGGGTGAGATCCGGCCTGCGCGGGAACATGGTCAGTTCCTCCACATAGGCCCAGGCGGGCACATCGACGGCTTGGGCAAAAGGCAGCTCCATCCCGAAGGCGGGCGGCATCATGTCGGTGTAGTCCTGGGAGAAAGGCGACTCCATGCTGAAGGTCTCCATCATGGAGTCGTACGACTTCCCGCGCAGGCTGTAGCCAAGCCGACAGACGAACCACGTCCCCTCACCCGGCTTGTACTCGGCCACTTTCAGCCGGTGGAAAAGGTCACCGCGGTCCTCGCCATCTCGAGTTTGCCGGGAACCGTCCGCCATCCGATAAGTGATCGCGGTTATGCCGAAGGTGCCGAGCTGGCAGCGAAGGACGTCGACCTCCTGCCATCCGTCCGGGGCGCAATCCCGCACAGTTCGCCCGATTTCGAGGCAGAGTTCGTGCGTGAGGTCGGACGACATACTCACCGCGCCTTTTCCGTTGAGCGAACGAGAACAGGAGTTCATCGGGCGTCTTTTCAGTCGTTCCCGCCGCCATGATCATTTCCTGCATATTACACGGGAGCATGATCTCAAGGACAGTTCCGGGGATCCTGGCCCATTCGCTCGAAAGCGTCCAGAGAGAGCACGACGTCGATGTCTTGTTGCCTCTTCTCATCCCATTCCTGTATCAGCACCCGGCCCGGGGCGATCTTGGCGGCATCGTCGAGCTCGAACTTCACGTGTCTTAACGAACTGGTGTTGTCGTTGGTGAAGCCGTACGCGTTGTAGGTGATCGCTGGATCCAGAGAGGGAGGCTTGGGCGTGATCACCCAGTCACCGGCGGGGGCGTCGAGTCGAAAAGAGGCGCTCTGTCCGTTCAAGGTGGGTGCTTGGTATACCGCGTCGTCGATGTACGCATCGTCGGGGTTGCTGGTCGGGCTCCTTCGGGGAGTGACACGCTCGTGGTAGAGCTTCACTCCGTCCGGTGCAGGCCCACACCAGGCCAGTACGGCGATGAGGTGACCTGACTCGTCCACACTGATACCGACATAGCCGTTGGCGGCGACTGTGCAGCCAGTGAGACAGGCCAGGAGTGTTCCCATAAGTACTGCGCACATCCAGTTGCGCACGCCCCGACCGTACGCTGCATCGGACGCCTTTCCCAACGGTGATCAGCCACGTTACCGGTGAGCCAGGGTGGAGAACGACCCCTGGCTCACCGATCGCCCCCGACCATGTACGGTGACCAGCCAAGCTCAGGGCCACGCTGTACGAGTTGTGCCAGGCCGGAGGACAGGGCTTCATCCGGCGCACCCTCCAGTTGGAAGGCAATCCGGAAGTTCACGGGACCTATCGATGGCCGATCCGGCAGGCCAGCGATATATGGAGGGCGTTGCTCTCCGGGGAGGCCCGATAGGCGGATGCGGCAGCATAGTCGATCTTGATCTTCCGTGTCGCCGCATCACGAGTCAGCGCCCAACTGCAACTCGAACTGCAACCACGGTGGTGTTCGGAGATCAGAAAGGCCCTCTCCCCATGTCTCGGGAGAGGGCCTCTGAACTGCGGAGGCTCGGGGATTTGAACCCCGGATGGGCGGTAAACCCAAACCGCATTAGCAGTGCGGCGCCATAGACCTGACTAGGCGAAGCCTCCTGGTGGCCGTTCGGCTCAGCACAGAGTACCGGCCATCAGGCGAGGCGGCAAAGTGGTTGACGATCACGTCCCGGGCAAGAGTTGGGGGAGAGTTATCCACAAGCAGTGGATAACTCTCCTCGCCCCTGTGGACAAACCGGGGAATCCACAGCTGGGTGTGGCGGAAATCCTGTGGATTCCCAGTTTGCGAGACGCTACATCTCACGATGTGAACACTTCCGAGGCCCCGACCGTCCGGTGAGGCCTCGGGTGGTCACGGAGATCAGGCGGCCGGGTTGGCCTCGCCCTCGATCTCGATCTTGATCTTCTTGCCGACCAGGACGCCGCCGGTCTCCAGCGCCTGGTTCCAGGTCAGGCCGAACTCCTCGCGGTCGATCTCGGTCGTGATCGAGAAGCCCCAGACGTCCTGGCCCCACGGGTTGGTGCCGGCGCCGCCGTACTCGACGGTGAGCTCGACCGGCTTGGTGACGTCGCGGATGGTGAGCTCACCGGCGAGGGTGAACTCGTCGCCGGAGTGACCCAGAACGCGGGTGCTGCGGAAGGTCAGCTCGGGGAACTTCTCCGCGGAGAGGAAGTCGTCGCTGCGCAGGTGGCCGTCACGGTCGGGGGCACCGGTGGTGATGCTCGCGGTCTTGATCGAAAGCTGCGCGGAGGAGTCGAGGGGGTTCTCGGCGATGGTGACGGTGCCGGCGAACTCGTTGAAGTGACCGCGAACCTTGCTCACCATCATGTGCTTGACGACGAAGCCGATCTGGGTGTGGGCGACGTCCAGAGCGTAGGTGCCCGGGGCGGGGATCTGAAGGTTCTCCCAGGTCCGAGTGGTCATTTTCTGCTCCCGAAGAGATGCTTGCCGGTTGGATGTTTGCGTCAACAGATTTCTACACGAGGAATATTCCTCTCGTCAACTACTGTCGGGTAGGGTATGACCGTGAACCACTTTGACGACCCCCGACTGACGGCGATGGGCCTCCTCGCCGAGGTCTACACCGGCATCGCGGCGAAGTCGCATGAGTCCTTCGCGGCAGCGGGACTTTCGGAGATCGACTTCGAGACGTTGATCAGGCTGGCGCGCTCGCCACAGGGGCGGCTGCGCATGAGTGATCTGGCGGCGCAGACGAGCCTGTCCACGAGCGGGACGACCCGGGTCGTCGACCGGCTGGAGCGCGAGGGCCTGGTCATGAGACAGGCGTGTTCCACCGACCGGCGAGCCTCCTACGCGGCCATCACCGAGACCGGTGCCGACCGGCTCGGCGGCGTCCTCCCGCAACACCTGATCGACATCGAGACCTGGTTCACCGGGCTTCTCCCCCCCGCGGAGCTCGACTCCTTCCTCGCCACCCTCAGGACCATCCGCGACGCCGTACGACCGTGCGCCACCGCGGGGGCCGAGAACTTCCGGCAGGAGGAGGGCGCGCTCATCCCGTCCGATCCAGGTGCCGCGGCTCGGAGGGCGTGAGGTCCCCGCGAAGTTTGGCCATCCCCCGGGAGACCGTGCTCTTGACCGTCCCGACGCTGATCCCCAGGGCCTTGGCGATCTCCGGCTCGGTCATGTCCTCGTAGTAGCGCAGGACGACGGCGGTCCGCATCCGGGTGGGCAGCCGGTCGAGGGCCTGCTCGACACGTTCCGGCAGGTGTTGGCCGCCCGCGGCGACCGGCTCGGGGAGCTCGCCCGACGGGTACTCCTCCAGCTTGCGCCGCCGCCACCAGGAGATGTTGATGTTGACCATCGCCCGGCGTACGTAACCGTCCAGGGCTCCGCGGTCCTGGATGCGGTCCCAGGCGAGGTAGGTCTTGACCAGCGCCGCCTGCAACAGGTCCTCGGCGTCGCTCGGATGCCCGGTGAGCCGGTAGGCGGCACGCAGCAGCGCAGGGCCGCGAGCAAGGACATACTCGCGGAACTCGTCGTCGGTCCCGCCGGTCACCGCGATCACCAGCCTGTGCTCCAGGTGCTTAGGTGCCAGAATCGCAGTCCGAACCCATACTGCGGCTGAACCGAAATCTATATTTCATCCATCAAAGGTAAAGATCGGCTTCGATGGGCGATGGAACACGCAAGAACCATTAGATAGCGGTTTGTTGTGGGGTGGGCACCAATGCGTTCCACCAGGGAGGGGAACTTTAGTACCTGGTTGGACACCTGCCGTGATTATTCGTGGAGCGGACAGCGGGATTCCGCGAAGCGTGTGACGCTGGCTGCGACACCTCGCAGAATTGGGGAGCGACGATGCCCTATCGCAGCGCCGATCGCCGCCGTACGCTGGCTGCCGCCGCGCTTGGCCGGACCGTCCAGGAGCCGGGCCCTCTCCCCTTCGAAGGTGAATCCTTTCACGCGGTCAGCGGCACCATCCTCGACGTCAGCCCGCATCTGATCGTCGTCGACACCCCGGAGGGCGAGGAGGAGCGGCTCGTCATCGCCCCGTGGGCGACCGCCTGGCGCGGCGAGGCCGTCAGCCCCGCCGACCTCCCCCGGGGGGCCAACGTGATCATCAAGGCGCTGCGGTCCGGCCGGGTCGTGGACCGGATCTGGGCGGACATCACCAGGATCACCGGGGTGATCCAGTCGATCGGTACCGAGGGCAAGGACCACACCGTGGAGCTGTACTGCGGGCCGCACCGCGGGCGGCGCACGATCGTCATCCCCTACCGCTCCTCCGGCCGGCTACGGGTGAGGCATCCGCGGTTCGAGCCCGGCTATCTGTTCGACGCCATCGGGGTCCGCGAGGACGGTACGGCGCGGGCGCGGTTGCCCGCGACCTCGCAGCCGCCTTACCGGTGGACGGCCGTACCGCCACCGCCCTCCGGCTACATCGGCGTGCAGTCGCGGATCTCGGGCACGGCGACCTGGTCGGACACCTTCGACGACGGGGAGCAGGGGGTGGCCTACCCCATGCTGGAGCGGGCCGACACAGCGTGCGACGACACCGGGGTGTCCTGCGCGGCGTTGCCGTACCTGGCGCTGGGGTCGATGCTCAACGTGCGCAACGTGTGCGCCGGGCGCACCTCGCTCCTGCCGATCGTGGCCTGCGGCTGCCTGGCCGGCCGATTCTGTGACCGGTGCCTGGAGTGCGGCACCTCCCCGCGCGGCCGGATTCTGGAACTGTCACCGAGTTCCTTCGTGGAACTCGGCGGAGACCTGACCACCGGGTGCTTCAACGTCCGGCTTGGAATGGGGTGACACGGATGTTGACGACGATCGCCGCCGCACAGCTGCCGGTCGTGTTCGTGCTGCTGGTCGCGGGCACGGCCGCGAAGGTCGAAACGGTCGTACGCGAGACCGAGCCGGGCATGCTGAGCAGGCTGGGACCGGCCGTGCTGGTGCCCGAGCGCTGGCGCGCGCCCGCGATGCTGTGCTGCGCGTTCGTGGAGTTGTTCCTGGCGAGCGGGCTGCTGCTGACCGGTCATCCGTTCTTCCGGTGGGCAACCGCCGGGTTCTTCGCCGTCTCCACCTACGTCCTGTGGGAGCTGCGGCGTCGCCGTCCGGACGCGGGCTGCGGCTGCTTCGGCGAGGTCAGCGCGCTTCCGGTGGGACGGCGGTCGCTGGGCCGCACCATGGTGCTGACGGCGATGTCCCTCGGACTGCTCCTCACCCCGGGGATTTCCGGCTGGGAGTCGATGGCGGATCTGACGTGGACCCACGCGTGGGCCGCGCTCGCGGGGCTGCTGCTGCTCGCCGCGCTCTCGCCGGAGATCGAGGAGACGGTCGCGAGACTCCGCCACCGGGCGCCCTGTGAGCAGCGCCGCCTCGACCCGGCCACCGCGCTCGGACGGCTGCGGTCGAGCGCCGTCTGGCGTTCGCACGTGGGACTGCTGTCGAGCAAGGATCCGGTCGACAGCTGGCGGGAGCTGTGCTGGCGGTTCTTCGTCTATCCGGGCAACAGCCACGCGGGCGCCCCCGTCGACGTGGTCTTCGCGATCTATCTGAGCGGACGGCACCCGGCGGTGCGGGTCGCCATGGTCGGCCTGGACGGGCGGCCGGTGGCGACGGAGTCTCTGCCGGAATCTCTGCCGATATCGGCTGGACGCTAGAGAGCCCTAGATTTTCCTAGGGCAGCACGATTGAGCTCTATATGGCTCTCTAGCTTCCCCACTAGAGAGCCATATAGAGGGCTAGGGGTTCCCGTACATTATATCGAACAAGCGTTCGATCAGACCGGTTGTGACCGCAGGAATTTTCCGAAGTGCGGAACGGTGAACGCGATCAGCCCGCGTTCCGCGCTGTAGATGAGGCCCTTCTTGATGAGGCTGTCACGGGCCGGGGAGAGACTCGACGGCTTGCGGCCGAGCCCTTCGGCCACCTCGGCGGTGGCGACGGGCTCGTCGCCGATGGCGGCCATGGCGTGCATGTAGTCGCGCTCGGCGGGGGTGGCTCGCTCGTAGCGGCTGCCGAAGAACCCGACCGCGAGCTCCTCCTCGGCCTCCGGCGCGGAGACCCTGATGTCGTCGGCGGTGATCGGGCTGCGCAGCGCCAGGTCCCAGGCGACCTTGCCGTACGCCTGGACGAAGTAGGGGTAACCGTCGGCGGCCACGTAGAGGGCGTCGAGGGCGTCCTGGGTGAACTCCACGCCCTCGCTCTCGGCCGGGGCGATGAGCGCGAGGTCGGCCGCCTCCCGGTCGAGGCGATCGATCCTCGCGTAGCGGAAGAGGCGCTCGGAGTAACTCTTGCTCGCCGAGAGCACGCTGGGCAGGTGCGGCAGGCCGGCGCCGACCACGATCAGCGGGCCACCGCTCTGGGAGAGCTCGTGACAGGCCGCGCAGAGCGCCGAGACGTCAGGGGCCTGCACGTCCTGCATCTCGTCGATGAACAGGGCGATGCCGACCCCCAGGTCGGTGGCGACCGCGGCGGCGTCGACGAACAGCTCGGTGAGGTCGATCTCCAGGTCTCCGGAGTCGGCGCGCCCTCGCCCCGCGGGCACGTCGATCGCGGGCGACCAGTGTGAGGTGCCCTTGGCCGCGGACGGGTCGCGCATCGCGAACGCCTTGAGCACCCCGAGGAACTCCTCGATGCGCTCGGGCGCCCGATGCCTCGGGGCGAGCTCCCTGATCGCCATGTGCAGGGCGGCGGCCACCGGGCGGCGGATCGACTGGTCGGGTCTCGCCTCGATCTTGCCGGTGCCCCACAACCGCTGCATGGCCATCGACTTGAAGGTGTTGAGCAGAACGGTCTTGCCCACGCCGCGCAGCCCGGTGACCACCATGCTGCGCTCGGGGCGCCCTCTGGCCACCCGTTCCAGGACGATCTCGAACTGCTGTAGCTCGCGGTCGCGGCCGGCGAGCTCCGGGGGGCGTTGTCCGGCACCGGGAGCGTAGGGATTGCGCACGGGGTCCACGCTCTCGGACTTTATGACGGGATATAGCGGCCTGCTTAGAATTCCGTAGAAAGCGCTACGGCGTGTCGCGCCGCCCTCCGCCGGCGGGCGAGGGAGCGGGGGGCACGCCGTCGACGGCACCGCGAGCATCGCCATGGCACACCCCTCACCTGGGAGAACGTCAGACCGAACCCGTGTTCGATCCCGTGCCCATGACTGTAGCGCGGGTTCGAACACAGGCGCGATACGTTTCGATGAAAAGCCTCCCCAAGGAATGTGGGCCCCCACGCCAAGCGACCACGAATCCGGGCGAAGCCGCGCAGGTCCCCGCCGGCCTGAGCCGCGCAGGACATACGGGTCTCACGGGACGTACGGCCGTCGCAGCGGGGCCGGTCCGCTCTCCGGGGCCGTCATCCGACTACGCGTCCTGAGACACAGGCCATCGTGACAGCGCCGCGGCGGCACACCGGGGCTCAGTCCCGGACGGTCAGGCCCATCGAGCGGGCGGTGCCGGCGACGATCTTCTCGGCCTGGTCGAGGTCGGCGGTGTTGAGGTCGGGCAGCTTGGTCCTGGCGACCTCTCGCAGCTGCGCGCGGGTGATCGTACCCGCCGCCTGGTGTCCGGGACGGGGGCTGCCCTGAGCAAGGCCGATCACCCGGCGGATCAGCGAGGCCGTGGTGGGCATCTTGATCGTCAGCTCGAACGAGCGGTCCTCGAACACGGTGACGACGACGGGGACGACGAACCCCCGGCGGTCCTGGGTGGCCGCGTTGTACTGGCGGCAGAACTCCATGAGGTTCAGGCCCAGCGGACCCAGGTCCTTGCCCACGGCGGCGGGACCGGCCTCACCGGCGGGGAGCTGGAGTTTCGCGATCCGGCTGACCTTCTTCTTCGACATGCCCGCCAAGCTAAAATCTCCCGTTACTGGAGATTCAACGGAATAATCACCACCGTGAGCCACGCGATCGGACAGCTCGCCGGACTCGCCGGACCGCCGGTGAGGACGAGCCGCCCGTCGAGCGGCTCGACGCCCGACTGGGGCCGACCGAGATCCTCGATGATTTCCGCGCTTCCCCGCGCGAGAGGAGCGGCGGCTTCTGTGAGAACGGCGCCGAGGTCGGTCCGACGGCCTGGCGCGAGGCGAACACCCTGATCACGAAGAGCGCGCCGGGCGATACCGGGAGCCGGTGGCCGCCCGCGATCAGCAGCACGCCCCGGGCCGCCGGAGCCCACGGTCGGTCGCGGCCGCCTCCCAGCCCGGACAGGCCGATCATCTACAATGGTCCTTTGTCGCTTTTGTCTGTTTTTCTGAGGAGGCGGCACGTGTCAGGTTCCCGATTCATGATCCGTACGCGGGCCGTGCTCGCGGCGACCGTCGGCTGCCTGGCGGCGGCCTCGTGTGGTCCGGCCACCTCCCAGGCCGCCCCGGCCGCGCCCCCGGCCACCTCCGCGCCGATCTCGGCGTCCTCGCCCTCCTCCGGGGTGGCCACCCCCGAGCCGTCCGTCACGACGCCGACGGCCGGCCCGTCCACCACGGTGTCGCCGACTCCGTCGGGCCCGCCGGAGTTCGCCGCGAAGGTCTCCCGGATCGCCCGTGAGCGGCTCGAACACTCGTGGCGCCCCGGATGCCCGGTTCCGGTGGGCGACCTGCGGCTGATCACGATGACCTACTGGGGCTTCGACGACAAACCACACACCGGCGAGCTGGTCGTGAACAAGGACGTCACCGACGACATCGTCTCCGTCTTCCGTCGCCTGTACGACTGGCGCTGGCCGATCCGCAGGATGGAGCTCGTCGACGTCTACAAGGCCAGCGACTTCGCCTCCATCGAGGCCAATAACACCTCGGCCTTCAACTGCCGCCCCGTGGAGGGGACGAACAACTGGTCCAAGCACGCCTACGGCCGGGCGATCGACATCAACCCGCGCGAGAACCCGTACGTGTACGCCAACGGCTCGGTGGCGCACAAGAACGCCCGCGAGTTCGCCAAGCGCCCGCTGCGGGCTCCCGGAGTGATCAACCCGGGCGACCGCGTGGTCAGGGCCTTCGAGCAGAAGGGCTGGGAGTGGGGCGGCTCCTGGTCCGGTGCCAAGGACTACCAGCACTTCGCGAAGGGCGGGAGCTGAGGCACGGGGAGGTGCTCGCCCCGCGGCTGGAGCAGGGCGACCTGCCCATCCGGCACTGTCGGGGGACCGGGAGAAGCACTTGTCCGGCGGCGGTGCCGATACGAGTTCAGCCGTACGCCGGTGAGACGTCGACGAGAGCCGGGCTCAGTCGTACGCCGGTGAGACGTCGACGAGAGCCGGTCCTGGCACGTCGGCAAGAGCCCGGTCCGGGCTAGCCGTACGCCGGTGAGACGTCGGCGGGCTGGAACAGGTCCCAGCGGTTGCCGTACAGGTCCCGGAAGACGACGACCTGGCCGTACGGCTCGCTGCGCGGGGCCTCCTCGAAGACGACGCCCGCCGCCAGCAGGCGCTCGTAGTCGCGGGTGAAGTCGTCGGTGTGGAGGAACAGGCCGACCCTGCCACCGGTCTGGTCGCCGACCCTGGCCTCCTGCTCCGGCCCGTTGGCGCGTGCGAGCAGCAGCGCCGTCTCCCTGGCGCCGCGCGGGCGGACGGTCACCCAGCGTTTGCCGTCGCCCAGCGGCGTGTCCTCCAGGAGTTCGAAGCCGAGGACGTCGAGGTAGAAGCCGATGGCCTCGTCGTAGTCGCGTACGACGACGGTGGTGAGACCGAGATAGGACCCCACCGGTGGCCCGTGCCTCTTCAGGGGTCCTCCCCCCGCGGGCGGGCCGGCACGGGCGCTCTCCTGAAGGTTGGTGATCGTCAGGATGATCCGGGCGGCGAGCAGGCCCGCGACGAGCGGCAGCGGGACGCAGGCGACGAGGACGACGGTCTCCACAACGGTCATGCCCACGTACCCCAGGGGCACGGACGCCGCCTCCATCACCGTCCACGCCAGCCATGTCAGCCACCACGCCCAGACCAGACCCGAGCGGCGTCCCCGGTAGAGGTCGGTTCCCGGCCGCAGCCCGCCGGGCCTTGAGGTGGTCAGGATGTCGTCGACGAGCCCTTTGGGGACGAACAGGTTGACGAGGGGGGCGACCCATCCGAACACCAGGAACGGCGTGGCGTACCTGTGGAGGACACCGGGAGAGATCGCGTACGCGTTGGCCCGAGCACGGAACGACCAGCACACGAAGGCGATGCCCGCCGCCAGATGGAGGGCCAGGAAAAGAAGGAGAACCGGGGAGAGGAGCAACACGTACACGGCGTTCCACTCGTCGGCCGTCCGCCACGACCAGCCCTCCCGGTAGAGGAGCCGAATCACCGAGGTCCCCGCGGAGAAGACGGAGCTCAGCGCGATCAGGGTGAGGGCCACGGTCGCGAACGCGCGGACCGGCTGCAGGACGCGAACAGGTGCGAAACGCGCGCTCGGATACATGTGGGTCCTTCAACGAGGATCAAGACGGCAAGTATGCCGGATCACGACATAGCAGCATGAACGATTTTTACCTGCTGGTTGTCCCCTCCATCCCCGGCGTCTCCCTGATCGGCCAGGGGGCGGAGAGTTCTCAACCGTGTCCTGGGACATCATGAAGTCATGACGGCGAGGGACGGGGACGGTTGGGCCCGGTGCGATCTCGGGCACCGGCACTGGGGGGTGTACGGCGCGGCCGGTCTGCTCGCCGTCCACCACGACCCCATGGACGGGCCCCGCGTCCTGATGCAGAAGCGCTCCGCGTGGAGCCACCACGGCGGCACCTGGGGACTGCCGGGCGGTGCCCGCGACAGCCACGAGGACACGATCGAGACCGCGCTGCGCGAGGCCTTCGAGGAGGCCGCGCTGGACGGTACCGATCTGCGGGTCCAGGGCGTCTACCTCGACGACCACGGCGGCTGGTCCTTCGAAACCGTGATCGCCGAGGCTTCCGAGCTGCTGCGCGTGGTCCCCGCCAGCGCCGAGAGCGACGATCTGCGCTGGGTCCTCACCGAGGAGATCACCGCGAGGGAGCTCCACCCCGGCTTCGCCGCGACCTGGCCGGTCGTCGGCCTCGTGCTCACCCCCTCTCTCGTCGTCCTCGACGTCGCCAACATCGTGGGCGCCCGCGCGGAGCACGGCTGGTGGAGGGATCGCGCGGGGGCGGCGGCCAGACTGCTCACCGAGGTCGGCGCGAGCGCCGGCGACGGCCGGTTGACCGTACCCGGCCGTACGCCGACGCTGGCACGCTGGTTTCCCAGGCTGACCGCGATCGTTGAGGGAGCCGCCCGCGGCGTCGCCTCCGTACCCGGCGTCCGTGTGATCGCCGCGCCGGGGAGCGGGGACGACGCCGTCGTCCAGGCCGTACGGGATGCGCGGCCGTGGGAGCACGTCCTGGTCGTCACCGCCGACCGAGAACTGCGCGAGCGGGTCACGGAGCTGGGCGCCGAGGTCACAGGACCTCGGTGGCTACTGGCACAGCTCTGACCCCGTGGATCAGGCGCGGGACGGCTCCGGTTCCAGGGTCGGCACCGGTTTCAGATCTCGGGTGGCCCGGTGGAACAGCCAGTAGCTCGTCACGGCGGTGGCGATGAAGAACAGCCTCGCCGGCCGGGGGATGTCCAGGATGAGCAGGCCGTCGCCGAGCGAGTGGAGCATGGCCGCCGTGACGAAGGCGACGACGATGGGCAGGGCGACGACGGCGCGCCCCCGGACCTCCCAGACGCCGAAGGCCACCGCGCAGACCAGGCCCGTCCAGACGAGGTGGCTGAAGGGGGTGCTGAGGCCGCGCAGGAGAAGGACCGTGCCCGCGCCCATGGCACCGTCGTGGTTGGCGACGCTCTTCCATGCATAGGCCATCGACTCCATGATCGCGAATCCGGTCGCGCAGGCCAGGCCGAGCGCGACCCCCGCGGCCTTGGTGAGGTGACGGCCGGTGAGCGCGACCGCGAGGGGCGGGACGAGTTTCGCGGGTTCCTCGATCCAGCCGACCCGCAGGATCGAGGTGCTGTTCTTCTCGGAGATGAGAAGCGCGTCGAAGTAGCCGCCGAGCAGGAGCGCGACGCCCCCGCCGAACATGAACATGCTCGCCAGCGTCATGGCCGGCACGCTGGTGGCGATGTGGATACGGTCGTGGACGGCGAGCAGGAGCGCGATGGGCCCCGCCGCGGCCCCGTAGAAGAAGGCCGCGGGCAGGACGGCCTGGTTACCGGCCACCTGCATCATGGTGATGAGCGAGAAGGACAGAACGATCAGGGCGATCCACGCCTTGAACCATCGATGCCGGTAGAAGCGCAAATGGTCTCGCATGGTAGGTAATTTCCCAGTAGGTTTGCCCTAGATTCGGGCGATTTGTCGATGTTTACCTAAATGTCGACTCCAGCGCGATCACCGGACCGATGACGTGGTCAGCCGAGAGCTGCGAGCGTTATGATCACTTTTATCCGCTCTTGCCAGTCCCCCGGAGACCGCACGTGGGCTACCCGCCGCAGTACGGCCAGCCGCCCCGTGGCGAGACAGGACGAGGACTGGCCGCGATAGTCATCATGGCCATCGGGGTGGCCATCGGGGCCCTCATCACCGTTCTCACGGTGCTCAACCCGCCCTCGTCACCGCCGAGCACATCCCCGACGAGCAGCGGCGAGCACTCGGAGGTCTCGGTCCGCCAGGCCGTCCAGCCGGCACTCGACGCCTACAGCAGCGGGTTGTACGGCGACTTCTGGGACCTGTGGACCGTCGAGGCGCAGGGGCTGATCGCGCGGGAGGAGTATGTGAGGCTGTTCGAGATCTGCCCGCCGCTTCTGACGAACTCCCCGCTCACCATCTCCACCGTCACGATCACCGGCGACAGCGCCAGGGTCGAGGCGACCAGACCCAGCGAGACGACGGAGTTCGGCTTCACCTTCGAGAGCAGTGCGTGGCGGTACGAGCCGTCGCCCGAGGAGCGTCTCACCTACCAGGCGCCGGTCGACCAGATAGCCGCGCAGCGGCGGGCCCTGGGACTCTGCGGCGCGACCACCCCCACCCCCGGCGCGACCACCCCCACTGCTCCCACCACTCCTACGAACCCCGGTGATCCTTCCGTTCCTACGAATCCCGCCGATCCCTCGGTCCCCACGAACCCTGGCGATCCTTCCGTTCCCTCCGGCCCCACGAACCCTGGTGATCCTTCCGCTCCTACGAATCCCGACATTCAGCCGCCAGGGTTCCAGCAGTGATGACCTTTGATGCAGAAGTGCTGCCATAATCCGCAATTCGCAGCTACTGTCGAACTCATGGCCCACTCCATGCCGACATGGCGAGACGGCACAGGATCGGAAAAACCATCATCAAATGATCACGATGGCGCCAGACAAGAATCGGACTCGGTTCCGCTGTGGCTGGCGCACCTTCAGCTCAGAGAAGGGCAAAAGGAAATCAGCGCACCGGTTTCTGATACAGCTATCACCATAGAGCTGGATAAAGCAGATTATGAGGCGCTTTCCCGGAAGGCACGACTGACCGGAAACCGCGTCGCCGACGTGATCCACGCGGCCCTCCAGAGAGAGATCGGCAACAAACCCCACGTGATCACCCTGATGCGCCGCTGGAACCTGCATCGCGAAGACCTCGACACGGCGGCCGACTCCCTCGGGGTCGACCAGCTCTCCGAGGCGGAGTGGGGCCAGATCGGCATTCGTCGTTTCCGGAGGCGCTGAGCCATGCTTCCCGGTCGAGTGCTCGACGTGAGCGCACTGGTCGACATCGCGGTAGCGAAGACCGAATACTCCCGCAGCGTCGCGGCCATGTGTCTCTTCCGTGGCGGCGGGATATGCGTCCCGGCGACCAGTCTCGCGGCTGTCCTGTCCATCTCCCCGATCTCGACCCAGGTGGAGCTGTTCGAGCTCGTCACGACACCCGGCGTGAAGATCGACGACTTCACCCACGGGAAGGTCGGGGACATCGCGGAGATCCTCGACGGATCGCGCGACATCACGGCCGGACACGTCGTCTGGTGTGCCCGCGCCACCAAGTGGCCCATCCTCACCGATCGCGGGGCGGAGCTCGTCCAGTACGACCAGAACATCGAGATCGATCCCCTGCCCTGACCCGCTCCCCTGCCGGGTGAAGCGGCCGAGCGGCGCGCCGGTACGGCGGCCACCGCCGACCGTGCGACCCGACCCCCGGGAGGGGCCTTACATTCATACCTTTTCAGTCAAAAATGATGCCAAATATCGTCATACGCACGATCGATTTTCTAGGCCGCGGCTTTCACACTGGAAGAGTGACATTCCAGATGAGGCGCATCAAATTGGAGATTCCTGACGGGCCGGAATACGACCAGGTGCGCGATATGCACGGTCACGCGGTCACGGTGTTCGCGTCCACGGAGATCAACGGCGAACGTTCCCTGAAAATCGGCAGCAGGACCCTGCTGCTGAGGAAGGTGGGCGAGGACGAGGACGAGGAGGGACCGCTGGACGTCTACCGGGCCGAGTCCATTTCCGAACCCTCGTACTGACATCCGCCCCCTTTGAGGGTCCATCTCCACCGAGGATCCCCCCTCTTCGATGGTCCGTCCCGCGCCCCGGATCCCGGTCGCCGCGTTCCGGTGTCCCATCCCCGGCGGCTCCGTGCCCTGGTTTTTCCGTGCCCGGCTCATCTGCCTCGCTCGTCCCCGCACCGGTGCGCCTGCCTCGAAGGACCGGTGACGCCCCGCCCCGGATCCATGACTCGCCGTACGGGACGCCCCGAAGGCCTGAAGATGTGCCACGGCGGTAAGCCGCGAAAGACGTCCCGCGCGGAGTGCGTGCAAGAGTACGCCGCAGACATCCCGCGCGGAGTGGGCGAGAGTACGCCCTTCCAACCGGGGAACTCGTGAGGGAAACGCGCACGCCCGTCCAGCACGAGGAGCTCCGACCCGATGCGCATCACCTTCGCCACCGAAGCGGCACCCGGCAGGCAGAACGCGGACGCCGACAAAACTACGGACACCGCAGATATCACGGACACCCTGGACAGCACGGACAGCGAAGACAACGAGGACTTCTTCGGGGCGACCCCGGACACCTTCGTCCTCCTCGACGGCGCCGGCACCCCCGCAGGAGCGGAGACCGGATGCATTCACGGCGTCGGCTGGTACGTACGCTCCCTGGGCTCGACCCTCCTCGCGGGCATGACGCAGGACTCGGGAACGCTCACGGAGATACTCGCGAACGGCATAAAAGCCGTCGCCTCCCTCCACCACTTCCTCTGCGACCTCACCCATCCCGGATCGCCGTCCGCCACAGTGATCATGGTCCGTCGTATGGCGGGCAACCTGGACTTCCTCGTTCTGTCGGACTCCGTCCTCCTCCTGGACGTGGTCGGCGAGGAGGAGCCGACAGTCGTCTGTGACGACCGGGTGAACCGGATCGGCAGGGCGCATCGATCTGCCATGGACACCCTCGCCCACGGAAGCGCCGAGCACGTGACCGCGCGCCGGGAGTACGTGGAGACCATGCGGGACCACCGCAACCG
This sequence comes from Streptosporangium sp. NPDC050284, assembly GCF_044459525.1. Lineage (NCBI taxonomy): Bacteria > Bacillati > Actinomycetota > Actinomycetes > Streptosporangiales > Streptosporangiaceae > Streptosporangium > Streptosporangium sp. NPDC050284. The sequence goes on from NZ_JBITIZ010000028.1 coordinate 61,101, forward strand.
CGAGGGCGGTTTCTGGATCGCCGCCGTCGACCCGCTCACCGCCGAGCGGTCGCTCACCGGCACGCTCCCCGCCGACCGGGTCCGGGCAGCCGCCCTGCTCAGCGACGGAGCCTCCCGGCTCGTCGACCTGTTCGAGCTGGCCACCTGGCGCGAGGCCCTCGACGTCCTCGAACATTCAGGACCCGGCGAGCTGATCCGCAGGGTCCGCGAGGCGGAGAACGCCGACTCCGACGGCTCCCGCCGGCCCCGAACGAAAACCCACGACGACGCGACGGCCGCCTACTGCCTGTTCGGCCGAGGGTGAGGATGCGGCTGAACGCCTCCCGGTGCGGTCTGACTGTCCCCGCGCGACGGGCGATCATCTGATGATCTCCCCCTGAGCGGCGAAGGACCGTCCAGGTGAAGGAAGAGTTCGTGCGCCGAACCGATGCTGGCGCGCAACGCCCGCTCCAGCTCATCGGCCTCACCCGCGAGATATCCGATCTCAGGCATGCCCAGGGCGTCGGCGCCCGACTCGACGAACAACTCCTCATAGCGCGGCAACCGTTCCACCAGCGCCTCGATCTGACCACGGGCCCGGTAGGCGCGTTCGGCGTCGGCGACATGAGCCGCGTAGCGCTCCAACGCCTCGACCTTCGCGATGACAGCGCTCTCACTGCCGGCGAGTACTCGCTCCAGCGGCTCCATCGCCGCCGCCACCTCCCGGGTGACCCCACCACGCACGAGATCGCGGTGTTCTCCACGCAGGGAGGACAGCTTGGCCAACAGGCGCGCGACCTCCCACTCCTGCGACGGCAGCATGACGGCGTTCCGTACGTCGTCAAGCAGCCCTTCGGCGTTGACACGCGATCGCAGGATGGAGTCGACCGCCGTCCGCGCCCGGCCGAGCAGGCGGCTCGCATCGGTGTCGAAGTCATCGGACAGAAGATAGGAATCCCGGTAGCGGTCCGCGAGAGCGTACAGTTCCCGCTCCGGAGTGGCGCTCTCCTCGGAATCCCCGGCGGCTCTGATCGCGAGGTGAAGGCAGTACGCGAGCATGATGAGCAGCAGCACTGCGAGCCAGGCTCCTCCTCCGAGGAAAAGCACCATCAGAAAGCCGACCCCCGCGAACATGCCACCGGCAGCCGGGAGATCTACGGACTTCCTTCGCGGAATCTCCGGTGGCCTCCAACCGGCCCGTATGCGCCCGAGCAGGGAGGGATTCGCGCGCAACAAATCCGCGATCTCCGAGGGCAGGCTGGGATCGACCACCACAAATGATCGCTGTCTTCCTGGTCCTTTCAGATACTCACCCCCCTGTTCCATGGGTCATTGTAGGGTCCGAAAGTCGGAGTAGACGTGAGCCGACCGATCGAAATCGGATAACTTCAGAAGAAGGCATGCGCCGCGAAAACCAGGGGTGATCCCGCATCACCCGATAATCGCGGACACGTAATGCCTTTCCAAGGCAGACCGATAATCCCCGGGATCGACGCGACCCATGGCATCGACTCTTCGCCCCGCGCTATGGGCGGCCGCCGCGTATCGGGCGAGGCCGTTTCCCCGAGATCTCCTGGAGAGCGAGGGCCCATTCGTCTCCGGTGTCGGTCGGGTCGGGTCCGGAAGGGCTGGGCAGGACGCGGACGCCTTCGGCCCTGAGGCTCTCGACGCTCCGGCGGAACGGCGCGCGCGTGGCGAGAGCGTCGTTGACGAAGGGGAGGACGACTACGGGGATGCCGAGACCGGGGGCCTCGGCGAGGAGGCCGAGGGCGTAGGTGTCGGCGATGCCATGGGCGAACTTGTTGACGGTGTTGTAGGTGGCGGGGGCGACGATGATCGCGTCGGCCCTGGGCGGCTTGGGCTCGTCCGGCCTTCGATATCGGCTGCGGACGGGACGCCCGGTCTGCCGTTCTAGGACGGGGACGTCGATGAAGTCCAGCGCGGACGGGGTCGCGACGACCTGGACGACCCAGCCCTCGTCCAGGGCGAGGGCGACGAGACGGCCGACGTCCCGGGCGGCGCCCGCCGCGCACACGATGACGTGGAGAAGCCTGCCGGACTCAGTCACGCGATCACTCCCGGGTACGCGACATATTCGCGGGTTCCAAGCAGAAGACACCTTGACGGGTGTGACGGACGGTGGAGACTTGTCCGGTGGTCAAAACACTACGTCCCCAGAACTACAACGAGGCGATCTACGTCGGACACTTCTTCCGTACGGGCATGCCCGTGGTGATGGATCTCAACGGGCTCACGGACGACGAGGCGAAACAGTTCGTCGACTTCGCCGCCGGCCTGGTGTTCGGCAGAGGCGGGGACATGGACCGGCTGTCCCCCAAGGTCTTCCTGCTGATGCCTCGCGAGGCGGGCAATCGAGTGCCGGCCGTCGAAAGGACACCGTAGGCCGGACAGTCTCACGGAGGCGCCTCGCCCCGGCCCGCCCACCCGGGAGCGCCGGGCGGTCGCTGTCGTCCCCTATCGCCCCTGGCGTGACGCGGAGATGTGCGCCCCACCCCGCTCAGCGCGAACGCGAGATCGTCACGGCGCGGGCAGTCGACCGGTATGCCGTACGGTCAGCGATCAGCGAATCTCCCACCACTTCAGGTTGGCGGCCGCGTGGGAGGTCGGCTCGATGATCTCCCACGCCTCGGCGATCAGACCGTCGTTGAGCCGCCAGATGTCGACGACCGTGATCTCCGGCCCTGCACCGGGCAGCCGACGCCGCGAATGCATCACGACGTGTTCACCGTCCGCCAGCACGTGCTGGATCTCGACCTGCATACCGGCGAGCGGGACGAGCGCGGCACCCACGGCGGCCAGCCATTCCGGCTTCGTATGGAAGGTCGCGTCCGGCCGGTGGTGGAGGAAGTCGTCACTCAGCAACGGCGCGAGCGCGTCGACGTCGCCGGTCGCGACCAGTGCCGTCAGCGCCTGCTGGACGATGCTCTTGTTGTCGTAAGCCATGTTCTGCGTAGTCATGGGCAGCAGTGTTTCCACCTCCGGGGTGGTTGTCGATGAAATCCCATTTCATGGCGTTCGGCTGTTCGATGAGTAGCATCGACGTTCATGTACACGGTGGGTGAACTGCTACGGCAGTGGCGACATCGCCGGCGACTCAGCCAGCTGGATCTCGCGATCGCCGCCGACGTGTCGGCTCGTCACGTCAGCCTGGTGGAGACCGGCAGGTCCCACCCGAGCGCCGAGATGATCCTGCGGCTGGCCGAGCAGCTCGACGTGCCGTTGCGTGAGCGCAACCGGCTGCTGCTGACTGCCGGCTTCGCGCCCCGCTATACCGAGCGACCGCTCGATCAGGAGGCGCTGTCGGCGGCCTGGGGCGCGATCGAACGGGTACTGCGCGCGCATGAGCCGTATCCGGCGCTGGCCGTCGATCGTCGGTGGAACATCGTGATGAGCAATCGCGCCATCGACCCGTTCCTCGCCGGCGTCGCCCCCGACCTGCTGGCCCCGCCGATCAACATGGTGCGGCTGGGATTGGATCCGCGTGGGCTCGCTCCACACATCGTCAACCTGGCGCAGGTGCGTGCGCTACTGCGTATCCGGATCACACGACAGCTCGCCACGGCTCCCGACCCCGAGCTCACCGCACTCTACGAGGACCTCCTCGCCCCCCACTCTGAGGAAACGAGCAAACCGGTCGAGTCCGAGGTCGCCATCCCAATGATCTTCAACTTCGGTGGGCGGGAGCTGCGACTGTTCTCGACGACCACCACGTTCGGCACTCCGATGGACATCACCCTGGACGAGGTCGCGATCGAGTCGTACTACCCGACGGACGCTGAGAGCGCCGCCTACTTCACCTCACCCGACATCGGCATGTAGTCTCGGCGCCTCCTCGGTTCGTCACGCAGATCATGAACGAGCCAGCCGGTCATGTCAGTCCAGCTCGATCCTGGGCTACACGACTCATCGGCTCTCAGAAAGTGGACTCGCGTGAGCTGGCCATACTTCTCATGGTGCCCTTCCCGGGAAGCCCGCCTCCACGCCTTCTTGGTAGGCCACACCCTGAGTATTGTTTCGAGGTGAGGTGTCAGCGCGCTCCCGTAGCCTCCTCTCTGCGCTCTTGTCGTTCAGCGGCCAAGGATCGGGGCATCCCTCCGGGGAGCCCCAGACGCCGGTTCGAATCCGGTCGGGAGCGCACTGGAAGCCCTCGTCACCCCTTGGGATGGCGGGGGCTTCTTCGCGTTCCTGCGCGGCCGAGGGGCAAAGCACGTATGCTAATGAAAGCCACATCGGGCGGTGGCCTATTCGGATGGTCAATCAAGCCGCCCCGTCCTATTAGGAGGGACCATGGCCCTTAGCCGTCTTGCCCGCGAATTCGCGGCAGAGATCGCAAACCACGATTGGCGAGATGCCCCTTACCGGCTAGACCGTGCTGGCCACAGCTGGGAGCAGGATTCCCCTAGTCGCCGCAGTGACATCACCCTCGACACTAATGAGACATTCCACGTCCGTACGAACGTCATGTGGGTCGCAGCACAGGTACTCGGCCACCGCGATCCCAACTTCAACATCGGCGAATTCGCTAAGGAGTGTGGAGTGTCTGGTTTGTCGGAGGCCACATTGAGATATGGCACTCGGCGCGAAGAAGACGGTAGCTACAGTAAGCCGGGCCCGATCGAAGAGTGACCCAATCCCACCCGGCCCGGAGGCCGGGCGGGCATCGCTGTGTCAGCGGTCAGGTGAGCTTCCCCCATTAGCCCGAACACCGGCGGGGGCGTCGTCATAGACGGCTCAGGCTGAGCGACCTCCCGCCGTAAGGGCGCGCAACTCTCGTACGGCGGGTAGGCCACGGGCTTCCTCTGGAGCGACTTTCAACACGATGCGAGCTGCCGCCTTCACCCGGGTGTCCCATCGCTCGGCGGGAAGTCTCTCCATGATCTGCAATGCCCGCTGCGCTCCCCCGACAGGGTCAGTGCGGGCGTGTATGGCCGCGTTATGGAAGGCCAGCAACGTTGCCGTACGGTGCTCAGGCTGATACAGACCCTCAACGGCACTCTGCGCGTCGGTCGCCCGCGTGGCGTCTCCGGCAAGGGTGTAGATCACGCTACGGGCATAATGCATCGAGCCGGGGTCCGGAGCGCTGACACCAGAGGGAAGCCGGTCGAACACCTCCTCAGTCACCCGCCAGGCGGCTATGGACTCGTCGTGACGGCCCAACATCGCGAGGACCTGCGCTTCACTGCCGCAGTTGTCCACCAGGGACAGGCTCGGCTGGTCTCCGGCGAGACGACGAGCCAATTGCGCGACGGCGAGCACCGCGTTGAGGTCCTCGCCGGGATCCTGCCGCCGGTAAGCCGCTTCCCAGCCGATCAGCCCTGACGCCAGCAGGGTATCCCCTGCTCGCTCGCTCAGGGTGCGTGTTTTCTTCCACCATCGATGCGCCTCACGGTGATGGCCTAGGTCGAACCACTTGCCCGCGATCAGCGCGGCGTGTCGGGCGGCGGCATGGGCCAAGCCTCGATCCACTGACTCGGGCTGGAAACGGTTGAGATGGGGAGCCATGTCGGCGAAGTCGGCCGCGAGTCCCGCCAGTACGATGGCGGGCGCATCGACATACGCGCGCCTGACATGGACGTCGGCGGCGTCCTCCCAATCGTCGATCATCTCCTGTGACACGCTCGCACCGGAGATTCGAGGCTCGGATGCCTGCCAGGCATCTGTCAGGGTGGCCAACACAGGCGCCACAGCACCACCGACGGCGACGACGGCGGCATCCCGCATCAGTCGTCTGCGCTCCATGTCCTCACCCTCATCCCGGATTGAGGCTTTTGCCTCGACGGTACTCCTTCGTAACTGATCGGCGTCAGCCATCGCGGCATGAAGCGCCCGTGTCATGAGTTCGCCCCCGGCACCGAGTTCGGCGTCAAGGACGGTAATCGCTGCGGCGGACGGACGGTGCTTCCCCTGCTCCCACTTTCCGATCAGGGAGTAGTTCCACCGGATCCGCTCGGCGAGATCACGCAGGCTCAGCTCACGACGCTCCCGCCATGCTCGCAGAGCGCGGCCGAACTCCTGCCAGCCCGCCGAGATGTTCGATGTCGATTGTCCGGTCACGTCTGTCCTCGCGATCCGTTGCATGCGTTGCGACGACACTGACGCAACGCAATGTGCCTTGCTCCACACTCACCGTGACTTCAACTATGGCACCAATCAGCGTTACGTAAAGCGGAACCCCGCAGGCGGACAGGCCATACGGGGTTCCTTGATCAGGAAGCGAGTCCTGACCCGATGAACAACCCTAATGCTCCGGTTCTCGACCGGGTTACGGTGGACGGCTGTGCCTGTTTCGCCGACGCGTCACCGCTGCCGATGGGATGCGCCGTCTGCGGACATGCCCCCTACGCTCACCACTGCCTTGGCCAGGCCACCGACCACGAGTACGCGCAGCCGACCGG
>NZ_JBITIZ010000029.1:0-54718 GCF_044459525.1 Streptosporangium sp. NPDC050284
CGGAGAGCACCCCCGGATAACCGCCGAGCCTGACCGAAGGGCGGGCGGGGGGGGGGGGGGGCGCCCCCCCCCCCGCCGCCGCGGGGTCGCGGCGGGGGGGGGGGGGGGGGGGCCCCCCCCCCCCCACCTCTCCGTATTTCAGTTGACGGTTACCCGTCCGGTGCGGCCGTTTCCGGACTTCACTCTCCCGGTCCTAGGGACCTTCGAAGTGAACCGCAGGACGGGAACATCTCAATCGACCTGTTTCCATGAGACCGCTGAAAATCTCAGCAGACTCTCACGGCCGTGCAGATGGTCGGAGGAGCGGCAGCAGCCCAGACGATCGGGGCGGTGACAATCGGCGCCCTGACGATGTGGGTACTGACGATCGGGTAACCGAAAGCCGTTCCGCTGGTTGTCGCCGTTCCGGGCGGGCCTTGCGGTCCGATCGGCCCCTGAGGTCCTGCGGGTCCGACTGGTCCTGCCGGTCCTTCGGGTCCGGGAGCACCGTCAGCGCCTGCCGGTCCTGGTGCGCCATCAGCGCCTGCGGGTCCTGTCGGCCCTGCGGGCCCTGCGGGTCCTGGTGCGCCGTCAGCGCCGTCGAGTCCGTCGGCACCAGCTGGCCCTGCGGGTCCTTCGGGCCCTTCAGGTCCTTCAGGTCCTTCAGGTCCTTCGGGTCCGGGTGCGCCATCGGCGCCTGCCGGTCCTTCGGGTCCGGGTGCGCCGTCAGCGCCTGCGGGTCCGGGTGGTCCTTCGGGTCCGGGTGCGCCGTCAGCGCCTGCCGGTCCTGCGGGTCCTTCGGGTCCGGGTGCGCCATCGGCGCCTGCGGGTCCGGGTGGTCCTTCGGGTCCGGGTGCGCCATCGGCGCCTGCGGGTCCGGGTGGTCCTTCGGGTCCGGGTGCGCCGTCGGCGCCTGCGGGTCCGGGTGGTCCTTCGGGTCCGGGTGCGCCATCGGCACCAGCTGGCCCTGCGGGTCCGGGTGCGCCGTCAGCGCCTTCGGGTCCGGGTGCGCCGTCGGCGCCTGCCGGTCCTGCGGGTCCGGGTGCGCCGTCGGCGCCTGCGGGTCCGGGTGGTCCTTCGGGTCCGGGTGCGCCGTCAGCGCCTGCCGGTCCTGCGGGTCCTTCGGGTCCGGGTGCGCCATCGGCACCAGCTGGCCCTGCGGGTCCCGGTGCGCCGTCAGCGCCTGCGGGTCCCGGTGCGCCGTCAGTCCCCGCTGGGCCCGCCGGACCTGTGTAGCCTCGGGGGCCCACCGGACCCCTGGGGCCTGCTGGGCCTGCTGGACCTGCTGGGCCCTGGATCCCCTCAGGGATTCGGCAGAGGAAGATCGGCAGCCCCAGCCACCTGCACAGCGGGATGTAAATCGCATCGCTCGCGGTGGGCTGCAGGCCCCTGTGGATGATCGCTCCGGTGGTTATGACATCCCTGCTGCGGATCACGGTGGGCAGGGATACGAAGTTCGTGCAAATGCTGGAAAGCACCACAGGGCAGGGGTCCCCCTGCGTGCTTCTGGCGGATTGGATTTCGTCGTGGCGAGCCTGCGCCGATATCTGAAGTTGCGAATCGGCCGAAACTGGGACAGGGGAGTGCAGAAGCAGGACGGCCCCGGCGAGCGCGCCGCCCGCAAGGGTCCGTTTCATGAAAGTAGACACGTGCGTTGTTTCTCCCTTCCCGTTGAGAGAAAACTCCGCGCGGACATTCTTGGGGCGCCCAGGAGATAGGCCGTAGAAGTGTGCTTCAAATCTGGAATGGAAGCTTGATGGAGGGCGCGCGTTTCTTTACGCTCCGGATATTTGAGTATCTTTATAGAGTATTAATGTCGCCGTTTCTGTGATTGTTCGGATAGGTGAACAATGATGGGATAAAGCGTAAATTACGCTATGGGATTGTTTCGCGCCAAGATTCCGTGGCCGGATCCGGACCTCGGGGCTGCCGCGTGTATCCATGCGGTTTCGCATGGCCAGACGATGCCGGGGTGCGGAAGGCCCGCCGGTTTCCGGCACCGCCTGCGCCTGCTGACGTCATCTCGGCAGACGGCGGACGTACGCGGTGGGCGGCATGCCGATGACGCCGGTGAAGTCGCGGGTGAAGTGGGACTGGTCGCTGTAGCCGAGATCGGCGGCGAGCCGCGACCAGTCGGTGGCGGGTCCGGCTCTCTCGGCGGCCTCGTGGATGCGGTAACGGCGGATCACCCACTTGGGGGAGACACCGACGCGGTCGCTGAACAGCCGCTGCAGGTGCCGGACGCTCAGCCCGTGCAGGGCGGCCAGATCGCCGACGCGGACGATGGCCGGGTCGGCGAGCACGCTCGCGACGAGGTCCGCCGCCCGCTCGGCGACGGGGTCGCGGACGGGGAGCCGCGTGAGCAGGAACCCTTCCAGCGCCCGCACCGCCTCCTCGTCGGAGGCGGCCAGTACGGCCGGGGTCACCGCGTCGGCGTCCGGACCGAGGATCCGGGAGGCCGGGACGCGGAGATCGGTGATCGTGGAGAGCGGGGCGCCGAGGAAGGGACGGAAACCGGCGGGCCGGAAGCGGGTGCCGACCACGATCCCGGTGCCGTTCAGGACCTCCAGATAGTCACCGGTGATGACCCCTGCCACGTGGGAACCGCGCTCGTGGAAGACCAGGTTCACCGATGGGTGGGACACGATCCGCTGCTCGTACGGTTCTTCCAACTCCCAGCGGACGATCCAGTGGTGCTCGACGAAGGGGGCCAGGGCCGGGTGGCACGCGTGGCGCCCGTAACGGAACCGGGCCGCCCCGAAGTTCAGGATTCCGCGGGTGTCGTCGGCGGGCGTGCCCGTCACGACGGGATGGGGATGTGGATTTTCGGCAGACCCTGTGGTTCCTTGCCCGGATACTCGCCCCCCAGCATGGTGGCCACGGTGTAGAGGTGCCAGGCGTGGGTGGGTTTCTTCAGGACGGGTTCGGCGAACAGCTTACGTACCTCGTCGGGCTTGACGATGGGAGACAGCAGGTCCAGGCGGCCGAGGACGTGGTCGCGCATCAGGCCGGTCAACTCGGCGCCGGGACTGGTCCGCCAGTTCCAGCCGCCCCCTCCGGTCTTCTGCGCGGTCAGCGCCGGCGGCCTGCGCTGCCAGGGGTAGTAGCGCTTCCCCGCGGTGAACCGCCACGGCTTGCCCTCGACCGGGATGTTCCGCAGAGACGGGGCCAGGATGCCGAGCAGTTCGTAGATGACCTCCTCCGACAGCCGCCAGGTCTGGTCGAGACCCAGCGCGGCGCGGACCACCCGGTTGTCGAAGAACGGCCAGATCTGGTCGCCTCTGCGCAGCGATCCCGCCCGCGCCCCCGCCTGCCAGCGGCCGACCTTGTAGGAGATGTACATGTGGTCGAGCGCCTCCAGCGGAGCCCGCTTGCGCCAGGGCTCGGCCAGTTCGCGGGCGTGCTCGTTGGCCTCCTCGGTGAACAGCGCGGGATCTCGCAGGAAGGTCACGTCCACCCGGCGGCGCAGCGCCTTCTCGCTCAGGTCGGTTTGGAGCAACAGCAGGCTTCCGGCCCGCAGGCTCTCCCCGCTCTGCCCCGACATGGTGGGTTTGGCGCTGTAGGGGAGGTAGCCGACGATCGACTCGTACGCCGACGTCATACCCTCACAGGCGCGCAACGTCTCGTAGGTCCGCGCGAGGGGGTGCTCGACGACGATCGCGTCCTTCTTCTCGACACGGGCCGGAGGGATGACGGTGTGCTCGATGCGGAGCGCGCGGGCGACCTTCCCGGCGATGACCACGTCGGGATGGGTGTCCAGGCCGTTGGTGGTCGCGCGCAGCGGGATGCCGGCCGCGTGCAGCACCGCGGCGATCAGGCGGCTGTCCCTGCCGCCGGTGAGGGCGAGGTTCACCGGCTCCCTGGTCGTGCGCAGCGGCTCCACCGTGGCCAGAAGCGCCTCGGCCAACTCCCGGACGAGGTGTTTCTTCTGCCTGCGTGACTCGGGCGCGGGCACGGCCGTGGGGAGCGGGGTCGTGACGATCGTACGCCGGCCGTTCCTGACGGTCACCGACGAGGACGGTGGCAGCGCGCTCACCCCTCGGTAGGGCGTCTCGTCCGACAGGAAGTATCCCTGCCTGACCATCGACTGCAGAGCGAGCACGTCCCACTCCACGCGCTCACCGCAGCCCGCGAGGTGGACGAGCAGCGCCCGGCTGCCGATCACGTGCACGTCGGGGGTCTCGGCGTAGTAGACCGGGCAGATCCTGTGGACCGCGGTGGCGGCGGACAGCTCGTCCTCGGTCGCCCGGAACACCGAGAAGCACCCGCCGATCGCCTCGGTGTCCAGCACCGGCATGGCCGCCAGCCGGTTCACGTCACCCGGTGCGGTCAGGTAACCGTTCACCCCGGTCACCCGGTCGTGGCCGGTCTCCAGCAGGGGAGGACGCCGCGAGTCGTCGGGCTCGTTGGTCCAGGAGAACACCGCGATCCCGGGACGGTGCCACTCCCGGGATCTGATGACCTCGGGCGGTACGGCGAACGCGCTCTCGATCGCGCCCCTCACGGTGTGCAGCATCGCCTCGGGTATTCCGGCTCCTGGGTGTTTGGCCGCGAGGCCGAGATACACGCGCATGCTGCAGGATCCTATGACGCGTTTTTTCAAGACAGCTGTGAGTTCGGCTCGACAGCATGGCAGGCATGAACGAGATGCTGTCACGCGCCGTCACCGGCACGGCGGCCGTCGCCCGCGGCGTCCGCGACGACCAGCTGGGCCTGCCCACCCCCTGCGACGGCTTCGACGTACGGGAGCTGCTCGACCACCTGGCCTGGACGGCCGCGATGTTCGAGGCACTGGCCCGCCGCGAGCAGCCGCCGTCGCAGGACGCCGACCACGCCCCCTTCGCGGACCGGGCCGCCGCGCTGCTCGCCGCCTGGTCGGAACCCGGGGTGACCGAGGGCACCAGCCCCGCGATGGGGATGCCCATGGCCATGGTGCTCCAGCTGGTGCTGGGCGACACGGTGATCCATGGCTGGGACCTGGCCAGGGCCACCGGTCAGGACTACACGGTGGACACCGCGACCGGCGAGGTCGTGGCCGCCTTCGTCGAGGGGATGGCGCCGCAGGGACGGCGCCTGGGAGTCTTCGGTGAGGAGGTGCCCGTGGCACGCGACGCCTCGCCGTTCGAGCGGGCGCTCGGGATCAGCGGGCGGGACCCGGCCTGGAAACCCTGATCACGCGCCGAACACGGTTAGCGCTCGCTTGGGTCAAGCTCCCGGCGGACCGCGGAGAGGAGTCGTCGTAGGGGATGACACGCATCCCCAGGAGGCGACATGAAGTCACGTCCGCTCACCATCGTCCTCGCCGTGCTCGCGCTGCTCGCCCTGATGTTCGTCGCCGCCTGCGGCGGATCCGGCAGTCAGCCGATGCCGGAATCCGGAAGGGCGGGCCCGTCCATGCCCTCGGACGCCGCCCCCGAGGCCGGAGATCAGAGTTCCGCAGGAACCGAGTCCGAAGTCCGGGCCACTCCCAGGAGCGAGGCCACCCGGAGGCGCGACACCTCCGCCGAACAGATCTCGACCTTCGCCCTCGACGTGGACACCGCCTCGTACGGCTACAGCAAACGGACCCTCACCGAGGGCAGGTTGCCGGAGGCGGGCCAGGTCAGGCCGGAGGAGTTCGTCAACTCCTTCGCCCAGGACTACGCGGAACCCGAGGACGACGGTTTCACCGTGCACATGGACGGCGCCCGCACCCCGGGAAACGGCACCGCGCTGCTCCGTGTCGGCCTGCAGACTCGGAGGGCGAGCGCGCAGGCCCGGCGACCGGCGAACCTCACCTTCGTGGTGGACGTGTCCGGCTCGATGGGCGAGCCGGGCAGGCTCGACCTGGTGAGGGATGCCCTGCACAAGCTCGTCGACCAGCTCGGACCCGGCGACCAGATCTCCCTCGTGGCCTTCAGCGACGAGGCGGACGTCATCCTCTCCATGACCCCCGCGACCGACAAGGAGAAGCTCCACGCCGCCGTCGAACGCCTCGTCACCCAGCAGTCCACGAACCTGGAGGCGGGGCTGACCAGTGGGTACGCCGAGGCTGCGGCGAGCTTCAGAGCGGTGGCCGTCAACCGCGTCATCCTCCTCTCTGACGGCCTGGCCAACGTCGGCGACACCACCTGGCGCGGCATCCTCGACCGGGTCGAGGATGCCGCGGCCAAGAAGATCACCCTGCTGTGTGTCGGCGTCGGCCGTGACTACGGCGACGAGTTGATGGAGCGGCTCGCCGACAACGGCGACGGCGCCGCGGTCTACGTCGGTTCCGTCGACGACGCGCGCAAGGTCTTCGTCGAGCAGCTCGCCACCAACATCGACCTGCGCGCCCGCGACGCCAAGGCGCAGGTCGTGTTCAACCCCTCGGTCGTGGAGTCCTACCGCCTGATCGGCTATGAGAACCGGCGGCTCGCGACCGAGGACTTCCGTGACGACAGCAAGGACGGCGGAGAGATCGGCCCCGGCCACTCGGTGACGGCCCTGTACGAGCTCCGGCTGCGCGGGGGGTCGTCGGGACAGCTGGCCACCGCCACCGTGCGCTGGCAGGATCCCGACACCCGCGACCCGGCGGAGGCCTCTCGCTCCCTCGCGGCGGGCGATCTGGCGACCTCGCCGTGGGAGGGGCCCACGCCGAGGTTCCAGGTCGACGTGGTGGCCGCGGGCTTCGCCGAGTATCTCCGCACCGGGGAGGGGATCGCCGGAGCCACGCCCGGTGATCTCGCCGCCCACGCCACCCGCCTGGCCGCCTCCACCGAGGACCCCGCGGTGACCGAGCTCGCCGAACTGATCGAGAAGGCCGCGTCGCTCCGATAGGCACCCGTAGGCACTCCATGATCGAGTGGGCCGGCTCCTCGTGAGCCGGCCTCGTGGGCGGCCCGCGCCGGTTACGCCGGTTACAGGGTGCGGGGTGATCTCCTATACACTGGCGTGGTCGCCGGGTCAGGCCCGGGGCATCGACGAGGGGCTATGGCGCAGTTGGTAGCGCGCCTCCATGGCATGGAGGAGGTCTGGGGTTCGAATCCCCATAGCTCCACCTCTGACCGTTCTTGAGTCAGCTCAGTGACGGTCGACGAGATCCCGTCCGATCGCTTGATCGGGCGGGATTTCGTCGTTTCCGAGGTCTTGCGATCGCCGGCCGGGCTTCGGGTGAGCTTTGGAGCGGGGAATTATCGCGCCGGCCCTTGAGTGATCAAGGGGCGGCGACGCTTCTTGCGCATTCCGTACGGTGTCGCCGTCGGCTCGTTCCTGGAAATTTGTCCACGCTCTGCACTAATTCGCGTGGCCCCATGGCGGTGATGAAAGTTTCTTCGGGATTTCGTGCGCGGGCGAGGTCTGAGAACGAACCGAAAGGGCCTTGACAACCATCTTGAGGGGTCGGCAATGGGATGACCTTCCCCTTCCGAGCAGCCAGAAGGCGTCCACGGCGGGCGTCGTGCGCCTTTGGCCGAGATGTGGTGTTTCCATGCCAGGCTGATTGGCCGGATCCGGCCCGGAAGGGATGCCTTGACTTAAAGGGTTAAGTGAACTTGGCTCACCGAAACCATGTGAATGACCTGGGGTTTCAGTGCGTTCGGCTCCGGTCCTGCGCCCAAGAGGGAGGCAAGAACATGATCTTGCGACAACGAGGACCGGCGATCCTCAGGAGCGCGGCGGGAATCCTCTGCCTGGCGGCGGGCCTGGTCGCGGCGCCGGTCTCCGCCGCGTCGGTCTCCGCGGCGCCCGGCTGCCAGGTCGCCTACTCGGTGGCCTCCCAATGGGGCGACGGGTTCGGCGCGAGCGTCACGATCACCAATCTGGGGGACCCGCTCAACGGCTGGCAGTTGAAATGGTCGTTTACGGCCGGACAGGCCGTGACGCAGGGCTGGAACGCGACCTTCTCCCAGAGCGGTAGCACGGTGACCGCCGCGAACGCCGCCTACAACGGCGCTCTGGCGACCGGTGCCGCCACCACGATCGGTTTCAACGGCACCTGGAGCGGATCCAACCCGGTGCCCACCTCCTTTACTCTCAACGGGGTCGCGTGCACCGGTTCGGTCACCAACCCGCCGTCGCCGAACCCCACACCCACACCCACCCCCACTCCGACGCCTCCGCCGCCCAACACCACCGGTCTGGTCGGCTGGGCGACCCAGGGGGGAGGCACGACCGGTGGTGGCAGTGCGGCCGCCACCACGGTGACGAGCGCGTCGGCCCTGACGAGTGCAGCCTCGGGGACGGGCGCGGCCGTGATCCGGGTGTCGGGCACGATCTCCTGCTCGGGCATGCTGAGGATCGGCTCCAACAAGACGATCATCGGTAACTCCGGAGCGACGATCGTCGGCTGTGGCCTGAACGTCTCCAACGCGTCCAATGTGATCATCCGGAACCTGACCTTCAGGAACTGGGACGACGACGCGATCAACGTCCAGTACTCGACCCGGGTCTGGATCGACCACAACACGCTGTCCAACGGTTACGACGGCGCCATCGACATCAAGCGCGCCAGCGACTACGTCACCGTGTCGTGGAACCGCCTGTACAGCCACGACAAGGCCATGCTGCTCGGGCACAGCGACGACAACGGCTCCGAGGACAGGGGCCACCTGCGCGTGACCTACCACCACAACTGGCTCGACGGCACCAACCAGCGCAACCCCCGGGTGCGCTTCGGCAACCCGGTGCACGTCTACAACAACTACTACTCCAACGTCAGGGGATACGGGGTCGCCTCCACTCAGGGCGCCGGTGTGCTGGTCGAGGGCAACTACTTCGAGAACGTCCCCGACCCTTACCACCTGGGCGAGGCCGCGTCAGGACCCGGCACCCTGGTGGCCCGCAACAACCATCTGACCGGTTCCGGCAGCGGGCAGCAGGGTGGTTCGGTGGCCTCCATCCCGTATTCCTACGGTCTTGATGGAGCGTCCGCCGTCAAGTCCATCGTCACCTCCGGTGCGGGAGCAGGAAAGATCAACGTCTGAACGGCCGTGAAGCCGATTTCCCGGAGCGTTATGTCCGCCCCGGACGGTGTCCTCGCTCCGCAGGGCCGGGCCGGGGAGGTCCCGGCCCGGGGCGGAAAAGAGAAGAAGTCGAATATCGCTCACCGTCTTGACGCTCCCAATGGCGCTCCTTAGCATTCTTTCACCGATATCGGGAGCGAGCCGATCGACGACGACCCTCAATATGGCACTCGACCAGAAATTTGGTCGAGTGCCATATTGCTGTGTGTCTCGACGGCAACGTGGTGGGTGCGAAGGAGAAGGCTTGAACAAGCCGTTCGGCCGCGGCGGAAACTGTCGACGCGGCGGGTCGACTCACCAGGACAACCACCTCCGGCAGGAACGCGCGCCGGAGAATACGCGCGGGATTTTATGCGGTTTTTTGTGCGGTCCCCCGGCAAGGAGGACCGCGATGACCGGTAGTGGCCGGAGATGAATGACCTGAAAGTTCGCTTCTCCGGCTCCCGATCGGGCCGATGGCCCATAACGACCGGTCAGAGGAATGTGCTGAGCTGGATCAGCCCGGATCTGCCGGGGCCGGCCGACATCCTGTCAACGGTTGTGCGTGTGCCCCGGGGAAGCACCATGGACGCGGTCGGTGCGGCGCTGGGTGCGCTGATCGGTCGTCAGGAGGCACTGCGGACCCTCCTGCGGGACGGCGAGCAGTTCGTGCACGCGTCGGGGACGCTCATCGCCAGGGTGGTCGAGGCCACGGGCACTCACCAGGACTGGTTCCTGCCGGGCAGGGTTTTCGATCCCGCCGTCGACCTCCCGGTGAGGGCGAATGTGGTGACCCGATCGGGATCTCCGCTCCTGGTCGTCCTGCACGTGTCGCACGTGGCGGCGGACCTGTCGGCGATGACGATTCTGCGCGCCGAACTCGCCGCGCTGCTGGCGGATCGGCGGCTTCCTTCCGCCGTGTACCATCCCGCCGACCGTGCCACCTACGAGCTCACCCCGGCCGGGCAGCGCCAGCTGGAGGGGGCGACCGGATACTGGGCCCGTCAGCTGGCGGAAAGGCCGTTGTGCTCGCTCGGTCTGCCCTTCCGCTTTCCCGAGGCCCGCGGCCATCATCACGTCCTGCTGGGCTCCCAGGTCGCCGCGGAGGCGGTGGTCCACGTCGCGGCGAAGACGGGCGCGCAGCCGTCGGCGGTGGTGATGGCCGCGTTCGCGGCGCTTCTGACAAGCTGGACCCAAGAGCCGGAATGTCAGCTGCACTGCCTGTGCAACAACCGTTTCTCCCCGGAGTTGCGCGACTACGTCGGCACGCTCGCCCAGGATACGATCATTCCTTTCAGCGCCTCCTCCTCGTTCCTGAGGTCGGTCCAGCGGACGAACGCCGCCGCCCTGACGGCTTACAGGTACGGCCGATACGACCCGGTCCGACTGGACGAGACGATGGGCGCGGCGGAACGGGCCCGCGGCATGCGCTGTCACCGCGACGTGGTCGTCAACAACACGAGCGGCCACGTTCATACGATCCTGCCGAGGGCCGGCGTGGAACCCGGCGTGGGCGATCGCGTGTTCGGCGCTCCCGCGGAGTTCGACATCTACCGGCTGGACGGCAAGCTCGGCTGCGGGCTCGGCCTCGATGCCCGACTGGCCACCGCCGACGAGACCGCCGACATCCTCGGCGGAGTCGAGCGGCTCGTCGTCGCCGCCGCGGACGGCGACGTCGATCCGGCGGACTTCGGGATCCCTCCGGCGGAACGGGGACCGGGCTGGGTGCGTGCCCGCTCGTGCTGGGTCGATCTCTCCGGTGTTCAGGCCGCGGTGGATCTCGCCCTCGGCTCCGATGTCGCGCGGATCGAGGCCGTCGGCGACGGGCTCATCGCGCGGGTCGGGCGTGACATCGACCTCTCCGCTGCCGCCAGGGCGGTGGTCGAGGTGGTCCTGCGCGAAGGGCGTCACGGTGTCGTCGCCCCCAGCGACTACGTGCGGACCGTCGGCTGAGAACGACCGGCCATGAGCGTGCTCCCCGATGTTCTTCCCGGGGTGCACGCCGCATGACCTGTCGTCCTCACGTGCCGGACCTGAGGGGGTCAGCTGCCGGTGATCACGAAGGTCGTCCCCGGCTGTCGCACGATGTCGCCGGTGGCCGAGTTGGTTATGGTCACGTTCGTCAGCGTCGCGTTACCGCGAGCGCCGCTCATGGCGAGGATGCCGGCCCCGTTGTTGGACCTGTCGATCCTCACATTGGTGATCGCGACGTTCGGCATGTTGCCGCCGCCCGTCTTGAACTGGATGCCGTCGTAGGTCGAGTCGCGGATCTCGGTGTCGCGGATGGTGACGCCGGTGATGTCACCGCCCTGCGGGAACAACGTGATCGCTCCGAACTCCTGATCCTCGTTCCAGAAGGCGCCACCTGTGCGGTAAAGCCCGTTGTTGGCGATCAACGTGGTCCCCGAGAAGGGCAGGGGGCTGTGGTCGGTCGCCAGCATGATGCCCGGGTAGTTCATGGTGTCGTAGATCAGGTTGTTCTCGATCGAGTTGTTGTAACCGCCGTAGATCGCGATGCCGTTCGCCCGCCAGGGCAGCTGGATGGTGTTGTTGACGAAGTGGTTGTCGTGCGTGTTGTCGACGACCCGGTCCTTCACCGCCTGGTTGGCCCAGATCGCGAGGGCGTCGTCGCCGGTGTTGCGGAACGAGGAGTTGAACACCCGCGAGTTCCGTGTGCCGTTGGTGAAGTTGATGCCGTCGGCGTAGGTGTTGCGGATACGCATGCCGCTGAACAGCAGGTTGTCGCCCGGACCCCACAGGGCGGGGATGTTGTCGTAGTCGCGGCCGACCCAGGCACCCACGTTGGCGTGTTCGATCCACACGTTTGTGATCTTGGTGTTCTCGCCGAACCGGCCGTTCAGGCCCACCCCGCCCTCGTCGTTGCCGTCTCCGCCGCGAATGCGGCCGGAGCCGAAGATGGCGATGTCGGAGATCTGGGTGTTGCTGTCGACGTCGAAGCCGAAGTTGCCCTCGTGCGGGTGGTTGATGCCGCCCACCACGTCCTGCGGCTCGGTCAGGGTGTACAGCTGGGAGTGCCACATGCCCGCGCCGCGGATCGTGACGTTCCTGATGCCCACCTGGTTCCACTGCCCACGGTTCAGCGGGTCGTCGGTGAGGATCTTCTGCTCCTGCCGCCACTGTCCCGCCGGGATCCACACGCAGCCGATGACGCCGTTCTGGTCGTCGGTCACCGCCCGCTGGATGGCGGCCGTGTCGTCGAGCCCGTCGTTGGGCACCGCGCCGTAGTCGGTGATCGAAGCGCATTCGGCCGGTCGGCTCGTCGGAGGCGCCACCTGCTCCAGGTCGATCAGGTCGATGACGTAGAAGGCGGCCGTGTCGGTCGCGTCACGCTGCAACCGGAATTTGGTGCCGGCCGGGTAGGTCTGCGAGAGCAGCGCGTGCGACTCGTCGAACAACCGCCGGGCGTCGGCCTGGGGGGTGTTCGACAGTGACTCGGGGCCGTCGGTGTTCCCGTACAGCCAGCTGTGGCGCGAGGAGAGGGTGAGCTTCCGCGAGAAGGTGCCGTTGACGTAGAGGCTGATGGTCGCCTCGATGCCACCGCCGCCCGGCGCGTCGGGGATGGAGTTGCGGACCACGATCGAGTTGGAGGGGTTGGTCGAGGTGAACTCGACGAACTGACCTGTGCTGTTCAGCCGTACCGACTTGCGGCCCGAGGACTCGGTGGCGAAGTTGGTGTGCCCGAAGGTGCGCAGCGGGTCGGTCTCCAGCAGGGTGCCCTGGTAGTCGGCGGATTCGGCCTCGTACTCGACCCATGGGACGGCCGCACCGCGCCCGACCACGATCGACAGCGAGAACGTGTTGTTGTTCTCGTTGGTCTCGGCGACGGCGTTGGTCGCGTCGGCGGTCGCGGTGACGGTGGCGCCGCCGCCGGTGGCGGTCCAGCTTCCGTTCACGGCCACGTTGACCGTCGCGCCCGCGGCGATCGACGCGGTGTTGGCGTTGAGCGTGGTGCCTCCCACCGTCACACGGGTGACCGTGGTCGCGCCCGTCGCGGTGGTTCCCCGGTTCTTCACCGCCACGGTGAACGTGACCGGCGCTCCGACGGCCGGGTTCGGCGGGTTGGAGGTGACGCCGAGAACCTGCAGGTCGGGGCCGGGAGCCTGCGAGACCACCAGCGGTGACGACGCGGTGAGGGTGTTGTTGTCCTCGTTCTGCTCGAAGACCGAGTTGTCCGGATCCACCCTGGCGCTGACCGTGTGGCTCCCCTCGCCGCGGGTGCCGATGTTGTGGGTCACCGTGGCGGTGCCGTTGACGGGGAGCGCGGGGACGGCGACGGTCGCGACCGGAGTGCCGTTGAGGTTGAGGTTCACGCTGTCGGCGGGGGAGGGCGCGGTGCCCGCGTTCCTGACCGTGGCCGACAGCGTGATCGCGCTGGTCTCGTTCGGGGACGCCGGAGTCCACGAGAGGTTCGTGACCGTGAGGTCGGGGTTCGGCGCGGGGACACCGAAGATCTGGAACTCGGCGACCTGCCCGCCGGGCGCGCCGCTGTTGGAGGTGAACCTCAGCTGGACGTCGGCGACGGTGGCGTTGAGGGGGATCGTCACCGAGTTGCCGCCGGAGGCCGGGGCGAACGTGTAGTTCTGCGCCGACACCAGGCTGGTGTAGCCCGTGGCGTTCTGCTCGCGGCCCAGGATCTGGATGTTCTGCGTGCGGGTCCCCCATGTGGAGTCGGGGTTGAGCTTCAGCACGACGGAGCTGACGTTCGCGTTGGCGCCGAGCTTGGCGGTGAGTGTGTTCGGGAACGCGCCGGAGTTGGCCTCCCAGTAGGTGGAGAGGTTGTTGTCGTTCGCGTTCGCGGCGACGAACGAGTGCACGTGGCCGGACTCGGTCATCTCCTTGCCGATCGCCAGGTTGGATCCCGGGGTGCCGGTGCCCTCGCGGGTCACGGAGTTGCTGTTGGCCGACTGGTTGCCCGCCGCGTCCTTGGCCCGCACGAAGTACGTCACGGTCGCCGACGCCGGCTGGTTGTCGGTGTAGGTCAGCACGTTGCCGACGCTGCCCCGCAGCTGGTTGTCGGCGTAGATGTCGTATCCGGTGACGCCGACGTTGTCGGTGGAGGCGTTCCAGGTCAGCCTGATCTGGCCGGCGGCGGGCTGGGTGAAGGCGAGGTTGCCGGGGGCCGTCGGGCGCTGGTCGTCGCCGCCGGTGGCGGTGCCGTAGATCTCGAACTCGGAGATCTGCGCTGCGGGCCAGCCGGTGTTCGCGGTGATGGTGACGCGCCAGTACCGGTGGGTCGCGGCACCGAAGTCGATCGTGACCGTGTTGCCGGTCGCCGGGTTGAACGTGTGGTTCGCCGAGGCCACGACCGTGCTGAAGGTGCTGCCGTCGGCGCCGCCCTGGATCGAGAGCGTCTGGGTGCGGGTCTGCCAGGCGGCCGCGGGGGGCACCTTCAGCACGATCCGGTCGACGCTCGTGGCGGTGCCGAGGTCGATCCGCGCCCACTGCGGGAAGCTGTTGTTGGGACTCTCCCAGTAGGTGTCCGGGTTTCCGTCGTTGACGGCGGACACCGGGTAGCCGCCCGTGGAGCCGCTCGCCAGGGTCGCCTTGCCCGGCGACAGATTGGGTCCGGCCGCGGCGGAGGCCGGGACGACCGACCCCACGACGAGGAGTAAGCCGGTGACGACCATGGTCGCCACCAGCCGTAACGGTCTGTACAGCATTCTCATTCGCCTTCTTCTTCTCTCGTCGGGCACGGCGGGGCCGAGGCGTGAAGGTGGGACCTTCACCGCACACGTAATGGGGGGCAGGTGCACGACGCGGTGCATCCCTGGAGAGTTGCGATGAGTAGCAAGAAAACGAACAGAGCTTTGCAATATTCTTGCGTGGTGTTGGCCAAAGGTTACATACGTGCTACGGGCGCGTCAACGGCGGGGAAGCGGCTTTCTCGATTGGCTTGACGCGAGATGTGACATGTCACCAAAACCGACAAAAGGGTGGTGAGCCCCTCTCGCGCGCCGGGTGCGAAGCCGGCGCGCGAGAGGAGGCGTTCTCAGCCCAGCTCGTAGTCGAGGTGGAAGGAGTGGGCGCCGCCGTCGTTGACGATCTGGCCGCCGCCCCGGATGCCCAGCAGCTCGCCGGTGCCGGAGTCGGGAAGGATCGTCCAGCTCAGCCCCGCCTCCCCGGCCGTGTGGTGGAGCACGAAGGTGCCCTCGCGGCCGTGCGCGGTGCCGGTGAAGCGTTCGAAGCCCACGTAGGCCGCCGATGTCTCGACCCGGGGGATCGCGGTGATGATGTCGGCGGTGCTGGTGCCGACCAGGTCGCCGTCGAAGGTCTTGGTGAGGTGCACGCGGGTGAGCGCCGCCCCCTCGGCCTCGTCGTAGGTCTGCGGCTCCCAGCTGTCGATGGTGAAGGTTCCTGTGGCGCGAGGCATGTGTGCTCCCATGTGGAGTTCCGGATCTCGCGCCAATCCTGGCGACCGTACCTGACGTCTGATGTCAGGTACGGATCCGCGCCGTATCCGCTATGAGAGCTGCCATTTGTCCATGTTCCAGGTGATGGTCGACTGCGCGGGGTTGGGGACGACGTTCTGAAGCTTCTCGTCCCAGGCGCTGAGGCCCGGATGCTGGAAGAGCGGGATGGTGGCCAGGTCGCTCCAGAGCCTCTTCTCGATCTCGCCGATGATCGGGTTCTGGGCCTCCAGGTCCACCGTCGAGTTCAGCTTCGCGATGAGGCGGTCCACCTGCTCGCTGGAGTAGCAGCCGTTGTTGCTCCCCTTGTTCTGGGCGTCGCACTTTCCCGGCGAGGTGAAGTTGGAGGCCCAGCCGCTGACCAGGGCGGAACCCGACCAGGCGAACAGGGCCACGTCGTAGCCGTTGTTCGGCAACACGTTGCCGAGGAAATCCTCGGAACCCTTGTCGACGACCTTGAAACCGGCCTTGTCGCAGGCCTCGATGATGAGCTGGACCGCCGCGGTACGGCGCGGGTTCGGGGTCTGGTAGCCGATGCTCACCTCCAGGCCCGTCTTGCCGGCCTTGCGCAGCAGCGCCCTGGCGCCCGCGATGTCCTGCCGCTCGTACAGGCCCGCGCTGCCGCTGGCCGCGACGACCGCCGCGCTGTTGGCCTGGAAGGGGGCCACGGTGCGGACCTCGAGGGGCTTGGCGGCGGGCGCGACGGGTCCGATCAGGGTGTTGACGATGAGCTGCCTGGGCACGCACCTGGCGAACGCCTCACGCAGCCTCCTGTCCCTGAACGGGCTGGAGTCGAAGTTGAAGTCCAGATGCTCGTAGGTGTACTTCTCGAAGACGCCGACCTTCACGCCCCGCAGCGACTGCAGTTGCCTGAGCACGTCGGGCCCCGGCTGGGGCTCGACGATCTGGACCTCGCGGTTCTGCAGCGCCTGGGCCTGCTCGTCGAGGGTGATGAAGCGCTCGACGATCGTCGGGGTCGCGGCGGGGGTGCCCCACCACCTGTCGTTGGCGACGAGGGTGAGCCGCTGCCCGGCGTCCAGCTTGGAGAGCTTGTACGGCCCCGAGGACGGGATCAGCTCGGCGTCGGGCAGTCTGCCCTCGGAGACCCAGCCGTCGTTGAAGAACCTGATGCCCTTCTCCATCTTCTTCGAGTCGGCACTTCTGACCGCCGCGATGAACTCCTCCTCCGACAGGCCGTCCTGCTTGGCGACCACATGGGCGGGCATCATCTCGGTCGCGCCGGGTCCTCCGGCCACCCAGTCCGCGAACGGCTTGTCGTAGACCAGGGTGAACTGCCTGCCGCCCTTCTCGCAGTCGGGGATCCGGGTGTCCCGAAGGCCGGTGGTGTCGGCGGAGGCGAAGCCCTTGACCTTGCCGGACCGAAAGGCCCACCACAGCATGACGTCGTCGCAGTCGATGGGGGTGCCGTCCGACCAGACCGCCTTGTCGTTGATGGTGTACTTGACGCTCAGCGGGTCGTCGGAGATCTTCTCGTACGTCCCGAAGTCCTTGTCGGGAGTGATCGCGCCCTTCTCGCCGTAGAACCAGAAGCCCGTCAGCACCCGCTGTAGCGGGGCGGCGTTGCGCGTGGCGTTCTCCGCGGTGGTGTTGTTGTTGTAGGAGTGGAACTCCTGCTCGTAGGCGTAGGTGATGGTCTCTCTCGGTGGACCCGACTCCGAGGCCGTGGGGTCGTCCGCCGTGCCGTCGTCCGCGCAGGCGCCCAGCAGAAGCGAGCCGGCGGCGAGCAGCGCGAGAAACCCTCCCGGCCTTCGTGCGTGGAACACGGCACCACCCCTTCGATCGCCCGGTCCCCGGCAAGGCCCCCGTGCCGGTCGAGCATCGTCACCTCTCGCGACCGGGCGAGCCCCGGACGGGCATCGTGCCCGCTCCGTGACCATGCCGGGCGCGAAACCCTCAGGTCAGGAGAATAGGAAAAACGTAACCTTTGAGCGAATTCACCCAAAATGTGAGATGGAGATCTTCTGGGTTCGCGTCACGGGTGTATCCGTGAGCGAGGAGGCTCTGGCCTGATTCTTGCGGTTATTGGCACTCGGGCCACTCGCTGGGCGAGGTGCCGCCCCACGATTATGGGGCGCATGACAACGACACTTCGGGCGCCCAACCGCAGACTCCACCGCGCCTGGATCGTGGCGGGAGTCGCGTTCGTGGCCATCCTCGGCGCGGCGGGGTTCCGGGCGACGCCCGGGGTGCTGATCACACCGCTGCAGGAGGAATTCGGCTGGTCCCGGGGCACGATCTCGCTGGCCGTCTCGGTCAACCTCATGCTCTACGGGCTGACCGCGCCCTTCGCCGCCGCACTCATGGACCGCTTCGGCATGCGCAGGGTTGTGACGTACGCCCTGCTGCTGGTCGCCGCGGGCAGCGGGTTCACCATCCTGATGAACG
The DNA here is from genome assembly GCF_044459525.1 of Streptosporangium sp. NPDC050284. Lineage (NCBI taxonomy): Bacteria > Bacillati > Actinomycetota > Actinomycetes > Streptosporangiales > Streptosporangiaceae > Streptosporangium > Streptosporangium sp. NPDC050284. The sequence goes on from NZ_JBITIZ010000029.1 coordinate 17,774, forward strand.
CCCCCTGGCAGCTCATCCTCTGCTGGGGCGTCCTGGTCGGACTGGGCGCCGGCTCGATGGCCCTGGTCTTCGCCGCCACTCTCACCGAACGCTGGTTCGTCCGCCACCGCGGCCTCGTCACCGGCGTGCTGACGGCGGGCGGGGCCACCGGGCAACTCGTCTTCCTGCCCGTCCTCGCCCATCTGGCGGCGGACAGGGGGTGGCGGTCGGCGGCCGTCACGGTCGCCGTCGCCGCCCTCGCCGTGGTCCCCCTGGTCTGGTTCCTGCTGCGCGACCGGCCGGAGGAGGTGGGCACCACCGCCCTGGGCGCCGATCCCGCCGCACCCCCCGCCGTTCGGCCGGCACGGGTGGGAGGCGCCGCCTCACGCGCACTCGGCGTGCTGTGGAGCGCGGCGCGTACGCGTCCCTTCTGGCTGCTCGCCGGAGGCTTCGCGATCTGCGGGATGAGCACCAACGGCCTGGTGGGCACCCACTTCATCCCCGCCGCCCACGACCACGGCATGGCAGAACCCGTGGCAGCGGGACTGCTCGCCCTGGTCGGGATCTTCGACGTGGTCGGGACCGTCGCGTCCGGCTGGCTGAGCGACAGGGTCGACTCGCGCATCCTCCTCGGCGTCTACTACGGGCTGCGCGGCCTGTCGCTGATGGCCCTGCCGAGCCTGTTCGGAGCCACCGCGGAGCCGAGCATGCTCGTCTTCATCATCTTCTACGGCCTCGACTGGGTGGCCACGGTCCCGCCGACGGTCGCCCTGTGCCGCCAGATCTACGGTCCGGAGGGGGCCGTGGTGTTCGGCTGGGTCTTCGCCTCCCACCAGGTCGGTGCCGCGATCGCGGCGGTCGCCGCGGGGATCACCCGTGACCACTTCGGCGCCTACGACCTCGCCTGGTACGCCGCGGGCCTCCTATGCCTCGCCGCCGCCGTCATGTCGATCGCCATCACCAGGAAGTCGTCCCTCGGCGGGGAGTCCACCGCGGGGAAGCAGGCATCCTTGAAGGCGTGAGAGAACGAGGCGGGCGAACCGCGGGAGACGGAACCGGAACGGACGCGCGGTGGCCGGAGAAGACCGCATGACCGGCGCCGGGGACGACGCGACAGGGGCGACGGGCGGGACGGCCGGCAGGAACGGCGGGGACGGCGGAGACGCTGATCGGGACAGGAGGGTCCTCCCGCTCGTGGTGCGCATCGAACGCTCCGCGCCGCCCGAGCGGACCGACGCCCTGGAGGCGGCGGCACTGGCCGTGCTGGCGCTGCTCGACGACCCGCGCGCTCTCGACGGCGGCGAGTGGGCCGAGGCGGTACGTGTCTGGGACGGCAGCCGGTTCAGGAAGGTCGTCCGGCGGGCGCGCGGGGCGGAGTGGCGCAGGGTGCTCGACCTGCCCGGTGTCACCGTCACCTCGGGCACCGCCGAGGTCCGCGTCCACCCGCCGGTCCCGCTGGACGGCTGGCCCAAGGACCTCTCCAGGCTCCAGGTCTCCGGTACCGAACTCACCGACTCCTCCGAGCCGGGACCACCGGGAGACGTGGTGCTCTGGCTCAACCCGGGACTGACGATGTCGGCCGGCAAGGCGATGGCCCAGGCGGGACACGCCGCCCAGCTCGCCTGGCAGGCGAGCGGGGACGACGCCAGACGGGCCTGGCGGGAAAAGGGTCCGGCGGTCTCCGTGCGCACCGCCGATCCCGCCGCGTGGGCCGGGCTGGTCGCCTCGGGTCTGCCGGTGGTGAGAGACGCCGGATTCACCGAGATCGAGCCCGGCTCCCGTACGGTCGTCGCGGACGCCCCTTGGCTGCGCGAGGGCGGCCGGTGACCCCTTCAGGGAGTTCGATTCCCGTACGGCGCCTCGTCCGCGGTCGGTGAGGGGCCCGGGGTGCCGGCGCGCGCGATCGGCAGGTCGGTGTGCGGCTCCCGCCTCGCGGGAGGAGGCATCGGAGGTGAGCCCGGCCTCGCACTCCACGAACATTCCGAATTCGTCGCGGAGCGTTTGACACGGGGGCGAGAAAGGTACTCGTTCCCGAAGTGTGATGGGGATCCCGCACGGGAAAACCGGATTTGTCGTACGCTCCCGATCGTGCTCGATGGGTTGGGTGGGACTCAGGGGACCCGGGAGACGGGTCCCGCGCCGACATACGTGACCGCCGAGGCGGCCACGTCGGAGATGCCGAAAATTGTGGCGGAGAGTCCCCCGAAGCTACCGGATTCCCCCGTGAAACGGTCCCGCATCGGCGACCTGCCGATGCGCGTGATCTACCGAATCCTGGCCGTGGGCGTCGCGGTGATCGTGGCCGCGGTCGCGACGGTGGTCGGCTTCGTCTCCTCGGGCTCCTCAGATCAACCGGGCGAGGGAAAGACGGGGCAGATCGCCGCGCCATCTGCCGCGCCCCCCTCGCCCGGTTCAGTCTCGGCGGAGCCGTCCACCTCGGTGTCGGAGCAGGCGTCCACGCAGGCCTCCGCCGCGCAGGCGTCCCCCTCGGACACCCCCTCCGCGTCGGCGTCCCCCTCGGGGAGCCCGAGTCCTTCCGAGACGGCCGCCCCCGCCTCGGCGTCCGACGGCTTCGAGCCCGCGCCCGACCGCAGCGCCGTCATCGCGGCCCTCACCGATCCCCGGGTGCCCGACCCGCCGCGCGACAAGCGGCTCGGCCGCCTCTCGGGCAAGGCGGCCAAGAGCAAGCGCCGCGTCCAGGACGAAAGATCGGGCGTGTCGCTGGTCCGCCTGGGCAAGCCCTGGAAGGTCTTCGGCGCGTCGCCGTTCGCCACCAAGCAGGTGCTGCCGAAGGCGAAGGGGGCCGGTCACCGGGCGATGGTCGTGAGCTGCCCGGTGCCGATCCTGGTGCAACGGGAGTCCAAGGACACCGCGCTGCTGGCCGCTCGGTGGACGCTCAACCACCACCCCAAGGGCGGCAGGATCACCTGGACCGCCTCGCAACCGATCAAGAACGGCTGGCTGCTCGCCTACCGGGTGAAGTACAAGCTGAAGGGCAAGACGCGCTTCTCCATGGCCGCCGTCGCCGTGACCGAGATCTCCGGTGCCAAGCCCGCGATGCTTTTCGCCACGATTCCCGACACCCAGAGCAAGTACTGGCGCGCCATCAACACCGCGGTCTCCTCCCTTCGAGTGAAATAGCGTCACCCGAGTCCGTGGCGAGAGGGCAGGGAGAGCCGCGCTAGGCTCGGTCGCCGTGACCCAGATCGTCCTCGCCTCCGCCTCTCCCGCCCGCCTCGCCCTGCTCCGCAGCGCCGGACTCGATCCCAAAGTGATCGTCAGCGGTGTGGACGAGGACGCCATCACCGCCGACAGCCCGAGTGAGCTCTGCCTCACGCTGGCCCGCGCGAAGGCGACCGTGGTCGCCGGCGGCCTGAGCAGCGGGCTGGTCATCGGCTGCGACTCGATCCTCGAACTCGACGGTCGTGCCTACGGCAAGCCGTCCTCGCCCGAGGAGGCCGTGGCCCGCTGGCGCGACATGCGCGGACGTGAGGGACGACTGCTCACCGGCCACTGCGTCATCAACGTCGCGGACGGGCGCGAGGCGGCGGAGGTGGGCGCGACGGTGGTGCGCTTCGGCACCGCCGGAGACGACGAGATCGCCGCCTATGTCGCCACCGGCGAGCCTCTCCACGTCGCGGGGGCCTTCACCCTGGACGGGCGTGGCGGCTGGTTCGTCGACGGCATCGACGGCGACCACGGCAACGTCCTGGGCATCTCCCTGCCCCTGCTCCGCCGCCTCCTGGGCACCCTCGGGGTCTCCGTTCCCGGCCTCTGGCAGCGCCCCTGAGGCCGCGGCTTCTTTTCCCGGGACATCTGCCGTCCGCGCTCTGTTCGCGGGATCGCCGACCGTCCTCCCAAGGGGATCCGATCCCGATAATCTTCCGCCATGGGTCATTTCCGCTCCTTTCTGGACGGCATCGGGTTCTTCTTCCAGGGACTGCGCTGGGTCGCGCGAAACCCGCGCTGGTGGCTGTTCGGGTTGATCCCTGCGCTGATCGCGTTCGCCCTCTACGTGACCGGCCTCTACTTTCTCGGCACGAACGCGCTGGACCTCGCCGCGTGGGGCACGCCGTTCGCCGACGGATGGGGCGAGGGGGCACGGACCGCGCTGCGGGGACTGGTCGGACTGGCGATCTTCGTCGCCGGGCTGATCCTGTCGGTGGTGACCTTCACGGCGATCACCCTGATCCTGGGCGACCCCTTCTACGAGAAGCTCTCCGAGAAGGTGGAGGAGACCTACGGGGAGGTGCCGACCGGCCACGACCTTCCGCTGTGGAAGTCGATCCCCCGATCCATCAGGGACAGCGTGATCACCCTCGGATGGCTGTTGCTGTTCACGATCCCGCTCTTCTTCCTCGGTTTCGTGCCGGTGATCGGGCAGACGGTGGTGCCGGTTCTGGGTGCCCTGGTCTCCGGGTTCTTCCTCACGGTCGAGCTGACCACCCTGGCCCTCGAGCGCAGAGGGCTGGTGCGCAAGAACAGATTCGGCCTGCTCAGGGGGAACAAGGCCCCCGCGCTCGGCTTCGGGGTCCTGCTCTTCCTGCTCTTCCTCATCCCGTTCGTCGCGGTGGTCGCGATGCCCGCCGCCGTGGCCGGTGCGGCCATCATGGTCCGCACCCGTCTGGCACCGGCCGTCCTGCCTGAGGGAAGCACGGCCGGGGGCCCACGCGTCGACAGGGGTGTCTGAGGGGGCGACTCCAGGAGGGGAGTCACCGGGCCTTCAGCGGGTCCCGTTCAGGTGCCGGCGGCCAGGTGAGGGGTGACGGGGGCCGTCCGGCTGTGGACGGTCGCGGGCTCTGTCCACAGAATGCCGTTCGGGGCGGGAGCGGTGGCCCGGTTCCGGCGAGGCTTCCCGGCATGACACCAGACCACCCGGCCTCGCCCGAGTCCTCCTTCCCTCGGTTCCCGACCTCGTCGAACGATTCCTCGGCTTCGTTCGAAGCGCTCTCTCCTTCGTCTGCGGTCTCGTCCGAGTCCTTCTTTCCGCAGTCTCCACCCTTCCCGCTCGCCTCGGCGCCCCGGCTCCTGCTCGGTTCCACGGAAGACGTCCTGGGGGCCGTTCCCTACCTGCTGGGGTTCCACCCCGCCGACAGCCTGGTCGTCATCGGACTCACGGGCAGTCCGCCCAGGATCAGGCTGCACCTCACCGTCCGCTGGGATCTGCCTCTGGGCTCCGGCGCTCTCGGCCAGATCGTCCCGCTCTTCGGAAAGGAGGGCGTCGCCCAGGTCATCCTGGTGGGGTACGGTCCCGGCCCGCTGGTGACCCCGGCCGTCGACGAGGCCGTGGCGCTGTTCCGCCGGAGCGATCTCGTCGTCGTCGACGCGCTCCGGGTGGAGGGCGGTCGCTACTGGTCGTACGAGTGCTCGCGGACCGACTGCTGCCCGGCCGACGGCGTGCCGTACGAGCGGCGGGCCGACGCGGTCGCGGCCGAGGCGGTCCTGCACGGGCTGGTCGCCCTGCCGGACAGGCAGACCCTGGAGCGCTCGCTCGACCCAATCGCCGGGTCCGCGCGGGAGGCGATGAGCGAGGCGACGGACCGTCTCACGGCGGAGCTTCGCGGCAGGCTCGCCAGATGCCGCGACGCCGACGGGTTCGCGGCGGAGTTCGTCGCGGACGGCATGGCCAGGGTTCGCGAGGCGATCGTCACCTACGCCTCGGGAGGGCGGCTCGGCGAGGAGCAGGCGGTCAGGCTGGGGATCGACCTGGCGGTGATCAGGATCCGTGACGAGGCATGGGCGCTGGTCGGCGAGGAGAGTCACGAGGCGCACCTCAGGCTCTGGCACGACCTGACCCGGAGGCTCGAGCCGCGGTTCGTGCCTCCGGCGGCCTCGCTACTCGGCCTGGTCGCCTGGCAGCGGGGAGACTCCGCGCTGGCGGGCGTCGCCCTCACCCGGGCGCACGAGGTCAACCCCGGTTACTCGATGGCCAACCTGCTCGCGCACGCGATCCACCATCTTGTCCCACCGCACGCGCTCAACGACAGGATGCCCAGCCCCGAGGAGCTCGACCGGGAGATGGGCACTCCCCGGATGGCCTGGCTGCTTCCGATGGCCGCGCTGCTGGAGAAACCCGGCGGCCCCGCATCCGAGGGGGCCGCTACGGGGGCGCGTCATTGATGCTTCAGCTCACCGGTCTGGGGGACCCAGGGAACACTCGGCCGCCCTCCCACGAGACGCTGAAGCACGCCGACCCCAGCTCCCGCCGCTCCCACGAAGGTGACCAGAAGATGGACGGCGCCGAAGTAGAGGCCGAAGAGGAGACCTCGGCGGGCGAACACCCGCCGGTAGGTGCTGCCGTCGAGGACCACGGCGGCGGCGACGAGGAGCGGCGACACGAGGGCACCGGCGGGACCGACCAGCAGTGGCAGCGAGATCGCCGGTACGGCGGCGACCAGCAGGACACCGCCGAACGCGCGCGGTACGGAGTCACCGGGCGTCTCGCCCCGGGTCCATTCCCGGGCGCTCACCCGTGCGCGCCGGAACACCTTGCTCACGATCATCCGCAGTGTGGAGTCGTGGTCGGCCCGGCCGCAGACGGCGTCGGTGATGCGCACCTCGTAGTTCTTCCGCATCAGCCGGGAGCGGTAGTCCGCGGACACCGTGTCGCTCAGATGGGGGTTGAAGGGGCCGATCTCCTTGAACACCTCGGTCGGCACGGCGAGCACGGCGGCGTGCAGCTCAAGGGTCGGGCGGTCGGTCGGCATCCACCAGTGATACATCTGCAGCGCGCGATACTGCGCGGCGAGGCTTCTGGTCGCCAGCGGCTCGGGGTGGAGGATGCCGCCCAGGGCACCCAGCCTGGGCTCGGATCTGAGGATGTTCACCGCGTTCTCGACGCTGTCCGGGTCGAGTGCTATGTCGCCGTCCTGGAAGAGCAGGATCTCGCCGTGGGCGTGCTCCGCGCCGAGGTTGCGCGCGGTCGACGCCCCGCTGTTGACCTCGGTGCGCAGCACGGTGACGCCCATCGACCTGGCCACCTCCGCCGCGTCCTCGGTGCCGCAGTCGTCCACCACGATGACCTCGATGGGCGAGTAGGTCTGCTCCTTTATCGCACGTAGGCACAGGCGTAGCACGTGGGACCGGTTGAAGCTGGGGATGATGACCGAGACTAGCGGGCGTTCTCGATTCATGGGTGCTCCATTGGCTGAAGGCCGCTCTTTCCGAACCGCGGGGTGTTGGCCGATGATCAGGGCGGACTGCCCCGGTGGGTTCTCGGTCGACCGGCCGTGGCTCGTCGCCAGGCCTCGGACCGCCTTGCTTCCGGCTTGCTTCCAGTCCACGCTAGCCGCGACGGCTTGTCTCATTCTTGTCGTCCGGTTCGCCGCGTCGTACGGTTCCCTTTCCATGCGGCCTGTGCCGCGGCCCGTGTGGTCCGCGGCGCGGTTGATTCCGCGGGCGCGGACGACAAGGAAGCGACAAGAACCGGTCAGTACGTTGAGGTGTCGCTGGAAGTGATCGCGGATCTTCAATGGCTGTCGCCGGCCTGACCTACGTGCCGAGGTGGTGTGCTGATGGGCGACCGGGACATCTTGACCGAGGATCAGCCCACGGAGATCCCCCCGGAGAAGCCGGTCGGCCGGTGGGCTCGCCTCGGTCGGTTCATCCGGCCGCGGCGACGATGGTGCCTGGGAACCCGGCTGGTGGTGACCGCCACCACGGGGTGGCTGCTGTTCGTGGTCGTGCACCTGCTGGTGAGCGGCCGCACCTCGCTGTGGGCTCCGCTCGACCTGATGCCGCCGTTCATGTTCGTGGCGGTGCCGGTTCTGGTGCTGGTGGTGGCGCCGCTGGCGCGCCCGGTCCGCTGGCGGGTCATCTCGGTGCTGGTGTTCGCCCTGGTGCTCGGCGCGGGACAGAGCGGGATCAATGTGGCGACCCTCTGGTACACCCCGCCGCCCGCACCGCCCGGGGCGATCACCGTGGTCACCTGGAACACCGAGTTCTGGGACCAGGATTGGCGCACCTCCGACGGAAACAGCTATTCACCCGACTTCTATGACTACCTGCGCGAGATGGACGCGGACGTCTACCTGCTCTCGGAGTATCTGTACGTCGACACCTCGGCGGGGGACATGATGACGTCGAAGTGGACCGCCGACATGGCACTCCGCATCGACAAGCTGCCGGAGTTGCGGCGCGAGTTCCCCGGATACGAGGTCGCGACGTCCGGGGAGCTGATCACACTCTCCCGGCTCCCCATCGTCGGGGAGCGCGGGATCGACATCACCCGGTGGCTGCCCGACGACCAGAAGGCGGTGCCGGAGGTGATGCGGGACTGGCCGACCTCCTACACGGTCGAGACGCTGCGCACCGACATCCAGGTGAACGACACGGTCGTCTCCTTCTACAACACGCAGATCAACCAGCCTCCGATCGAGTGGCGGCTGTACGACGGCGAGGCCCGTGACTCCAACCAGTACGCCCACAGCCGGCGGGAGGCGAGCTATCGGGCGCTTCGCGCGGACATCGAGGCCAACGACCATCCGGTGATGCTCGGCGGCGATCTGAACACCACCTCGGCGATGGGGATGCTCCGGCTGCTGCCGGAGAAGCTGGTCGATCACACCCGGGCGCTGCCGTCCCTCTACCCGGTCACCTACCTCGCGGGAGTCGCCGAGCTCTGGCGGATCGACTGGGTGCTCACCACGCCGGACCTCCTCGTGCACCGCTACGAGATGCCCGAAGCCGCCGGACTGTCCGACCACCGCCCTCAACAAACGGTTCTATCGGTTGGCCACTGAGCCGCGGAAGGAATTCACATGACGGAACCGGCGACGGCGCGGCCCGAGGACGTCGCGGTCATCGTGCCGAACTACAACAAGAAGAAGACTCTCCGAGCCTGCCTGGAGGCGGTGTACGCGCAGACTCACCCCCCGGCCGAGGTGATCGTGGTCGACGATCGCAGCACGGACGGCTCGTTGGAGATCGCGCGGGAGTTCCCGTGCACGATCATCGAACTGCCGAGCAACCGGGGGCCTTCGGCGGCGCGCAACACCGGGGTGGACGCCAGCAGCTCGCCCCTGCTCTTCTTCGTGGACTCCGACACGGCGCTGGCTCCGGACGCCGTACAGAACGCGGTGCGCGCCTATCGGGACACGCCCGGCTGCGGCATGGTCCAGGGGATCTACGACAAGGAACCGCTCTTCGACGACGGCCCGGTGGAGCGCTACCGCGTCTTCTCCGAGCACTTCGACCGCCAGCGGGCGGTGTCCACGTTCCTGTCCAACTCGCTGATCCCGCGCACGGTCTTCCGCGAGGCGGGTGGGCTGGACGAGCGGTTGCGCGACGGTGAGGACTTCGAGTTCGGCAACCGGGTGCCGTCCAAGTACCGGCTGGTGGTGACCGCGACCGTGGTCACCAGAGCGGACGATGTCGACCGGTTCTGGGAGTGCATGTGGGAGCGGTTCGTCAGGGCCAGCACCCTGCCGGTGATCATGTTGAGGGCGCGGCGGCTGTACGACGACGACACGATCGGATTCCGGCTTGACATGATCGGGCCGGAACCCCGCACCCGCCGCCTGCCGCCACGGATCTCCTCCGTCTCGGCGGCGCTGAGCCTGTTCACGCTGCCGTTCGTCTTCCTCGCGCCGTGGCTGCTCCTGGTGCTCGCGCTGCTGCTGGCGGCGTTCGTGACGGTGAACCGTGACTTCCTTCGATACTCCTACCGCTACAGGGGCGCGGGCTTCGCGCTGCTCATGGCCTCGATGCAGTTCTGCTATCACACGGCGTTCTTCCTCGGAGCCGGCGCGGGGCTGCCACGGCTCGTCTTCGAGCTGCTCCGCCGCCAGGGGCACCCGGCCAAGACCGGCCTGACCACGGTCTCCTCGGCCGGCGCGCCGGAGTGAGCGAGAGCCGGTCGTGGCGCCTGTCGTGGCGTCCGCCTCGTGCGCTCGTACGCGCCCTGATGGCGGCGTTCGCCCTGGTCCTGGTGGGTGCGGTGGCGATGGCGCTGGCCGGGCAGGACTGGAGCGTGGTCTCGGTCATGCTCGCCAGGAGCGACGGCGGGCGGATCGGCCTCCTGCTCGCCGGTGCGTTGCTGATCAGCATGGTCGGGCTGGGGTTCGGCTATCTGGCGTGGCGGGCGGTGCTGTTCGAGCTCGGCCCGCCGGTGAGCGAACCACGGGTGGCGCGCGTCTTCTTCGTGACGTTCCTCAGCAAGTACGTGCCGGGGAAGGTGCCGGGCCTGATCGCCGCGACCAAGGTGGCCACGGCCAACGGCGTCGGTTTCGGGCGGTTGATGAGCACGGCGGCGCTGAGCATGAGCCTCGTCCTGCTGACCGGGCTCACGATCGGGCTGCTCGCGGGCGTGCAGATGCTCGGCACCCAGGTGGCATGGCTGGTGGCGGCGGCGACGGTGCTGGTCGTGGTCGTGCTGGTACGACCGCAGCTGGTCAACCACGGCGCGCACCTTCTGCTGCGGTTGCTGCGCCGGCCGGACCCGACCAGGTCGGCGTCGGCACGTGGGATACGGCTGGCCGTTGTCTCGCAGGCGGTGTCGTGGACGGTCACCGGCCTGCACCTGTGGCTGCTCGCGGTCGCGATGGGGGCCGACCCCGTGCGGTCCCTGGGACTGTGCGTGGGCGCGTTCACCCTGGCCACGACGGTCGGAATGCTGACGGTCGTGCTGCCCGACGGGATCGGTGTCCGCGAGGCGGTGCTGACCGCCGCCCTGACGGTGGTGCTGCCCGCGCCGGCCGCCGCGGTGGTGGCGGTGGCGAGCCGGTTGGTCTCCACGGTCAGCGAAGTGGCCTTGGGAGCGGCGGCGCTGGCGGTGGCCGAGGTCGCCATCAGGCGCGCTCCGGCCTCGGCGGCGGAACCGGAACCGGAGCTGGCGACAGAGCAGGCGACAGAGCGGGCGACGGAGGCCGAAGCGGCAGCGGCACCGGCACCGGCGGGAGACAAGTAGCCATGTCAAGCATCGGAAGAAGACACGAATGCGCGCGAGCGTCCGCCGGGCAGGTCCCCTCCCGGCCGGCGGACGCCCGCCAACCCGAAGGGGGCATCGACCATGGATGAGCAGCGACCGCTGGTCTCGGTCATCGTGCCGAACTACAACTACGCCCGCACGCTGGACCTGTGCCTGAGCGCGCTGGAGCGGCAGGACTATCCGCACATCGAAGTGATCGTCGTCGACGACCGCAGCACCGACGACTCGGTGGAGACGGCCCGCCGGCACGGGGTGCAGGTGGTGGTCACCGACACCAACATCGGGGCGCCGGCGGCGCGCAACCTCGGCGTCCTGCACGCACGCGGGGAGGTGCTGTTCTTCCTCGACTCGGATGTGGCGCTCACCCCGGACACGATCGGGAACGCGGTGGCGCTGCTCACGTCCGATCCCACGCTGGGAGTGGTGTGCGGCACGTACGAGCCCGAGCCGTTGATCCCCGACAGCCGCGTGGAGCGGTACCGCAGCCTTCAACTGCACTACTGGATCTCCGGTGACGCGGGCGACATCACCACGATCTATTCGGCGATCTTCGCGATGTGGGCGAGGGTCTTCCACGAGGTGGGTCCGCTCAACCCGGCGTTGCGCCACAGTGAGAACGCCGACTACGGTCACCGGATCACCCAGCGCTACCGCATCGTGCTGGACACCACGATCAGGGGCGCGCACGACCACGACGACCGGCTGAGCGTGGTGCTGTCGAAGTTCTTCCACCGCGCGCGCCTGCACATTCCGCTGTACCTGCGCCGGCCGGACTTCAACGGCGGCCCGACCAACAGCAGCCGCGGCTGGGGTTCGCTCGCCGCCCTGTTCGCGGTGGTCACCGTGGTGCTGCCGGTGCTGTTCGGCCCACTCTGGGCGCTCGTGCCGATCGTGCTGCTGATCGGCTCCATCGCGTCCGACCTGGGGATGTACCGCTTCGTCTGGCGCTACGCCGGTGCGGCGTTCACCGTCTACTTCACCGCGATCCACTTCCTGGTGAACGTCACCGTCGCGGTGGCGGTGTTCGTCGGCGTCGCGCAGTGCCTGCTGTCCAGCAGGTTCCGGCGCACCTACGACATGCCGAACCCGTCCGCGCCGGCGATGGGGGCGTGAGCGATGACCCGCCCGCTGGTATCGGTGGTGGTGCCCAACTACAACTACGCGGCCTCGCTGGAGCTCTGCCTGCGCGCCATGAGGGAGCAGACCTACCGGCCCATCGAGCTGATCATGGTGGACGACGGCAGCACCGACGACTCCGTCGCGGTCGCGGAACGGCTCGGTGTCCGGGTCGTCCACACCGGGCGCAACATGGGCGTGGCCGGCGCGCGCAACCTCGGCGCCGCCCACACCGGTGGAGAGATCCTGGTGTTCGTCGACTCCGACGTGGCCGCCTATCCCGATGCCATCGAGGTGGCGGTGGGCATGCTCGCGGAGAATCCGCGGCTCGGGGCGGTGTGCAGCATCCACGACCCGGAGCCGCTGATCCGCGACAGCCTCGTCGAGGAGTATCGGGCGCTGCAGTACTACTACTGGACGGCGAGCTCCGAGGGGCCCATCTCGTTTCTCTTCCCGGCGATGGTCGCGATGCGCCGCAGTGTGTTCGACGAGGTCGGGCCGTTCAACACCCGGTTGCGCGAGACCGAGGAGGTCGATTACGGCCACCGCCTCACCCAGCGGTACGACATGGTGCTCACCACGGCGGTGCGGTCCCGGCACGACCACGACGACCGGCTGTTCACGTTGCTGCGCAAGCTGTTTCGGCGAGGGCGCGCCCGGGTGCCGCTGTACGCGCGGCGCAAGCGCTTCGCCCGTGGGTTCGAGACCTCGAACCGGGCCGGTGGAAGTCTCGCCGCCCTGGCGGCGGTGGTCACGCTGCCGGCGGTGGCGCTCGGTCCGGCCGGTGCCGCGTTGCCGGTCCTCGCCCTCGCCGTGTCGATCCTGGCGGACCTCGGCATGTACCGGTTCGTGCTGCGGCGGCGCGGCCCGCTGTTCCTGCTCTACTACGGTACGGTGCATTTCGTGGTGAACGTGACCATCGCCGCCGGAGTGGCGGCCGGAGTCGCGCAGTGGTTCTGCTCCGCCAGATTCCGCCGACTCTACGATTCCGACCTGCTCGTGCGGCCACCGGCAACCGGGGAGGCGACGACATGACAGCTCGCCCGTTCCCGCCCATGACGTCCGCGGCGCCCATGGCGTCCGCGACGTCCGCGGTGCTCACAACACCCGCGACGTCCGCAGCGCCCGCGACGACCGCGACACGCGCACGTTCCGGACCCGGTCGCCGTCGATGACCGATACGCGGGTCGTGACAGCGACCGCAGGGGCCCGGCCCGCGTGGCGGTCGCGCTGGAGGACCTGGCCGCTGCTGTCCGCGCCGGTCGCCTGGCTGGTGTTCGTGGTGCTCCATCGCGTGCTGTCCGGCCGGGTGTGGTGGTGGCAGGTTCCGGAACTCGTGCCGCCGATCGCCTTCGCGGTCGTCCCTGTCCTGCTGCTCGCGGTGGCCCTGCCGGCGCGCCAGGCACGGGGGTGGATCGCGGCGGTGACGCTCGCCTCCCTGGTGCTCGGCGGAGGCGGGAGCGGGCTCAATCTCGCGGCCCTGTGGCACCGGCCCCCACCCGCGCCGCCGGACGCGATCACGGTGTTCTCCTGGAACACGTTCTATTGGGACCAGCGGCCGGAGAACGGGGCGGCGATGCCGCCGCCCACCGGCACTCCGCCACGTGACATCGCCGACTTCTACCGGTATCTGCACGACCAGAAGGCGGACGTGTATCTCCTACAGGAGTACGTCTACTTCGGCCAGGACTCGAAGGCGATCCGGGTGGACGACCTGGCCAGGCTGCGCCGGGAGTTCCCCGGCTATCACATCGCCGCGGCGAGCGAGCTGGTGACGGTCTCCCGGTTCCCGATCGTCCTGGAGTCGGGGATCGACCTGCGTCCGTGGTTGTCGGAGGAACGCGACAAGGCCATACCTCCCGACCCGGGTCTGCCGGATTTCTCCACGGTGAAGACGCTGCGCACGGACGTACGCGTCGGCGGGGACGGCAGGGACGGCGGAAAGACCGTCTCGCTCTACAACACGCACATCAACTCTCCCGTCCACGCGTTCCCCCGGGGCCCGGATCCCCGCCGCCTCAACCGGACCCAGCACGAGCGGCGGCAGGCCAACCTCCGCGCGCTCGCGGCCGACGTCGAGCGGAATCCGCACCCGATCCTGCTGGCGGGGGACTTCAACGCCTCACCGGCGATGGGCATCCTGCGCCTGCTGCCGGACCGGCTCGTCGACGCCACCCTGGTGCTCGGATCGCTCTACCCCACCTCCTGGGACGACCGCTGGCCGCTGTGGCGGATCGACTGGGCGTTCACCACGCCGGACGTCACCGTGCACCGGTACGAGTTGATCCGGTCTGGCGGTCTTTCCGACCACAGCGGGCAGCGCCTGGTCGTCTCGACGAGCGGTTGACCTGGGAAGAATCGCCCGGAAACGAGGATGCTCAGAAGGACCGGGGAAGAACGGTCAGGGCCTCCGGGACAGCACCCGGTCGGGCAGGTGGGCTGTGGGACGGGTCCAGCTCAGCGATTCGGCGCGTGCTGGCTTCCCGAGGGGCACCCAGCCGAAGCCGGCGTGGTCGGCGCCGGCCAGGACCACGTCCCCGGCCGCCCAGGTCGGCTGATCGTGATCGCCTCGCAGGATCTCCTGGTGCAGCGCGCGCAGCTCAGGCCCCGGCTCGATGCCCAGGTGGTCGGCCAGATATCCGCGCAGGAGCGCGTACTGGGCCACCGCCTCCGCGGTGCGTCCCAGGGCGCACAGTGCGCGCATCAGCATGCTCGCGAGCGGCTCCACGAGCGGGTAGCGGGGAACGAGGGGGGTGAGCTCGGTCACGACCGTGTCAGGCCGTCCCAGCCGCAGGTGCGCCTGCGCCCAGGTGACGACGGCGCCGACGAACTGCTGCTCGATGCTGTAGCGCATTCGGGAGGCCCAGTCTCCCGAGATGCCGGTCAGCGGCGAGCCGCGCCACAGCTCCATCGCCTCGGCGAGTAGTGCGACCCGGACGGAGTCGTCGTTCGCATGGGTCTGCGCCTGTTTCGCGAGCCGATGGAACCGGTGGGCGTCCACCCGCTCCGGGTCGGCCTCCAGCACGTAACCGCCGCCGCGGCGCTCGATGGAGACCGCGGATCCCGTCAGTGCCTGCCGCAGGCGTGCGATGTGGGCGTACAGCGAATCCGTCGCCCGGTCCGGAGGAAGGTTCCAGACCCGGTCGATCAACGTCGGAAGTGACACGGGATGATTGACGTCGACCGCGAGGGCGGCCAGCACCGCACGTCGTTGCGGTGGTCCCAGGGGAACACGCCGGCCGTCGACGGTCACCTCGACCGGACCCAGTATGCGGACTTCCATTCTTTCCTTCCGTGTCGCTTTCACAACGCCGCTTTCACAACGCCGCTTTCACAACGCCGCTTTCACGACGGGACGAGATGGTGGGCGAGCACGAGCGTCACACCCAGGGTGGCGGCCCACAGCACCGAGTTGGCGACCATGACCCGGTCCCGAAGCAGGATCCGGACCGGGTCACCACCGTCGTCGTCTATCAGCTGGATCTGCAGGTAGCGGAAGAGGGCGAAGAGCGCGAAGGGCGTGGACAGCAGCATCGCCGTCTGACCGTACTGTGGGCCGAACGGGCCTTCGTCGCGCAGGTAGATGAGGCCGGAGAGGAGGGCGAGCACGGAGGCGATCTGCAACAGCCAGTTGGTCAGCTCCATCGAGTAGCCACGGAGTGCCGGGCGGTGCGCGGCACCGCTCTTCAGTTCCTGACGTCGCTTGCCGATGAGGAGCAGCAGGGAGATCGAGAACACCGTGACCAGCAACCAGGCGGCGGCCCGCCCTCCGGTCACCTCGTATCCCTGGATGACCCGGAGGACGAAACAGACGGCTATCGTGCCCACGTCGACCAGCGGTACGTGTTTGAGAAAGCCGCTGTACGCGATGTTGATCACGAGGTAGGCGAGGATCGGCCAGTAGGGGCCCGGGGTGAGCCCGACGATGGCGCCGAGCAGCCCGAGCAGGATGGCGCAGTAGACGTACGCGAGCCTGATCCCCACGCGGCCGGCCGCGACAGGACGGTGACGCTTGACGGGGTGGTGCGCGTCACGGTGCCGGTCGGCGATGTCGTTGCCGACGTAGACGGCGGCGGAGGCGAGGATGAACGCGACCGTGGCCAGGACGATCTCACCCAACGCGGCGAGGCTCCACAGGGAGGTGTCGACGAGCGCGATCGGCACGAGGAGGATCGCCTTGGCCGCGTGCGACGGCCGTATCAGCCTGAAGAGGTCCGTGACCAGGTGTGGCCGGGCCTTCGCTGCCTCTTCCGGTGCCACCTCCCGGGGCTGTGGGAGCTCTGGGATGTCTGCCGATTCGACGACGTACATGCTTTCCCCGTCACTTCAGAAGAAGACTTTCGCCAGGGACAGCGCGCCCTGCCGCCACGCGTCGCGGCTGGTCTGGCCGGCGCCCCGAGGCGAGCCGGCGCCGCGATTCTCCCGCCACCAGGCGTACGTGCGGAGAATCGCGTCCCGGTTGGACAGCCGGGGCCGGAAGCCGAGCCGCTCCCCGGCCTTGTCGATGCTGACGTAGGAGTCGGCGAGCAGTTTGTGCACCAGTCGTCCGTACACCGGCGACAGCCGGGTCCTTTCCAGCAGTCGGAGTCCGGTCAGGGCCGGCCGGACGGGCAGTGACACGACACGTTTTCCGTGACCGGCCGTGTCGAGTACCGCCTGGAAGTCCTCTCGCAGCGTGCCGAACTCCGCGGCCGCGAGATTGTAGGTGTCGTTCGCGATGTCGGCCGGCACCGTCAGGACGTCGGCCACGGCATCCACCAGGTCCTCTATGGCGAGCATCTGGATGCGCACGTCCCCGCGGCCGAGGACCGGGAAGTTCCGGCCCTCCTCGGCCCACTCGAAGAGCATCGCGAACAGGCCCATCCGGCCGGGACCGAGGAAGGTCTTGGGGCGCAGGATCGGCACGCACATTCCGCCGGCGCGATACTTGTCGGCGAGTTCCTCCGCCTCGGTCTTGGCCCTGGTGTAGGGGTCGACGGGCTCGCGCGGGTGCTCCTCAGGGGTGGGCACCAGTTTCGGGAGCCCGTACACGGCGGTGGAGGAGATGTGGACCGTTCTTTCCACCCCGGCCCGGCGCGCGGCCTCCAGCACGCTGTGGGTGCCACCGACGATCAGGCTGTGGATCTGCTCCGCCGGATAGCTCGGCAGCGCGCCGGCGCAGTGCACGACCGCGTCCGCCTCGGCCATCGCCTCGGTCATCAGCGAGACGTCCCGTACGTCGCCGACTCGGTGGACGTATCCGGGGTCCGGCTCCGAGGGCGGGCGCAGGTCCACGCCGACCACCTCGTGACCCGCGAGTACGAGCCGCCGGACCAGGTTGCCGCCGAGCATTCCGGCGCTGCCGGTCACTACGACCCGATAGGCCACCGTGACCCCACCTTCTCTCGCACGAACCTGGCGAGCAGGCGCGGCAGGCCCTTGGCCAAGGTCTTGTGGAGGCTCTCCAGGAAGTACTCGAGGTCGTCGGGCTCGATGGCGAGGGTCGGCGCGACGACGAGCGGGTTCTCGACGTTCGGGCTGTAGTACGACACGATGTCGTGCTCGCGGTAGAGTTCCGCGATCACCGAGAGGGTGATCAGCTTGGTGCGGAAATTCGGGTCGCCGGAGAAGCCCGGTGCCAGCTTGCCGGCGAGGTCGAGTACCTTGGGGCCGCCGGTCAGGAACACCCCCCACAGCGCCCCGGTACCGGTCACCTGGCCGACCACCTCCGGATAGCGCTTCTGGATGTTCTCCAGTCCGGGGCCCAGGATGCGCTCGATCTGCCTGGCCCGCGCGGGGTAGTCCTCCTCGACGATCACGTTGATCGCCTCGATCGCGGTGGCGGTCTCCTCGCCGAACCCGTAGTAGGTGGTGCTGTGCAGGATGACGTCGGAGAGCCGGTCGTATGCCTTGCGGAAGATGGGCTCTCGGGCGGTGTACCCGGCGATCGACGCCTTCCCGCCGCCGAGCGATTTCGAGTAGACGAGGATGTCCGGCAGCAGGCCCGGATATCGCATGAAGTAGAAGAGACTGCCGGTCTTACCCCATCCGGTGTACACCTCGTCGAAGATGAGGATGATGTCGTGCTCGTCGCAGAGCCGTCGCAGCCCGTGCAGGTCGGCCTCCGACCAGGAACGCATGCTCGAAGCACTGAAGGGCTCGACCATGATCGCGTAGACGTCGCATTTCCCGTCGGGGGTGCGCGCGGCGTCGACCGCCGCCCGTACGGACGCGAGGTCGCCGTAGGGGTGGATGACGATGCCGGGAAGCCCGGGGAACCGGAACGAGTTCTCCGAGGATCCGGTCAGGCTCCCCGCACCGAGGGTCTTGCCGTGGAAGCTGATGTCGGACCGCAGGATGGTGTTACGCCGTCCGCCGTGATACTTGTACGCCATCTTGATGGCGCCCTCGTTCGCCTCGGCGCCCGAGTTCGGAAAGTAGGAGATGTTCAGGTCGCCCGGCAGCAGCGTGGCCACGTTGTGGCTCAGGGCGGCCACGTAGGGCGAGAAGAACGCCTTGTGGACCTCCATGCGCCCTCGGTCGGCGAACCGGCGGCGGGCGGCCAGGATGCGCGGGTGGTTGTGGCCGTGGTTGAGTACGCCGACCCCTCCGGTGACGTCGAGGATCCGGCGGCCGTCACGGGTCCAGATCCAGGCGCCCTCGGCTCGCTCGGCGAGTTCGCGACCGAAACCGAAGGAGGTCATGAGGTTGACCTGGCTGCGGCTGACGTACTTCCCGTAGAGGTTCTGGACCTGCTTCACGGTAAGGTTTTCACACTCATCGATGCCGATTAGATCCGACACGTCCGCCCTTTCCTGGCGTTTTTCTGAAACTTTCAGCTTCTGGCGTCACGGATGAGTTCGGTTCGAGGATGGCGATCGTCGCGAGGCGGGTGTCCGTCGGGTGCCTGCGGTGGTGCCACCGCTGTCATCGATCAACCCCCGGAGCTTCCTGTGCAAGATGCCGGCCTTCTCTCTACAGATGTGAGAAGACGAGAGAGATGTCGCTAATAGTGATGAATGTTGCTATACCTCGCACCACACAAGTTTGTGTAGGTCGAAGCTTTGCTCGATGAGGCATGGGCGCGAAAAAACGGCGCGGCACGCGATCCCGGGGATTCGCCTTTCGAGGCCCGTGGCCATTACGGAGATGTGGCGATGATTTCGGACATGCCGAATCCGATATTTACGGTGAGATGGATCGAGAATGATTTCACGCGCGGTGAATCCGCGGCCACCGCAGATGCATGGAGAGTGATTTCCGGCGCGTCAGATTCTGTGATTACGGCGGCTGGAGACGAGGATTGTTTCCACCGCGTCAGATCCTTCGCCGGTTTCGATCGCTCATTTCCCATCGCCACGACGGCTGGCGCGAAGCGGCGCCGTGGACGGTCGAGAGACCGGTGACGTCCCCCGCCGCGCCGGGCGCCTGGCGGGCGGTGGAGATCAGGTCGGCCATCTTGGCGTTGAGCCATCGGGGATCGATCGTGCAGTCGTCGGGCGACATGCTGAAGCGGCCGAGTGCCAGGTGACCGAACTTGGCGTCTCGCCTGGCCCGTCGGTGGCGCACGTCACCGAGGGTGCAGGCGATGACGAGAGAGCTGTGAAGCGCCCGCCTCACGGCCTGCACCTGCTCCTCCTCGGTCTCCTCCTGCCGGGTGCGCTCGCGGGCGAACAGGCAGAGCAGGTCGTGCATGCGATACCGGCCGGCGTCGCGCACCTCAAGGAGCTGGGCGTCCGCGAGATGATCCAGGAGGTCCGCGGTCTGTTCCTCCGAGCGATCGGCCAGCGCCGCGGCGACCGCGACGCTGATGTCGGATCCACCGAGCAGGCCCAGCAGCCGGAACAGGCGAGAATGCTCGGCCTCCAGGGCGCGGTAACTCACCATGAAGCAGGCCCGGACCGCCCGGTCGTCGGCCTGCAGTTCGGAGAGGCGATGATCCTCGACCGCGAGGCGGTCGGCGAGCCCTCGCAGCGACAGGTCCGGCCGCGCCACCAGCCGGGCGGCGGCGATCCTGATCGCCAGCGGCAGGCCGCCGCAGAGCCGCACGATCACGCGCGCCGCCCGTGGGTCGGCCGCGACACGCTCGCCGCCGATCAGGCGGCTCAGCAGGGTGGTCATCTCGTCCTTGGCCATGACGCCGAGGCGGAGATGCGCGACGGTGTCCAGAGAGGTCAGCATCCTCCGAGCGGTGATCAGCACGCGGCAGGTGGGGCTGGCGGGCAACAACGGCCGCACCTGCTCCGCGTCGCGAGCGTTGTCGAACAGGAACAGCAGGTGTCTGCCGTCGGTCAGCGAGCGGAATCGCGCGGACGCCTCGTCCACCTCGGTCGGGACGGCCACGTCGTCGCCACCGAGGGAGCGCAGGAGGCGGGCGAGGACCTCGGCCGGGTGCAGTGGTTTGACGTCGGGGGTGGAGCCGTGCAGGTTCACGTAGAGCTGCCCGTCGGGGAACCGGTCCGCGATCTGGTGGGCGACGTGTACGGCGAACGCCGACTTGCCGATTCCCGCCGCTCCGGCGACCGCGGAGACGACGATACGGCCAGGGGCCGCTGAGGTGAGCGCCGTCCGTAACCAGGAGACCTCGGAGGCACGCCCGGTGAAGGCGGCCGAGGCGATCGGGAGCTCTGCCGGCGCGAAAACCCGGCGGACGGCGACCGACGGTGACGGCGCCGCCAGCGCGGAGTCGTCGGCGAGGATCTGCCGATGCATGCGGACCAGGTCGGGGCCGGGATCGACACCCAGTTCCGCGGCGAGCATCTCCCGCGCGTGCTGGTACACCGCGAGCGCGTCGGCTCGGCGGCCGGAACGGTACAGGGCGAGCATGAGCTGCGCGCGGAGTCGTTCGTTCAGCGGATCCCTGCGAGTCAGCGCCTCCAGATCGGGAAGCACCTCGCCATGCTGGCCCAGCGCGAGGCGGGCCTCCAGCGAGGCGTCCACGACGATCGTTCTCAGCCGTTCCAGCCGTGCCGCCTCGCCTCGCAACGGCTCGGGCAGGGAAAGCCCTTCCAGAACCGCCTCGGCGCGCCACAGACCCAAGGCCCGGGTGTACCGTTCGAGCGCGACGTCATTTCGCCCTTTGGATAACATCAGACGTCCTTGAGCGGCGAGTTCCTCGAACAATCTCACGTCTATTTCATCGGGGGCGACCCGGAGCACGTACCCGTTGGAGCCCGCCTCGATCCGGGAAGGCGAGCCAAGCACCCGGCGCAGCGCGGAGATATAGGTGTAGAGGTTCGACTCGGCGTTGGCGGGAGCCTGTTCCCCCCACAACCAGTCGAGCATTCGATGGGTGGGGATCGCCTTGCCGGCATTGAGGAGCAAGGCGGCAAGCAACACCCGCTGTTTGCGTCTCCCGAGGGTGATCGGTTGCCCGTTGGCCGCTCGCACTTCGATCGGCCCGAGAATCTTGAAATCCATCGGCATCACTCTTCAGCGGATACCATGCACCAACATGAACCGTACAAATGCGTATAAATCCGTTTTTACATAGCGATTCATGATCGTGGGCTCTAACCTTCGGAGGGTACTCACCTGAAGGGAAGAAAAAGATTACGCGGCAGGCGCGCCCGAACACTCACGCTCCGGTGCGACGTTCCTCGCCGTGTGTCGTGATCACCCCTGACCGGCCGCCCTGACCAGGGCATCGCACATCGTCAGAGGGTGTGCCACGGCGCGGGTCCCGGACGCGCCGACCGGTGCCGGCAGCGCCGTCGGCGTCGGCGAATCAGGGCCGGCCACTCGATGGGGGCGTTCCTCGCGGGTACCGGTGGCCCCGGGCCGGTCGGTCATCCGGCCGACGCGATCCTCGGCCGCGTCGGCGGACCGCAGCCGGTCATCCCGTCGGCCTCTGTCCGTACCGCGGTAGGAGTGAGGCGGCCCCTGGCGACGAGAGGGCCGCCGGTTTCTCGTGTCCCCGTGTCACCGGATGACCGCGGGGCTCCCCGGTTTCGGTGATGAGGGGAGCCCGGCTCTCTCCGCTCAGCCCTCGGCGCGTTTCTGACGCTCGTTGTAGGCCCTCATCCGGGGGGGATAACCGGTCAGCTGGACGTCGTAGACGGGCAGGGCCAGGTCGCGGGCCACCTTGCGGATCACCGCGGGGGAGCCGACCCGGCGCCGGGTCCACTCACCGTCGTCGGCGACGGCCACCGCCGTGGTGTTCGTCGCGAATGTCTCGGGCTCGACGTAGAACTCGACGCTCTTGCGCGACTTCGCGAAGGCGATGAGCGCCTCGATGTCGGCGTCGGTCGTGGCGCGGTCGAACTTTGCGATCTTCGGCCCGCGTAGCCGCCTCAACCCGTAGCGATCTCGCCATCTCATGTTTTCTTGTATACCTCTCCTGCTCGTTCCGTGGCGGAAGGCCAGGGATGGGTCTCAGGGGCTTATGGGGGTTCATCCTGATATACGGGGCCGACAATCTGGACGAACATTGAGGTCGAAGCGGCGAAGAAAGGGTATCGGTCTCATGGCAGGCACAGCGACACCAGCAGGCCCGGGGTACGGGGGAGTGCCGGCGGCAGGCCCTCGGTCCGGTCACGCGGGGCTTCGGGTCAGCAACCAGGATCGCGAGCGGGTGGTCGAGCACGTCCAGGCCGCCTACGCGGAGGGAAGGCTCGACAAGGCCGAGTTCGACGACAGGCTGGAGCGGGCGATGACGGCCCGCGTCCACGGCGACCTCGTCCCGATCATGAACGAGCTGTACGGCACGCGTCCGGCCCGTCTCGCCTCCTACCCGCCCGCCACGGGCCAGGTCGCGTACGGTCATCACGCACACCCCTTCGGCCGGGGGGAGACCGGAGCGGAGCGTCTGGGGGCGGTGGCGTCGCACCTGCTCCCGCTGGTGGGCCTTCCCGTCATCGGTCCGGCCGTCATGATGCTCACCGCGGGCAGGACGTCGCCCTACATCCGGGCGCACTCGGTGGAGGCACTCAACTTCCAGCTGACGATGCTCGCGGCCACCATCGTGCTGGCAATCACTTTCATAGGCTTCGTCCTGACGCCCCTGCTCTGGATCGGCGGCGTGGTGCTGTCCGTGGTCGGCTCCGTGGCCGCGGCGGGCGATGGCGACTTCCGATACCCCTTCACCCTGCGTCTCGTGAAATGACGCCTCCGGCGTCCTGAGGCCGCAGGACCTACGGGACGGCGGCCGCGCGAGGGACGTGGCACCCGCGCGGCGGTACGCCGGACCACGGACGTGACACGAGCGCGAAGACAAGTCAGAGCATGAGGGCGCGGACCATGTCGACGGTGTCGGCCTGGTCCGCCGTCTTGTCGGTGCGGTAGCGGATGACTCTGGCGAAGCGCAGCGCCATGCCGCCGGGATAACGGCTCGACTGCTGCACGCCGTCGAAGGCGATCTCGACGACCGTCTCGGGACGGACGGTGACCGTCCAGCCGTCGGTGGGCCCTTCGGCGATGCCGAGGAAGCGGTCGGTCTGCCAGGCGAGCAGCTCGTCGGTCAGGCCCTTGAAGGTCTTGCCGAGCATGACGAACCCACCGCTCACCGGGTCGCGGGCGCCCAGGTGCAGGTTGGAGAGCCTGCCCTCGCGGCGACCGTGGCCCCATTCCGCGGCCAGGACGACGAGATCGAGCGTGTGCCGGGGCTTCACCTTGATCCAGCCGGCACCGCGCCGCCCGGCGGCGTAGGGAGTCAGGAGCGACTTGACCACCACGCCCTCGTGGCCGCTCCTGATCGCGTCCTTGAAGAACGCCTCGCCGTCCGCGACGTCGCCGGTGACCAGGCGGGGGGTCACCAGCTCCGCGGGCACGGCGGCGGTCAGGGCCGCGTGGCGTGCCTCACCCGGCAGGTCGAGCAGGTCGGCGCCGTCGACCCGCAGCGCGTCGAAGAAGAAGACGCTCAGCGGGGTCCTCTCGCGCACGCGCGGCAGGTCGGTGCGGCTGGACACGCGGCCCGAGGTGACCTGGAAGGGCTCGGGGCGACCGTCGGCCCGCAGCGCGATCACCTCGCCGTCGAGGACGAGGTCGCGGGAGGGTAGGGCGCTCACCGCCTCGACCAGCTCGGGCACCTGCGCGGTGATGTCCTCAAGGGCGCGGGTGAAGACGGTGATCCGGTCATCCGAGCGGTGAGCCTGGACCCTGACGCCGTCGAGCTTCCACTCGATGGCGACCGGCTCGCCGAGCTTGCCGAACGCGGTCGCGATGGAGGTGGCGCTCTGGGCGAGCATCGGCGACACCGGGCGGCCGACCTCCAGGTGGAAGGCGCGCAGTGCCTCGACCCCGCCGCCCAGGGCGGCGGCGCCGACGGCGGGAAGCCAGCCGCGCAACGTCAGCGCCCGCCTGACCTCGGTGGCCGGCACCCCGGCCGCCTTCGCGATGGCCTCGACCATCACTCCCTCAAGCGCGCCCTGGCGCAGCTCGCCCCGCAGCAGCCGTGACAGGAAGACCTGCTCCTGGCGGGTGAGGGCGCCGAACAACTCGGAGACCAGCGTCCTGCGCGCGCTCTGCGAGCCGGGACCCGACAGGGCCTTGATCTCATCGAGGAGGTCGTGGACCCCGCGCAGGGTGGCGGTGGCGGCGAGCCGGGGTTCCGGCGGGTTCTGCAGACTCGTCCAGCCCACTCCGACGTTGCGCTGAGGCAGCTCTCCTGAGAGGTAGGCGATCGCGATCTCGGCCTCGTCCGGCTCGACCCTGCCGAGCAGCTCCGCGAGGTGGGCGGTCTTCGCCAGCCGGGCGGAGACGGCGGTCACGGCCGCGGAGGTGCGCGCGAGGTCGATCAACAACACAGTGACTCCTCCGCTCCCCGAAGGGAGCGGCTTCTCGCTTCCCTCGGTCGAGGTAGGCGACGGCCAAGCCCTGACCGTTTCAAACACACGAACGGTAACAGGGAGACGATTCACCTGCCAGGTAAACCTGGCAGTTCCCTCGCTAAGAACGATGGCCATTCTAAGAGCTACGAGCGGAATTTCGGTGAGGTGAGGCGCTGCTTTTCTGAGTCATCGCGCCTCGCGGGGAGGTCGGACCTGCCCTTGAACCTCGCGAACGTGAGATGGCCGTCAGGTCGGGGCACACAGAGGACGACATCGGACACAGAGGGCGACACCGGACGCAGGGGACGGTGCCAGGCGCGGGGGATGGCGCCGGATATTGAGGACGGTGCAGGACGACAGGGACGGCAGTGGGGGCCGGGGAGGTGACAGGACACGCGGGGCGGGCCACCCGTCGCCGGTGAGGCCCGCCCGCATGCGTCGTTTCGTCCCGAGTCAGCTCACGCCGAGGAGGTCCACGACGAAGATGAGCGTCTCACCCGGCTTGATGCGGTTGCCCGCGCCTGCGTTGCCGTAGCCGAGGTGCGGCGGGATGGTGAGACGGCGGCGGCCGCCGACCTTCATGCCCGCGACGCCCTGGTCCCAGCCTGCGATGACCCGGCCCCCGCCCAGCGGGAACTGGAAGGTGTCTCCGCGGTTCCACGACGCGTCGAACTCCTCGCCCGTCGAGAA
The DNA here is from genome assembly GCF_044459525.1 of Streptosporangium sp. NPDC050284. NCBI lineage: Bacteria > Bacillati > Actinomycetota > Actinomycetes > Streptosporangiales > Streptosporangiaceae > Streptosporangium > Streptosporangium sp. NPDC050284. Next base: position 43,232 of record NZ_JBITIZ010000029.1, read on the forward strand.
GGCAACGCCGACGTAGTGCACGGTGACCTGGTGTCCCGGCTTGGCCTCCGGGCCGTCCCCTACGACGATGTCGACGATCTCCAGCTCCGAGGGCGGGGCGCCTTCCGGAAAGTCGATCTCCGGCTTCTCCAGTGCCACGTGGTTCTCCTTGGTTGGATGCGCGCCGGTCGATTTCCGACCGGCCGGACGACTCTACGGGTTTCGGCGTCACCACGAGAGACGTGGGGGCCGGGGTGACTTCCGCGTCGTCTTTCCGAAGTCGTCCTTCCGAGGAGGGGAGGGGCGGGTGGCCTCCCGTACAGGGGTGGCGAGCACTCGTACGCGAGGTCGCCCGGGATCATCTCGCGAGGGCGGCGACCAGCGGTGCCACGGGCGCGGGCGGCGCGTGGACCACGGGGAGAATCGCGAGGGAGCGCTCTCTGAGATAGAGGGTGGCCCGCTCGGCGGGGAGTGTCAAGAGGTCGGCGCGGCTCTGTGGAACACGGTGGAAACGCGACCTTAATGTGACCTTTCAGCGTGGGAGCGCTCCATTTTCTATAAAATTTAACTTCAAAACCTCTCTGGGCTGCGGAAACATCCAAGAGAGCGAGAGGGGGCTTTCCGTGAAAAGCCGACCGTCAGGCGCGGGGCGAGGTCGGCGGGGCCGTTGACACGCAATCCCCTTGGCGTCAATCTGCTCAGAGAGCGCTCTCTTCATGATCATTTATGAGAACCCTGGGAGGGTTCCATGCGTAAGTCACGTCAGCGGTTCCTCGCCCCGATGGTCGCCGTTTCCGCTCTGGTCCTGGGCCTCACCGCCTGCGGTGGTGGCACCGAGGCCGCCGGGAGCGGCGGGACGGCCTCTCGGCCGGCCGAGAAGATCAAGCTGACCGTCGGGCTGTTCAGCGACTTCCACTACGCGCCGCTGTACGAGGAGTTCAAGAAGACCCACCCCAACGTGGAGATCGTGGAGCGCCGCGCGCAGTTCAACGACCACCACACCAACCTCATCACCCAGCTGACCACCGGCGCGGGCGCCGCGGACGTGGTCGCCGTCGAGGGCGGTTACATCGGCGCCTTCACCCCCGTGCCGGACAAGTTCCACGACCTCAAGGAATACGGCCTGGACAAGCGCGAGAGCGAATACCTGGACTGGAAGTGGAAGCTGGGCGTCTCCAACGACGGCTCCGCCCTCCTGGGCCTCGGTACCGACGTCGGCGGCCTGGCCATGTGCTACCGCCCAGACCTGTTCAAGAAGGCAGGCCTGCCCGTCGACCGCGACGAGGTCTCGGCGCTCTGGCCGACCTGGGACGCCTACATCGAGACGGGCAAGAGGTTCGTCGCGGGCAAGGTGGAGGGAGCCAAGTTCACCGACGGTCCCGGCGAGCACTTCCGCGCCATGGTCGAGCAGGCCCCCATCGGCTTCTACGACGCCGAGTACAACATCGTCGCCGCCACCAACCCCGACGTGCGCAAGGCGTACGACACGGGCGTGAAGATGATCCACGAAGGTCTCTCGGCCAACCTCGCCGCGTTCTCGCCGCCGTGGAACACCGGCATCGCCAAGGGCAGCTTCGCCACCATGGTCTGCCCGGCCTGGAAGACCGGAACGATCAAGGACCAGAAGCCCGGCGAGGGCACCTGGGACATCGCGGCGGTCCCCGGTGGCGGCGGCAACCAGGGCGGCACCCACCTGATGCTGCCCAAGCAGGGCAAGCACCCCAAGGAGGCCGCGGCGTTGATCGACCTGCTGACCAGCAAGGAGAGCCAGATCAAGCTCTTCAAGGAGGCGAGCGCGCTGCCCTCGCTGCCCGCCCTGTACGACGACCCCGCGGTGAAGGACTTCGTCAACCCGTACTTCGGCAACGCGCCGATCGGCAAGATCTTCACCGACGCGGCCAGGTCGCTCAAGCCGCAGCCCGTGGGTCCCAAGGCCAGTGACGTCCTGCAGGCGATCGGCGACGGTCTCCAGCGGGTCGACCAGGGCAAGCAGAACGCCGAGGAGGCCTGGGCACAGGCGCTCAAGGACGTCAGCAGGATCAAGTAGTCGCCCTCCCGGCCGGCCGGTCTCGTACCGGTCGGCCACCTGCTCGTGCCCCTGTCCGGTGGCGGGCGCGCGTCCCGTGCCGCGGAACCGCACGCCTCCCGCCGCGACGGGCCGCACGTCTCCCGCCGTCCGAAGAACCGCAGAACCGCAGAAAGGAGCTGCCATGGCCACCCGCGCGCCCGATCGCCTGGCGGCGGTCCCACCGAACAGGCAGGCGGGACCCCGCCTCCGCCGCCAACTGGTTCACCAACTCGACGTCAAGGGCTCGCCGTACGCTTACGTGGCACCCTTCTTCCTGCTCTTCTCCGCGTTCGGGTTGTTTCCCCTCGCGTACACCGCCTGGGTGAGCCTGCACGAGTGGACGCTGCTCCAGGACGAGCAGACCTTCGTCGGCCTGGAGAACTTCAGAACGCTGCTCGCCGACGACTACTTCTGGAACGCCACTTTCAACACCCTGTCCATCGGGGTGCTGTCCACCGTGCCGCAGCTGCTGCTCGCCATCTGGCTCGCCCACCTGCTCAACCGGCCGCTGCGGGCGCAGACCTTCTTCCGCATCACGCTGCTGCTGCCCAACGTGACCAGTGTGGTCGCGGTGGTGGTCATCTTCAGCCAGTTGTTCGGCCGGGACTTCGGCATGATCAACTGGGTGTTCTCCCTGGTCGGCGTCGAGGGCGTCGCCTGGAACGAGGGGGTGCTCAGCTCTCACTTCGCCATCTCCACCATGATCATGTGGCGGTGGACGGGCTACAACGCCCTCATCCTCCTGGCGGCGATGCAGGCGGTGCCGCGCGAGTTGTACGAGGCGGCCACCATCGACGGCGCGAGCGGGATGACCCAGCTCCGCAGGATCACCATCCCGATGATCAAACCAACGATCATCTTCGTCGTCATCACCTCGACGATCGGCGCGATGCAGATCCTCGCCGAGCCGCTGCTGTTCGGCTCCTACCTCGTCACCGGAGGGGTGGACCGGCAGTATCAGACGCTCTCCCTGTTCATCTACGAGAACTTCACCAAGCTCGACTTCGGTTACGCCTCGGCCATCTCCTGGATGATGTTCGTCTTCATCGTGGTGGTCGTCGGCGTCAACTACCTGCTCACCCGTCGTGGGAAGGGAGGGCTGACATGAGCGCCCACACCGCCGCCCCCGCGGTCCGCCGTCGTTCCGGTGGCGCCGCCCGCAGGCTCACCTACCTCACGCTCGCCGCGGTGGCGTTCTTCTCAATGATGCCGCTCTACTACAGCGTCGTGGTCGCCTCCCGCGACAACGCGGCCCTGGCCGACGTGCCGCCGCCGCTCATCCCCGGCGGCAACTTCTTCGCCAACGTCGCCCGCGTCTTCGACACGGTCCCCTTCGCCCTGGCGATGCTCAACTCCGTCGCCGTCTCCGGCACCGTCGCGTTCGCGGTGATGCTCTTCTCCACCCTGGCCGGGTTCGCCTTCGCCAAGCTGCGCTTCCGCGGGCGCAACGCCCTGCTCCTGCTCACCGTGGCGACGATGATGGTGCCGACCCAGCTCGGCATCATCCCGCTGTACATGCTGATGGTGAAGCTGGAGTGGACCGGCACCATGTACGCGCTGATCGTGCCCGCGCTCGTCAACGCGTTCGGGGTGTTCTTCATGACCCAGTACCTCTCCAGGGCGCTGCCGACCGAGCTGCTCGAGGCGGGCCGGGTCGACGGCTGCAGCACCTGGGGCCTGTTCTGGCACGTCGTGCTCCCGGCCGCCCGCCCGGCGGCGGCGGTGCTGGGCATGCTCACCTTCATGTCGGTCTGGAACGACTACTTCTGGCCGCTGGTCGTCCTGACCCCGGAGGATCCGACGGTCCAGGTCGCCCTGTCCACACTGGCCAGCGGATACGTCAACGACTACGTGCTCGGCCTGGCGGGCACCACGCTCGGCACGCTGCCACTGGTCATCGTGTTCGCCCTGCTCGGCAAACAGATCATCGGAGGAATCATGCAGGGGGCGGTGAAGGGATGACCGTCGTCGGCACTCGGGGGCCACCCTTGCTTCCGTCATGCCGACGACAACGGCCACCCGCGCGTCGTGCACACCGCGATCGCCGAAGGGGCGGACGCGCGTGGTTATCTGGTCTGGGCGCTGCTGGATAATTTCGAGTGGGCCGAAGGGGGCCGGCGTAGGTTCGGGATCGTGCGTGCGGACTTCGCCACCCGGCGCCTGCTCAAGGACGGCGCGCCGTTACACCGCGATGTCATCGCACGTAACGGACTGCAATCGACGGTAGGGGAAGAACACGATGAGACGTCCCACTCTGGAGGCGGTCGCCGCCCGTGCCGGGGTCTCCCGGTCGACCGTCTCCCGGGTGGTGAACGGCCAGACCACGGTCACCGCCGACATCCGGGACCTGGTCATGCGCGCGGTGAACGAGCTCGGCTACGTCCCCAACGGGGCGGCGAGAAACCTGGTGACCCAGCGGACCAACTCGGTCGCGCTGGTCGTCTCGGAGTCGCCGAACCGCGTGTTCTCCGACGATCCGATGTTCTCCACCGTCATACGCTCGGCCAGCCTGGAGCTGGAGGCCGTCAACAAGCAGGTGGTGCTGCTGCTGGCCGGGTCGCCGGAGAGCCATGCCCGGGTGGAGCACTACATCGCCGGCGGCCACGTCGACGGCGTCATGCTCGTGTCCAGCCACGGCGCCGACCCGCTGCCGGTCGCGCTCACCCGGCTGCGCGTCCCGGTCGTCTCCTACGGCAGACCCGCCGTGCCGGTCGAGATACCGTACGTCGACAACGACAACGTCGAGGGCGCCGCCACCGCCGTGCGGCACCTGCTGGAGCGAGGCAGGCGGCGCATCGCCACCATCGCGGGGCCGCTGGACATGATAGGCGGGCAGGACCGGCTGACCGGCTACCGCGAGGTGCTGCGCGACTCCGACCGCCGCTCGATCATCGCGGTCGGCGACTTCACCCGGGAGTCGGGGGCGGTCGCGATGCGGCAGCTGCTCGCCGACGACCCGGAGATCGACGCGGTCTTCGCCGCGAACGACCTGATGGCGATCGGTGCGATGCACGCGCTCCGCCAGGCGGGCAGGAGGATTCCCGACGAGGTCGCCATCGTGGGTTACGACGACATAGAGGCCGCCCGCTACACCGACCCGCCGCTGACGACCATCCACACGCCGCACGCCGAGCAGGCCGCGGCGATGGTCCGCCTGCTGCTCTCCCTTCTTGAGGGAGGCCCCGCCGAGTCGATGATCGTGTCCACGGATCTGGTCGTCCGGGCGTCCTCGTAGTCCCGGTTCGGCGCTCTGGCCTGACCCCGGCCGGGTGCCGAGGCTCCGGCACCCGGCCGGGGATCCGGACTCGTGGTCGTCGTCGGATCTTGAGCCTCGTCCGCTCGCCGCGGCCGGAGGGCGACCGGGTTCAGGACGCGGTGGACTCCCGGACGACCAGCTCGGTGGGGAGTGTCACCTGCGCCTTCTCCTCCAGTTCGAGGACCATGCGGGCGAGTCTCCGTCCCATCTCGACGGTCGGCTGCCTGACCGTGGTCAGCGGGGGCTCGGCGTAGGAGACGGCGGGGATGTCGTCGAAGCCGACCACCGCTACGTCGTCGGGGACCCGTCGGCCCGCCTGGCGCAGGGCCGGTAGCGCGCCCAGCGCCATCAGGTCGTTCGCCACGAAGACCGCGTCGATCTCCGGGTCGTCGGCGAGCAGCTGCCGCATCGCGATCGTCCCCGACTCCCGGGTGAAGTCGCCGACGGCGACGATGGAGCGGCGGTCGGAGTCGCGCAGCACGGCGCGGTAGCCGTCGAGCCGGTCGATTCCGGCGATCATGTCCTGCGGTCCGGCGATGGCGGCGATGCGCCGCCTGCCCCGTTCCATCAGGTGCCGCACCGCGCGCTCGGCGCCGCCGACGTTGTCCACGTCCACGTACGGCAGGCTGCTGGGCACGGTCGGCCTGCCGCTGCACACCACCGGCACCCCGCGCCTGGCGAGGATGGCCGGCAGCGGGTCGGTGCCGTGCATCGACGCGATGACCACGCCGTCCACGTGGCCGTTGGTGGCGTAGCGCTCGGCCCGCTGGTAGCCGCCCGTCGCGCCGATGAGCATCAGCACGAGCTGCTTGTCGGCCTCCTCGATCTCCAGGCTGACCCCGCGGATGATCCCGGCGAAGGTCGGGTCGTCGGAGAAGACGCGGGTCGCCGGCTCGGGGAAGACGAGCGCTATGGAGTCGGCCCGCTGGGTGACCAGGCTCCGCGCCGCCTGGTTGGGCACGTAGCCCAGCTCCTCCACGGCGCGGTTGACCGCGTCGCGGATCTGGGGTGCCACGCGCGTGGAGCCGTTGACCACGCGCGAGGCCGTCGCCCGGGACACACCTGCCCGGGCGGCCACCTTCTCCAGGGTGGGACGGGTCCTCACAGTCCGTTCCGGCGTACGACCTGGCTGTACCACAGGGCGCTGTCCTTGGGGGTGCGGCGTTGCGTCGCGTAGTCGACGTGTACGACGCCGAACCGCTTGTCATACCCCTCGGCCCACTCGAAGTTGTCCAGGAGCGACCACACGAGGTAGCCGCGCAGGTCGGCGCCGCCCTCGATCGCCGCGTGCGCCGCGCGCAGGTGGCCGTCGAGGTAGGACAGACGGCCGACGTCGTGCACCTCGCCGTCCTCGACGACGTCGTCGAAGGCGGCACCGTTCTCGGTGATGATCAGAGGGGTGCCCGGATAGTCGCGCGAGAGCCGCAGGAGCAGGTCGGTGAGGCCGAAGGGCTGCACCGGCCATCCCATCGCGGTCTGCGGCGCGTCGGCTCCGCCGAAGGCGATGCCCTCGCTGCCCGGATAGACCGGGTTGGCGGGCTCGCCGGCGTGGACGGTCACGGTCTGCGGGTGGTAGTAGTTCACGCCCAGCAGGTCGATCGGCTGACCGATGATCTCCAGGTCCCCGTCCTGGACGAAGGACCAGTCGGTGAAGCGACGGGCGCGCTCGACGACGTCGGCGGGATACTCCCCGCGCAGCACCGGGTCCAGGAAGATCCGGTTCTGCAGGCCGTCGACGAGCTCGACCGCAGGGGCGTCGTCGCCGATCACGGGGGAGAGGTTGAGCGTGATGCCGATCGTGGCGGCGCCCGAGGCGCGCAGCGCCTGGACGGCCAGGCCGTGGCCGAGCAGCAGGTGGTGGACGGCGGCGAAGCCCAGCGCGGGCTCGGCGAGGCCGGGGGCGTGGATGCCCGACGCGTAGCCGAGGAAGGACGAGCACCAGGGCTCGTTCAGGGTGGTCCACGTCTCGACCCGGTCACCCAGCCTGCCGTGCGCGATCGCGGCGTAGTCGGCGAAGTGCGCGGCGGTCTCCCTGCTGGTCCAGCCGCCGCGGTCCTCCAGGGTCTGCGGCAGGTCCCAGTGGTAGAGCGTCACGATGGGGGTGACGCCCTTTTCGAGGAGCTCGTCGACGAGGCGGTCGTAGAAGTCCAGGCCGCGCGGGTTGGCAGGCCCCGACCCGTCGGGCTGCACCCGGGGCCAGGAGATGGAGAACCGGTAGGAGTGCAGGCCGAGGTCGCGCATGAGCGCGACGTCCTCGGGATAGCGGTGGTAGTGGTCGCACGCGACGTCACCGGTGTGGCCCGCGTGAACCTTGCCGGGGGTGCGGGAGAACGTGTCCCAGATGGAGGGGCCCCTGCCGTCATCCCGGGTGGCGCCCTCGATCTGGTAGGCCGCGGTGGCGGCACCCCAGATGAAGCCCTCGGGGAATCTCAGCACGCCGGAGTCCTGAAGGTCGTAGGACTTTTCGGCGGACATGGTCATGTCCTCACCGCCCCATTCTGTTCGGCTGTTACGTGAGAGCGCTCTCTGGAGCATCACGGTACCGCATAGATGGTGTCAAGAATTCTGGGATGGTAACCGTAATATCACGGTTCTTGACTTTGCGTTGCGGGCAGACAACTCTTCCGGAGAGCGCTCTCACGCTCCCCGGCAATTGTGTATTTGGAGGATGGTTTCATGTCGCTCCTCTCTCGCTCCCGGCGCACCGCCTTTGCGGCGGGCACCATAGGGCTGGCGTTGGTCGTCACCGCCTGCGGATCCGCGGACCCCACGCCATCGGCGGGTGGCGACGCCGGTACGTCCCCCGAATGTGCCGCCTTCAGCCAGTACGGCAAACACGAGGGCAAGACCGTCAGCATCTACTCGCCGATCCGCGACGTGGAGGCCGACCGCTTCGAAAAGGCGTGGAAGCCGTTCGCCGACTGCGTCGGAATGAAGATCACCTACGAGGGCACCGGCGAGTTCGAGGTTCAGGTCCAGGTCCGTTCGGACGGCGGCAACCCCCCCGACATCGCCTTCTTCCCCCAGCCGGCCCTTCTGGAGCGTTTCGCCAAGGCGGGAAAGCTCAAGCCCGCCTCCAAGGAGATCAAGGAGCTCACCGCCGAGGGCTGGTCGGAGGACTGGGCCAAGTACGCCACCGTCGACGGCGTCTTCTACGGCGCCCCGCTCGGTGCGAGCGTGAAGTCCTTCGTCTGGTACTCGCCGAAGATGTTCACCGAGAAGGGCTGGGCCGTCCCCAAGACCTGGGACGAGCTCATGACGCTCACCAACACGATCGCCGACTCCGGCGTGAAGCCGTGGTGCGCGGGCATCGAGTCCGGGGACGCGACCGGCTGGCCGGCGACCGACTGGATCGAGGACCTCATGCTCAGGGAGGCCGGTCCCGAGGGATACGACGACTGGGTGAGCCACAAGACCCCGTTCAACGACCCCAAGGTCACCGCGGCGGTCGACAAGGTCGGCGCGATCCTCAAGAACGAGAAGTTCGTCAACGGCGGCTACGGCCCGGTCAAGTCGATCGCCAGCACCGCCTTCCAGGAGGGTGGCGTCCCGATCACCGAGGGCAAGTGCGCCCTGCACCGCCAGGCGTCCTTCTACGCCAACTTCTGGCCCGAGGGGACCAAGGTCGCCGAGGACGGCGACGTGTTCGCCTTCTACCTGCCGGGCAACGACCCGGCCAAGAAGCCGGTGCTCGGCGCGGGTGAGTTCGTGGTGGCCTTCACCGACCGCCCCGAGGTCCAGGCCGTCCAGGCGTATCTCGCCTCCGCGGAGTTCCCCGCCGCCCGCATGAAGCTGGCGACCTACGTCACCGCGCGCAAGGGCGTCGACCCGGCCAACGCCCAGAACCCGATCGACAAGCTCTCCATGGAGATGCTCCAGGACCCGAGCACGGTCTTTCGTTTCGACGGCTCGGACCTGATGCCCGCCGCGGTCGGCGCGGGCACGTTCTGGAAGGGCATGACCGACTGGATCAACGGCAAGGACACCAAGACGGTCCTCGACTACATCGAAGCCTCCTGGCCCAAGTCCTGATATATCCCGATGAGTCCGGTTCCGCGTGATGTGCGGGACCGGACCGTCGTCCTCCCGGGAGATTCTCCGATGGACTTCGACTTCGCCGCCGAACTGCCCAAACTCCTCCAACTGCTGATCGGCGTCGCCGCCTTCCTCGTGGTGGTGGCGGTGATCCTGGTGCTCCTCGACCGCGCCCCGATGCGGCGGCGCGCGTGGACCCACGCCACGATCCTGCTCCTGCCCGCCCTCCTGCTCCTCGCCATCGGCCTGGTCGTACCGGCTGTGCGCACCACCCTGCTGTCGTTCATGAGCGGCGACGGCAGGGAGTGGGTCGGCATGTCCAACTACGCCTGGATGTTCACCCAGCCGGAGGCGGTGATCGTACTCCGCAACACCCTCATCTGGGTGCTGCTCGTCCCGCTGCTGGTGACCTCGGTCGGGCTGGTCTACGCAGTCCTGGTCGACCGCACTCGTTTCGAATCGCTCGCCAAGTCACTCGTCTTCCTGCCGATGGCGATCTCCTTCGTCGGGGCGGGCATCATCTGGCGCTTCGTCTACGCCTACCGCTCCGAGGAGCAGGACCAGATCGGCCTGCTCAACCAGATCACGGTCGCGTTCGGCGGCGAACCGCAGCAGTGGCTCCAGGAGGCACCGCTCAACACGCTGTTCCTCATCGTGGTCATGGTCTGGATCCAGGCGGGTTTCGCCACCGTGGTGCTCTCCGCCGCGATCAAGGGAATCCCTGCCGAGATCGTCGAGGCCGCCCGGCTGGACGGGGCGAGCCCGCTGCAGATGTTCTTCCGGGTGACGCTGCCGTCCATCCGCTCGGCCGTGATCGTGGTGCTGGTCACGCAGTCGATCGGCACGCTCAAGCTGTTCGACATCGTCCGCACCATGACCGGCGGCCAGTTCGACACCGGCGTCATCGCCAACGAGATGTACAACCAGGCGTTCCGGTACGGCGAGACGGGCAAGGGCGCGGCCCTCGCGGTCTTCCTGTTCGTCCTGGTGACCCCGATCGTGATCTACCAGATCCGCCAGCGCAGAGAGGCCGTCGGGTGACCGGGCGAGCAGGCAGGCCCCGCGTCGCGAGCACGCGGACGGCGAAGGAGTCCACATGGCCACGTTGACCCAGACCATGGTGCGGCCCGAGGTGACGACGGCACCGCAGCGCGTACGGCGGAGGCTGAGCGGCCGCATCGCCGGCGTCGCGGCGATCGTCATCGCGGTCCTGTGGACCACCCCGACCTTCGGTCTGCTGCTGTCCTCGCTGCGCCCGGAGGACCAGATCAAGACCACCGGCTGGTGGACGTTCTTCTCCGACCCGCAGATCACCCTGGAGAACTACCAGCAGGTCCTGTTCGGAACCTCCTCGTCCTCCGGCCAGATGATGAGCTTCCTGATCAACTCGATCGTCATCACGATCCCGTCGGTGCTCTTCCCGCTCGCCCTCGCCACCTTCGCGGCGTACGCGCTCGCCTGGCTGCCGTTCCGCGGACGAGAGTGGATCTACATCGGCGTCTTCGCGCTGCAGATCGTGCCGCTGCAGATGGCACTCGTGCCACTGCTCTCGTTCTTCTCCGAGGGCGTGTCCGTCTTCGGCCTCCAGTTGATGCCCGCCTGGGAACTGGAGGGCCCCGCCCGGTTCATCCAGGTCTGGTTCGCCCACACCTGCTTCGCGCTACCGCTGGGCGTCTTCCTGCTGCACAACTTCATGTCCGAGCTTCCCGGCGAGCTGATGGAGGCGGCGAGGGTCGACGGGGCGAGCCACGGGAAGATCCTGCGCACGATCGTCCTTCCGCTGGTCGGGCCCGCGCTCGCCACCTTCGCGATCTTCCAGTTCCTCTGGGTCTGGAACGACCTGCTGGTGGCCCTGATCTTCGCCGGGGGCACCCCGGAGAGCGCCCCGATGACGGTACGGCTGGCGCAGATGGCCGGTACCAAGGGCAACGAGTGGCAGCGCCTGACCTCGGGAGCGTTCGTCTCGCTGATCATCCCGCTGATCGTCTTCCTGTCGATGCAGCGCTACTTCGTCCGCGGCCTGCTCGCGGGCGGCGTCAAGGGCTGAGCACCCTCTTCCACGTCCACCTGCCGGGGGGGGGGGGGGGGGGGGGGGGGCGCCCCCCCGCGCCGCCCGGGGGGGGGGGGGGCCCCCCCCCCCCACCGGGGC
>NZ_JBITIZ010000030.1:0-48170 GCF_044459525.1 Streptosporangium sp. NPDC050284
CGGGGGGTCGTCGCTTGGTCTCGCCCCCGGGCGGGGTTGTTGTTCCGCCCCCCCCCGCCCCCCCCCCCGCGGCCCCCCCCCCGCGCCGGGGGGGGGGGGGGGGGCCCCCCCCCCCCCCACCTCTCCTCCTGTTCGGCGCCCTTTCCGCGAGTCTTTCGAAACCCTCCGATGGCCATCCCTGCGGGGAGGTCTCGCGGTCGCGCGAGCGGCTCCCTCGTTTCACCGGCCAGGAGACCGTGAGGAGGCGCGCCCCTTCCAGTCCGCACCGGTCACACAAAATGACCACTGGACAACAGTCAGTTTTCCTACATGATTAGTTGGGTATCGATTCCGGCTACGAGTTCAGGAGTTCACCGTGGCACTCATCCAGCCCGATCCCACCTTCTACCCGTCGGCCCGTGAGGCCATGACGGCCCCGAAGGAGGAGCTCGCCTACGTCGCACTGCTCGCCGCGACCGGCGACGGCCGGCCCGACGGGCTCGCCACGATCGACCTGTCGACCGGGGCGATCGCCGACGTGCACGACATGTCCGTCCCCGGCGACGAGCTCCACCACTTCGGCTGGAACGTGTGCAGCGCGGCCCTGTGCCCGTACGCGCCACACCCGCACGTGGAGCGCCGCTACCTGGTCCTTCCCGGTCTGAGGTCCAGCAGAATCTACATTTTCGACGTCAAGGACGACCCCCGGCGCCCCAAGCTCGTCAAGACGATCGAACCGGAGACGATCTTCGAGAAGACCGGCTACAGCCGCCCGCACACCGTCCACTGCGGCACCGACGCCATCTACGTCAGCGCGCTCGGCGACGTGGACGGCGACGCGCCCGGCGGGATCTTCACGCTCGACCACGACACCTTCGAGCCGAAGGGCCGCTGGGAGGCCGACCGGGGGACGCAGCGGCTGCACTACGACTTCTGGTGGCACCTCGGGCACGACACGATGATCTCCAGCGAGTGGGGAACACCCAACCAGATCGAGCCGGGACCCTCGCTGGAGCTTCTGGTCGGCCGACAGTACGGTCACAGGCTGCACGTCTGGGACCTGGCCAAGCGCAGGCACCTTCAGGAGATCGACCTGGGCGACCAGCACCAGATGGCCCTGGAGCTCCGGCCCGCCCACGACCCGACCAAGACCTACGGCTTCGTCAACACCGTGATCAACGTCGAGGACCTGTCGGCCAACATCTTCACGTGGTACCTGGAGGGCGGCGTCTGGAAGGCGCGCAAGACGATCACGATCCCGGCCGAGCCCGCCGACCCCGACCTGCTGCCCGAGCCGCTCAAGCAGTTCGGCGCCGTGCCACCGCTGGTCAGCGACATCTCGCTCACCCTCGACGACCGGATCCTGCTCGTCTCCGCCTGGGGCACCGGCGAGCTCAAGGCGTACGACGTCTCCGACCCGTTCGCGCCACGCGAGACCGGCTCGGTCCGGATCGGCGGGATCGCCAGGCGCGACGGTCACCCGGCGGCTCAGGGCCGGGCGCTGAACGGAGGGCCGCAGATGGTCGAGGCGAGCAGGGACGGACGGCGGGTCTATTTCACCAACTCGCTCTACCGCTCCTGGGACGACGTCTTCTACCCCGACGGCATCTCCGGCTGGATGGCGAAGGTGGACATCGCCGACGACGGTTCGATCGCCCTCGATCCGGATTTCTTCGTCGACTTCTCCTCCGACGGCCGCCGCGCGCACCAGATCCGTCTGCAGGGCGGCGACTCCTCCTCCGACTCCTACTGCTTCCCGTGATCCCGGCCACCTTCCCACCGGACGTCGACACCTTCCCACTCTCCGCGAGGCGCACCCGATGGATCTGACGTCCCTGATCATCCTGGCCGGGCTCGGTGCCTTCCACGGCCTGAACCCGGCCATGGGCTGGCTTTTCGCGGTCGCGCTCGGACTGCAGGAGCGCTCTCGCGAAGGAGTGCTGCGCGCGCTGCCGCCCATCGTGCTCGGCCACGCGGGCTCGGTGCTGATCACGCTCGTCCTGGTGTCGGCGGCCCGGCTGGCCGCCCCGCCGAAAGCGGTCTCGTACGGCGTGGCGGCCGTGGTGTGCGGGTTCGGCCTCTGGCGGCTGCTGAGACGGCGCCATCCCCGCTGGGTCGGCATGAAGGTGACGAAGTGGCAGCTGGCCGGGTGGTCGTTCCTGATGGCCACCGCTCACGGGGCCGGGCTGATGGTGCTCCCCGTCACCCTGCACAGCGGACATGGCGGGCACGGGGGCCACGAAGGGCACGACGCCGCCGCGCTGGCCTCACAGAGCCTGCTGACGACCGGGGTGCATACGGTGTCCATGCTGGTGACGACGACCGTTCTGGCCCTCGTCGTCTACGAGCGGCTGGGCGTGGCGGTGCTCCGCAAGGCGTGGTTCAACCTCGACCTCGCCTGGGCCGTCGCCCTCATCGGGGCCGGCGCCTTCGCCGCGATCACCTGATGCCGCCCGGCAGGCGAGCCGAACCCCACGCGAACCGGGTGAACCGCCCGGCGGCGGCGTACGTTTCAGGATCATGCGCCGACTGTTACCCGCCCTGCTGGCCGTCGCCGCCCTCTCGGCGTGTGCCATGACCGAGTCCAGTGTGATCACCGCGAAAGGGGTGGAACGGGAGACCCCGAAGGATCCTCCGATCGAGGAGACCGTACGCGGTCTGACCTCCTTCGGGCACGCCCTGTTCGTCGCGACCGCGAAACCCGGGGCCAACACCGTTCTGTCGCCTCTGAGCATCGGTTACGCCTTCGGCCTGGCGAGGGCGGGAGCCGCGGGAGACACCGCCACCGAACTCGACGCGGTCTTCGGCTTCCCCTCCGGCGGGCCGCACACCTCGCTCAACGCGCTCACCAGGCAGATCGTCACGACCGACGCTCCGCCTCCCCTCCCAGAACCGGACGCGGAGCGGGACGCCCAGGCGGGTGCGTCCGAACCACCGGTCGTGGGCATCGCCAACGACCTGTTCACCCAGAAGGGGTTGAACGTCAAGCCCGAGTTCCTGCGTACGCTCGCGGCGCAGTACGGCACGGGCGTGCGCCAGGTGGACTTCACCGGCGACGCCACGGAGGTCATCAACGCCTGGGCCGAGGAGCGGACCGCGGGGCGGATCAGAAAGGTGTTCGACGACCTGCCCGCGCAGACCAGGCTGGTCATCGCCAACGCCGTTTACCTGCGGGCCGACTGGACGGCACCGTTCACCGACGCGCCGGAAGAGGGCGCCACCTTCACCCGTGCGGACGGTACGACGACACGCACGACCCTGATGCGCAAAGACGGCTTCCTCCCGTACGCGGCGGGATCCGGCTGGCAGGCTGTGGAGCTGCGCTACGCCGGAGACGAGCTGGCCATGTGGGTCCTCCTGCCGCGAGCGGGCGGTTCCCCCGGCGACCTGCTCTCCCCCGTTGTGATGGCGGAGGTGGCGCGTGGGCTTGAGGAGCGGCCGGTGCGGCTCGCCATGCCCCGGTGGGACTTCTCCACGAGCCTGGATCTGGCGGAACCGCTCGCGAGGCTGGGGCTGCGGGGGACCGACTACTCGGGGATCACCGACGGGGCCCTCCTCGACCAGGTGATCCACCGCGCCAACATCACCGTGGACGAGTGGGGTACCGAGGCCGCCGCCGTCACCGGCCTCGCCTTCCTCCTGTCGGCCCCGGCCCCGCCAGAGGCGGAGATCCGTGCCGACCACCCGTTCGCCTTCGTGATCGTTCACCGGCCGACGCTGACCCCGCTGTTCGTCGGCCAGGTCGGCGACCCGGCCGCGTGAAGACGCCCGAGCGTGTGAAAGCGACCTGACTGTGTGAAGGCGCCCGACCGCGTGAAAGCAACCTGACTGTGTGAAAGCGAGCCGACCGTGTGAAAGCGAGTCGGCCCGCCCGGCGGAAGGCCCGCGAAGACCCCGCTGTCCGGCGGGAGGTGACCGCGCGAGAGCGCGATCCTTCGCGGACTCAGCGGGAGAAGGGGAGCAGGCCCTTGTCCACCACGGTCCGGCCGAAAACGCGGGCCAGCTCCGCCAGGCGGGCCAGTTCGTCGTCGGAGAGCGCGGCGTACGCGGGCAGCGCCAGCTCGTCGGTGCGGTCCTCGATCCGCTGCCTGAGCACCGCGCCTTCCTCGGTGAGCTCGTCGCCGGCGAGCAGGCCGCGCCCGCGCAGCCCTTCCTCGGCCGAGGCCCACTCCTCCTCGGACCAGTCGCGGCTGAGCTTGAGGAACACCGTGGGGACGTGCCCGGCCGCGGCGTGCAGGACCAGCGCGTCCAGCGGGCCGATGCCCTCGGCCAGCAGGGTCGCGACGTGCCCGTCACCCCGGAACTCACGAAGCAGCGTCTGGGCGTGCCAGAGCCGCTGAAGCGGCTCGGAGGGCCAGGGCAACGCGGCGTGCGCGGCGAACAGCGGGCGCCCCTGGGGATGCTCGCACGCCCTCTCCGCGGCGCGGACGGCGAGTTCCGTCGTCTCGGCGAGGGTGTCGATCTCGTGGATCCCGGCCCGGCGCAGTGCCGCTCCCGCGGCTTCGAGACGGGCCGCGAGCAGCTTCTCCGGGGTCGTGACCTGCCACGCGGCGGGAAGTGCGCGCCGCACCAGGGCGGGGTGGAAGTTGTAGAAGGTCGCGATGACCAGCTCGGCGGAGGCGGTGCCGAAGGCCGCGGCACGGGAGGCGAAGTAGCCTGCGCGGTCATCGAGGCCGAGCGCGGCGTAGCGCTCGGTGGCCTCGGGCACGAAATAGATCATCCCGTGGACGGGCTCCAGGCGGCGCCAGGCTTGACGGGCGAGCCGGACGTCGGTCATCACGCCTCCAGTTCAGTGGAACGGTCGGGGTCCTCGGTCTCGTGCCGGGCGGAGTCGGCCCCCCTGCATACCGACCGGCCGGTCTCCAGGAACCTATTCCTACCCGCCAGTAGCCGTCAACGGCGGCGCACCACGAAGACGCCCCAGCCGAGGTATCGCCTGCCGTACTCGACGTGCGAGCGACGGGAGCGCTCCAGGAAGTCGCGCACCTCCTCGGCCTCCAGGTCGTCGGGGTTGCCGCGCAGCCAGTCGCTCAGCGTCCACCACTGGCTCGCCATGTAGCGGTCCCAGCTGTCGGGGTCGGCGAGGACCATCTCCAGCACCTCGACCCCCGCCGCCTCGAACCGGTCGAACGTCCCGGCCAGCGAGGTGAAGTCGTCCGGGCCGAAGCCGAACGACTCGTACGCCCCGGCGGGCGGCTCGGAGGTCCAGTACGGCTCGCCGACGAGGAGGATCCCGTCGTCCTTCAGTGCGGGGAGCATCAGCTTGACCGTTCCCTCCAGCCCGCCGCCGATCCAGGTCGCCCCCAGACAGGACACGACGTCGAACGCGCCCGCCTCCGCCCGGTAGGCCCCCGCGTCGCCCTTCTCCAGGCGGACGCGATCGGCCACCCCGAGCTCCTCGACCCTGGCGCGCGCCGCGTCGAGGAAGACGTCGCTGATGTCGACGCCGACCCCCTCGATCCCGTGCGCGAGGGACCACCGGCAGAGCATCTCCCCCTTGCCACAGCACAGATCGAGCAGGCGCATTCCCGGCCGGAGCCTGGCGACCTCGCCGAGCAGCGCGAGCTTGTCGTCGGTGAACGGGTTGAGGATGCGATGACCGCCCTCGGCGATCTCGTGAAAACGCAGCGACATGGTCGCCATACTCACCCGGTGCCGAACCGCCGGACAACCGGTTATCTCCGGGCGCGACCCCGACGAAGGGGCAGGAGGGGTTGCGGCTGACACGGTGTCAGCCCCTATACCTGGAAGCACCATGTTCAGTATCGGAGAGTTCTCCCAGCTCGGCCAGGTGTCGGTGCGCATGCTGCGCCACTACGACGCGATCGGCCTGCTCAGGCCCGCCCATGTCGCCCCGGACAGCGGCCACCGCTTCTACCGGGCCGACCAGCTGTCACGGCTCAACCGCGTCATCGCCCTGAAGGATCTCGGCCTCACCCTGCGCCAGATCTGTTCGATCCTGGACGAGCGGGTCGACGCCGCGGAACTGTACGGGATGTTGCGGCTGCGCCGCGCCGAGTTGGAGGAGCGGATCGCGGCGGACACGGCCCGGCTCCTCCGGGTGGAGATACGGCTCACGACGATCACCAAGGAAGGCCACATGCACCCCGAAGAGGTCCTTCTCAAGCCGATCCCCTCGACACGCGTGGCGGAACTCACCGCCGTCGCGGCCAGCTACGAAGGCGAGGACATCGGCCCCGTCATCCAGCCCCTCTTCGCCGAGCTGTGCCGGCGCGTCGAGGCGGCCGGTGTGAAGGTCACCGGGTACGGCATCGCCCGCTACGAACCAGAGGCCGACGGCCGGGTGATCGTGCACGCCGGGCTGGAGGTCGCCGCGGAGACGAGCGACGGCCACGACTTCGCGGTCGTGGACCTGCCGGAGATCGAGCAGGCCGCCACGATCATTCACCGCGGCTCGATGGAGAAGGTGGGCCCGACGTTCCAGACGCTGGCCCACTGGATCGACGAGC
This sequence comes from Streptosporangium sp. NPDC050284, assembly GCF_044459525.1. Taxonomy (NCBI): domain Bacteria; kingdom Bacillati; phylum Actinomycetota; class Actinomycetes; order Streptosporangiales; family Streptosporangiaceae; genus Streptosporangium; species Streptosporangium sp. NPDC050284. The sequence continues at coordinate 6,450 of NZ_JBITIZ010000030.1, forward strand.
ACGGCTACCGGGGTGTCGGGCTGGCCCGGGAGGTCTCCATCGACTGTCCCGAGGGCGACTACGACAACTGGGTGACCGAACTGCAGATGACGGTCACCCGGGCGTGACGTCGTCCGCGGGCGGCGGTCACCCGCGGTCCGGCATCGCGAACGACGGGCCGCCGAGGCGATCTCCCCCCGTGGACGACGTCACGCGTCCGAGGTGACCAGGTCACCGAGGCGGCGGGCGTTCCGCTGGAGCTTGCGCCTGAGCATGCGTCCGAGAATGGGAGCGCGCAGGCGCAGCAGACCCGGGGGCCTCACCCGGAACCAGATGGTCAGCAGGCATCGGTCGTCATCCAGGGGCACGACCGATCTGCCGCCCACGACCTCGATTCCCGATGTTCCCCGCCAGAGGAACTCCCTTCCCGGCACCACCGAGGTCACCACACCGCTGATGTAGTAGACGCGTCCGGCGAAACGGAACATCTCCTCGGTGGTGGTGCCCGGGACGACGATTCCCGGCGGGTCGGGCGCCATCGTGGTCACGCCCGCACGCCAGCGGGGGTCCTGGCCGAAGTCGGCGACGATCCGCCATATGTCGGCCGCGGGGTGGTCCATCTCGATCGAGACCCTCACCTCGATCACAGCTCGTACACGGTCCCTGTCGGCCGCTCGGGCTCGGTCCGCGGGCGGGCCTGGGCAACGTCGGCGGCGGCGTCGTCGCGTGAGGCTGGAGCGGAAAGGACCGGCACGGGGTCCCTACGGGGGCCCGACGGGGCGTCGTGTTCGACGCCGGGGGCGACGTTCTCCGTCCAGTGTTCCCCGGTCATCGCCCCGCTCTTTCCCGTTAAGCGAAATCAGTCGATGAACCATATCGAATATGTATTTGTCATGAATGCTAACTAAAAGGGGGTTTCGGGGGGCGTCCCGACGCCCCCCGAATGTCGCGTAGGCCGACGCCGGTGCACGACGCCCCACGATCACCACCGATCAGAGCCGACGGCTCACGATCGTCACCGGCCTGGCCGGGCGATCCACGATCACGGCTGGTCGGAGCCGGTGGACTCGGGGACACGGACGGTGATGCCGCCGGGCACGACCTTGGCCTTGAGCTCGGTGACGCTGCCCTTCGCGCCGCCGTCCAGCTCGTAGGTCATGGGAGTGGCGAACGTGGCGGTCATCTTGCGCGCCCGGGTCATCCTGACGAACGGCGACTCGTCGGACCGCCCCACGCTCATCCGGCCGAGCACGCGGGCCCACTGGATCGGCCCCTCCGCGGTGGTCACGCCGATCTCCAGCCATCCGTCGTCGGGACGCGCGTCGTCGAACGCCTCGACACCGCCGGTGATGGTGCCGACGTTGCCCAGCAGCAGGCAGCTCGCCTCACCCTCGAACCACGTCACGCCGTCGATCTTGACCTTCATCCGCACGAGCTCTCCCCGGACGTGGCGCAGTCCCGTCCAGACGTACGCCACCCGCCCCAGACGGTCCTTCAGCCCCCGGTCGGCGTCCTCGATCATCGCCGCGTCGAAGCCGACCCCGGCCATCACGGCGAAGTGCTCCCCGTTGACCTTTCCGAGGTCCAGCTTCCTGCTCTCGCCGTGAAAGGCGATGTCCACGGCCTTGGGCAGGTCCTCGGGGATGCCCAGGTTCTGCGCGAAGAGGTTCGCCGTCCCCGCGGGGAGGATGCCGACCGTGACACCGGAACCCGCGAGCGCGTCCACGCAGCGCTGCACCATGCCGTCGCCACCCCACACCAGGACCAGGTCGGCCCCTTCCTTCAGCGCCTTCTTCGCCTTCTTCGGCGCCTTCTTGCTCTTGGGCACCTCGTACCAGAGCAGTTCACCGACACCCTCGTCGGCGAGCAGCCTGCGCAGCTCGTCAAGCCCTCCGCCGAACGTCTTCTTCTGGTGGGCGATCACCGCGACCGTGCCGACCTTCTGCTTCCGGGGCAGCATCTGACCTCCTGTAACGCCACGTCGGATCCCCCAACGGCTGCCCTCACCCCGAACCGGCAAACGTCAGCCGAGGCGGTCGGCCCGGCCGAGCAGATAGCGCCGTTCGATCTGGTTGCCGGTCAGAGAAGCGGCCTCACGGTACAGCCTCGCCGCGTCGCCCACGTTGCCGGTCATCTGCAGCAGGTGGGCGCGCACGGCGCGTTCGCGTTGCCTGATCAGCGGGTCACGGTCGAGCCGGAAGCGGCGGTTGAGGTCGTCGAGCAGGGCCAGTCCTCGGGGCGGTCCGTACGCTTTGGCCACGGCCACCACCCGGCTCAGCCGTACCGGTGGGGTGGGGGTGAGCCGTTCGAGCCACAGGTAGAGCGCCGCGATCTGCGGCCAGTCGGTCTGCTGCGGCGAGGTGGCCGCGGCGTGCACGGCCGCGATCGCCGCCTGCAGCTGGTAGGGACCGACCTCGCGGCGGCTCCAGACGCCGTCGATCAGCTCGGTGCCTTCACGGATGAGGTCGCGGTCCCATCGCGACCGGTCCTGCTCGTCCAGGGTCACCAGCTCGTCGTGGCCGCCGGTACGGGCGGGACGGCGGGCCTCGGTGAGCAGCATCAGCGCGAGCAGGCCGGTGATCTCGGCGTCGGCGGGCACGGAGGCGTGGAGCGCGCGGGTCAGCCGGATGGCCTCGCCGGTCAGGTCGACGCGGGCGAGCCGGTCACCGGTGGAGGCGGTGTAACCCTCGTTGAAGATCAGGTAGAGCACCCGCATCGCGGCGGCCATCCGGCTGTCGCGGTCGGTGTCGGCCGGCGGGGTGAAACGGGCGCCGGCGCGGGCCAGTTGCTGCTTGGCGCGACTGATCCGGGTGCCCATGGTGTTCTCCGGAGTTCCATGGGCGTGCGCGATCTCGGCGGTCGTGAGGCCCCCCACGGCCCGCAGCGTAAGCGCCACCTGGGAGGTGGCGCTCAGTGCGGGGTGGCAGCACAGCAGCAGCAGGGCGAGGCTGTCGTCGGTCTCCCGCGCGGGGCCCGGCCGACGGCCCGGTTCCCGCATGACCAGTTCGGCGACGCCGGCGTCCTGCTCGCGCCGGCGTCGGGCCTGGTCGGCGCGGAGCAGGTCGACCATTCGCCGGTAGCCGATGCGGATCAGCCAGCTGCGCGGATTGTCCGGCACGCCGTCGGCCGGCCAGGTGCGGCTCGCGGCGAGCAGTGCCTCCTGCACCGCGTCCTCGGCGACGTCGAAGCGGCCGAAGCGCCGTACCAGCGCGCCGAGCACCTGTGGCGCCTCGGTGCGCAGCAGGTGCTCGATGCCGGCGTTCATACCGGCGTGCGCCTTCCCCGCCATCCTGCCGACCGCCGGTTCGGCATGGTCGGTCACGCTGTGAAGTCCTCGCCCATGATCGGCCTGATCTCGATCGGCTCACCCAGCACCTCGACGATCCGCGAGCCGATCTCCACCGCTCGTTCCTGACCGGATACATCTATGACGGCGAAGCTGGCCAGCACCTCCTTCAGCTCGGCGAACGGTCCATCGATCGCCACCACGCCGCCGGCGGTCTTGCGGACCGTGGTGCTGACCGCGGGATGACCGAGGCCCTCGCTGCCGACGAACTCGCCGGTGGCGATCAGTTCCTGCTCGAACTTCTGGTAGGCGGCGAACGCCGCCATCGCCTCCGCCGACGGGGTGTCGGCGGTCGCGGCGTCCCAGGCTGCGGCCGGGGTGTAGCTGAGCAGCAGGTACTTCATGGTGCGTCCTCTTTCCGAACGTTCGGGAAAGCGTATGCGAGGTCAGGTGGGGCGGCGCAGGGACAGGGCCAGGACGGTCGTCCAGGTGAAGGCGACCAAGCCGTTGACGGCGATCTGAATGCTCATGTGATCGGGCGACATGGGCAGTAGCAGGACGATCGCGGCGGTGCCGTTGCCGATGGCCGCCGGTACGGCCCGGCGGCGGGCGCACCGGACGGCCAGCACGACGGCGGCGATGGCCAGCGCGGTGAAGGAGACGGCGGCCGCGACCGAGTGCGTGATGCCGTGCCAGGACATCTGCGCCACCGGCCCGTCGGAGGTTCCGGCGGGGAAGCCGTTCTCCGGGTCCATGGTGAACACGCCCGCAGCGATCATCCCTGCCCCGAAGACCCCGATGAGGATGGGCAGCGCCCGCCTGCCGATCCCCTCGGTGAGGGTACGGCCGACACCGCCGGCCAAGGCCAGGCCGCCCAGACCGGCGAGTACGAACGTGGCGATCTGGATCCAGCCGAGATCACCGGTGGAGAGCTGACTGATCGGATGGCGGGTGATGTCGAAGCCCTCGCGGGTGAGCATCTGGACGGCCGCCGAGGTGAAGAACACCGGCCCTGCCAGGGCTCCGGCGAGCAACAGGTGGCCGACCGAGCGGCGGACGGCAGGACTGCCGGTGGCGGCCGGGGTGTGAGGCGCGGTGGTGGCCATGACTTCCTCCTTGGTGGGTTCCTTCCGCTACCTCGGGGCCGGACCCGGGCTCTCGACACGATCGCGATGTGATCTGAAACACATCCGACTCGCGTCGAATCTCCCAAGCGCGCTCCGAGGTACCGGCAAGCAGTCACCAAGGCCACAAGGAGAATGAGATGTCCGAGACGACCCAGACCTACCGGCCGAGCGTCGACGTGCGGGCCCTGGATCGCCTGGTCGGCACCTGGGCGGTCACCGGCGGCGCCGAGGGAACCGTGCGGTACGAGTGGATGCCCGGCGGCTTCTTCCTGCTCCAGCATGTCGACCTCACCCAGTTCGGCCAGTCCGTCACCGGCCTGGAAGTGATCGGCAACCTGCGCCCGTTCGGCGAACCGGCCGCCACGGACGTGGTGTCGCGCTTCTACGACTCGACCGGCAACACCCTCGACTACGTGTACGAGCTGACAGGCGACAAGCTGACCATCTGGGGCGGCGCGAAGGGCGGCCCGGCCTACTACGAAGGCACGTTCAGCGCCGACGGCACCACCGTCACCGGTGCCTGGGTCTACCCCGGCGGAGGCGGGTACGCCTCCGCCATGACCCGGATCTGACGTCGGCACCTTGCCGGCCCGGCAGGCCGAGGCCTTCCGGGAACGCCTCTCCAAGGCGGCGCGCGCACCAGGGCCCCTGGCGGTGTCGACCAGATGCCCGGCCGGAACTCATGGTGAGCCGGCACGGGCAGGTCGTACACCACCGCTCCTGCGGCATGGATGACCGTGACAACGTGGTCATCCGGATTTACTCGATGACCGAACCCGTCACCTTGGTCGCCGCGACCCGCTCCCGCGTGACGCGCGGGCGCCGACCCGGCAGCCCGAACGTCGGGTTGGCGACACTCCAGGCGGCACCCCTGCAGACCAACTCCTTGTAGACGGCCGCGAGCCCTCCGGTCAGGACCGTCCGCAGGGCGCGGTCGTCGGCTGTGACGTACTGGATCAAGCCCTCCTTCCGGCCCAGTGAGACACACTGGTTGACGTAGCGGATCGGCGTGTTCGGGAGTCTCCCGCCGGTCAGGCGTGCCGCGATCGCCCCGGCGGCCTGCCACGCGGTCGGAATTCCCGAGGCGCACGACATCCGCAGCGGCTTGTCCCCCGGGCCCGTCACCATCGCCGCGTCGCCGACGGCGTACACCTCCGGATGCGAGACCGAGCACATGGTCTCGTCGACCACGATCCGGCCGGTGCCGGTGACCTCCAGGTCGGTCGCCCCCGCGATCGGGTGGACGGCGAAGCCGGTGGTCCACACGGTGACCGCGGCCGGGATGCCCCCGCCGCCGTCGGTGGTGACGCGCTCGGCCTCGACCTCGGTGACGGCGGTGTGCTCGTGCACGGTGATCTTGAGCTTGTCGAGGACCTTCCGCAGGTGCTCGCGGCCCCTGGGCGAGAAGCGGTCACCGAGGTCGCCGCGGACGGCGAGCGCGACGTCGAGGTCCGGGCGCGCCTCGGCGATCTCGGTCGCGGCCTCCAGGCCGGTGAGACCGCCACCGACGACGACCACGGTCTGTCCGGCGCCCAGGCGGGCGAGGCGCTCGCGCAGCCGGAGTGCTCCGGGACGGCCGGCGATCTCGTAGGCGTGCTCGGTGCTCCCGGGGACGCCCTGGGAGTTCCAGCCACTGCCCAGGGCGTAGACGAGCGTGTCGTAGGCGAGTTCTTCCGCGCCGTTCGCGTCGACGACGGCGACGGTCCTGCCGTCGACGTCGACGCCGGTGACCTCCGCGACCCGCAACTCGACGCCGGTGCCCGCGAACATCTCGCTGAGCGGCCGGGGCTTGAGGTCCTGGCCGACCGCCAGCTGGTGCATCCGGACGCGTTCCACGAAGTCGGGCTCGGCGTTGACAAGGGTGATGGCGACGTCCTCGCGGCGCAGCCGCCTGGCGAGGCGACCGGCGGCGATGGCTCCGGCATATCCGGCTCCAAGAACGATGATGCGGTGCTGCATTCCCCTGCTCCCATCTCGTGCGGATTTGCCCCTTGAACCGGGCGGCCCGCCGTTTCCTGACAGGAACGCGATGTGAAGCACCTCACACAGCGATCGAGAAGTGATCAGGAGGCGCCGAACAGGGGCTCCCCGTGGTCGGTGGCCGCCCAGCGCGCGGTCGCGCGGTCGAGCTTGTCGGGATTGACCTGGTGACGGAACGCGGCGATGCCCTCGGCGGTGACCTCCAGGCACATGACACCGACGACCCGGCCGTCCATGACGGCCACGACGGCAGGGTCACCGTTGGCGGTCCAGGCGTACACCTCGGGCACGCCGCCCACCACGGCGCGTACGCCCTTGCCGAACGCGAACAGGCCCCGCAGGAACTTCGCGACCGCGACGGAGCCCTCGAACGCCGTGGCGCGGGCCGGGACCTTCCCTCCACCGTCCCCGATCGAGACGGCGTCCTCGGTGAGCAGGCGCACGAGCGATTCGACCTGACCGCTGGCCGCGGCCGCCAGGAACTCCTCGACGATCCGCCGGGTCGCGGCCTCGTCGACCTCGGTTCGGGCCCTGCCGTCCGCGACGCGCTTCCTGGCCCGGTGGAAGATCTGCTGGCTGGCGCCCTCGGTGATGTCGAGGATCTCGGCGATCTCCCGGTGCGAGTAGCCGAAGGCCTCCCGCAGCACGTACACCGCCCGCTCGTTGGGATGGAGGCGCTCCATGAGAGTGAGGACCGCGTACGAGACCGATTCGCGCTGCTCGGCGGTCTCGGCCGGGCCGAGCATCGGGTCTCCGGCGAGCAGCGGCTCGGGAAGCCACTGGCCCACGTAGGTCTCGCGGCGCGCCCGCGCGGAGGTGAGCTGGTTGAGGCACAGGTTGGTGAGGACCTTCGTCAGCCAGGCCTCGGGGACCTCGATGCGGCCGACGTCGGCGGCCTGCCAGCGCAGGAACGTCTCCTGCACGGCGTCCTCGGCCTCCCCGCTGGAGCCGAGGAGGCGGTAGGCGATGGCCTCCAGACGCGGCCTGGAGGCCTCGAACCGGCCGACGTCGTTCGCGGTCAACGGCATGGCCCGATCCTAGGTCGCGCGGCGCGAATCGGCTGCCACGGTTCAATCAGGGTTCCGGGAACGGAGGGTGATCGCTTCACGGGGACAGCAGTCCGCCACCTCCCCGGCCAGCGAGATGTCGTCCGGGTCGGTGGAGATGAGCAGGTCCACATCCCGCGCGAGATCCTCCCTCCCCTCCATGGTGAACCCGAGACGCGTCGCGATCACGGAAGGCGGAATCGGCACCGCGAACTCCGCCACCAGATCCCGCTCCTGCCCCGGTTCCCAATCTTTTATGGTCAGGTCGATAACGCGCCGGATATCCTCCCGCCATTTTTCGACGGCGCGCGGGGTGAACGCGCTCATGGCGCACCGCCGGACCCGGGTGTGCTGCGGCGGATCGAGCCCCGGAATGGGCTGCGCCAGTATGCTCTCTCCGCCGATGGACAACCCCGCCGCATGGAATTCGGCGCTCCCGCGCCACTCGGCGGTGCTGAACCGCGTGTCGGCGAGGATGACCTGAGCATCGTCGTATCTGGTCACCACCCACATGGGGACGTCGCCGAGCGGAAAACATATCGATGAACAGGCGAGTTGACCCGCAACCAGTCAAGCGCCGTATAGGGATCACGAAAATAATCGGAGCCGAAAAGCTCGAACGGGGCGACCGTGTCAGCCATACGAGGATTCCTCCCGCTGCCTTTATCGCCCGCATCGCATGTCGCATATCCACCGCAGGAAATAGGAGGCCCGCAACGGAGCCACCACACAAAAGGCGAACGTCGGCCACCGGAAGAGACCTGTCAGCAAAGGCGCAGCTACTCGGCCCCAAGGCACTCGCCCCGGACTCCGAGCGGGAGGGCCCGGGGGTCGTCCTGTCGGGTAAACGAGAACGGGACCTGCGGGAAGCCGCCTCTGAAGACGGACCCGCAAGTCCCGGTCACACGTGGAGCTATGGGGATTCGAACCCCAGACCTCCTCCATGCCATGGAGGCGCGCTACCAGCTGCGCCATAGCCCCTTGCGATGCAGATGAAATCCTAGCCGATTCGGGACAGTCCTCGCGCCCTCATTCCGGCCGCGAGCGCGACGGCCGCGGAGCCCGCGGCGCTCGCGGTGATGATGCCGAAGGAGATCACGTACGCGTCACGGGAGGGGACGGAGGTTCCCGCGATGGTGATCGAGGTGAGGAGCGCGGAGGTCGCGGCGCCGGAGAGGCTGCCGCCGATGGAGCGGACCAGGGAGTTGATGCCGCTCGCGATGCCGCTCTGGTCCCTGGACACGTGCTGCACGGCGAGGGCCCCCAGCGCGGCGTAGCCGATGCCGAATCCCAGGCCCTGTACGGCGTTGGAGCCGACCAGATGGAGCACCGAGTCGTTGAAGAAGGTGAACCAGCCGAATCCGGTGGCGCACAGACCCGCGCCGAGGGCGAGGGAGTAGGCGGCACCGAGCCGGGCGGAGAGACGGCCCGCCGTGAAGGAGGCGAGCAGCATCGTCACGGTGCTGGGCAGGGCGTAGACGCCGACGTCGAGGACCGACCCGCCGAAGCCGTACCCGGTGGACGAGGGCGTCTGGATGAAGCCTGAGACCAGGGTGAAGGAGCCGAACATGGCGAAACCCAGGAGCATCGACGCCACGTTGGCCGGCAGGGACTGACGCCCGACGAGCAGGTGGAGCCGTACCATCGGCGCCCGGAGCCGCAGCTGACTGAAGACCCAGACGGCACAGAATCCGCCCGCGCCCGCGAACAGCCACAGGACGACTCCCGAGCTCCAGCCCCAGTCGTTGCCCTTGGAGATCGCCAGCAGCAGGCAGACGAGCCAGGCCGACAGCAGTGCCGCGCCGATGAGGTCGGGACGGCCCCCGGCGCCGGCTCCGTCTCCGGGAGCGCTCAGCACGATGAGAACGATCGCGAGCGCGCTGAGCCCCGCCGTGATCCAGAAGACCGGGTGGTGGTCGGGAGTGCGGTCGGCGATCAGTCCGGTGACGATCATACCGAGGCTGCCGCCGACCCCCATGGTGGCGCTCACCACCCCGATCGCCGTCATGACCCTGCCGGGCGGGAAGGTGTCCCTGATCATGCCGATGGCCAGCGGGATCAGTGCCGCCGAGGCGCCCTGCAGAGCCCGCCCGGCGATCAGCACGGGGAGGGAACCGGACAGGGCGCAGACCAGCGAGCCCAGTACGAGCAGGCCGACGGTGAACAGGATCATCCGCTTCTTGCCGTACATGTCCCCGAGGCGCGAAAGCAGCGGCGTGGCCACCGCCGCGGCGAGCAGCGAGGCGGTGAAGACCCAGGTGACCTCGGCCACCGACGCACCGAAGGTGACCATGAGCCTGGGCAGCAGCGGGATGACCACGGTCTGCTGCACGGACACGACCATCCCGGCGGTGGAGAGCGCCACCAGGGTCAGCCAGAGCTGCCTGCCCTGCCGTGTGGTGCCAGGTTCGGCGAGGGTCGTTCCCGTCACTGCCCGCTCCTCCGCTGTCGACTGCCGCCTTCGCATGGTAAAGGGCGACGGTAAACAACTGTTTACCGGGTGGCGGTCGGCCGAACCCCCTCGGCCTTTCCGCCAGAACGGGCGACGCGCGTCAAGTCCGTGATCGGCGTCACCTCGTCATGCCGGTGTCATGCCCCGGTGTCATGCCGGTGCGGCTCGCGCCGCCCCCGAAGGGACGCGAGCCACACCGACGCGGTCGATCAGCGCGCGGGGGACCGCTCGTCCTCCAGATATACCGGACGACCGGCGTGCCAGCCGGTCACGAACTGGACGGCGACCACCGCGAACAGCAGCAGGAACGGCAGCGTCCAGCCGCCGGTCGACTCGTGCATGACGCCGACGACCAGGGGCCCGGCACCCGCGATGAGGTATCCGACACTCTGCCCGAAGGCCGACAGCGCGGCCGTCGCCTCGGGAGTGCGGGTGCGCATGGCGAGCATCGTGAGCGCGAGGGGGAACGACCCCATGCCGACGCCCACCAGGCTCGCGAAGACCCAGGCCAGGCCGGAGGGACCGAGCCAGAGTCCGAGGAATCCGACGGTGTAGAAGACGACGAAGGCGGCCACCACGGGCCTCTGGTCGGAGAACCTCGACGCGATCGAGGGCACCAGGAGCGAGACCGGGATGCCGATCGCGGTGAAGACGCCCAGCACCAGGCCCGCCTGCGCGGTGGTGTAGCCGCCGTCGGTCAGGATCTTCGGCAGGAAGCCGAACATGATGTAGGCGACCATGCTCTGGGTGCCGAAATAGGCGGCGACCGCCCAGGCCAGCCTGCTACGGAGCAGGGCACGGGCATCTGTGCCCTCGCTGCCCCCGCTCGCGCCGCGCCGCTCCGGCTCACTGCGCGAGAGCGCAAGCCACGGAATGGCGGCGACGGCCGCGAGCGCCCCCCACACCCCCAGGGCAACGTGCCAGTTGCCGTCGGTGGCCCGCTGGATGGGCACGGTCGCGGCGGCCGCGAGCATCGTGCCCACCGCGAGGGCGGTGGTGTAGACGGTGGTCATGGTCCCGGCCCGGCCGGGGAAGTGACGCTTGATCAGGCTGGGGATGAGCACGTTGCCCACCGCGCCGCCCGACAGCGCCAGGGCACTGCTGTAGAGGAACACCTCGGCCGAGCCCACCATCGAGCGGATGAGCAGGCCCGCACCGAGGACGATGAGGGCGAGGAGCAGAAGGCGGTGCTCTCCGACCCTCACGGCGAGGGCGGGCGTCACCGCGCCGACCGAGGCGAAGATGAGCACCGGGAGCGTGGTGAGCAGCCCGGCTCCGACCGCGGTCATGCCGAGGCCGGAGGTTATCTGGTCGAGGACCGGTCCGACGCTCGTGACGGCGGTACGCAGGTTCAGTGCCGCGAGGACGATTCCCAGTACGAGCAACCAGGCGAGAGAGCCCGTGGTTCCACCGGTGCGGCCCCTGGTCTGATGGGTGAGCACGCTCATGCTGGTTTCAGTCCTCCTCAGTGGTTTCATCCAATCGTAGGATGATTGGCTGACCCCGACTGTAACAGGAGTGAAACTTCAGTTTGTTCCTGACCTGGCGTGTCGAATCCGAACGGGCGCGAATCACTGACAACGTGAAAGCCGGGCCACGCTCCTCTTTACAGAACGTGGCCCGGCTTTCTCACGCACCGGTACGACTCCCCGGCCTCCGGATGCCCGGAATCCCGGACGGTTCGGGCGGCGGACGCCTGGGCGGCGTCACCGAGCGCGACTTGGGATCGGACGCGCGGCCCGGGACCGACCGCACCGGACGCGCGCCTCGGACGAGAGTCCCCCAGGTCCGGGCGGCGGTTTCCGGGCACGCGGCCCCGGCCGACGAGCGTCAGATACGCGGCCCCGGGGTGAGCGGCGGCTCCTCACCAGGCCTGCGCCCCGCCGGGGGCAGCGGCTCACCACCGGGCGGAGGAAGATCCGGGTCCGCCGGGTAGGGCTGGCCCACCGTACGCGGAGGCACCGGCTCGTCGAATCCGTGACCGCCTCCCGTACCGGTGCCGCGGTGCTCCCCCAGGCCCCGGTCGCCCAGAGGTCGGTCGGTGACCCCACCGGTGCCGGCGACATCGCCGCCGCGCTCGTGCGGGCCGGGAACGTCGCCGCGCCACGCGCCGGTCTCGTCGCCGCGCGACTCGACAAAGGTCTTGAAACGCTCCAGGTCGCCGCGAACGCGCAGCCGGACGAGCTGCAGCCAGTCACCGACGGTCTCGACGAACCCCTCGGGGTCGTACTCCATCTGCAACGTGACCCGGGTGCTGTCGGGGCCGAGATGGTGGAAGGTCACCACACCCGCCTGGTGCGGCTTCTCCAGTGACTTCCAGGCCACCCGCTCGTCGGGGTGCTGCTCGGTGATCTCCGCCTCGAACTCCCGGCGGACCCCCGCGATCTCGACGACCCACGCCGTACGCGTGTCGCTCAACTGCTTGATCGACTCGACGCCTTCCATGAACTCGGGAAAGCTCTCGAACTGGGTCCACTGGTTGTACGCGGTCCGGATCGGGACGTTGACGTCCACTGACTGTTCAATCGAGCTCATGACCGTGCCTCCCTTGTGGTTTGGTCGGTTCGGGAAGCAGACCTGCCCGGTGAGGCACGGGCCTAACTAGCGGCGCCGCAAAAGCCAGTAAAGGCCCAGGATCGGAAGCACAAACGGGATGAAAAGATATCCACTCCCGTAACCCGACCAGACCGTGGCACGCGGGAAAGCCTCGGGGTCGACCATGCTGAGCGTTCCCACGATGAGCACCCCGGCCAGCTCGACGCCGCAGGCGACGAGCGCCAGGGTCCTGTTCCCCCTGGCCAGCGCCACGGTGAGCAGGATGTAGACGGCCGCGGCGAACGCCGACAGCGCGTAGGCCACCGGTGCCTCCTGGAACCGGGTGGCGATCTGCACGGCGGCACGCGCCCCCGCGGCGAGGGCGAAGACTCCGTAGACCGCCACCAGCGCGCGTCCCGGCCCGCTGCCGATCGCCGGTTCGCTCACGGCAGCCCCTGCCAGATCTGGAGCATCCGCCCGACCATGCCGGGGATCGCGAAACCCGCCACCGCGATCACCGCGGGCCCCCAGCGCGACCGCTCACCGATCCCCCAGAACGCCGCCACCGGCGGGATCACCAGGCTGCCCGCCAGATAGCCGATGAGTGTGGCCGTCTCCGCGGGCCCCTCACCTCTCACCAGCGCGGCGATCACGAACCCGGCCTGGACGAGCAGGCCGATCTCCAGCACTCCGAGCGCGACGAGGAGCGGTCTGCTCATCGCCCTGTTCCTCGCCGTGCTCACGAGCGCGAAGATCCCGACCAACAGCGACAGCAGGATGAGGCCGGTCGCGAGCGGGCCGATCATCGAGACCTCAGGGGATCGAAAAGCATGGGCAGCAGGGTACTGCCCGGACCCCTCGCCCTCCGCTCCGCGCCACGTACTCTGGGTCCGTGGAGAGGATCCTGGTCAGCGCCTGCCTGATGGGACGGAAGGTCCGCTACGACGGGGCCGCCAAGACGAGCGGCGACGCCCTGCTGGCCGCGTGGCGGCAACAGGGGCGGCTTATCCCGTTCTGTCCCGAGGTCGAGGGCGGTCTGCCCGTGCCGCGCCCGGCCGCGGAGATCGAGGGCGGCGCCGGAGGTGAGGCGGTGCTGTCCGGGGCGGCCCGGGTGCTGACCGCCGAGGGCGCCGACGTCACGGAGGCCTTTCTCTCCGGCGCGCGGGCGGCGCTCGCCGCCGCGCGGACCCACGGTGTGAGGGTGGCGATTCTGAAGGAGGGCAGTCCCTCCTGTGGCAGCCTGGTCATCTACGACGGCGCCTTCGGGGGCGGGCGCGTGCCCGGCCACGGGGTGACCACCGCCCTGCTCGAACGGCACGGCATCGCGGTCTTCTGCGAGGAGCGCGTCGCCGAGGCCGCCGCGCGACTGCGCGAACTCGGCGACCGGCACCCAGGCCCCACCTGAAGACCGGCCCCGCGGCTCCCCACTCGCCCCGGTGTCCATCAGGGCCGGCCTAGTACTCCCACAGGTCGGTGCGGCCCTCCGCTCCGATGCAGAAGACCGCGGAACCGTGCTCTCCCTGGACGAGGTCGACCCTGATCCAGCCGGTGGCCGAGGCGACCTTGGCCTCGTAGCCCGCGTTGGGCGCGGCGGCGATCAGACGGCACACGCCGTTCTCGATGGCGAACGAGACCGAACCACCCTTGACGTTCACCACGCGCAGGTTCTCGGTGGAGATCGATCGCGTCCTGGTGGCCGTCGCCCTGGGCGTGGTGGGCGACGAGGTGGCCGCCTGGGTCCTGCTCGATTTGGAAGGCGCGGACGACGGCCCGGAACGGGAGGAATCACCCTCCCGCGTGCGTGCCGGCGCCGCGGCGGTCCTCGACGGGGAGGGGGCGGAACTCGGCCTGGCGGTGCCGCGTGCGGGTGCGGTGGAGCGGGGCGCCGGGGTCCGGTCCGGCGCGGAGGAGGCCGCGGTCGGCGTGCCGAGCACCTGCGGTCCCGTGGGCGCTCCCCGAGGGAGTCGCGAGTCTCCCGTACGCCCGATGGCGGCGTTGATGGGTTCGATGCTCGCGTCCTCGAAGACCTCGCTGCGGAGCACGTCGCGGACGCCGAACCAGGCAACTGAGATCGCCAGGACGGTGGCCCCGCACCACACCGCTATGAACCCCAGCGTCTGCCGCATATCGTGAATTATTACGTCATATGTCCCACTGTTCACTACCGTTACATGACATGGCGACGGTGCTAGTGGTCGAAGACGATGAATACGTACGATCCGCGATCATCCAGGAACTCAGCAGGCGCCAGCACGCCGTACGCAGCGCGGGGCGTGCGCTCGACGCTCTGCGAGAGATCACCCAGAACCCCCCGGACGCGGTGGTTCTCGACCTCGGGCTGCCCGACCTGGACGGGGCAGAGGCGCTCAAGATGGTCCGCAGCGTCTCCAGCGTCCCGGTCATCGTGGCCACGGCCAGGGACAACGAGGCGGAGATCGTCCGTCTCCTCCAGGCGGGGGCCGACGACTACCTGGTCAAACCGTTCTCCGGCGACCACCTGAACGCCCGCCTGGACGCCGTGCTGCGCCGGGCGCGGAGCGCGACCCCACCCCCGGTCCTGTGCGTCGGCGCTCTGTCGGTGGACCTCAACCGGCGCGAGGCCCACCTGGACGGCGCCCCGCTCACCCTCACCAGGCGCGAGTTCGACCTCCTCGCCTATCTCGCCACCCGCGCCGACCGGGTGGTCTCCCGCAAGGAACTGCTCACCGAGGTCTGGCAACAGTCCTACGGGGACGACCAGACGATCGACGTCCACCTGTCATGGCTGCGGCGCAAGCTCGGCGAGAGCGCGTCCTCCCCCCGCTACCTGCACACCGTACGCGGCGTGGGGGTCATGCTGATCACACCGCCGTGAGGCGGACCCTCGCCTTGCTCACCGTCGCGGGAACCTCGATGGTCGCCCTCGCCTTCCTGATCCCGCTCGGGCTCATCGTCAGGGAGATCGCCCACGGCCGGGCCATGGCCGAGGCGGAGCGGCAGGCGTCGGCGCTGGTCCCCGTGCTGGCCATCACCGTCGATCCCGACCGGCTGACCCACGCGCTGCTCAGCACCGGCGCGCGGGACCGGATCGCGGTCCACCTGCCCGGCGGCGGCTCGGCCGGTACCGTGAGGGCCCCCGCGGAGACCGTGGCCGCGGCCTCTCGCCTGACCCGGGCCATCACCGCCGAAATGGACACCGGCTACCTCCTGCTGCGCCCCGTCGCCCTGGACGGCGACAGGACCGTGGTCATCGAGATCTTCATCCCGCCGGCCGACCTCACCCGAGGTGTCGCCTCGTCGTGGGCGGTGCTGAGCGGGGTGGCCGCGGTGCTCGTCGCCGGATCGCTCCTGGTCGGCGACCGGCTGGGCGTGCGCGTGGTGCGCTCGGCCCGGCGGCTGGGACGGGCGGCGAGTGCCCTGGGCGCCGGGGACCTCAGCGTCCGCATCGAGCCCGAGGGCCCGCCCGAGCTCGTCGCGGCCGGCGAGGCGTTCAACAGCATGGCCGACCGCGTGACCCAGCTGCTGGCCGCGGAAAGGGAGATGGCCGCAGACCTGTCGCACCGCCTGCGCACCCCCCTCACCGCGCTCCGGCTCAGCCTGGACCACCTGGGACCCGAGGCCGAGCAGAGCAGGAGCGCGCTGAGCCGCCTGGAGACCGAGGTGGATCAGATCATCGCGGCGGCGAGGCAGCCCTCCCGCGCACCGGAGCTCGTCCACTGTGACGCCGCCGAGGTGCTGCGCGAACGGCTCGCCTTCTGGTCGGCGCTCGCCGAGGACCAGAGGCGCCCCTGGGAGCTGATCGGCGCCTCGGAGAGCGCACGGGTGCCGGTCGCGGCAGGAGAGCTCAGCGCCGTGGTGGACGCCCTGCTCGGCAACGTCTTCCGGCACACCCCCCAGGGCACGGCGTTCACGGTGACCCTGCACCAGGGCTCGGGCACCGTCGGCGTGCTGATCGCCGACGCCGGTCCCGGCATCGGCGACCCCGAGGCGGCGCTGCGGCGCGGGACCAGCGGGGCGGGGTCCACCGGGCTCGGCCTGGACATCGCCCGCAGGCTCGCCGAGTCCTCCGGCGGCACCCTGCGGATCGACGCCTCCTCACTCGGCGGCGCCAGAGTCCAGCTCTGGTTCCGCACCGACCCGCACGACCGTCCCCCGCGTACCGCCCGACGTCTGGTCGGCGGCCGCTGGTCCCGCAGGAACGCGAGGCGCTGAGCGGCGCGGCCGGGAACGTGTCGTGGACCGTGCGGAGAGTGCGCCGCGGCCGGTACGGGGCCGGCTCACGAAGCGCTTCTCCGGATGTCGGCCAGAGCACGCGTAGGCGAACGGCCGAACCTCGACCGGATCACACGGAGCGCAGGGCGTTGCCCGGACCACGCGTAGGCGGACATTGGTTAGATCACACGTAAGCGCACCTTAAGCAATGCTCAAACAGGCTGTTTTACCATTCCGGCTGCTCGATCATGAAGGGGAACGCGGACGTCACCCCGCGTCCATGGTTTCCGGCTCGCCCCGCCGCGCCGGTCTCGCGTCCAGACGGAGGAGGCGCGACCGGCACGGCGGGCGAGCCGGGAACTCGCCTTCGCGGTCTCGTCTGACGATCCGTGATCGAAGCGCTCCGTCGCGAAGAACCGGAATGACGTTCGCCTTCCAGGGACGCGAGAACGGCGGGCGTCCCCGCCCCACCTCCTCGTTGACCCGCTGACTCGGTTCGGCCGACGTGTCGTCCCGCGTGATCGGCCATCACCGGATCACGAAACAGAACACGCCGGTGGCGAGACAGATGACGAGCATGCCCGTGGCGTTGAGGAAGAGGTTCCTGCCGAAGTCCCTCGCCGCCACGTGCATCGATATCGCGACGAGGAAGTACAGGACGAGCGCGGCGCAGGTGACCGCCCCCAGATAGGGGATCCATATGCCCGCCAGCAGGCCGGCCGCCGCCGCGAACTTGATGGGCGACATCACCCACCAGTGTCTTCGCGGCCACTTCACGTCCTCCAGGCACTGAGCGACGAAAGCCACCGGCCTGATGCACAGGATCGCATCGGCCACCTGGATGAAAGCCAGCACCACGACGGGCCACACCGGATCAGGAAGGTGCGTCAAGGTCGTCCTCCCTCCGTACACGCTCGATTCGAACCGTACCATACGGCATGGTATGGAAAGGCCGCAAGGATCCTCCGACTCCGGGCCGTGCGGGCGGGGCACCGGCCTTCCTCCCGCTCAGGTCAAGAAGAACGTGAGCCGCCCGGAAACCCGGCCGAATGATGGCGTGGATCGCGCGGAAAACCAGCCGACCGGCGTCACGAACCGCTCGGGAAACCGGCCGACCGATGCCATGAACCGCACAGAAACCCGCCCGGCCGATGCCGTGGAGCGCCGGGGAAACCGGCCGACCGATGTCGCAGAGCGCGAATCGATGTCGCGTCTCAGTCGGCGGCGGTGATCGGCTCCTCCGGCACGAGGGGCAGAAGCATCTCGACGACGTTCCTCAACTCCTCGGCGCCGACAGGCGGGACCATCACGGTGGCCCCCACGGCCAGGAGATACGGAAGCAGCGCGGCTCGTCTCGCCTCCGCGTCCGTCGCGACATGGGGCCGCCAGACGCGCTGCAACGCCGACAGCCTGACCTGGTCGATGCGCGCCTGCACGGCGCGCGCGTCGGGATCCGACATCGACCAGGCACGTACCGCGGCCTCCAGTTGCGGGCGGTAGAGCCCCGTATCCCGCGACCGGATCAGCTCGGTCAGCCTCCCAAGGACGGCGCGCGCGTCACCCGGCGTTTCGACCCCGGCGATCGCCCGGTCGAACGCCTCGACGGACAAACGCTCGAAGTACGCCAGCAGGTCGCGCTTGTATCCCTCGGCACCATCGAAATGGTGGTGAAAGGACCCCTTGGACAATCCCAGACGGGCGGCGATCCGGTCGATGCGCACCCCCGAGGCCCCCTCGGCGGCCAGCACTCGGATGCCCTCGTCCAACCAACGGTCACGCGCCGCGCTCACGCCCCGACCATACCAGGAGGTACGGTGCCCGGACGTGCCCGCGACACACCCCTGAACGAAACAAGGCCACCCGGAGGGTGGCCTTGTCAGGGAGATCGCGGGCGACCTCTCACCGGCGCTCACCGCACCGACGATCCGATCACCCGTCCGTAGGTGGAGCTATGGGGATTCGAACCCCAGACCTCCTCCATGCCATGGAGGCGCGCTACCAGCTGCGCCATAGCCCCTGGTCACCGCTTCGAGTGCTCTCGTTGCGGCGCTCGGGAAGCATATAAGGACACCGGCGTGTTCACCTAATCGACGACCACACGGCCCGCGCCCGCCGCCGGGGCGCAAGCCGCGCCGCTCGAAGGTCACTCCTGGGTGACCTCGGGGTTGTCGTCACTACTGACCGGCTCGGGGAGGGTCCCCGCGTTGTGCTCCAGCAGACGCCAGCCCTTGCGCGCCTCCTCCAGCACCGACCACGAGCAGTTTCCGAGACCTCCCAGGGCGGGCCAGAGCTCCTGCGGCAGGTTCATGAGCTTGGCGATACCGAGTCGGATCGCCGCCCCGTGGGAGGCGACGACCAGCAGGCCGTCGGAGTCGATCTCCGCCGCCCAGCGGCGTATGGCCGAGGAGACCCTGTCGGCGACATCGGTGACCGTCTCACCGCCCGGCGCCTCCCAGTCGGCGAACTCCCGGGGCCACCTCTCGGAGATCTCCGCCCGGGTGAGCCCCTCCCACTGGCCTCCGCCCCGCTCTCGCAGGTCCTTGTCGACGCCGACGTCCAGGCGAGTGACGCGGCCCAGCGCCGAGGCGGTGTCGAAGGCGCGCTGAAGATCGGAAGAAACGATCTTGCTCGGGCGGAGAGCGGCGAGCAGCGAGGCCGCGCGGGTGGCCTGCGCGATCCCGGTCTCGTCGAGGGGGATGTCGCTGTGGCCCTGGAAGCGGTGCTCGACGTTCCACAGCGTCTGGCCATGCCTGAGGCAGACGACGCGGCGACTCACTCAGCTACCGTCCCGCGGGCGCGCTGGGCGGCGACCTGGGTCACGCTGTCCGGCAGCGAGATGGAGGGACAGTCCTTCCACAGGCGCTCCAGCGCGTAGAAGGTGCGGTCCTCCTCGTGCTGGACGTGCACGACGATGTCGATGTAGTCCAGCAGGACCCAGCGGCCCTCGCGCTCACCCTCGCGGCGAACGGGCTTGGCGTCGGCCCCGATCCGCAGCCGGTCCTCGATCTCGTCGACGATGGCGCGGACCTGACGGTCGTTGGTGGCGGAGCAGAGCACGAACGCGTCGGTGATGACGAGCTGGTCGCTCACGTCATAGGCGAGAATGTCATCGGCCAGTTTGTCCGCCGCCGCCTCGGCGGCGAGCCTGACGAGCTGGATGGATCTTTCTGTTGCTGTCACGGTGTGGGTCAGTCCTCCTGCTAGTCGGCGCTGTCACCTATCAGGGTGCCCGATTCGGCGCTTGTTGAAGAGCCGCCTGTTGGACAACGCCTATCGTGTGTCACCCGATTCCGCGCCGCAAACGAATTGACGCCCTGATCAGGGGCGTCTTCGGCGGGCGGGGCCGCGTTTGTCGATCTCGGGTGGGACGGGCACGGCTCGCGCGTTCGGCGATCATGCCGGATGAGCTGCGGATACTCGTCCCACGCAAATTTCTCGAATCATAGCGAATTTCATCAAAATCGGCCCCTACTCACCGGCCGCCGGAAGGCCTGGCCGCCGCACCGCCGTACAGGCCGCGCTTGTTGATGTACTGGACGATGCCGTCGGGGACGAGATACCAGATGGGCTCCCCCGAGGCCACCCGCTGGCGACACTCCGACGACGAGATGGCCAGTGCCGGGATCTCCACCAGGCTCACCTTGCCGTCGGGCAGGCCGGGGTCGTGCAGGATATGGCCCGGCCTGGTGGCACCCACGAAGTGTGCGATGGTGAACAGCTCGTCGACGTCGCGCCAGCTCAGGATCTGGGCGAGCGCATCGGCCCCGGTGATGAAGTAGAGATCCACGTCGGGCCCCCAGGCGGCGGAGATCTCCCGGAGCGTGTCGATGGTGAAGGTGGGACCCGGGCGGTCGATGTCGACGCGGCTCACCGAGAACCTGGGGTTGGAGGCGGTGGCGATGACCGTCATGAGATAGCGGTCCTCGGCGGCCGAGACGATCTTGTCGGCCTTCTGCCACGGCTGTCCCGTCGGCACGAAGACCACCTCGTCAAGATCGAAATAGTGAGCGACCTCACTGGCCGCGACCAGGTGACCGTGGTGGATCGGGTCGAAGGTCCCGCCCATGACGCCCAGACGTCGCTTCCCCTTGCCGGTAGGCACGTTCATCATGAAACGGACCATACGTGCAAGCCGTACACAGCTTTTAATCACCCCCCGCGCGTGGCAGGCGGACCCGACGTAGCATGCCGGACATGACCACCACCCCGGATCGCAACCGCGTGCAGCTTCCCGGCATCAGCTCACGCGCCTACGAACATCCTGCCGATCGGTCCGCGCTGGTCGCCCTCCGGTCGCTCAGCGGGTTCGACACGGTGCTCAAGCAGATGTCCGGCCTGGTCAGCGAGCGCCGCCTGCGCCTGATCTACCTCGCCTCGGCCGTGCGCACCAGCGACACCCAGTTCCGCTCGCTGCACGACATGGGCCGCGACGCCGCCTACATGCTCGACCTCCACCGCATTCCCGAGGTCTACGTGCAGCAGAGCCCGCTGGTGCAGGCGAAGGCGATCGGTTTCGACGACCCGTTCATCGTCGTCACGACCGGTCTCCTCGACCTGATGGACTCAGAGGAGCAGCGCTTCGTCATCGGCCACGAGACCGCCCACATCCTGTCGGGCCACGCCGTCTACCGGACCATGCTCGACATCCTGACCCGTCTCGCCACCCGCGTGGCCTGGATCCCGCTCGGCTACATCGGCCTGCGCGCGATCGTGGCCGGCCTGGAGGAGTGGCACCGCAAGTCCGAGCTCTCCGCCGACCGGGGCGGTCTGCTCTGCGGCCAGGACTCCGACGCGGCACTGCGCGCCCTGATGAAGCTCGCCGGCGGCTCGCGCCTGCACGAGATGAACATCGAGGCCTTCCTCGACCAGGCCAGGGAGTACGACACGGCGGGCGACGTCCGTGACGGCCTGCTCAAGGTCCTCAACCTGCTGGGCACCACCCACCCGTTCGCCGTCTCGCGCGTCGCCGAGCTCGACAAGTGGCGCCGCAGCGGCGAGTACGAGACGATCCTCGCCGGTGAATACCCCCGCCGCGCCGACGACGCCAACGCGAAGATCTCCGAAGAGGTCAAGGCGGCCGCCCGCTCCTACCGGGAATCCTGGTCGCAGTCCCAGGACCCGTTCATCGGCGTCCTGCGCGACGTCGCAGAAGGCGCCGTCAACGCCGGAGAGCGCATCTTCAACCGCTTCTCCCGCCGCGATGGAAATTAATCAGAAGTTCCACCAAAAGGGTCCGGGCAGGTGTTCCCGGGCCCTTTTCCATGCAGGCCGAACACATACAGATCCATGCGCGAACAGGAGCGAGACCTAAGCGAGACCTACACGAGGAGGGCGATCGCGCGTACGGCCGCGGAGCACAGGGCGACGAACCCGCCCAGTACGGCGAGCGCGCGCAGGCCCTCCTTGCGGAGTTCGACGAGCTCGGCACCGATCCGCTCGATCTCCCGGCCGAGGATGCCCCCGCAGACGACGCCGAACACGACGCCGGCGACGGCGACCGGGGCGGGATGCGCCCACCAGTCGGGGGGCAGCGAGCCGCCGAGGCTCAGCCAGAGCGCGCCCCCGGCGAGGGCCGCCGCCGGCAGCCCCGGCCACGCGAGGGCGGTCAGCAGCGAGACGACGAAGGTCAGCGGAAAGCCCAGCACACGCAGGATCGCCCGGGTCCTGGCCGACTTACGCTTCCTGACCAGCCAGTGCCCGACCCACAACGTGCGGGCCAGCGTGGCGAACAGCCCGGTGACGGCGAAGGTGGCCGGCGGCCAGATGACCGTGGCCACGACGCACGGCACGGCCAGCACCGCCAGCAGCAGCAGCGCCGCGTTGCCCGCGGGCAACGGCCCCGCCCTGCCCCCGCCCTGGAGCTCTCCGGCCGCCCCGCCCCTCCCCTTACCGGCTTGGCGCCGCCGGACGGCTCTGCCCGCCGCGGAGGCGGGACGCCCGCCACGCGACGTCTCCGCGGCCGCGGGGGCCCGTCCGGTCCTGGAGGTCTCACCTGTCGTGGAGGCCACGCGTGCCGCGCGAGGTGTCTCACCGCTCGCGGGGGCAGAGCGGCCACGGGGTGCCTCGCCGACCGCGGCGGCCGGGCGCCCACCACGGGACGTCTCACCGGGTGCCGGGAGTGCCCGTGCCGCACGGGCCGTCTCACCGGCGGGCACCGCCCTCCCCCCGCGCGGCGCGCCGTCCGTGCCGGCCGGGGACCGGGGCGGACGCACCGCTCCGTCCGCGGGAACGGATGACCTTCCTCTGCCGGTCTCCGCCCTGGCCGCCCGCCCGCCCTTGACGGGATCCTCACCCTTGGTGCCGGACCTGGAGCGGCCTTCCTGCTTCCTGCCCTGGCCGGGCTTCTCCCCCGCGAAGGTGCCCGGTTTCCTGGCCGCCCCCGCCTCGGACGGGATCGTCCTCACCAGGCGGCCCAGGCGGCTGGTGAGGAGGGCCGCGGTGGGGCGCTTGGCCGGCTCACGGTGCAGGGCCGCGCGGATCAGCGGCAGCAGAGCCGCCGGGACGCCCTCGAGGTCGGCCTGGCCGTTGAGGATCGCGTACATCTGTGCCTCGACGGTGCCTCCGCCGAAGGTGGGGCGGCCGGTCGCGGCGAAGGCGACGGTGGCCGCCCAGGCGTGCACGTCCGCGGGCTCGCCCACGTGCTCGTCGGCGAACAGTTCGGGGGCGGCGTAGCCGGGGGTGCCCAGGAAGGTGCCGGTCAGGGTGAGCCGGGTGGCGTCCAGGACGTGGGCGATGCCGAAGTCGATGAGGACGGGCTCGTCGTCCCCGTTGACCACCACGTTGGCGGGTTTGAGGTCGCGGTGCACGACCCCGGCCGCGTGGATGATCGACAGGGCGATGGCGAGGCCCTGCGCGACGCTCAGCAGGCCGGCGCCCTCCAGGCAACCGTCACGGCGCACCCGATCCAGGAGGGTGTCTCCCTCGATGTGCTCCATGACCAGGTAGGGCCGGTCACCGTCGAGATCGGCGTCGACGACGCGGGCGACGTAGGGGCTCTCGACCCTGCGCAGGGCGCGGACCTCCCGCTCCAGACGCACCCGGCCCTCGGAGCCCGCGTCGTGGACGTCGTGGAGCACCTTGAGCGCGACCCTGTCACCCCGGCGGCTGGAGGCGAGGTAGACCTCGCCCATTCCCCCCCGACCGAGACGTTCCAGCAACGTATAGGGACCGACCCGCCCGAGACGACCCACGTGACCTCCTGCGTCGGCCACATGGGTCAGGGACCGCCGCGCCTATCGGGTCGCTCACTCCCGCTCGCTTCCCTGCTCTCCAGCCATAGGAGACCACACCATAGCGGGCGAGTGTGGCGTTTTCCCGACGGCACGCCGGACTCCCAGAAAGATCCGGATGAGCGAAAGGCCCTGCGGCTGCGGGATTCGCCGGGTCCGGACGGTGCGCCCCGGGTCCGAAGAGAGGCTCACGGGGCACCCGGAAGGCCGCGTCGCGACGTCCGGGGCCCCGTGGGGAATCGACTATCGGGACGCGGACTCGGGTGAGGCGAGGATCGTACCCTCGGCCGTGCGCAGATGACCTTCGCCGGTGTAGACCCACTTGGTCGAGGTCAGCTCCGGCAGGCCCATGGGGCCGCGCGCGTGCAGCTTCTGGGTGGAGATGCCGATCTCCGCGCCGAAGCCGAACTCCCCGCCGTCGGTGAACCTGGTCGAGGCGTTGACCGCCACGGCCGCGGAGTCGACCAGCGCGACGAACCTGCGGGAGGCGGTGACCGAGCGCGTGACGATCGCGTCGGTGTGCGCCGAGCCGTACTTCCTGATGTGCGCGACCGCCTCCTCCAGCGAGTCGACCACGGCGGCGGCGATGTCCAGCGAGAGGTACTCCATCCGGAAGTCCTCCTCCCCTGCGGGCACCACGTCGCCGTACGCCGCGACGCGCGCGTCGCCGTGCACCGTGACGCCCTCCGCCGCCAGCGCGGCCAGCGCTCGCGGCACGAAGGTGTCGGCCACGGCCGCGTGCACCAGGAGCGTCTCGGCGGAGTTGCACACCGAGGGCCGCTGGGCCTTGGAGTTGATCAGGATCTGGATCGCGAGGTCCGGATCGGCGTCGGCGTCGACGTAGACGTGGCAGTTGCCCACACCGGTCTCGATCACCGGGACGGTGGACTCCTCCACCACCGAGTTGATCAGCGAGGCGCCGCCGCGCGGGATCAGCACATCGACCAGGCCGCGGGCCCTCATGAGCTCCTTGGCCGAGTCGCGGCTCTGCCCGGGGACCAGCTGGACGGCTCCGGCGGGCACCCGGGTGCCCGCCAGCGCCTCCTGCATGATCCTGACGAGGACCGTGTTCGACTCGTACGCGCTGGAGGAGCCGCGCAGCAGGGTGGCGTTGCCGCTCTTGAGGCAGAGCGCCGCGGCGTCCACGGTCACGTTGGGGCGGCCCTCGTAGATGATGCCGATCACGCCGAGCGGGACCCGGAGCTGGCGCAGCTCCAGCCCGTTGGGCAGCGTGTTGCCCCGGATCACCTCGCCGACGGGGTCGGGCAGGTCGGCGACCTGACGGACCGCCTCGGCGATCGCCTCGATCCTGGCCTCGTCGAGACGAAGGCGGTCGATCATGTACTCGGAGATCCCGCTCTCCCTCGCCCTCTCCACATCGAGCGCGTTGGCCGCGACGATCTCGGCGGACGCGGCCACCAGCGCGTCGGCCATCACCCGGAGCGCGGCGTCCTTCGGCGCCCTCGGCAGCGGGGCCAGCTCTGCGGCGGCCTCTTTGGCCGCCAAGGCCACCTTCAGGAAGTCCTCGGACATCTCGCGCTCCAAAAAACTAGTTGTGGGATTCCAGTATGACGATGTCGTCGCGGTGGATCAGCTCTCGTTCGTACTCGGGCCCCAGGCTCGCCGCCAGCTCCCGGGTGGAGCGCCCGAGCAGCCCAGGAATCTCCCCCGCGTCGAAGTTGACCAGGCCGCGCGCGACCACCCGGCCGAGCGGCCCGCACAGGTCCACCGGATCGCCCGCCGCGAACTCGCCCTCGACGGAGGTGACCCCCGCCGGGAGCAGCGACTTGCGGCGGCTCACCACCGCCTCGACGGCGCCGGGGTCCAGGTGGAGGCGTCCGCGGCCCGTGGTGGCGTGGGCCAGCCAGAGCAGGCGGGTGCCCGGGTGACGCCCACCGGGATGGAAGTAGGTGCCGATGTCGGTTCCCGCGAGTGCCTGGGCCGCGTGCGCGGCGGCGGTGAGCACCACGGGCACACCCGCCCCTGTGGCGATCTTGGCGGCCTGCACCTTGGTGATCATGCCTCCGGTGCCGACCGCCCCGCCCTTGCCGAGCTCCACCCCGACGAGATCCTCGGGTCCGCGTACGTCGGCGAGCCTGCGGGCGCCGGGACGACGGGGGTCGCCGTCGTAGAGCGCGTCCACATCCGACAGCAGCACCAGCGCATCAGCCCTGGTCAGGTGGGCGACCAGCGCGGCGAGCCGGTCGTTGTCGCCGAAGCGGATCTCGTCGGTGGCCACGGTGTCGTTCTCGTTGACCACGGGGACGATGCCCAGCTCCAGCAGCCGGGCCAGCGTGCGCTCGGCGTTGACGTGGTGCGAGCGGCGCATCATGTCGTCGGCGGTCAGCAGAACCTGGCCGACCCGCAGGCCGTACCGGGCGAAGGAGGAGGTGTATCGG
Organism: Streptosporangium sp. NPDC050284; assembly: GCF_044459525.1. NCBI lineage: Bacteria > Bacillati > Actinomycetota > Actinomycetes > Streptosporangiales > Streptosporangiaceae > Streptosporangium > Streptosporangium sp. NPDC050284. The sequence continues at coordinate 32,674 of NZ_JBITIZ010000030.1, forward strand.
GCCACCAGCACGCCCTGGCCGACCGAGGCGGCGGCCTGCTGGGTGGCGAGGTCGCGCGGCCTGGCGGGCAGGCCCAGAGGACCGAGACCCGCCGCGATCGCGCCGGAGGAGACCAGCACGATCTGGGTGCCGGCCTTGCGCCGGGCGGCGAGCACGTCGACCAGGGCGTCCACCCGGTCGACGTCGATCATCCCCCGCGGGGTGGTGAGCGAGGACGAACCCACCTTCACGACAAGGCGCGAAGCCGTACGGATCCGTTCGCGCGCAGAGTCCACGACACGCACCTCTCAAAGATGATCACTTGGAAGACCAGGTTATCCGAGCCGCCCGGACGGGGCGGGAACCACACGGGACGCGCGTCGAGGCGCCCTCGCGAGGCCCCGCTAGCCGAGCCGGTTGTCCGATCCGCGCGGCCCCTGACGTACGGCCTCGGCGTTGAGCGTCGGCTGCCAGTCGAAGATGTGTCCGCTCTCCATGGAACCGATGATCACCTCGGCTCCGGCCTTCGCCCCGGCCTTGGTGAGCTCCTCCTCGACGCCGAGCCGCTCCAGCCGGTCGGCCAGGTAACCCACGGCCTCGTCGTTGGTGAAGTCGGTCTGGCGGATCCACCGCTCCGGCCTGACCCCGGTGACCTGGAAGGTGTGGTCGTCGATCCTGCGGACGGCGAATCCCGCGTCGCCGTGCTGCTTGGGCCTGATGACCAGGCGGGTCGGCTCCGGGACCGGAGCGGCGGCCCTCGCGGCGGCGACCATCTCCCCCATGGCGTAGGTCAGCTCCTTGAGCCCGTCGTGGGTGGCCGCGGAGATCGAGAAGACCCGCAGTCCCCGCTCCTGGAGCATCGGCGTCACGATCTCCGCCAGGTCGCGGGCGTCGGGCACGTCGGACTTGTTGAGCACCGCCAGACGCGGCCGGTCCTCCAGCTTGCCGTACGCGGCCAGCTCGGCCTCGATCGCCTCGTAGTCGCTGATCGGGTCACGGCCCGGCTCCATCGTGGCGCAGTCGATCACGTGCACGAGCGTGTTGCAGCGCTCGACGTGGCGCAGGAACTCGTGCCCCAGCCCCTTGCCCTCCGAGGCGCCGGGGATCAGGCCCGGCACGTCGGCGACGGTGAAGACGGTCTCGCCCGCGGTGACCACCCCGAGGTTGGGGACCAGGGTGGTGAACGGGTAGTCGGCGATCTTCGGGCGGGCGGCGGAGAGCGCGGCGATGAGGGAGGACTTGCCCGCACTGGGGAATCCGACGAGCGCCACGTCGGCGACGCTCTTCATCTCCAGCATGACGTCGAGTTCGTCGCCCGGCTCACCGAGCAGCGCGAAGCCGGGGGCCTTGCGCTTGGCGGAGGCGAGTGCGGCGTTGCCGAGCCCGCCGTGCCCGCCCTCGGCGATCACGTAGCGGGTGCCCGCGCCGATCAGGTCGATCAGGACCTCGCCGGTGTCGGCGTTCTTGACCACGGTGCCGTCGGGCACCGAGATGATGATGTCGCCGCCGTTGGCGCCGTCACGGTTGGCGCCCTGCCCCTGCTTGCCGTTGTCGGCCTTGCGGTGCGGGCGGCGGTGATATTCCAGCAGGGTCGCCGTGTTGGCGTCGACCTCCAGGATCACGTCACCGCCCCGGCCTCCGTTACCCCCGTCGGGGCCGCCCAGCGGCTTGAACTTCTCCCGATGGACAGAGGCACAGCCGTTTCCCCCGTCACCGGCCTTGATGTGCAGGACCACCTGGTCCACAAAGTCCGGCATATCTACTTTCCTACCTCTATCTACGGGAAATTCCGGTGAAAACGCGAACAGGGGTGGACCGCTGAATGCGATCCACCCCTGCCCTCAACGTCTGTCGGCGCGAATCTACTCCGCGACCGGAACGATGCTCACCGCGCGGCGTCCGCGCTTGACACCGAACAGAACGTGGCCCGCGGCCAGCGCGAACAGCGTGTCGTCACTGCCACGGCCGACGTTGTCGCCGGGGTGGAAGTGGGTGCCGCGCTGACGAACGATGATCTCGCCGGCGTTGACCAGCTGACCGCCGAAGCGCTTCACACCGAGCCGCTGGGCGTTGGAGTCGCGGCCGTTCCGAGTGGACGACGCGCCCTTCTTGTGTGCCATCTCGCAAAACTCCCGAAACTCAGGCCTGGTCGATGCCGGTGATCTTCACCTGGGTGTACCGCTGGCGGTGACCCTGGCGCTTCTTGTACCCCGACTTGTTCTTGTACTTCAGAATCCGGATCTTCGGACCCTTGGTCTCACCGAGAATCTCGGCGGCAACCGTGAACTTGCCCGCCTCGGTGGTCACGTCGCCGTCGTTGACGACGAGGACCGTCGGCAGCGAAACCGTGGAACCGACCTCGCCGGCGACCTTGTCCACTTCAAGGACGTCACCGACGGAGACCTTCTGCTGCCTGCCGCCGCAACGAACGATCGCGTACACCGCGGAACCCTTCTTCTGACTGCTTGCTCGCTGGATGCTGCGCCCCGCATCCGGCTGTGGTCATTGATGACGTACCGGGTAGGCGCGCGAACAGGGCGCGCCATGAGCGCACCGGTTCACCAGGGTACCGGATTGACGGTGTCCTGGTCGAACCGGGCGGAACGTCGGGGGTGCCGGCCTTCGGCCCCGTCCCTGTGCGGGACGGGGTCTAATCGGCCGACCTGGCCTTGCGGGAGCGTCGCCGCCCCCGGCCAGAAGCCTGTGCTGCCTGACCGTCCTCATGCTGGACTCCATCAAGCGCATCGGTCACCGTATCACGCCCAGACTGGTCACCGGCCGCCACCGCGTGGTTACCGTCCTTGCCGAGCTTTTCCGCGACGGCCTTCTCCACGGCCATCTTGCCCTGGGTGCCGCGCGGCTCGGGCTTGCCCTCGACCGGTTCCGACGAGACGTGCAGGCCGCGGCCGTTGCAGCACTCGCAGGTGGTCGAGAAGGCCTCCAGGAGGCCCTGGCCGACCCGCTTGCGCGTCATCTGGACCAGGCCGAGTGAGGTCACCTCGGCCACCTGGTGCTTGGTACGGTCACGGGCCAGGCACTCCAGCAGTCGCCGCAGCACCAGATCCCGATTGTTCTCCAGCACCATGTCGATGAAGTCGATGACGATGATGCCGCCGATGTCGCGCAACCTGAGCTGGCGGACGATCTCCTCGGCCGCCTCCAGGTTGTTGCGGGTGACGGTCTCCTCGAGGTTGCCGCCCTGACCGGTGAACTTGCCGGTGTTGACGTCGACCACGGTCATGGCCTCGGTCCTGTCGATCACCAACGAGCCGCCGCTGGGCAGCCAGACCTTGCGCTCCATCGCCTTGGCGATCTGCTCGTCGATCCGGTACGCGGCGAAGACGTCACCGCTCTCCTCCCACCTGCTGAGGCGGTCGGCCAGATGCGGGGCGACATAACGGACGTACTCGTCGACCGTCTCCCACACATCCCCCGCGACGACCAGCGAGGCGAAATCCTCGTTGAACACGTCGCGGACCACCCGGACGGTCAGGTCGGGCTCGGAGGAGAGCAACTCGGGCGCGCTGGCGGACTTGGCCTTGCGCTGGATGTTCTCCCACTGCGCCGACAGCCTGGCCACGTCGCGAGCCAGCTCGTCCTCCGAGGCGCCCTCGGCGGCCGTACGGACGATGACCCCCGCGTTCTCCGGCATGACCTTCTTCAGGATGCTCTTGAGGCGGGTGCGCTCCTTGTCGGGGAGCTTGCGGCTGATACCGGTCATCGAACCGTCGGGCACGTAGACCAGGTAACGTCCCGGCAGGCTGATCTGGCTCGTCAGGCGGGCGCCCTTGTGGCCCATCGGGTCCTTGGTGACCTGCACCAGCACCGACTGGCCGGACTTCAGCGCCACCTCGATCCGCTTGGGCTGTCCTTCCAGCCCGGCGGTGTCGAAGTTCACCTCTCCGGCGTACAGGACCGCGTTGCGACCCTTGCCGATGTCGACGAACGCGGCCTCCATGCTCGGCAGGACGTTCTGCACCTTGCCGAGATAGACGTTGCCCACGTACGACTGGCTCGCCTCGCGGTTGACGTAGTGCTCGACGAGGACGCCGTCCTCCAGCACCGCGATCTGGGTGCGCCCGCCGGTGCGGCGGACCACCATCATGCGCTCGACGGACTCCCTGCGGGCCAGGAACTCCGACTCGGTGATGATCGGCGGACGCCTGCGGCCGAGCTCACGGCCCTCGCGGCGGCGCTGCTTCTTCGCCTCCAGACGGGTCGAGCCGCGCACGCTCTGCACCTCGTCCACCGAGGTGCCGCGACCGGCGCGGGGCGCGCGAATGCGCACCACCGTGTTCGGCGGGTCGTCAGGGACGTCACCGGACTCGTCCGTGCCCCTGCGCCGCCTGCGTCGACGGCGGCGCGAGCTGCCGCTCTCGGCCTCGTCGTCCTGCTCGGCCTCGGCCTGCTCCTCGTCGTCCTGCTCGGCCTCGGTCTCCTCGGTCTCGTCGAGGTCGCGCGCCTTGCCGCGGCCCCTGCCACCCCTGCGGCGCCGACGCCGGCGACCTCCCGCGTCGTCGTCGCCCTCGCCTTCCGAGTCGTCGTCCTCGAGCTCCTCGGCGAGCTCGGCCCTCTCGGTCTTCTCGACCCTGTCGGCCTTGTCGGCCCTCGTCTCGACGGGCTCGGGCTCGGGGGTGGCGGGCTGGACCGGCGCGGGACGCGTGGCGGGCTGTGCGGCCCGCTGCGGGTCGGGCGCCTGGAACAGCGGCTGGAACACCGCGGCGGGTGCCTGGAAGGTCACCGAGGGCACCTCGGAACGTTCCCTGGCGGCCAGGCCGAAGGGGTCGGCGAACAGGCCGGGACGCTCCTCGATGATGTCCTCGCCCGCGGGCTCGTCGTCGAGCGGCTCGTCGACCGGCAGGAGTTCCGCCTCGGCCTCCTCCACCTCGGTGGGAGACACATGGACGCTCTGCTCGGCCTCGACCGGCGGCGCCTCGCGCGGCGTGGCCTTCTTGCGCGTACGGGTGCGCTTGGCGGGAGCCGCGGGCGCCTCCTGGGGCGCGGACTCGGCCTCGGCGAAGGGATCCGGTACGGCGACGGGCGCCACGGGATGCGCCGGGGAGACCGTCACGGGTGCCGCGGGGGTCGCGGCGGTCACAGCCTCCGCGACCGGCTCGGGCGCCGTCTCGGCGGGCTCGGCGACCGGCTCGGCCGGTTTCTTCGCACGGCTACGACGCGTGGTGGTGGTCGCACCGTCCGCCACCGCCGTCTTGCGCCTGGTGGCTCGCTTGGGAGCGGGCGCGGCGGGCTCCGCCGTGGCGGGCTCGGGGACCTCGGGCGTCACGGTCTCCGCGACCGGTACGGGTGGTGCCGTGACCACCGGGGCCGGCTCCGGCGGCTCCGGCGGAGGTCCAGCCGGCCTGCTCGCGGCCCTGCGACGGGTCGTCGGCGGTCGTGTCTCTTCTGTTGTCGTATCCCCGTCAGGGCTGTTGACCCCGGCGTTGGGCTCGTTGTCGAGCATGCGGGCGCTCTCCCGTTCAGCTCCCGGGCGCGTCTCCGCGCCGCGCGGGAGCTCTCGTCTCTCACTGTCCGCCAGGCCTGGGGCCCGGCGCCAAGTCCTATATGTCGCCGCCGACGTGCCTGCCCACCGGTTCCGCTTCGCCGCCGCGCGTGATGTCGCGGTCCAGGCCGAGCGGGTCGGCGGGCTCACCGGTGTGAACGTCCAGCGGGCCCTGCGCCAGCCTGGTCACCTCGGGGGGCACCGGCGGCGCGAAGTCAGCCACAAGACGCAGTCCAGTGAGAACGTCGTCGGGTCGAACGGCAGGAGTTTCGTGCCGTACAACCATGCGAAGTATGACACATGGCTGACTGGACGCCTGACCTGCTGTTGTCTCTGTTACCTCAAATACCGTGAGGCTCAGCACCGCTTCACGTGCGTCGAAGCGCCGCATCCCCTTCTTTGTAAGGCGTTCGACCTCGACGTGTTCCGTGGCGAGGAATTTCTCGACCGCGGCCCCGGCGAGGGCGGAATCGGCTCCTCGAAGCCGCAGCTCCCACGCCGAGCACTCCATCTGGTCGGCCAGGCTCGCGGAGCCCGCCTCGACGACGTCGAGCACGTCGAGACCGGGAGGCAGTGAGGTGTCCAAAGCGGCTCGCAGCCTGCCGGGATCACACTCACGCGTCACGCTGATCTCGAAGTACTCGGCCTCGCTGGCGACCCCGGTGGGGGCGGCCGATCCCACGTAGGAGATCTTCGGGTGGGGCGAGAAGCCCGCGCTGAACGCCACCGGGACGTCGGCTCTCCTGACCGCCCGTTCGAGGGCCCGGGTGATGTCACGGTGACTGGTGAAGCGCAGGCGGCCGCGCTTGGCGTAGCGAACGCGCAGGCGTTGCACCACGGGCGCGGGCGGCGGCCCGTCAGGAGCGGGTTTCAGGGTGGTGTCGTCCTTCCCGAATCGTGGTCGTCGTTTCCGGAGGCGGCGCTAACGCACCGCCCACCTCAGACAACCGTCAGTGGCAGCAGCTTCTTCCCGGTGGGCCCGATCTGGATCTCGGTGCCCATCGTGGGGCAGACACCGCAGTCGTAGCACGGGGTCCAGCGGCAGTCCTCGACCTCGACGTCGTTGACCGCGTCCTGCCAGTCCTGCCAGAGCCACTCGCGGTCGAGCCCGGCGTCGAGATGGTCCCAGGGCAGGACCTCGTTCTCCTCGCGCTCGCGCGTGGTGTACCAGTCGACGTCGACCCCCACGGCGGCGGCGGCGTCCATCCAGCGCTGGTAGGAGAAGTGCTCGCTCCAGCCGTCGAAGCGGCCCCCCTCGGCCCACACCGCGCGGATGACCTTGCCGACCCGGCGGTCACCCCGGGAGAGCAGACCCTCCACGATCGACGGCTTGCCGTCGTGGTACCGCAGGCCGATGGCGCGGCCGTACTCCCTGTCGCCCCGCAGAGCCTCCTTCAGCGCCTTCAGCCTGCGGTCGACCGTCTCATGGTCGGCCTGGCCGGCCCACTGGAACGGGGTGTGCGGCTTGGGAACGAAACCGCCGATGGAGACCGTGCAGCGGACGTCGCGCGACCCGGTGGCCTCCCGGCCCGCCTTGATGACCTTCTTGGCCAGGTCGGCGATGCCCTGGACGTCGGCGTCCTCCTCGGTGGGCAGGCCGCACATGAAGTAGAGCTTCACCTGCCGCCACCCCTGGGTGTACGCGGTGGTGACGGTCCTGATCAGGTCTTCCTCGGTGACCATCTTGTTGATCACCTTACGCATCCGCTCCGAGCCGCCCTCGGGGGCGAACGTCAGACCGGAGCGGCGGCCGTTGCGGGAGAACTCGTTCGCCAGGTCGATGTTGAAGGCGTCGACCCGGGTCGAGGGCAGCGACAGGGAGGTGTTGGTGCCCTCGTAGCGGTCGGCCAGCCCCTTGGCGACCTCGCCGATCTCGGAGTGGTCGGCCGAGGAGAGCGACAACAGGCCGACCTCGTTGAAACCGGAGGCCTTGACGCCCGCCTCGACCATGTCGCCGATCGTGGTGATCGAGCGCTCGCGCACCGGACGGGTGATCATGCCGGCCTGGCAGAACCGGCACCCGCGGGTGCAGCCGCGGAAGATCTCCACACTGAACCGCTCGTGCACGGTCTCGGCCAGCGGGACCAGCGGCTTCTTGGGATAGGGCCACTCGTCCAGATCCATCACGGTGTGCTTGTGGATCCGCCACGGCACGCCCGACCTGTTGGGCGTGACCCGCTGGATCCGGCCGTCGGCGTGGTAGTCGACGTCGTAGAACTTCGGCACGTAGACCCCGCCGGACTCGGCCAGCCGCATCAGCAGCTCGTCGCGCCCGCCGGGCGAGCCCTCGGTCTTCCACTCGCGGATCACCTCGGTGATCGCGATGGCGACCTGCTCCCCGTCGCCCAGCACGGCGGCGTCGAGGAAGTCGGCGATCGGCTCGGGATTGAACGCCGCGTGCCCACCGGCCAGCACGATCGGGTCGTCGTCGCCCCGGTCGGCCGCCTCCAGCGGGATGCCCGCCAGATCCAGCGCGGTCAGCATGTTGGTGTAGCCGAGCTCGGTCGAGAAGGAGAGCCCTAGCACGTCGAACGCCCTCACGGGCCGGTGCGCGTCGACCGTGAACTGCGGCACGCCCTCGGAACGCATGAGCGCCTCAAGGTCGGGCCAGACCGCGTAGGTCCGCTCGGCCAGCGTCTCCGGCAGCTCGTTGAGGATCTCGTAGAGGATCTGGACACCCTGGTTGGGCAGGCCCACCTCGTAGGCGTCCGGATACATCAGCGCCCAGCGGACCGTGCTCTCGTCCCAGTCCTTGACGGTCGAGTTGAGCTCACCTCCCACATACTGGATCGGCTTCTGCACTCTGGGCAGGAGCGCTTCCAGGCGGGGAAACAACGACTCGACAGACATGCCGTCAAGAATATCCGCCTGGAGAGGGTGCCACAGGCGGGCCACCCTGCGCCGGAGCCGGAGCGGGCACCGGACTCCTCACCTGAACGACGGTTGCCTGCGCATATGGATCGCCTGGAGCAGCCCGAAGGCGATCATGTTGGCGAAGGTGGCGGTACCGCCGTAGGAGACGAACGGCAGGGGAAGGCCGGTGATCGGCATGATCCCGATCGTCATCCCGATGTTGACGAACGACTGGAAGGCCAGCCAGCACACGATCGAACCGGCCATCAGCGCGCCGAACCGGTCGTCGCACTCGCGCGCGATCCGCACCCCCCGCAGCAGGATCACCCCGATCAGCGCCACCACCGTGACCGAGCCGAGGAAACCGAACTCCTCCCCCGCCACCGTGAAGACGAAGTCGGTGTGCTGCTCGGGCACGAAACGGCCGGTGGTCTGGCCACCCCCGAACAACCCCTTGCCGAACACCTCCCCCGATCCGATCGCGATCAGCGACTGGGTGCTGTTGTAGCCGACGCCGCGCGGGTCACTGGCCGGGTTGAGGAACGCGGTGAACCGGGCGATCTGGTACGGCTCCAGGACATCGAGGAGCCACACGGCCACCCCCGCACCGATCACGCTGAGGGTGAGTCCGGCGATCCAGCGCTTGCGGACCCCCGCCACGACCATCGTGCCGGCCGTGATCACCCCGATGACCATCGTGGTGCCCAGGTCGGGCTGGAGCATCACCAGGCCCATGGTGAAGGAGGACACCACCAGCGCGATCACGACATCGAAGCTGCGCGGCCGGTCGGTGCCCCTGACCGGCTGGGCCAGCAGCATGGCGAGCATCAGCACCAGACCCAGTTTGGCGAACTCGGAGGGCTGGAACGCGAAACCGCCCCCCAGCATGATCCATGAGTGGGCGCCGTTCACGGTGCTGCCAAGCGGTGTGATCACCAGGATCAACCCGATCAACGTCACCCCGTAGATCAGCGGCGCGAAGATCCGCAGCGCCCGATGGTCCACCATCGCGGCCGTGCCGGCCAGCACGGCCCCGATGACGAGGTTGAGGATGTGCTTTTTGACCAGCCCGGTGGAGCCGAGCGCCCAGGTCCTTGTCGACGACCAGACGAGCATCGTGCCGATCACCGCGAGCGCGGCCACGGCGACCAGCATCAACCCGTCCATCCGGCCCACCGTGGAGACCGCCGCCACCGTCCGGCCGGTGAGGGACGTCCTCGGCGCCGCCGCCCGACTCACGCAGCCTCACTCGCGGACGTCACCGCCGCCGATGCGGGTGTCATCGCGACACCGTCCCATCCTTGGCGATCACCGGGAGCGCCCTCGCGGGACGCCCGCCCGGCAGGATGGAGGAGGAGGGTTTCCCGTCAGGCTTGAACCCGTAGATGCCCTCGTAGATCTTCCGTACCGCCGGAGCCGCGGTCTGACCGCCCATCCCGCCCTGGGACACCATGGCGACGATCACAAACCGCGGGTTGTTCGTCGGGGCGAACGAGGCGAACCACGACGTGTCGGCCTTGCCGTAAACCTCGGCGGTGCCGGTCTTCCCACCAATCTTGACCTTGTCCATGGGGAACCCCGCGAAGGCCCCGGCGGCGGTGCCGTCGGAGGCGACCTCGCTCAACGCCCCCTTGATGTAGTCCCGCTCCTCCCGCGTGATCGGCAACTTACCCACCACCGGCACCTTGATCTCCTTGACCTTGGTCCCGTCGGGACGCACCAGCGCCCAGGCCACCCTGGGACTGCGCAACTTGCCGTCCCCGACCAGTGCCGCGTAGGCCGCCGCCAGCTGCAGCGGCGTCACCAGCACGTCGCCCTGCCCGATGGAGAAGTTGGCGGCGTCACCCGGCCGCCACTGGAATCCCTCCAGGCAGTTCTCGTACGCCAGTCGCTTGAGGAAGGCCGCTCTGCTGGGGCTGCTCTTGGCCACTTCCGGATAACCGGTCTTGGCCCGCCTGCAGTTGTCCTCCTTCGTCACCGCCCAGAGCGCCTTCTTCCATGCCCGGTCGGGAATCCTGCCCGGCGACTCGCCCGGCAGGTCGACGCCGGTGGGGCGGCCGAACCCGTAGGCACGCGCCATGTTCGCCATCGGCTCCTTGGGCCTCCCCTTGGGATCGAGACCGCCGTCGCGCAGCCACTGCTCGTACGCCGCCCGGTAGAAGATCGTGTCGCACGACTTCACCAGCGCCGTGTGCAGGTCGAGGGTGCCCAGTCCGATGCCGCGGAAGTTGTTGAACGGCCGGTCACCCACCATGTAGGACCCCGGGCAGTCGTACTTGCCGTGCAGTGGGTAGCCGTCCCTGAGCATCGCCGACACCGACGACACCTTGAACGTCGAGCCGGGCGCGAACTCGCCCTTGATCGCCCGCGACACCAGTGGCTTGCCGGTCTTGCCCGACAGCAACCGCTGGTACTCCGCCTCCGAGATGCCCCCGCTCCAAACCGCCGGATCATACGTCGGCGCGCTGGCCAGCGCGATCACCCGGCTGGTCTTCGCGTCCAGCACCACCGCCGCCGCCCCGTCGGCCTTGGGCGCGCCCTTCATCGCCTCGGCCAGCGCCTTCTCCGCCAAGGTCTGCACCCTGGCGTCGATGCTGGTGATGAGCGTGTCGCCCGGGATCGGCGGCACGTGCCGCTCCACCCCGATGACCTTGCCGAGCCGGTCGACCTGCACCCGCCTCATCCCGGGCGTCCCGCGCAGCGGCACGTCGTAGACCGACTCCAGGCCGTCCCTGCCCACCAGGTCGACCCCGGAGAACGCCGCCCTGAGCCCGTCGCGCCTGTCCAGCTCCTCCTGCGTGATCGGCTGCAGGTAGCCGAGCGCCTGCGCGCCCGCGCCCTTGCGGGGATACTCCCGCACGGCCTGCACCTCGGCCGTGACGCCGGGGAACTCCTCCTGCCGCTCCAGGATCTGCAGGGCCTCGCGCGTGGTCACGTCGACGTCGATGGGGATCGGCTGGTACGGGGATCCCGGCCAGCACGGACGGGCGACCCCGGGCCCGCACGCCCTGATCCGCTCCCGCAACTCGCCGGGACGGCGGCCGAGCACGGCGGCCAGCCTCTTGATCACCTCCTCGCCGTTGCCCGTCATCCGGTTCAGGCGCGTGCGGTCGACCGAGACCACCAGGGTGGTCCGGTTGCGCACCAGTGGACGGCCCGTCGCGTCGAGGATCTGTCCGCGCACCGCGGGGACGACGACATCACGCGTACGCGTCTCGGTCGCGGCCTCCACGTACTCCCTGCCGCGCACCACCTGCACCTGCCAGAGCCGCACCGCGAGCAACGCCAGCATCGACACCACGATCACCTGCACCACGACCAGGCGCCCCCGCATCAGGCCCATGACCGCTCCTCCCCGCACACCTCGCGGAAACCCCCTGTCCACGCCCCGCCGAACCCCTCGCGGCGCACGCACCGGGAACCCCACCGCGCACGATGCCGCGTACGTGGTCTCATGCACGACTCCGCATGGCCGACCGGGGCATCTGGATGAGGCGCGGCTCCGGCCCCCTGACAACCCTCCGCACCATCCACACCACCGGGGACGCGGCGAGCAGGTTGTAGATCATCGCCTGTGGCAGCACCGCCGTGAGCATGGACACACCGGCCCGCGGATCCCCCACCAGGGCGCCGGTCACCAGAGCGACCACGGGACCGGCGATCGCGCAGGCCAGCGCCGCGAGCGGCCCCGAGGCCGGTCGGCTCTCCACCGCCCGTCCCGCCATGAAGCCGATGAGGCAGAACACAAGCGCGTTGTGCCCGAGCAGATGCGCCGCCGGCGGCAGCAGGTCGCTGACGAGGCCGGCGGCGAAGCCCATCACGGCCCCCGCGGCGGCCCCGCGCGCCAGCGCGTACCCCACCACGGCGAGCAGCACCAGATCCGGCGCGGCATGCCCCGGCAGCGGCAGCCTGTTGACGACCGTCACCTGGAGGATCATGATCCCCAAAAGCAGCACCACGAACATCGCGTTGCGCCCCATCCCCTCAGGCCCCCTCTCGCCGGCGACGGGGAACCCCCGCCTCTCGCCGACCGGACTCAGAGGTGGAGTCGGCCTCGGAGTCGGAGCCGTCCTCGGAACCGGGCCCGGACTCGGCGTCGGACTCGGGTGAGCGCGGCGTGGATCGTCCCGGTGCCGAGACCTTCGCCTTGCGCGGGGCCGGCGGAAGCACCGTGTCACGCGGGTCGCGCTGAGGCGCCCGCACCACCACCCCGACCACGTCCAGCGAGGTGAGATCCGCGGACGGCCGCGCGTACGCGATGCGGGTCAGCTCACCCGGCGTGGCCTCCACCCGCTCCACCACCCCGATCGGCACCCCCGCCACATACGGTGCGCCGCGCTGGGAACCAAAGCTCACGATGCGATGACCCGGGGTGATCGGCGCGGTCGAGTCGAGCAGCCGGAAGCGGACCAGGCGACCGTTCTCCCCCACGCCGTGCACCACCCCGATCTCGTTGCTGCCCTCCAGCCTGGCCCCGGCCGCCGAGGCGGGGTCACTGAGCAGGACCACCGTCGAGGTGGACGGGCCCACCTGAACCACCCTGCCGACCAAACCATCGGCATTCAAAACGGTCATCTCCGGACGCACTCCGTCGGCGCGCCCCACGTCGAGCTCGACGGCCTCCTCGAACCCGGGAGCGCCGCGCCGAGCGATCACCTGGGTGGTCAGGATCTTGTATCCGCCGGTCCCCGCCACACCGAGCAGCTTGCGAAGCTCCCTGGAGCGCTCCCGGTCGAGGCTCTGCGTCGCCAGATCGTGCCTGAGGCGCTGGTTCTCCGCGTGCAGCCTCTCGATCCGGCTCCGCGCCGAGGGAGCCTCGGCCATCGCCTCGAAGAACTCGCCGACCGGTCGTACGAGTCCCGCACCCGCGCTCTCCGCGGCGCCGAACAACGTCGTGCCGACCGTCCTGAGCGGGCCGAACGGCGACTCCGTGACCGAACGGTGGTCGATGGTCACGAGCACGAGTGCGGAGGCGAGCAGCAGCCCCAGATTGACCCGTGCTCTGCGGGTGTCCTTCATCAGTGCCGCGGCTCGGGGACCAGAACCTGCTGCAGGGCGTCGAAGTCCTCGACACACTTGCCCGAGCCGAGCGCGACGGAGTCGAGGGCGTTGTCGACGAGGTGAATCGGCATGCCCGTCTCCGCCTTCAGCCGCTCGTCCATGCCCTTGAGAAGCGCACCGCCCCCGGTGAGGGCGATCCCGCGGTCCATCAGGTCTCCGGAAAGCTCGGGCGGGCACTTGTCGAGCGTGGTCTTGACCGCGTCGACGATCACGTTCAGCGGCTCCTCGATGGCCTTGCGGATCTCCGCGGCCGAGACCACGATCGTCTTGGGCAGGCCGCTGACCAGGTCACGGCCCCGGATCTCGGCGTGGCTCTCCTCGGGGAGCGTGCACGCGGAACCGATCGCCATCTTGATCTCCTCGGAGGTGCGCTCACCGAGCATCAGCGAGTACTCCTTCTTCGCGAAGGTGATGATCGCCTGATCGAGCTCGTCGCCGCCCACCCTGATCGACTGGCTGGTGACCACACCGCCCATCGAGATGATCGCCACCTCGGTGGTCCCGCCGCCTATGTCGATCACCATGTTGCCGGTGGGCTCGTGCACGGGAAGCCCGGCGCCGATCGCGGCCGCCATGGGCTCCTCGACGATGTAGACCCTGCGCGCACCCGCCTGGTAACCGGCCTCCTTGACCGCTCGCTGCTCGACACCGGTGATCCCGCTCGGCACGGCGATGATGATGCGCGGCTTGGCGAAGTGGCGGCGCTTGTGCACCCGCTGGATGAAGTAGCGCAGCATGCGCTCGGTGACGTCGAAGTCGGCGATGACGCCGTCCTTGAGCGGGCGGATGGCCACGATGTTGCCGGGAGTGCGGCCTATCATCCGCTTGGCCTCGATACCAACAGCCACGATCTTCCCCGTCGCGGTGTTGATCGCTACGACGGACGGCTCGTTGAGCACGATCCCGCGGCCCCGCACATACACGAGGGTGTTCGCGGTGCCGAGGTCGACCGCCATGTCACGGCCCAGAAAAGCAAGATTGCTGCCCATGAGGAAGGCCGGCCTCCTTCCGTCAGGTCGTCGGCGAAAACTACGGAACGCACTCGAATCGTAACGTGACGTACCCACCGTTGAGCGCAATGAGGCGGCCTGCCGCAGCAAAATCTTGGGTTAACCGAACAAGGTGGGCCCCGCCGTCCACAAGGACGGCGGGGCCCGACAATCGCGACGAAAGCGCGCGTTCTAGAAGCGATCCGGGAAGAAGATCTTAATCTCCCTTGCGGCGGACTCAGGAGAGTCGGAGCCGTGGACGACGTTCTCGCCGATCTCCAGGGCGTGGTCGCCGCGGATGGTGCCGGGCGCGGACTTGACGGGGTCGGTGAGGCCCGCGAGACCACGGAAGGCCTCGATGGCCCGCGGCCCCTCAAGCACCAGCGCGACCAGCGGGCCGGAGGTGATGAACTCCACCAGCTCGCCGAAGAACGGCCGCTCGGAGTGCTCTGCGTAGTGCACCTTGGCGGTCTCGACGTCCAGGGTGCGCAGCTCCAGCGCCACGACCTTCAGCCCCTTGCGCTCGACACGGGCGATCACATCGCCGATGAGACCACGCGCCACACCATCGGGCTTGATCAGGACAAGGGTGCGCTCGGACACTGGAGTTCTCCTTTGAACATGTATGGGTCGCGGACTGCGGTAATCGCGCGAAGTTTACCGTCCTTCGCGCGATTACCCGTGGTCGGCGAGGTCACTGGAGGGCCGGCCCACTTCCCGGGCCGTCCTCGGGCGAAGGCGCGGGCGGGGGCACCACCACGGGCGGCGCGACGACCTTCTCCGGCTCGGCCTCCGTCTCCGGCTCGGGATCATGCTCGGGAACACGGTCGGGCTCGTGCCGGGGCCTGGGCCTGCCGCCCTTGCCCACCCCCTGCCCTCCCCCGGTGGCGGCCGCGGACCCGCTCTTGGATCCGGTCGCGGCCATAGGTCCCGCCTCGGGATTCGGGCGGCCCTGCGGCCTCGGGGGGGGGGGGGGGCGCGGCGCCCCCCCCCCCCCCCCCCCCCCCCCCCCCCCCCGGGGGCCCCCCCCCGGGGGGGGGGGGGGGGGGGGGGGCCCCCCCCCCCCGGGGCGGCCGGGGGGGGGGGGCCCCCCCCCCCCCCCCAAAGACTCGGCT
>NZ_JBITIZ010000031.1:0-45558 GCF_044459525.1 Streptosporangium sp. NPDC050284
CGAGCCCCTGCTCGGCCGAGAGCGCCGGCATCCCCGCCCGCGCCATCCTGCGCAGGTCGACCGCGCCCAGCGTGCCGGTCATCCCGGTCTCCTGCGCCCACAGGCCCCACGCCAGCGACAACCCCGCCAACCCCTCGGCCCGACGCTGCTGAGCCAGCGCGTCGAGGAACGCGTTCGCCGCCGCGTAGTTACCCTGACCCGCGTTGCCCATCACCCCCGCCATCGACGAGAACACCACGAACGCCGCAAGATCTCGATCCAGGGTGAGCTCGTGCAGATACCAGGCCGCGTCCACCTTCGGCCGCAGCACGCCCTCCAGCCGCTCCGAAGTGAGCGACGGAATCGTCCCGTCATCCAGTACACCGGCGGTGTGAATCACCGCGGTCAGCGGATGATCGGCATCGATCCCGGCCAGCAGGGCCGCCACCGCGTCCCGATCGGCCATGTCGCACGCCGCGACCGTGACCTCGACACCGTGCGCGATCAGCTCGGCCTGCAACTCCACCGCACCCGGAGCGTCCAACCCCCGACGGCTGGTCAGCAGCAGATGACGCACCCCACGCTCGGCCACCACATGCCGGGCGAACAACGCACCCAGACCACCGGTACCACCGGTGACCAGGACGGTTCCCTCCGGATCCCAGACCCGGCCGACGTCATCACCGGAAACCTCGGCCGGAACCTCACCGGATACCACCCGCGCCAAACGCGGCACCAACACTCCACCCTCGCGCACCGCCACCTGCGGCTCACCCGAGACCAAGACCTCCGGCAGCACACCGAGCAAGGACTCCTGGCCGTCCACGTCGACCAAGCCGAACCGGCCAGGGTTCTCCGACTGAGCACTACGGACAAGCCCTCGCACCGCCGCAGACGGAAGATCGGTGATCGTCTCACCACCGCTCGCCGCGACCGCGCCCCGGGTGAGGAACACCAGGCGCGAATCGGCGAACCGCTCCTCGGCCAGCCAACCCTGCACCACATCCAGAACGTGGGCGGTGAGCGCATGCGCCGACTCCACCACCCCTGCCGCCGGGTCGGAGGCCACTTCCATCAGCACCACCGCCGGCACCGCGCCCGCCTCGGCCAGCGACGACAGATCCGCGTGCACCGGAAGGCCATCCGACTCCCCGGCCGCCCGCAGCCTGGAGGCGACACCCAACGTGTCCAGGCCGAGGATCCCCATCGACACCTCACCGGCCTCCGGCAAAGCGCCCGCGAGCCCCCACTCCACCCGGAACAACGCATCCTGGCTGACTCCGCGACCGTCGGAGACCCCCAACTGCTCGGCCGGGACCGGCCGCAGCACCACCGACCGCGCCGACAGCACCGGCGCACCCGTCACATCCGCCGCCAGCAGCGACACCGAATCCGGGCCTGTCCTGGCCAGCCGCACCCGCAGCACCGACGCCCCGCCGGCGTGCAGACACACCTGCTCCCACGAGGACGGCAACCGGCCACCCTCCACCGGCTCCAGCCCGGCGAAGCTCACCGCGTGCAACGCCGCGTCCAGCAGCGCCGGATGCATCCCGAACGAAGCCGCTCCACCGATCTGCTCGGGCAGCCTCACCTCGGCGAAGATCTCACCGTCGCGTCGCCAGGCCGCCCGCAACCCCTGGAACGCCGGACCGTAGGCGAAGCCGTCCTCGGCCAGCTCCTCGTAGAAGCCCTCCAGCTCGATCACGGACGCCCCGACCGGCGGCCACGTCGCCGCGTCGAGCGGCACGACCTCCGCCACTCCGGTCGCCAACGTCCCGGTGGCGTGCCGTACCCACGGCACCTCCTCGGCCGCGTCCGCCGAACGAGCGTAGATGCTCACGCTCCGCCGACCGGTCTCCTCCGGCGCACCCACCGCGATCTGGACCACGACCGCGTCGTCCTCGCCCAGCACCAGCGGAGCGTCCAGGATCAACTCCTCGACCACCTCGCAACCGACCTGGTCACCGGCCCGCACCGCCAGCTCCACGAACGCCGAACCCGGCACCACCACCGAACCCGCCACCACATAGTCGGCCAGCCACTGCTGCGACGAGAGCGACAACCGGCCCGTCAACAGCACACCGTCCGAGTCGGCCAGGCCCACCGCCGCACCCAGCAGCGGATGCCCCGTAGCGGCCAGGCCCAGAACACGGGCATCACCGCTCTGCCGCGCGTTCGGCCAGAACCGCTGGTGCTGGAAGGCATAGGTGGGCAGATCCACCCGGCGACCGCCCGGCAGCATCTGCCTCCAGTCCACCTCCACACCACGGACGAACAGTTCGGCCGCCGAGACCAGCACCCGCTCCATGCCGCCCTCATCGCGGCGCAACGTCCCGGCGATCACGGCCTCCACCTCGGCCGCGTCCACGCACTCGCCGATACCGACCGTCAGCACCGGATGCGGACTCACCTCCACGAACACCCGATACCGCTGCTCCAGCAACTCTCCGATCGCCGGAGCGAAGCCCACCGTGCGCCGCAGGTTCTCACACCAGTACCCGGCCTCCAGCTCCGGCCCTTCCAGCCACTGACCGGTCACCGTCGACAGCATCGGCACCCGCACCGGCTGCGGCACCACCCCCGCCAGAACCTGGGCCAGCTCCTCGCCGATCAGATCGACCTGCGCCGAATGCGAGGCGTAATCCACCGCGATCCGCCGCACCCGCACATCCTCAGCGGAAAGGCTTTCGACCAGCTCCTCCACCGCCGCGACCTCACCGGCCACCACCACCGAACTGGGGCCGTTGATCGCCGCTACCGAGATCCGCCCGTCCCAGGCAGCCACCCGATCGACCACCTGCTCGACCGGCAGCGCCACCGACGCCATCGCCCCACGCCCGGACAGCTCCTCGCCGATCAAACGGCTGCGCAACGCCACCACCCGCGCGCCGTCGGACAACGACAGGCCACCCGCCACCACCGCCGCCGCGATCTCACCCTGCGAATGACCCACCACCGCATCAGGGCGAACCCCCAGCGACTCCCACACCGCCGCCAACGACACCATCACCGCGAACGACACCGGCTGCACCACATCCACCCGATCCAGCGACGGAGCCCCCTCGCTCTGCCGCACCACATCCAGCAGCGACCACTCCACGAACGGCTCCAACGCCGCCGCACACTCCGCCATCCGAGCCGCGAACACCGCCGACTCCTCCAGCAGCCGCGCGCCCATGCCCACCCACTGCGCCCCCTGACCCGGGAACACCCACACCGACTTCCCAACCACATCGGCCACACCGGACACCACCCCGGGCACCAACTCACCCGAGGCAACCGCACCCAGCCCCGTCAGGAGATCCCCGCCGACCACCACCGCACGGTGCTCGAACACCGACCGCGACGACACCAGCGAGAACGCCACATCGGTCAGCCCAAGACCAGGCTCGCCCTCCAGGTACGACACGAGCCGCCCGGCCTGCGCCTGCAACGCCCCACCCGTACGACCCGACACCACCACCGGAACCATGTCCGCGGTCGGTACCAGGTCCTGTGAAGGAGCCACCGCCGCAGCCTCGGGCCCCTGCTCGATGATCACGTGTGCGTTGGTGCCGCTGATCCCGAACGACGACACACCCGCCCGACGCGGACGACCCGTCTGCGGCCACTCCACCTGCTCGGTCAGCAGCTCCACCGCACCAGAGGCCCAGTCCACATGCGACGACGGCTCGTCCACGTGCAACGTCCGAGGCAGCACCCCGTGCCGCAGAGCCATCACCATCTTGATCACACCGGCCACGCCCGCAGCCGCCTGAGTGTGACCGAGGTTCGACTTGATCGACCCCAGCAGCAGCGGCCGGTCCTCGTCCCGATCCTTGCCGTAGGTGGCCAGGAGTGCCTGCGCCTCGATCGGGTCGCCCAGCGTGGTGCCGGTGCCGTGGCCCTCGACCGCGTCCACCTCGGTGAAGGACAAGCCCGCGCCGGCGAGCGCCTGACGGATCACCCGCTGCTGGGAGGGACCGTTCGGCGCCGTCAGACCGTTGGACGCGCCGTCCTGGTTCACCGCAGAACCACGCACCACCGCGAGCACCCGGTGGCCGTTGCGGCGGGCGTCCGACAGCCGCTCAAGCACCAGCATGCCCACGCCCTCGGAGTAGCTGGTGCCGTCCGCGGTGTCGGCGAAGGACTTGCACCGCCCATCGCCTGCCAGCCCTCCCTGGGTGCTGAAGTCGATGAAGACCGCAGGGGTGGCCATCACGGTCGCGCCACCGGCCAGTGCCAGGTCGCAGTCACCGGAGCGCAGCGCCTGCGCCGCCATGTGCATCGCCACCAGCGACGACGAACACGCCGTGTCCACCGTCACCGCCGGACCCTCCAGGCCCAGCGCGTACGAGATCCGGCCGGTCGCGACGCTGCCCGCCGTACCGGTACCGAGGAAGCCCATCGCCTCCGGCGGGAACTCCGCGCTCATCCCGTAGTCGTGGTAGAAGATGCCGGCGAACACGCCGGTACGGCTGCCGCGCAGCGAGGTCGGGTCCACGCCCGTCCGCTCGATCGCCTCCCACGACGTCTCCAGCAACAACCGCTGCTGCGGGTCCATCGCGAGCGCCTCACGCGGCGAGATCCCGAAGAACCCCGGATCGAACTGCGTGGCACTCTCCAGGAAGCCACCCTCGCGCACATAGCTGGTGCCCCGGCTCTCCCGGTCCGGGTTGTACAGCGCCCCCAGATCCCAGCCTCGCGTGGTCGGGAACTCGGAGATCGCATCTCCGTCCTCGGAGACCAGCCGCCACAGATCCTCCGGTGAGTCGACCTCACCCGGGAAGTGGCAGGCCATGCCCACGATCACGATCGGATCGTCGTTCAGGGGCATGACGGGCGCCGGAATGATCGCGTCAGCGTGCTCGCCGAGCAGTTCGGCCAGCAGGAAGTCCGCCAGTACGGTCGGTGTCGGGTAGTCGAACACCAGCGTGGACGGCAACCGCAAACCCGTCGCGGCGTTCAGCCGGTTGCGCAACTCGACCGCGGTAAGGGAGTCGAAGCCCAGCTCGCGGAACTCCCGACGCACCTCCACCATGTCGGACGAAGCATGACCCAGCACCATCGCCGCCTCGACACGCACCAGGTCCACCAGAACCTCGGCCCGCTCGGCCGCCCCCAACGGAGCCAACCGCTGCAACAACGTCGCAGCCACCACCGAACCCGACGCCGCCGACCGCCGACCACCCCGCACCAAACCCCGCAACAACGCCGGCACCTCACCGTGGGCGCGCAGCACCGCGAGCTCCAACCGGAGCGGGATCACCACCGACCGGGCCACCCGTCCGGCGGCGTCGAACAGCGCCAGTCCTTGCTCCACCGAGAGCGGCGGCATGCCCGTACGGGTGATCCGCCGCATGTCGGCATCGCTCAGCGTGCCGGTCATTCCGGTGTCCTGGGTCCAGGCTCCCCAGGCCAGCGAGAGCGCGGGCAGCCCTTCGGCCCTGCGCACCTGCGCCAAGGCGTTGAGGAACGTGTTCGCGGCCGCGTAGTTGCCCTGCCCTGGTGCTCCCATGACGCCCGACAGGGACGAGTAGGTGATGAACGCCGCGAGGTCCAGTTCCCGGGTGAGTTCATGCAGATGCCAGACGGCGTCGACCTTGGGTCGCAGGACCCTGCCCAGCCGCTCCGGGGTCAGTGACGGAATCGTCGCGTCTTCCAGCACACCTGCGGTGTGAATGACCGCGGTCAGCGGATGGTCGGCATCGATCCCGGCCAGCAGACCCGCCACCTGCTCGCGATCGGCCATGTCACAGGCCGCGACCGTGACCTCCACCCCATGCGCGATCAACTCGGCCCGCAACTCCACCGCACCCGGAGCAGCCAACCCCCGACGGCTGGTCAACACCAGATGACGCACCCCACGCTCGGCCACCACATGCCGAGCCAAACTCCCTCCCAGACCACCGGTACCACCAGTGATCAACACCGTCCCCTCCGGATCCCACGACCCACCCACCTCCTCCGCAGGCGCCACCCGCACCAAACGCGGCACCAACACCCCACCCTCACGCACCGCCACCTGCGGCTCACCCGAAACCAACACCCCCGCCAACACCGACGACGACAACCCACCATCACCATCACCATCGACATCGACATCGACCAGCACGAACCGGCCCGGATTCTCCCACTGCGCCGACCGCACCAACCCCCACACCGCCGCACCCGCCAAATCCCCGACCACATCACCATCCCGCGCCTCGACCGCACCCCGGGTCACGAACACCAACCGCGAGCCGACGAACCGCTCATCGGCCAACCACTCCTGCAGCAGTTCCAACACCTGCGCGACCACCGCGTGCGTCGACTCCACCACGTCCTCGGCAACGGCCGACCCCACAGCGACCATGACCACATCCGGCACCGACTCCAGCGAGGCGAGCTCTCCACTCAGCTCGACCACATCCGCCTCGGGCTCCGCACCCCCCACCTCCGGCAACGAGACCCAGTCCACCCCGAACAGGGAGTCCCGCTCCACACCACGCCCCCCACCGGCGCCGACCAGCTGGTCGGGGGTGAAGGGACGCACGATCAGCGACCGCGCCGACAGCACCGGCTCTCCCGCCAGGTCCACCGCCGTCAGCGAGACCGAGTCGGCACCCATCCTGGTCAGGCGGACCCGCAGCAGCGCCGCCCCGCCCGCGTGCAGACTCACCTCACCCCAGGAGAACGGCAGCCAACCTCCCTCGACCACGTCGAGACCTGCGAAGCTCACCGCGTGCAACGCCGCGTCCAGCAGCGCCGGGTGCACCCCGAACGAACCCGCGCTCGAGGTCGCCTGCTCCGGCAGGGCGACCTCGGCGAAGATCTCCCCATCGCGCTGCCATACGGACCGCAGCCCCTGGAACACCGGACCGTAGCCCAGCCCTCTGGTGGCCAGTTCGTCGTACAGCCCGTCCAGCTCGATCACCGTCGCACCCGCCGGAGGCCACACCGCCCCGTCGAACGGCACGGCGGCCCGCCCGCCCGTGGCCAGTGTGCCGGTAGCGTGCCGCACCCACGGCACATCGTCGGCGGCCGACGCCGACCGGGAATAGACGTTCAGCGCACGCCGGCCACTCTCCTCCGGCGCACCCACCGCGATCTGCACCACGACCGCGTCATCCTCACCCAGCACCAACGGCGCCGCCAGCGTCAACTCCTCCACCACGTCACAGTCGACCTGGTCACCGGCCCGCACCGCCAGCTCCAAGAACCCGGTGCCCGGGAAGATCACCATCCCGGCCACCGTGTGATCGGCGAGCCACGGATGCGACGAGAGCGACAGACGGCCGGTCAGCACCACCCCATTGGAGTCGGCCAGACCCATCGCCGCGCCCAGCAGCGGATGATCCGTCGCGGCCAACCCGGCCGCAGCCACATTCCCCGCACCGGAACCGGTGCTCTCGGGCCAGAACCACTGGTGCTGGAAGGCGTACGTCGGCAGGTCGATCCGTCGGCCACCGGTCAGCACCTGCTGCCAGTCGACCTTCACGCCCCGGACGAACAACTCCGCCGCCGAGACCAGCACCCGCTCCAAGCCACCCTCATCGCGGCGCAACGTCCCGGCGATCACCGTGGTGGCATCGGTCTCGTCCACACACTCGCCGATACCGACCGTCAGCACCGGATGCGGACTCACCTCCACAAACACCCGATACCGCTGCTCCAGCAACTGCCCAACCGCCGGAGCGAACGCCACCGTGCGCCGCAGATTCTCACACCAATACCCGGCCTCCAGCTCCGGACCCTCCAGCCACTGACCCGTCACCGTCGACAGCATCGGCACCCGCACCGACTGCGGCACCACCCCCGCCAGAACCTGCGCCAGCTCCTCGCCGATCAGATCCACCTGCGCCGAATGCGAGGCGTAATCCACCGCGATCCGCCGCACCCGCACATCCTCAGCGGAAAGGCTTTCGACCAGCTCCTCCACCGCCGCGACCTCACCGGCCACCACCACCGAACTGGGGCCGTTGATCGCCGCTACCGAGATCCGCCCGTCCCAGGCAGCCACCCGATCGACCACCTGCTCGACCGGCAGCGCCACCGACGCCATCGCCCCACGCCCGGACAGCTCCTCGCCGATCAAACGGCTGCGCAACGCCACCACCCGCGCACCGTCCTGCAACGACAGACCACCCGCCACCACCGCCGCCGCGATCTCACCCTGCGAATGCCCCACCACCGCATCAGGGCGAACCCCCAGCGACTCCCACACCGCCGCCAACGACACCATCACCGCGAACGACACCGGCTGCACCACATCCACCCGATCCAGCGACGGAGCCCCCTCCACCTGCCGCACCACATCCAGCAACGACCACTCCACGAACGGCTCCAACGCCGCCGCACATTCGGCCATCCGAGCCGCGAACACCCCCGACTCCTCCAACAGCCGCGCACCCATGCCCACCCACTGCGCCCCCTGACCCGGGAACACCCACACCGACTTCCCATCAACGTCCGCCACACCGGACACCACCCCAGGCACCGACTCACCCGACGCCACCCCACCCAACCCCGCCAGCAACCCCCCACGATCCCCGCCGACCACCACCGCACGATGCTCGAACACCGACCGCGACCCCACCAGCGAGAACGCCACATCGGTCAGCGCGGCATCGCGACCCTCCAGGTGCGAGACCAGCCGCCCCGCCTGCGCCCGCAGCGCCTCGCCCGTACGACCCGACACCACCAGCGGAACCGCCGGCGGCTCCACCTCCGCACCGGGCAGCACGCCATCGTCCTGCGGACGTGCCACCGTCGCGACCTCGGGCTGCTCGATGATCACGTGCGCGTTGGTGCCACTGATCCCGAACGACGACACACCCGCCCGACGCGGACGACCGGTCCGCGGCCACTCCGTCGCCTCGGTCAGCAGCTCCACCGCGCCCGAGGCCCAGTCCACATGCGAGGACGGCTCATCCACGTGCAACGTCCGAGGCAGCACCCCATGACGCATCGCCATGATCATCTTGATCACACCGGCCGCACCCGCCGCCGCCTGGGTGTGACCCAGGTTCGACTTGATCGACCCCAGCAGCAGCGGCCGGTCCTCGTCCCGGTCCTTGCCGTAGGTCGCGAGCAGCGCCTGTGCCTCGATCGGGTCACCCAGAACCGTGCCGGTCCCGTGGCCCTCGACCGCGTCCACCTCGTTCGGTGACAACCTCGCCCCGGCGAGCGCCTGACGAATGACGCGCCGCTGCGAGGGACCGTTCGGTGCCGTCAGACCGTTGGAGGCGCCGTCCTGGTTCACCGCGGAACCCCGCACGACCGCGAGCACCTCGTGGCCGTTGCGGCGCGCGTCCGACAGCCGCTCAAGCACCAGCATGCCCACACCCTCGGACCAGCCCGCGCCGTCGGCCGCGTCCGAGTAGGACTTGCACCGCCCGTCGCCGGCGAGGCCGCCCTGACCGGTGAAGTCGATGAACGGGCTCGGAGTGGCCATCACCGTCACGCCACCGGCCAGCGCCAGCGAGCAGTCACCTCCGCGCAGTGCCTGCGCGGCCAGGTGCAGCGCGACCAGCGAGGAGGAGCACGCGGTGTCCACCGTCACCGCCGGGCCCTCCAAGCCCAGCGTGTAGGAGATACGCCCGGTCGCGACGCTTCCCGCGGTGCCGGTACCCATGAAGCCCACCACGTCCGCGGGGAACGGCATGCTGGTCGCGTAGTCGTGGTACATGACTCCGGCGAACACGCCGGTACGGCTGCCGCGCAGCGAGGTCGGGTCGATCCCGGTGCGCTCGATCGCCTCCCAGGTGGTCTCCAGCAGGAGCCGCTGCTGCGGGTCCATCGCGAGCGCCTCACGCGGCGAGATCCCGAAGAACCCCGGGTCGAACTCTCCCGCCTCGTGCAGGAAGCCGCCCGCTTCCACGTAGTTGACGGCCCGGCTCTCGGTGCTCCCCTCGAGGGAGCCGCGACTCCAGCCGCGCGTCGTCGGGAAGGGGGTGATCGCGTCCCCGCCTTCGCTGACCAGGCGCCACAGGTCCTCCGGCGAGGTGACTCCACCCGGGTAGCGGCAGGCCATGCCCACGATCACGATCGGGTCGTCCGCGACCGGTACCACCGACGCGGGGATGACCACGTCGGCGTCCTCACCGAGCAGTTCGGACAGCAGGAACTCCGCCAGCGTGGCCGGCGTCGGGTAGTCGAACACCAGGGTGGCCGGCAACCGCAGCCCGCTCACGCTGTTCAGCCGGTTGCGCAGCTCGACGGCGGTGAGGGAGTCGAAGCCCAGCTCGCGGAACTCCCTGCGCACCTCCACGGTCTCCGGCGACGCGTGCCCGAGCACGACCGCCACCTCGGTACGCACCAGATCCAGCAGGACCTCGGTGCGCTCCGCCAGACCCAGCGGGGCCAGCCTCTGCAGCAGCGTCGCGGCCACCACCGAGCCCGACGCCGCCGACCTGCGCCCGCCTCGCACCAGCCCGCGCAGCACCGCCGGCACGTCACCCTGCGTCCGCAGCGACGGCAGGTGCAGCCGGACAGGAACCAGCACCGCCTGCTCAAGCGCGACGGCGGCCTCGAACAACGCCAGGCCCTGCTCAAGCGAGAGCGACGGCATCCCCGCCCGCGCCATCCTGCGCATGTCGGTGTCGTCCAGCGTGCTGGTCATTCCGACGTCCTGGGTCCAGGCGCCCCAGGCCAGCGAGAGCGCGGGCAGTCCCTCGGCCCGCCGGTGCTGGGCCAGCGCGTCCAGGAAGACGTTCGCGGCGGCGTAGTTGCCCTGCCCCGCGTTGCCCATCACCCCGGCCAGCGAGGAGAACAGCACGAACGCCGCCAGGTCCAGGCCCCGGGTCAGCTCGTGCAGATGCCAGGCCGCGTCCACCTTCGGCCGCAGCACGTTGTCCAGCCGCTCCGGCGTCAACGAGGTGATCATGCCGTCGTCCAGCACACCGGCGGTGTGGATCACCGCGGTGAGCGGGTGCTCGGCCGGCACCTCTGCCAGCAGCGCCGCCGCCGCGTCCCGGTCCGCCACGTCGCAGGCCACGATCCCGACCTCGACACCGTGCGCGATCAGCTCGGCCCGCAGCTCCAGCGCGCCGGGCGCGTCCAGGCCCCGGCGGCTCGCCAGCAGCAGGTGGCGCACCCCGCGCTCGGCCACCACGTGCCGCGCGAACTGCGCTCCCAGACCACCGGTCCCACCGGTGATCAGCACCGTGCCGCCCGGGTTCCAGGGCCGTCCGGCCTCATCGGCCGCCGCCACCCGTGCCAGGCGCGGGACCCGCACCCCGCCCTCGCGCACCGCCGCCTGCGGCTCGCCGGAGGCCAGCACTCCGGCCAGTACGGACGAGGACGGCTCGTCGTCGACGTCGACCAGTACGAAGCGGCCCGGGTCCTCCCACTGGGCCGACCGCACCAGCCCCCACACCGTGGCAGCCGCCAGGTCCGCGACGGTCTCGCCCTCGCTCGTCGTGACGGCGCCCCTGGTCACGAAGACCAGCCGGGAGCGGCGGCAGCGATCGTCGGCCGACCATGCCTGCAGCAGGCTCAGCGCCGCGGCGGTCAGTTCGTGAACCCCGGCGACCACGTCGCCCTGCTCGGTGGAACCGACCGCGACGGTCACCGTCTCCGGGATGGTCTCCAGCGCCGCCAGTGCCGCCTCCGGATCCGACGCCAGATCCAGGACGGGCGCGACCGGGTCGAGCCCGGTGCCGTTCTCCGTCGCCGTCTCGGACGACGCCGTCCAGGTCAGCTGGAACAGCGAGTCCCGGTACAGGTCGCGGCCGCCGACGGCCAGTTGGTCGGCCGCGACCGGTCGCAG
Source organism: Streptosporangium sp. NPDC050284 (assembly GCF_044459525.1). Taxonomy (NCBI): domain Bacteria; kingdom Bacillati; phylum Actinomycetota; class Actinomycetes; order Streptosporangiales; family Streptosporangiaceae; genus Streptosporangium; species Streptosporangium sp. NPDC050284. The sequence goes on from NZ_JBITIZ010000031.1 coordinate 11,711, forward strand.
CACCAGGGAACGCGCCGACAGCACCGGCTCCCCCGCGCCGTCCACCGCGATCACCGAGACCGCGTCACCACCGGTCCTGGCCACCCGCACCCGCAGCACCGACGCACCACCGGCGTGCAGGCACACCTCACCCCACGAGAACGGCATCCTTCCGCTCTCGGAGTCGTCCAGGCCGACGAAACTCACCGAGTGCAGCGCCGCGTCCAGCAGCGCGGGATGCACCCCGAACGAACCCGCACTCGACTGCGCCTGCTCGGGCAGGACGACCTCGGCGTACACCGCGCCGTCCGCGCCCCGCCAGGCCGCTCCCAGTCCCTGGAACACCGGCCCGTAGTGGAAACCGCCCGCGGCGAACTGGTCGTAGAGGCCGTCCAGCTGGATGGCCGTCGCGTCACGCGGCGGCCACACCGCCGCGTCGAAGCCGGCCGCGATGTCGGCGAGCGAGCGAGAGCGACCGTCGGCCACGGCCAGCACGCCGGTGGCGTGCCGCACCCACGGCTCGTCGTCGGCGGCCTCGGCCGGGCGGGCGTAGACGCTCAGGTTGCGGCGGCCGGACTCCGCCGCCGCACCCACCCACACCTGCACCGCGACGGCGTCCCGCTCGCCCAGCATCAGCGGCGCGGTCAGGGTGAGCTCCTCCACCAGGTCGCAGCCGACCTGGTCACCGGCCCGGATGGCGAGCTCAAGGAACCCGGTGCCCGGGAAGATCACCGTTCCGGCCACCGCGTGGTCGGCCAGCCACGGATGCGTCCGCAGCGACAGCCTGCCGGTGAGCAATACTCCGGCCGAGTCGGCCAGACCGACCGCGGCACCCAGCAGCGGGTGCCCCGCGGAGGCCAGGCCCGCCGCGGCCACGTTCCCCAGCTGGGAGCCGACCACGTCGGGCCAGAACCGCTGACGCTGGAACGCGTACGTCGGCAGGTCGATCCGATGCCCGCCCCGGAGCACCGCCCGCCAGTCCACCGGTACTCCGCGCACGTGCAGCTCGGCCAGGGCCGTCATGATCGTCGACTGCTCGTCCCGGTCACCGCGGAGCACCGGCGCCAGTACCGCGTCGGTGCCGGAGAGCTGGGCGGGCGAGTCCTGGGCGGTGAGCTCGGCCAGGGTGTCGGCGGCCATCGCGGTGAGCACCCCGTCCGGCCCGAGTTCCACGTAGGCCGTGGCACCCTGCCGGTGCAGCGTCCGCACCCCGTCGGCGAAGCGCACCGCGCTCCGCACCTGCTCCACCCAGTAGTCCGGCGAGCACAGCCGCTCGGCCGTGGCCATCTCACCGGTCACCGTGGACACGATCGGAATCCGCGGCGCGCTGAAGGTCAACGTCCGGGCCAGGGTGCGGAAGTCCTCCAGCATCGGGTCCATCAGCGGCGAGTGGAAGGCGTGCGAGACCCGCAACCGCCGGGTCTTGACCGCCCGCTTCTCCAGTGCGGCCGCGACCTCGAGAACGGCCTGCTCATCCCCGGAGATCACCACGGACGCCGGACCGTTCACGGCCGCGATCGACACCTCGGTCTCACGCCCGGCCAGCAGCTCGGCGATCTCCTCTTCCGAGGCCCGCACCGCCACCATCGCCCCGCCGGCGGGCAGCGCCTGCATCAACCGGCCACGCGCCGCCACCAGCGCGCAGGCGTCCGACAGGGACAGTACCCCGGCCACGTGCGCCGCGGTGATCTCCCCGATCGAGTGTCCCGCCATGATCTCGGGGCGGACTCCCCACGACTCGACGAGCCGGAACAGCGCCGTCTCCACCGCGAACAGCGCGGGCTGCGCCCAGCCGGTCCGGTCCAGCAGCTCCGCCTCGGCCGTGCCGGGCTCGGCGAACAGCACTTCGCGCAGTGACCCGTCCAGCAGCGGGTCCAGCTCGGCGACCACCGCGTCCAGCGCCGTCGCGAACACCGGGAAACGGTCGTACAGCTCCCGGCCCATCCCGGCCCGCTGGCTGCCCTGGCCGGTGAACAGCACCGCCGGCTTCGATTCGGCCGCGGCCGACCCCCGCAGCACGCCCGCACCGGGCCGGCCTTCCGCCAGTGCCCGCAGGCCGGCTTCCAGACCGGCGTGGTCGGCGGCCACCACGGCCGCCCGGTACTCGAACGCCGAGCGCGTGGTGGCCGTCGAGTACGCCACGTCGGCCAGGCGCAGACCGGGCTCGTCGTCCACGTACGCCGCGAGCCGCTCGGCCTGTGCCCGCAGTGCCTCCGCCGACCGGCCGGAGACCAGGACCGGCACGGCACCGTCCGGCGCGGGTGGGCGGTTCTCGGACTCCGCGCCCTCGGACTCCGCGTCCTGCGCCTCCGGCCGTTCGATGATCACGTGGGCGTTGGTGCCGCTGATGCCGAACGACGACACCGCCGCCCGGCGGGGGTGGTCGGCCGACGGCCACTCGGCCGGCTCGGTCAGCAGCTCTATCGCGCCCGAGGTCCAGTCCACGTGCGAGGACGGCTCGTCCACGTGCAGCGTCCTGGGCAGCACGCCGTGCCGCATCGCCATGACCATCTTGATCACACCGGCCACGCCGGAGGCCGCCTGGGTGTGACCGATGTTCGACTTCAGCGATCCGAGCAGCAGCGGCCGGTCCTCCGGCCGGTCCTGGCCGTAGGTGGCGAGCAGTGCCTGGGCCTCGATCGGGTCACCCAGCGCGGTGCCCGTGCCATGGCCCTCGACCGCGTCCACCTCGGCGGGGGTCAGGCCGGCGCCGGCCAGGGCCTGGCGGATCACCCGCTGCTGCGAGGGACCGTTCGGCGCGGTCAGCCCGTTGGACGCGCCGTCCTGGTTCACCGCGGAACCCCGCAGGACGGCCAGGACCCGGTGGCCGTTGCGCCGCGCGTCGGACAGGCGCTCCAGGACCACCATGCCCACGCCCTCGGCCCAGCTGGTGCCGTCGGCGGCGTCGGAGTAGGACTTGCACCGCCCGTCGGCGGCGAGCCCGCCCTGAGCGCTGAACTCCACGATCCCCATCGGCGTGGCCACCACGGTCACACCGCCGGCCAGTGCCAGGTCGCAGTCACCCGAGCGCAGCGCCTGCGCCGCCATGTGCATCGCCACCAGTGACGACGAACACGCGGTGTCCACCGTCACCGCCGGGCCCTCCAGACCCAGCGTGTAGGACAGCCGGCCCGAGGTCACGCTCCCCGCCTGGCCCGTCACCATGAAACCGCGGGCCTCGTCCGACGGGATGTAGCCCGAACCGCTCGCGCCGACGTAGACACCGGTGTCGCTGCCCCGCAGCGACACCGGGTCGATTCCGGCGCGTTCGAACGCCTCCCAGGTGGTTTCCAGCAGAACGCGCTGCTGCGGGTCCATCCCCAGGGCCTCACGCGGCGAGATCCCGAAGAACCCGGCGTCGAAGTCCGCGGCGTCGGACATGAAACCGCCGTGGAAGTCCAGCTCGCCGTTCACCTGCCAGCCCCGGTCTACCGGCAGCGGGGAGATGGCGTCGCGCCCCTCGGTGACGAGCCGCCACAGATCCTCGGGAGAGCGCACCTCACCCGGATAGCGGCAGGCCATCGACACGATCACGATCGGGTCGTCGGCCACCGACGCGATCGCCGTCGGGACGACGACGTCACCGTGCTCACCCAGCAGTTCGGCCAGCAGGAACTCCGCCAGCACCACGGGGGTCGGGTAGTCGAACACCAGGGTGGCGGGCAGCCGCAGCCCGGTGGCGGCGTTGAGCCGGTTGCGCAGTTCGACGGCGGTGAGGGAGTCGAAGCCCAGCTCGCGGAACTCCCGCCGCACCTCCACCATCTGGGGAGAGTCGTGTCCCAGCGCCGTGGCGGCCTGGGCTCGGACCAGCTCGGTCACCAGTCGGCTGCGGTCGGCGGGGGGCAGCCCGGCCAGCTGCCGCAGCAGCGCCCCGTCCGCGCCCGACACCGGGGCCGCCGCCGTACGGCGGGTGCCCCGTACCAGCGAGCGCAACAGCGGTGGCACCTCACCGAACGCCCGCAGCGCCGGCAGGTTGAGCCGGACCGGTGCCACCACCGGCGTGTCGCAGCCCAGAACCGCGTCGAACAGCGCCAACCCCTCGGCGAAGGAGAAGAGCTGGAATCCCGCGGCCGTGAGCCGGCGCAGGTCCGTCTCGGAGAGCTCTCCGGCCATGCCGGCGTCCGCCGCCCACGGCCCCCACACCAGGGACAGGCCCGGCATGCCCTGTGCCCGGCGGTGCTGGGCGAGGGCGTCCAGGTAGGCGTTGGCCGCCGCGTAACCGCCCAGTCCGGCGCCGCCGACCAGCCCGGCCATCGAGGAGTACATGACGAAGGCGGCCAGGTCGAGGTTCCGGGTGAGCTCGTGCAGGTGCCAGGCGCCGTCGACCTTGGGCCCGAACACGTTGGCCAGCCGCTGCGCGTCCAGCGACGGGATCATGCCGTCGTCACGGACGCCCGCGGTGTGGATGACCGCGGTGAGCGGGTGCTCCGCCGGCACGCCGGCGAGCAGTTCCGCGACCTGGTCCCGGTCGGCCAGGTCGCAGGCGACGACGGTGACCTCGACCTCGTGCGCGATCAGCTCGGCCTGCAACTCCACCGCGCCCGGAGCGTCCAGCCCTCTTCCGCTGGTCAGCAGCAGGTGCCGGACCCCGTGCTCGGCCACCAGATGCCGGGCCAGGTTGCTTCCCAGACCGCCCGTACCACCCGTGATCAGAACGGTGCCGTCGAGGTCCGGCCGCCGCGCGCCGTCCTCACCCGGGGTCAGGCGGACCAGCCGGGGAACGCGGACCACGTGTTCGCGGATCGCCATCTGTGGCTCGCCGCAGGCCAGCGCCTCGGGCAGTGCCGACAGCCCGGTCTCCCGCTCGTCCACGTCGACCAGTACGAAGCGTCCGGGGTTCTCGGCCTGCGCGACGCGTACGAGCCCCCAGACCGCGGCCGCCGCCGGATCCGTGACGCTCTCGTCTTCCCCGCCGGCGACCGCGCCCCGGGTGACCAGTACCAACCTCGACTCGGTGAACCGGTCATCGGCCAGCCACTGCCTCAGCAGCTCCAGCACCCGGCCGGTCAGCTCCCGTGCCGCCGACGCCCCGCCCGCCTCGGCGGGCGAGCCGATCTCGACGGTCACGACGTCCGGCACCCGGTCCAGTGCCCCGGGCTCGGTCTGACCCGGCTCGGCCCAGCGCAGCTCGCCCAGTCCCGGACGGCCCGGTTCCGGCCAGTCCAGCTCGACACAGTCCAGGCCTGCCACCGCGTCCGTCGGAGAGACGACCGTGGGCGCGACCACCCACTCCAGAGTGAACAGCGCGTCCCGCTCCGGTCCCTGGCCGCCGGAGGCGAGCATCTGGTCCGCGGACACCGGCCGGAACACCAGCGACTCCGCCGTAAGCACCGGCGCGCCCTCGGCGTCCACCGCCGCCAGCGACACCGAACCGCTTCCGGTCTTGACCAGCCGCACCCGCAACGCCGAAGCGCCGTTGGCGTGCAGGCAGACGCCGCTCCAGGAGAACAGCAGCCGCCCCTGGCCCTGCTCCGTCAGATCCATGAACGAGGCGGGCTGCAACGCCGCGTCCAGCAATGCGGGATGCAGGCCGAACAGACCGACGTCGCCGACCTCCTCCGGCACCTCGACCTCGGCGAAGATCTCCCCGTCGCGCTGCCAGGCCGCCCGCAGTCCCTTGAAGGTGGGTCCGTAAACCACGCCGCCCTCGGCCAGATCGTCGTACAGCCCGTCCAGCGCGATGGGCGTCGCGCCCTCGGGCGGCCAGACGGCCGTGTCGAACCGCGCCGTACGCGCTCCGACGCCCAGCACACCGGCCGCGTGCCGTACCCAGGGCTGGTCCGGCGCGTCGGCGAGCCGCGCGTAGATCGCGAGGTTCCTGCGGCCCGTCTCGTCGGACGCGCTCACCACCACCTGGACGGCGACGGCGCCGTCCGGGGCGAGCACCAGCGGGGCGGCCAGGGTGAGCTCCTCCACTCGGTCGCAGCCGACCTGGTCCGCCGCCCGGATCGCCAGCTCAAGGAACCCGGTGCCGGCGAACAGCGCCGTGTCGGCCACCGCGTGATCGGCGAGCCAGGGATGCGCGCGCACCGACATCAGGCCGGTGAGCAGCGCGCCGTCGGAGTCGGCGAGCCCGACCGCGGCGCCCAGCAGCGGATGCCCGGCCGCGACGAGGCCGAGCCCTCGGGCATCGGCGATCCGCACCCCGCTCGGCCAGTAACGCCGATGCTGGAAGGCGTATGTCGGCAGGTCGACCCGCCGACCGCCGGTCAGCACCTGCTGCCAGTCCACCTTCACGCCGCGTACGAACAGCTCGGCCGCCGAGACCAGCACCCGATCCATGCCGCCCTCGTCGCGGCGCAGCGTCCCGGCGACCACCGCGGCCACCCCCGCCGCGTCCACGGCCTGCTCGATTCCCAACGTCAGCAGCGGGTGCGGGCCGACCTCGACGAACACCCGATACCGCTCCGCCAGCAGCCGCTCGACCGCCGGCGCGAACTCCACCGTCCGCCGCACGTTCTCGTACCAGTAGCCGGCGTCCAGCTCCGTGCCGTCCAGCCACCGCCCGGTCGCCGTCGACAACATCGCCACCCGCGCCGCACGCGGCGCCACCTCCGCCAGATCCGAGAGCAGGTCGTCGCGGAACCGCTCGACCTGGGGCGAGTGCGCGGCGAAGTCCGCACCGGCCAGCTGCCAGCGCATGACGCCTTCGGCCGACAGGCGCCGCTCCAGCACCCGCATGGCCTCTCCGTCGCCGGCGACGGTGACCACCCTGGGCCCGTTGACCGCGGCGATCGAGATCCGGTCCAGCAGACCGTCCTCGGCGAGCGCCGCACGCACCTGCTCCACCGGCGCCATCACCGACAGCATCACCCCGTGCCCGGACAGCCGCTCGGCGATCAACCGGCTGCGCAGCGCCACCACCCTCGCGCCGTCCTGCAACGACAGGCCACCGGCCACCACCGACGCGGCGATCTCACCCTGCGAATGACCCACCACCGCGTCCGGCCGCACTCCCAGCGACTCCCACACCGCCGCCAGCGACACCATCACCGCGAACGAGACCGGCTGCACCACATCTGCCCGATCCAGCAACGGGGCACCCTCGCTCTGCCGGACCACGTCCAGCAGCGACCAGTCCACGAACGGCTCCAGCGCCGCTGCGCATTCGGCCATCCGAGCCGCGAACACCGCCGACTCCTCCAGCAGCCGCGCACCCATGCCCGCCCACTGCGCCCCCTGGCCGGGGAACACCCACACCGTCAGGCCGTTCACATCTGCCGAGCCGCGCACCACGCTCGTCGCCGAGTCTCCGGAGACGACCGCCGCCAGTCCCGCCAGCAGTTCCTCCCGGTCACGCCCGACCACCACCGCGCGGTGGTCGAACACCGACCGCGACGACACCAGTGACGAGCCCACGTCCACCGGGTCGAGCTCGCCCCTGGCGCGCACATGCGCCGTCAACCGCCCGGCCTGCGCCCGTACCGCGTCGGCCGTACGAGCCGAGATCACCCAGGGCAGTACGCCGCCCGCCGGTCCGGTGGGCTCCTCGGCCGTCGGCTCCGCCGCCTCGGGTCCCTGCTCCAGGATCATGTGGGCGTTGGTGCCGCTGATGCCGAACGACGACACCGCCGCCCGGCGGGGGTGACCGTTCCGCGGCCACTCGACCGGCTCGGTCAGCAGCTCCACCGCACCCGAGGCCCAGTCCACGTGCGAGGACGGCTCGTCCACGTGCAGCGTCCTGGGCAGCATGCCGTGCCGCAGAGCCATCACCATCTTGATCACACCCGCGACGCCCGCGGCGGCCTGGGTGTGGCCGATGTTCGACTTCACCGAACCCAGCAGCAGCGGCCGTTCCTCCGGCCGGTCCTGGCCGTAGGTCGCCAGCAGCGCCTGCGCCTCGATCGGGTCGCCCAGGGCGGTGCCGGTGCCGTGCGCCTCGACCGCGTCCACCTCGTCGGCGGACAGCCCGGCGACGGCCAGGGCCTTGCGGATCACCCGCCGCTGCGAGGGGCCGTTCGGCGCGGTCAGACCGTTGGACGCGCCGTCCTGGTTGATCGCCGACCCGCGAACGATCGCGAGCACCTGGTGGCCGTTGCGCTGGGCGTCCGACAGCCGCTCCAGCATCACCAGGCCGACGCCCTCGGACCATCCGATGCCGTCCGCCGAGTCGGAGAACGCCTTGCAGCGGGCGTCCGGTGCCAGGCCGCCCTGCTCACCGAGCTCTCCGAACGCCGCGAGGGTCGATATGACGGTGACGCCACCGGCCACCGCGAGCGAGCACTCCCCGTTGCGCAGGGCCTGCGCCGCCATGTGGATGGTCACCAGCGACGACGAGCACGCGGTGTCCACCGTCACCGCAGGACCCTCCAGGCCCAGGGTGTACGAGATCCGGCCGGAGGCCACACTGGCCAGCTGCCCGGTCATGATGTGACCGCGAGACTCCTCCCCCGGCATGTAGCCCGAGCCGACGGAGCCGATGAACACGCCGGTGTCGCTGCCGCGCAACGAGTCCGGGTCGATGCCCGCGTTTTCCAGGACCTCCCAGGCCGCCTCCAGCAGCAGCCGCTGCTGCGGGTCCATCGCGAGCGCCTCACGCGGCGAGATCCGGAAGAACTCCGCGTCGAACTCGGGCGCGTCGAAGACGAATCCGCCCTTCAGGTCGATGTCACCGTGGGTCTGCCAGCCTCTGTCGGTCGGCAGCGGGGTGATGGCGTCCTGGCCCTCGATGACCAGCCGCCACAGGTCCTCCGGGGAGTTCACCCCTCCGGGGTAGCGGCAGGCCATCGAGACGATCGCGACCGGGTCGTCTCCGACCGAGACCGTGGCCACCGGCAGGATGGCGTCGCCGTGCGCGCCGAGCACCTCGCTCAGCAGGTACTCTCCCAGCGCGGTGGGAGTGGGGTAGTCGAAGACGAGGGTGGAGGGCAGCCGCAGCCCGGTGGCGGTGTTGAGGCGGTTGCGCAACTCGATCGCGGTCAGCGAGTCGAAGCCCAGCTCGCGGAACTCCCGCCTGACGTCCACGGCCTCCAGCGAGGGGTACCCGAGGACGGCAGCGGCCTGGGTGCGGACCAGGTCGGTCACGAACCGGGTCCGCTCGGCCTGCGTCAATCCGGCCAACTGCCGCAACAGGGTGCCCTCGCCCAGGGCGGGCACCGATGCCGCCGTACGACGGGTGCCGCGCACCAGCCCGCGCAACAGCGGCGGCACCAGCTGAGCGGGCATCGCCGGTATGTTCAGCCGCACCGGGATTACCAGCGGCGCATCGGAGTCGATGGCGGCGTCGAACAGCTCCAGCCCCTGCTCGGTGCTGATCGGCGGCAGCCCCGCGGCGGTCATCCGCTGCACGTCGGCCTGCGACATTCCCCCGGTCATCCCGGTGGCCTGCGCCCACAAACCCCACGCCAGCGACAACCCCGGCAATCCCTGCGCCCGACGCCGCGCCATCAGCGCGTCCAGCCAGGCGTTCGCCGCCGCGTAGTTACCCTGACCCGCACCGCCCATCAGCCCGGCAAGCGAGGAGAACACCACGAACCCGGCCAGATCCATGCCCTCGGTCAGCTCGTGCAGGTGCCACGCCGCGTCCACCTTCGGCCGTAGCACCCCGGCCAGCCGCTCCGGCGTCAACGAGGCGATCGTCCCGTCATCCAGGACTCCGGCCGCGTGGATCACCGCGGTCAGCGGATGCTCGGCATCCACCCCGGCCAGCAGGTCGGCAACCGCGTCCCGGTCGGCCATGTCGCAGGCCGCGACGGTGACCTCGACACCGTGCGCGATCAGCTCGGCCTGCAACTCGACCGCACCCGGAGCCTCCAGACCCCGGCGGCTGACCAGCAGCAGATGCCGCATCCCGTGCTCGGCCACCAGGTGCCGGGCCAGCTCCGCACCCAGACCACCGGTGCCGCCGGTGATCAGCACCGTGCCCTGCGGGTCCCAGACCCGGGGCATGGTCAGCACGATCTTGCCGGTGTGCCTGGCCTGGCTCATGAACCGGAACGCCTCCCGGCCACGGCGCACATCCCACGCCGTCACCGGCAACGGCCGCAACTCACCGGCCGCGAACAACTCCATCAGCTCGGCCAGGATCTGCCGCAACCGCTCGGGACCGGCGTCCAGTACGTCGAACCAGTGGTACTCCAGCCCGGGGAACTGCTCCTGGTCGCGGATGTCCAGCTTGCCCATCTCCACGAACCGGCCCCCGGGGCGCAGCAGCCGCGCCGAGGCGTCGATGAACTCACCCGTCAGCGAGTTGAGCACCACATCGATGCCCCGCTCACCACACACCTCCCGGAAACGCTCCTCGAACTCCAGGGTGCGCGAGGAGGCGATGTGGTCGTCCGGGATGCCCATCGACCGCAGCACGTCCCACTTCGCCGGGCTGGCCGTGGCGAACACCTCGACCCCGAGCCGCTGGGCCAGCTGGATCGCCGCCATCCCGGTCCCACCGGTGCCCGCGTGGACCAGCAGTGACTCGCCCTCGCGCAAGCCGGCCAGATCCATCAGCCCGTAGTAGGTGGTGAGGAACGAGACCGGGATCGTCGCGGCCTCCTCGAAGGAGACCCCGTCGGGGATCCTGGTCACCCCGCCGGCACCGGTGACCACCACCGGGCCGAAGCCGCCCTCGGTGAGGCCGACCACCCGGTCACCCACCCGCAGGTCCTCAACCCCCGGGCCGACCTCAAGCACCACACCGGCGGCCTCGCCACCCATCAGGCCGACCTTGTCCTGGAACCACCCCAGCGCGTTCAACCCGTCCAGCAGGTCACGGAAGTTCACCCCCGCCGCACGCACCGCCAGCCGAACCTGACCAGCCTCCAGCGGCTCGGCCGCCTGCGGGAACGGAAGCAACTCCAGCGCGTCCAGACTGCCCTTGGCCTGACTCCCCAGCCGCCACGCCGTACCCGACGGAGGCAACAGACCCGCACCCGAGGTCAGCGACGCCAACCTCGGCACCCGCACCCCACCCTCGCGCACCGCCACCTGCGGCTCACCGGAAGCCAGCACCCCGCTCAGCAGCGCGGGAAGCGCGGCCCTCGGCGCACCGGGCGAGGTCTCATCCGCACCCGGGTCCGGATACTCGTCTCCGTACTCACCAGGGCCCAGATCGACCAGCGCGAACCGGCCCGGGTTCTCCGACTGCGCACTACGCACCAGGCCCCACACGGCAGCGGCCGCCAGATCGGAGACCGTCTCATCCTCACCGGCCGCGACCGCGCCCCGGGTAACGAACACCAGGCGCGAGCCGCCGAACCGCTCATCGGCCAGCCACCCCTGCAACAGACCCAGCACCTCGGCCGTCACCGCACGCGCCGAGGCCACCGCGTCCTCGGCGGAATCGGTCACCACCTCGGCCAGCACCGTCCCCGGCACCGGCCCCGCCTCGCCCAACGCCGACAGATCACGGTGAACCGGCACCGAGTGCCCGGCCGACTCCCACACCGCCACGAGGCCCAGGGCGTCCGGCTCGAACCCAGAGAAACCGACCACCGCCACCGACGCCGGATCAGCCACCGAAATCTCGGAAAGCGGGGTCCAGTCCAGCCGGAACAACCCATCCCGCTCCGCCACCTGACCGCCGCCGACGGCGAGCTGATCAGGCGTGAACGGGCGCAGCACCAGCGACCGCGCCGACAGCACCGGCTCCCCGGCGGCGTCCACCGCCGTCAGCGACACGGCGTCATCACCCGTCCGGAGCAGTCGCACGCGCAGCATCGCCGCTCCGGTGGCCTGCAGATTCACCTGCCCCCAGGAGAACGGCAGCCGGCCGCCCTCGACCGGCTCCAGCCCGACGAACGGCACCGCGTGCAACGCCGCGTCCAGCAGCGCCGGATGCACCCCGAACGAACCCGCGCTCGATGCCGTCTGCTCGGGCAGCGCGACCTCGGCGAACACCGCGCCATCGGCACCACGCCAGGCCGCCCGCAATCCCTGGAACACCGGGCCGTACTCGAACCCGCCCGCGGCCAGCCCTTCGTACACTCCGTCCAGCCCGATCGCGGTCGCGCCGGCCGGGGGCCAGACCGTCGCGTCGAACGGCCCGGCATCGGGAGCACCGGTGACCGGGGCGCCGACGGCCAGCGTGCCGGTGGCGTGCCGCACCCACGGCACGTCGTCGGCGGCCTGCGCCGACCGGGCGTAGATGTTCACGCTCCGGTGGCCCGTCTCCTGCGTGGCGCCCACCCACACCTGCACCGCGACGGCGTCGGCCTCGCCGAGCACCAGCGGCGCCGTCAGGGTGAGCTCCTCCACCAGGTCACAACCGACCTGGTCACCGGCCCGCACCGCCAGCTCAAGGAACCCGGTACCCGGGAAAATCACCGTCCCGGACACCGCGTGATCGGCGAGCCACGGATGTGACGAGAGCGACAACCGCCCGGTCAGCAACACCCCGTTGGAGTCGGCCAGGCCCACGGCGGCGCCCAGCAGCGGATGCCCCGCCACCGCCAGCCCCGCCGCGGCCACATTCCCCACCTGGGAACCCGCTCCCACCGGCCAGAACCGCTGGTGCTGGAAGGCGTAGGTGGGCAGATCCACCCGCCGACCACCGGGCAGCACCTGCTGCCAGTCCACCTTCACGCCGCGCACGAACAGCTCGGCCGCCGAGGCCAGCACCCGCTCCAGACCGCCCTCATCGCGGCGCAACGTCCCGGCGATCACGGCCTCCACCTCGGCCGCGTCCACGCACTCGCCGACCCCGACCGTGAGCACCGGATGCGAACTCACCTCGACGAACACTCGATACCGCTGCTCCAGCAACTCTCCTATCGCCGGAGCGAAAGCCACCGTGCGCCGCAGATTGTCACACCAGTACCCGCCATCGAGCTCCTGGCCCTCCACCCACTGGCCGGTCACCGTCGACAGCATCGGCACCCGCACCGGCTGCGGCACCACCCCCGCCAGAACCTGCGCCAGCTCCTCGCCGATCAAATCCACCTGCGCCGAATGCGAGGCGTAATCCACCGCGATCCGCCGCACCCGCACCTCTTCAGTGCTCAGTTGCTCCACCAGTTCCTCGACGGCTGCGATCTCACCGGCCACCACCACCGAGTTCGGACCGTTCACCGCCGCCACCGAGATCCGCCCGTCCCACGCCGCCACCCGTTCCGCGACCTGCTCGACCGGCAGCGCGACCGACGCCATCGCCCCCAACCCCGCCAGCCCACGCCCGATCACCTGACTGCGCAGCGCCACCACCCGGGCGCCGTCGGACAACGACAGGCCACCCGCCACCACCGCCGCCGCGATCTCACCCTGCGAATGACCCACCACCGCATCAGGGCGAACCCCCAGCGACTCCCACACCGCCGCCAACGACACCATCACCGCGAACGACACCGGCTGCACCACATCCACCCGATCCAGCGACGGAGCCCCCTCGCTCTGCCGCACCACATCCAGCAACGACCACTCCACGAACGGCTCCAACGCCGCCGCACATTCGGCCATCCGAGCCGCGAACACCGCCGACTCCTCCAGCAGCCGCGCACCCATGCCCACCCACTGCGCCCCCTGACCAGGGAACACCCACACCGACTTCCCAACCACATCGGCCACACCGGACACCACACCCGCCGTGGGCTCACCGGAAGCCACCGCACCCAACCCCGCCAGCAACCCCCCACGGCCGGCACCGACCACCACCGCACGGTGCTCGAACACCGACCGCGACCCCACCAGCGACGACCCCACATCCACCGGGTCAAGCTCGTCGGCCGTCTCCACCAGCGCACCCAGACGGCTCGCCTGCTCACGCAACGCCTCAGGGGTCCTCGCCGACACCACCCACGGCACGGCACCCGGCGCCTGGCCCTCGTCACGCGACTCCCGCTCAGGAACCTCCGGCCCCTGCTCCAAGATCACGTGCGCGTTGGTGCCGCTGATCCCGAACGACGACACACCAGCCCGACGCGGACGACCCGTCTGCGGCCACTCCACCTGCTCGGTCAGCAGCTCCACCGCGCCCGCCGACCAGTCCACATGCGACGACGGCTCGTCCACGTGCAACGTCCGAGGCAGCACCCCATGACGCAGAGCCATCACCATCTTGATCACACCGGCCACACCCGCAGCCGCCTGGGCGTGACCGAGGTTCGACTTGATCGACCCCAGCAGCAGCGGCCGGTCCTCGTCCCGATCCTGACCATAGGTCGCCAGCAACGCCTGCGCCTCGATCGGGTCACCCAGCGTCGTCCCCGTACCGTGGCCCTCGACCGCGTCCACCTCGGACACCGAGAGCCCGGCCCCGGCCAACGCCTGACGGATCACCCGCTGCTGGGAGGGACCGTTCGGCGCCGTCAACCCGTTCGACGCACCGTCCTGGTTCACCGCAGAACCACGCACCACCGCGAGCACCCGGTGGCCGTTGCGGCGCGCGTCCGACAGCCGCTCCAGCACCAGCATGCCCACACCCTCGGCCCAGTTGACGCCGTCGGCCGCATCCGAATACGACTTGCACCGGCCGTCACCGGCCAGTCCGCCCTGCGCACTGAAGTCGATGAACGGTCCCGGGTTGGCCATCACGGTCACACCGCCGGCCAGCGCCAGCGAGCAGTCACCACTCCGCAGCGCCTGCGATGCCAGGTGCAACGCCACCAGCGAGGAGGAGCACGCGGTGTCCACCGTCACCGCCGGGCCTTCCAGCCCGAAGGTGTAGGAAAGGCGACCGGTCGCCACGCTTCCGGCGGTGCCGGTGCCGACGAACCCCATCACCTCCGGCGGGAACGACACGCTGGTCGCGTAGTCGTGGTACATGACCCCGGCGAATACGCCGGTACGGCTGCCGCGCAGCGACGCCGGGTCGATCCCGGTCCGCTCGATCGCCTCCCACGACGTCTCCAGCAACAACCGCTGCTGCGGGTCCATCGCGAGCGCCTCACGCGGCGAGATCCCGAAGAACCCCGGGTCGAACTCGCCGGCCTCGTGCAGGAACCCACCCTCACGCACATAACTGGTGCCCCGGTTCTCCCGATCGGGGCTGTAGAACGCCGCCGGATCCCAGCCACGCGTGGTCGGGAACGGTGAGATCGCGTCCGCGCCCTCGGTGACCAGTCGCCACAGGTCCTCAGGAGACGTGACTCCACCCGGATAGCGGCACGCCATGCCCACGATCACGATGGGGTCGTCGGCCACGGGCCGGACCTCGCTGGGAGCCACCACATCGGCGTGCTCGCCGAGCAACTCGGCCAGCAGGAACTCCGCCAGCACGGCCGGTGTCGGGTAGTCGAACACCAGCGTGGCCGGCAACCGCAACCCGGTCGTGCCGTTCAGCCGGTTGCGAAGGTCCACCGAGGTCAGCGAGTCGAACCCCAGCTCGCGGAACTCCCGCCGCACCTCCACCGTCTCCGGCGAGACGTGCCCCAGCACCAGGGCAACCTCGGTACGTACCAGGTCCACCAGGACCTCGGCGCGTTCGGCCACCGTGAGCGGAGCCAGTCGCTGGAGCAGCGTGCTGGCCGCCTCCGACCTCCCCGCGGCGGACCGGCGCCTTCCCCGCACCAGCTTGCGCAGCAGTGGCGGAACCTCGCCCTGGGCGCGGAGCACCGGCAGATCCAGCCGGACCGGGGCCACGACCGGTTCGCCGGAACGGATCGCCGCCTCGAACAGGGCGACGCCCTGCTCCGGTGCGATCGGTGGCGTACCGGCACGGGTCAGCCGCTCCATGTCACCGTCGCTCAAGGTGCCGGTCATCCCACTGTCCTGAGCCCACGCACCCCAGACCAGTGACAACCCGGGCAGCCCAGCGGCCCCACGGTGCTGAGCCAGCGCGTCGAGGAACGAGTTCGCCGCGGCGTAGTTGCCCTGCCCGGGAGCTCCGATCACCCCCGCCACTGACGAGAACAGGACGAACTCGGCCAGATCCAGGCCCTGGGTGAGCTCGTGCAGGTGCCAGGCGGCGTCCACCTTCGGCCGCAGCACCGCATCCAGCCGCTCCGGCGTCAACGAGGTGATCGTGCCGTCGTCCAGCACACCGGCGGTGTGGATCACCGCGGTCAGCGGATGGTCGGCATCGATCCCGGCCAGCAGGCCCGCGACCTGACCCCGGTCGGTCACGTCACAGGCGGCGACCGTGACCTCGACCCCGTGCGCGATCAGCTCGGCCTGCAACTCCACCGCACCTGGAGCCTCCAGACCCCGGCGGCTGACCAGCAGCAGATGCCGCACCCCGTGCTCGGCCACCGCATGCCGCGCGAACAACGCGCCCAGACCACCGGTGCCGCCGGTGATCAGCACCGTGCCCTCCGGGTCCCAGACCCGGGGCATGGTCAGCACGATCTTCCCGGTGTGCCTGGCCTGGCTCATGAACCGGAACGCCTCCCGGCTCCGGCGCACATCCCAGGTCGTCACCGGCAACGGCCGCAGCTCACCGGCCGCGAACAACTCCATCAGCTCGGCCAGGATCTGCCGCAGCCGCTCGGGACCGGCGTCCATCACGTCGAACCAGTGGTACTCCAGCCCGGGGAAGCTCTCCTGGTCGCGGATGTCGAGCTTGCCCAACTCGATGAACCGGCCCCCGGGGCGCAGCAGCCGCGCCGAGGCGTCGATGAACTCACCCGTCAGCGAGTTGAGCACCACATCGATGCCCCGCTCACCACACACCGCACCGAACCGCTCCTCGAACTCCACACTCCGCGACGACGCGATGTGATCGTCCGGGATGCCCATCGACCGCAGCACATCCCACTTCGCCGGACTCGCGGTCGCGAAGACTTCCACCCCCAGCCGCTGCGCCAACTGGATCGCCGCCATACCGGTCCCACCGGCGCCCGCGTGGACCAGCAGCGACTCGCCCTCGCGCAAGCCGGCCAGTTCCATCAGCCCGTAGTAGGTGGTGAGGAACGCCACCGGAATCGTCGCGGCCTGCTCGAACGAGAACCCGTCGGGAATCTTGACCAACCCGCCGGCACCGGCGACCACCAACGGGCCGAAGCCGCCCTCGACCAGGCCGACCACGCGGTCACCCACGCGCAGGTCCTCGACCCCCGGGCCGACCTCAAGCACCACACCGGCGGCCTCGCTGCCCATCAGGCCGACCTTGTCCTGGAACCAGCCGAGCGCGTTCAGACCGTCCAGCAGGTCACGGAAGTTCACCCCCGCCGCACGCACCGCCACCCGAACCTGCCCGCTCTGCAGCGGCTCGGCCGCCGCCGGAAACGGAAGCAACTCCAGCGCGTCCAGGCTGCCCTTGGCCCGGCTACCCAGCCGCCACGAACCCGCACCGGCCGGAGGCAAGAGACCCGCACCCGAGGTCAGTGACACCAGCCTCGGCACCCGCACCCCGCCTGCTCGCACCGCCACCTGCGGCTCGCCGGAGGCGAACACCATGGGCAGCATTCCGGGCAGAGCCGCCAGCGACTCCTGGTGCTCGTCAATGTCGACCAGCAGGAACCTGCCCGGGTTCTCCGACTGGGCGCTGCGCACCAATCCGCACACCGCGGCGGCCGGCAGATCCGACACCACCTCACCGTCTTCGGCCGCGACCGCACCCCGGGTCACGAACACCAGCTGTGAATCGCGATACCGCTCATCGGCGAGCCACTGGCGCAGCAGGTCGAGAACGCGTGTGGTCAGCCTGTGTGTCGCGTCCACCACCGCGCCGGCCTGATCGGAGATCACTTCGGTCACCACGACCCCCGGTGCCCGGTCCGTGTCCCCGAACGCCGACGGATCCGCGAGGTCGAGCGTGTCGATGGCGACCACCGTCACCTTGGGCGCGGGATCGGCCACCGGTGCCACCCGCGCCGACGGCAGCGCCGTCCACTCCACTCTGAACAGGGGGTCCTGCTCGCTTCGGCGGCCGCCTTCGCCGGTGGTCGCCGCGATCGGGCGCAGTACGAGTGACCGCGCCGTCAGCACCGGCTCACCCTCGACATCGGCCACCGTCAACGAGACGGCATCACCCTCGGTCCTGGCCAGTCGTACCCGCAGTGCCGACGCCCCACCGGCGTGCAGGCACACCTCACCCCAGGAGAACGGCAGGCGGGTGCCCTCGGAATCGTCCAGTCCCGCGAAGGTCACCACGTGCAGGGCCGCGTCCAGCAGGGCCGGATGCACGCCGAACGAACCGGCGTCCGACTCAAGCCGGCTCGGCAGGCTCACCTCGGCGAAGATCTCGTCATCACGCCGCCAGGCCGCCCGCAGGCCCTGGAACAGCGGCCCGTAGCTCAGCCCGCCCTCGGCGAGCTGCTCGTACAACCCGTCCAGCTCGATCGCGGACGCGCCTTGCGGCGGCCAGACGTCGGTGTCGAGTCGCTCGGCGACCTGGCCTCCGGCGGCGAGGACACCGACCGCGTGCCGTACCCACGGCTCGTCGTCGTCGGCCGTGGCCGGCCGGGTGTAGATGCTCAGGTCGCGCCGGCCGGACTCCTCGGCGCCCACCCACACCTGCACCGCGACGGTGTCGGTCTCGCCCAGTACCAGCGGCGTCGCCAGGGTGAGCTCCTCCACCAGGTCGCAGCCGACCTGGTCACCGGCCCGGATGGCGAGCTCAAGGAACGCGGTGCCGGGGAAAAGCACCCTCCCGGCCACGACGTGATCGGCCAGCCATGCCTGCGACCGCAACGACAGCTGGCCGGTCAGCAGTACGCCGTCCGAGGCGGCGAGCGCCACGGCGGCGCCCAGCAAAGGGTGCCCCGCCGCGGCCAGTCCCAGGTTTCGGGCGTCACCCATCCGCCGTTCGCGGGGCCAGTACCACTCGTGCTGGAACGGGTAGGTGGGCAGATCGACCCGGTGCCCGCCCGGCAGCACCGAACGCCACTCCACCGGCACCCCGTGCACGTGCAGCTCGGCGAGCGCCGTCATCGCCGCCGTGTGCTCGTCGCGGTCCTTACGCAGTACCGGCACGAACACGGCGTCCGGCTCGCGCACCTCCACGTCGGCGGCGAGGGTGTCGGCGGCCATCGCGGTGAGCACACCGTCGGGGCCGAGTTCCAGGTAGGCCCGCACCCCCTGGCCGTGCAGGGCGCGCACGCCGTCGGCGAAGCGGACCGCGCCACGGACCTGCTCCACCCAGTAGTCCGGCGAGCACAACTGCTCGTCGGTGGCGGGTTCCCCGGTCAGGGTCGAGACCACCGGGATCTCCGGCGCGCCGTAGGTCAGTGACCCGGCCACCGCCCGAAAGTCTTCCAGCATCGGGTCCATCAACGGCGAGTGGAAGGCGTGCGACACCCGCAGCCGCTTCGTCCGTACTCCCCGCTCCTCCAGGGCGGCGGCCACTTCAAGCACCGCCTGCTCAACACCGGAGATCACCACCGAGGACGGGCCGTTCACCGCGGCGACCGACACCTCCTTCTCCCGCCCGGCCAGCAGCTCGACGACCTCCTCCTCAGAAGCCGCCACCGCCACCATCGCCCCACCCACAGGAAGCGCCTGCATCAACCGCGCCCGCGCCGCCACCAACGCACACGCGTCCTTCAGCGACAACACCCCCGCCACATGAGCAGCCGCGATCTCCCCGACCGAGTGACCGGCCAGCACATCCGGCCGCACTCCCCAGGACTCCACCAGCCGGAACAGCGCCGTCTCCACCGCGAACAGCGCCGGCTGCGCCCACCCCGTCCGATCCAGCAACCCCGCCTCCGCCGACCCCGGCTCGGCGAACAACACCTCACGCAGCGACCCGTCCAGCAGCGGGTCCAGCTCTGCGATCACCGCGTCCAACGCCGCCGCGAACACCGGGAACCGCGTGTACAGCTCCCGGCCCATCCCGGCCCGCTGGCTGCCCTGACCGGTGAACAACACCGCGAGTTCCGGCTGCGCTCCGGCCACCCCGCGCACCACACCGGCACCCGGCAGGTCCTCGGCCAGCGCACCCAGCCCGGCCAGCACACCCTCACGATCGTCGGCCAGCACCACCGCCCGGTGCTCGAACGCCGACCGCGTCGTGGCCAGCGAGAACGCGGCATCGGCCAGACGCGGACCGGACTCGCCCTCCAGGAACGACACGAGCTGCCCGGCCTGTGCCCGCAGTGCCCCCGCCGTGCGGCCCGACACCACCACCGGCACCACACCCGCGCCTACCGGTGCCCGCTCATCCGTACCCGGCTCGGCGTCAGGAACTCCCGGCCCCTGTTCGATGATGACGTGCGCGTTCGTGCCGCTGAAACCGAACGACGACACACCCGCCCGCCACGGCCGATCCACCTGGGGCCACGGCCTGCTCTCGGTCAGCAGTTCCACCGCGCCCGAGGCCCAGTCCACGTGCGAGGACGGCTCGTCCACATGCAACGTCCGAGGCAGCACCCCGTGCCGCATCGCGAGCACCATCTTCATCACACCCGCCACACCGGCCGCCGCCTGCGTGTGACCGATGTTCGACTTCACCGAACCCAGCAGCAGCGGCCGATCCTCCGGCCGATCCTGACCGTACGTCGCCAGCAGCGCCTGCGCCTCGATCGGGTCACCCAGCGTGGTGCCGGTGCCGTGCGCCTCCACCACGTCCACGTTCGCGGGAGTGAGCCCGGCGCCTGCGAGTGCCTGGCGGATCACCCGCTGCTGAGAAGGACCGTTCGGCGCGGTCAGACCGTTGGACGCGCCGTCCTGGTTGATCGCCGAACCCCGCACCACCGCCAGCACCTCGTGGCCGTTGCGCTGGGCGTCCGACAGCCGCTCCAGGACCAGCATGCCGATGCCCTCGGCCCAGCTCGTGCCGTCCGCCGCGTCGGAGAACGCCTTGCACCGCCCGTCACCCGCCAGGCCGCCCTGCGCGCTGAAGTCGATGAACATTCCGGGCGTGGCCATCACGGTCACACCACCGGCCAGCGCCAGGTCGCACTCGCCCGAGCGCAGCGCCTGCGCGGCCAGGTGCAGCGCCACCAGCGACGACGAGCACGCGGTGTCCACCGTCACCGCCGGGCCCTCCAGGCCCAGCGTGTAGGAGATACGCCCGGTGGCGATGCTTCCTGCGGTGCCGGTGCTGACGAAGCCCCTCACGTCCAACGGGAACTCGACGCTCGGACCGTAGTCGTGGTAGATCACACCGGCGAACACGCCCGTGTGACTGCCACGCAGCGAGATCGGGTCGATCCCGGCCCGCTCGAAAGCCTCCCAGGAGACCTCAAGAAGCAACCGCTGCTGCGGATCCATCGCCAGCGCCTCACGCGGCGAGATCCCGAAGAACCCGGGATCGAACACCCCCGCGTCGTGCAGGAAGCCGCCCTCACGCACATAACTGGTCCCCCGGCTCTCCCGGTCCGGGTTGTACACCATCCCGAGGTCCCAGCCACGCGACGTCGGGAACTCCCCGATCCCGTCGCCACCCTCGGCCACAAGACGCCACAGGTCCTCAGGGGAGTTGACATCACCGGGGAAGCGGCACGCCATCGAGACAATCGCGATCGGATCGTGCCTGCCCGACTCGACCTCCTGGAGCCGCCGACGGGTCTCGCGCAGGTCGGCGGCGACCGACTTCAGGTAGTCAACGAGCTTCCGGTCCTGCGACATCGGCGCGTACCTCCGAAGTACTCCGAGGCGAGCCGGGATCACAGCTCTTTCAAGTGACCCAGTTCGCTTTCGATGATGCCGAGAAGGTCCTCGGCACTCGCTGATTCGAGCATGTCTGCGACAGCGATTTCACTAGTTCCTGCGCCGCTGCCGCTCACCTTGCCCAGCAGCTGCCGAAGCCGGGTCGCGATGCCGTTCCGAGTGATTTCGTCCATCGTGTCCTCGGAAAGGGCGGCCTCGAACCGGTCGAGGTCCTCCAGCAACGAGGGCTTCGCGGCCTCGGCCTCTCCGGGCGCGATCTCCGCGAGGAGGTGTTCGGCGAGCACGGTGGGGGTGGGGTAGTCGAAGACGAGGGTGGAGGGCAGCCGCAGCCCGGTGGCGGTGTTGAGGCGGTTGCGCAGTTCGATCGCGGTCAGCGAGTCGAAGCCCAGCTCACGGAACTCGCGCCGTACCTCCACCGCCGTGGAGTCGGGGTGTCCGAGAACGGCGGCGGCCTGGGTGCGGACCAGGTCGATCAGCATGCGGATCCGCTTGGGGTGGGGCAGGTCGGTGAGTCGCCCGGACAGTGCCGCGCCCGCGCCGCCGCCTCCGGTCTCCGAGAGCGCGGCGGCCGTACGGCGGGTGCCGCGCACCAGGCCGCGGAACAACGGCGGCACCTGCTCCTGCGGCAGTGTCGGCGGGTTCAGCCGCACCGGGATCACGAGCGGTGAGTCCGACCCGATCGCCGCGTCGAACAGCTCCAGCCCCTGCTCGGTGCTGATCGGCGGCAACCCGGCCGCGGTCATCCGCTGCACGTCGGCCTGCGACATGCCCCCGGTGATCCCGGTGGTCTGCGCCCACAGTCCCCAGGCCAGCGACAACCCCGGCAATCCCTGCGCCCGGCGCCGCGCCGTCAACGCGTCCAGCCAGGCGTTCGCCGCCGCGTAGTTACCCTGACCCGCACCGCCCATCAGCCCGGCAAGCGAGGAGAACACCACGAACCCGGCCAGATCCATGCCCTCGGTCAGCTCGTGCAGGTGCCACGCCGCGTCCACCTTCGGCCGCAGCACCCCGGCCAGCCGCTCCGGCGTCAACGAGGCGATCGTCCCGTCATCCAGCACACCCGCGGTGTGGATCACCGCGGTCAGCGGATGCTCGGCATCCACCCCGGCCAGCAGGTCGGCAACCGCGTCCCGGTCGGCCACGTCACAGGCGGCCACGGTCACCTGAGCGCCTCGCGCCGCCAGCTCCCGCTCCAGGTCCCGCGCGCCGGCCGCCTCCAGGCCTCGGCGGCTGACCAGCAGCAGATGCCGCATCCCGTGCTCGGCCACCAGGTGCCGGGCCAGCTCCGCACCCAGACCACCGGTGCCGCCGGTGATCAGCACCGTGCCCTGCGGGTCCCAGACCTGAGGCATGGTGAGCACGATCTTGCCGGTGTGCCTGGCCTGGCTCATGAACCGGAACGCCTCCCGGCCACGGCGCACATCCCACGCCGTCACCGGCAACGGCCGCAACTCACCGGCCGCGAACAACTCCATCAGCTCGGCCAGGATCTGCCGCAACCGCTCGGCGCCGGCGTCCAGTACGTCGAACCAGTGGTACTCCAGCCCGGGGAACTGCTCCTGGTCGCGGATGTCCAGCTTGCCCATCTCCACGAACCGGCCCCCGGGGCGCAGCAGCCGCGCCGAGGCGTCGATGAACTCACCCGTCAGCGAGTTGAGCACCACATCGATGCCCCGCCCACCGCACACCTCCCGGAAACGCTCCTCGAACTCCAGGGTGCGCGAAGAGGCGATGTGGTCGTCCGGGATGCCCATCGACCGCAGCACGCCCCACTTCGCCGGACTCGCGGTCGCGAAGACTTCCACGCCCAGGCGCTGCGCCAGCTGGATCGCCGCCATACCCACACCACCGGTGCCCGCGTGCACGAGCAGCCTCTCGCCCGCCCGCAACCGGGCCAGATCCATCAGCCCGTAGTAGGTGGTGAGGAACACCACCGGAATCGTCGCGGCCCCCTCGAAGGAGATCCCGTCGGGAATCTTCGCCAAGGTCTTCGCCTCGGCGACGACCAACGGACCGAAGCCGCCCTCGGTGAGGCCGACCACCCGGTCGCCCACCCGCAGGTCCTCGACCCCGGGGCCGACCTCGACCACCACACCGGCGGCCTCGCCACCCATCAGGCCAACCTTGTCCTGGAACCACCCCAGCGCGTTCAACCCGTCCAGCAGGTCACGGAAGTTCACCCCCGCCGCACGCACCGCCAGCCGAACCTGACCAGCCTCCAGCGGCTCGGCCGCCTGCGGGAACGGAAGCAACTCCAGCGCGTCCAGACTGCCCTTGGCCCGGCTGCCCAGCCGCCACGCCGTACCCGACGGAGGCAACAGACCCGCACCCGAGGTCAGCGACGCCAACCTCGGCACCCGCACCCCACCCTCGCGCACCGCCACCTGCGGCTCACCGGAAGCCAGCACCACGGCCAACGACGCGGGAGGCACCTCCGAGTCGACGTCGACCAGCACGAACCGGCCCGGGTTCTCCGACTGCGCGGAGCGCACCAATCCCCACACCCCCGCGGCCGCCAGATCGGCGACCGCCTCACCCTCACCCGCGGCCACCGCACCCCGCGTCACCACCACCAACCGCGAGCCGGCGAACCGCTCATCGGCCAGCCACCCTCGCAGCAGATCCAGTACCCCGGCCGTCACCGCGTGCGCCGACTCCACCACGTCGGTGTTCTCGGAGGAGTCAACGGTGAACGTCACCACGTCCGGCACCGGATCCAGCGAAGCGAGGTCTCCGGTCGTCTCGGCCACGCTCACCCCGGTGGTCGATTCCGGCGTCTCGGGCAGCGTGCTCCACTCCACCCGGAACAGCCCGTCCCGCTCCACGCCACGACCGCCGTCGACGATGAGCTGGTCGGACGTAACCGGCCGCAGCACCAGCGACCGCGCCGACAGCACCGGCTCCCCGGCGGCGTCCACGGCCGCCAGCGACACGGAATCGTCACCCGTCCTGGCCAGCCGCACCCGCAGCATCGACGCGCCGGCCGCGCGCAGGTTCACCTCACCCCACGAGAACGGCATCCGGCCGCCCTTGACCGGCTCCAGCCCGACGAACGGCACCGCGTGCAACGCCGCGTCCAGCAGCGCCGGATGCATCCCGAACGAACCGGCGTCACCGACCTGCTCGGGCAGCGCGACCTCGGCGAAGACCTCTCCGTCCGCGCCGTACCAGGCGGCGCGGAGATTCCGGAAGACCGGGCCGTACGCGAACCCTCCGGCGGCCAGGTTCTCGTACAACTCGTCCAATTCGACGGCGGTCGCACCCTGCGGAGGCCATACCTCCGCGTCGAACGGCGCGGCCTCCGAAACCCCGGTCGCGAGCGTGCCGGTGGCGTGCCGTACCCACGGCACGTCGTCGGCCGCCTCGGCCGACCGGGCGTAGACGTTCACACTCCGGTGACCCGTCTCCTGCGCGGCGCCCACCCACACCTGCACCGCGACGGCGTCGTTCTCGCCGAGCACCAGCGGCGCCGTCAGGGTGAGCTCCTCCACCAGGTCACAACCGACCTGGTCACCGGCCCGCACCGCCAGCTCAA
Source organism: Streptosporangium sp. NPDC050284 (assembly GCF_044459525.1). Lineage (NCBI taxonomy): Bacteria > Bacillati > Actinomycetota > Actinomycetes > Streptosporangiales > Streptosporangiaceae > Streptosporangium > Streptosporangium sp. NPDC050284. The sequence goes on from NZ_JBITIZ010000031.1 coordinate 36,645, forward strand.
GGAACCCGGTGCCCGGGAAGATCACCGCTCCGGACACGACGTGATCGGCGAGCCACGGGTGCGATCGCACCGACAACCGCCCGGTCAGCAGCACACCGTCGGAGTCTGCGAGGCCCACGGCGGCGCCCAGCAGCGGGTGCCCGGCTGTCGCCAACCCGGCTGCGGCCACGTTGCCCACGCCGGCCCTCACCCTCCTGGGCCAGAACCGCTGGTGCTGGAAGGCGTACGTCGGCAGGTCGACCCGGCGACCACCGGGGAGGACGGCCTTCCAGTCGATCTCCACCCCGTGCACGTGCAGTTCGGCGAGCGCCGTCATGGACGCGACCTGCTCGTCGCGGTCCCTGCGCAGCATCGGTACGAGCACGGCGTCCGACTCGTGCGCCTCCGCGTCGGCGGCGAGGGTGTCGGCGGCCATCGCGGTGAGTACCCCGTCGGGGCCCAGCTCCAGATACGCCCGCACGCCCTGGCCGTGCAGGGTGCGCACGCCGTCGGAGAAGCGGACCGCGCCGCGCACCTGCTCCACCCAGTACTCCGGTGAACACAGCTGCTCGGCCGTGGCCGCCCGCCCGGTCAACGTGGATACGATCGGGATCTGCGGCGGGTCGTAGGTGAGCGCCCCCGCCACCGCCCGGAAGTCCTCCAGCATCGGGTCCATCAACGGCGAGTGGAACGCGTGCGACACCCGCAGCCGCTTCGTCCGAACTCCCCGCTCCTCCAGGGCGGTGGCCACCTCCAGCACCGCCTGCTCAACGCCGGAGATCACCACCGAGGTAGGGCCGTTCACCGCGGCGACCGACACCTCATCCTCGCGCCCGGCGAGCAGCTCGGCGACCGCCTCCTCGGCGATCTGAACCGCCACCATCGCCCCACCGGAGGGCAGTGCCTGCATCAACCGCGCCCGCGCCGCCACCAGCGCACACGCGTCGGCGAGCGACAGCACACCGGCCACATGAGCAGCCGCGATCTCCCCGACCGAGTGCCCGGCCAGCACGTTCGGCCGCACCCCCCAGGACTCCACCAACCGGAACAGCGCGATCTCCACCGCGAACAGGGCAGGCTGCGCCCACCCGGTCCGATCCAGCGCCTCCGCCTCGGCCGTCCCCGGCTCGGCGAACAACACCTCCCGCAGCGACCCGTCGAGCAGCGGGTCCAGCTCGGCGATCACCGCGTCCAACGCCTCGGCGAACACCGGGAACCGCGCATACAACTCCCGGCCCATCCCGGCCCGCTGACTGCCCTGGCCGGTGAACAACACCGCCAGCTTCAGCTCGCCCGCTGCCACCCCGCGCACCACACCCGCACCCGGCAGGTCCTCGGCAACGGCCCGCAGCCCGGCCAGCGCGTCGGCCCGGTCCCCGGCGACCACCACCGTCCGGTGCTCGAACGCCGACCTCGTCGTGGCCAGCGAGAACGCCACATCGCCGAGACTCAGATCGGGCTCGCCGTCCACGTACGAGACCATGCGTCCGGCCTGCGCACGCAACGCCTGATCGGTACGGCCCGAGACCACCCACGGCACCACTCCCGCGGCCGGAGCCCTGCCCTCTCCTTCCGGCGCTTCCGATGCTTCCGGTCCCTGCTCCAGGATCATGTGCGCGTTGGTGCCGCTGATCCCGAACGACGACACCCCTGCCCGCCACGGACGGTCCGTCCGGGGCCAGGGCGTGGTCTCGGTCAGCAGCTCCACCGCCCCCAGGGACCAGTCCACGTGCGAGGAAGGCTCGTTCACGTGCAGCGTCCGAGGCAGCACGCCGTGCCGCAGAGCCATCACCATCTTGATCACACCCGCGACACCGGCCGCGGCCTGCGTGTGACCGATGTTCGACTTCACCGAACCCAGCAGCAGCGGCCGATCCTCCGGCCGATCCTGGCCGTAGGTCGCCAGCAACGCCTGCGCCTCGATCGGGTCACCCAGCGTCGTCCCCGTACCGTGACCTTCCACCACGTCGACCTCGGAGGGCTTCAAACCCGCCCCGGCGAGCGCCTGGCGGATCACCCGCTGCTGAGACGGACCGTTCGGCGCGGTCAACCCGTTCGACGCGCCGTCCTGGTTCACCGCCGACCCGCGCACCACCGCGAGCACCTCGTGGCCGTTGCGACGCGCGTCCGACAAGCGCTCCAGCACGACCATGCCCGCGCCCTCGGCCCAGCTCACCCCGTCGGCCGCCTCCGAATAGGACTTGCAGCGCCCGTCGCCGGCCAGCCCGCCCTGCGCACTGAAGTCGATGAACGCGCCCGGCGACGCCATCACCGTCACCCCACCGGCCACCGCGAGCGAGCACTCACCCGAACGCAGCGCCTGCGTCGCCAGGTGGATCGCCACCAGGGAGGAGGAACAGGCGGTGTCCACGGTCACCGCCGGACCCTCCAGGCCCAGCGTGTAGGAGATCCGGCCGGACAGCACGCTTCCCGCGGTGCCGGTTCCCATGAAGCTCATCACGTCCGGGGGGAACTCAAGGCGACCCGACCGGTAGTCGTGATACATCATCCCGGCGAACACGCCGGTACGGCTGCCATGCAGCGAGACCGGGTCGATTCCGGCCCGCTCGATCGCCTCCCACGACACCTCAAGAAGCTGTCGCTGCTGCGGGTCCATCGCCAGCGCCTCACGCGGCGAGATCCCGAAGAACCCGGGATCGAACTCCCCGGCCTCGTGCAGGAACCCACCCTCACGCACATAACTGGTCCCGCGGTTCTCCCGATCCGGGTTGTACAACCCGTCGAGATCCCAGTCGCGGGTCGTCGGGAACCCGCTGATCCCGTCCCCGCCCTCGGCCACCAGCCGCCACAGATCCTCGGCGGAGTTCACCCCGCCCGGGAAGCGGCAGGCCATGCTCACGATCACGATCGGGTCGTCGTCCACCGGCGGCAGCACCGACGGCGTCGTTTCCTGAGCCTCCGCCTGCGCGCCCATGAGCTCGTCGAGCAGGTGTTTGGCCAGCACGGTCGGCGTCGGATAGTCGAACACCAGCGTGGCCGACAGGCGCAGACCCGTCGCCGCGTTCAGCCGGTTACGCAGTTCGATCACGGTGAGGCTGTCGAAGCCCAGCTCGCGGAACTCACGCCTCACCTCCACCGTCTCCGGCGTGGCGTGCCCCAACACCAGCGCCACCTCGGTCCGCACCACGTCCAGAAGGACCTCGACGCGTTCCGCGGCCCCCAGCGAGGCCAGCCTCTGCGGCAGTTTGCTCCGTACCTGCGGGGCGGCGGCCGTCGAGCGGCGCGCAGCGGGGAGCAGCCCGCTCAGCATCGGCGGCAGCTCCGTATGCGCCCGCAGCGCCGGCATGTTCAGGCGGACAGGGGCCACCGCCGGCGCACCGGACCCGATGGCCGCGTCGAACAGCGCCATGCCCTGCGGGGGCGAGATGGGCAACAGGCCGCTCATGCCCCACCGCTGCACGTCCGCCTGCGACATCCGGCTCGTCATCCCGACGTCCTGCGACCACGGGCCCCAGGCGAGCGACACCGCCGGCAGTCCCGCGGCTCTCCGGTGCTGGACCAGCGCGTCCAGGAACGCGTTGCCCGCCGCGTAGTTGCCCTGCCCCGCCCCGCCGAACGTTCCCGCCACCGACGAGAACACCACGAACTCCACCAGGTCCATGTCACGGGTGAGCTCGTGCAGGTGCCACGCGGCGTCCACCTTCGGCCGCAGCACCCCGGCCAGCCGCTCCGGCGTCAACGAGGCGATCGTGCCGTCGTCCAGCACACCCGCGGTGTGGATCACCGCGGTCAGCGGGTGCTCGGCCGGCACCTCGGCCAGCAGCGCGGCCACCTGATCCCGGTCGGCCACATCACACGCCGCGACGGTGACCTCGACCCCGTGCGCGATCAGCTCGGCCTGCAGCTCGACCGCACCCGGAGCGTCCAGACCTCGGCGGCTGGTCAGCAGCAGGTGCCGCACCTCGTGCTCGGCCACCAGGTGCCGGGCCAGCTCCGCCCCCAGACCACCGGTGCCGCCGGTGATCAGCACCGTGCCCTGCGGGTCCCAGACCCGGGGCATGGTGAGCACGATCTTGCCGGTGTGCCTGGCCTGGCTCATGAACCGGAACGCCTCCCGGCCCCGCCGCACATCCCACGCCGTCACCGGCAACGGCCGCAACTCACCGGCTGCGAACAACTCCATCAGCTCGGCCAGGATCTGCCGCAACCGCTCGGCGCCGGCGTCCATCACGTCGAACCAGTGGTACTCCAACCCCGGGAAACTCTCCTGGTCACGAATGTCCAGCTTGCCCATCTCCACGAACCGGCCCCCCGGACGCAACAGGCGCGCCGAGGCGTCGATGAACTCACCCGTCAGCGAATTGAGCACCACATCGATGCCCCGCTCACCACACACCGCACCGAACCGCTCCTCGAACTCCACACTCCGCGAAGAGGCGATGTGATCGTCCGGGATGCCCATCGACCGCAGCACGCCCCACTTCGCGGGACTGGCCGTGGCGAACACCTCGACCCCGAGCCGCTGGGCCAGCTGGATCGCCGCCATACCCACACCACCTGTACCGGCATGCACCAGCAGCCGCTCCCCCGCCCGCAACCTGGCCAGATCCATCAGCCCGTAGTGGGCCGTGAGGAACGTCACCGGGATCGTCGCGGCCTCCTCGAAGGAGATCCCGTCGGGGATCTTCGCCCGGACCTGGGTGCTGGTGATCGCCATCGGGCCGAAGCCGCCCTCGACCAGGCCGACCACCCGATCCCCCGGCCGCAGGTCCTCGACCCCGGGACCGACCTCAAGCACCACACCCGCGGCCTCGCCACCCATCAGGCCGACCCTGTCCTGGAACCAGCCCAGCGCGTTCAGCCCGTCCAGCAGGTCACGGAAGTTCACCCCCGCCGCGTGCACCGCCATCCGAACCCGCCCCGCCTCCAGCGGCTCGGCCGCCTGCGGGAACGGGAGCAACTCCAGCGCGTCCAGGCTGCCCTTGGCCCGGCTGCCCAGCCGCCACGCCTTCTCACCGGCCGGAGGCAGCAACCCCGCACCCGAGGTCAGCGACGCCAACCTCGGCACCCGCACCCCACCGTCGCGCACCGCCACCTGCTGCTCACCGGAAGCCAGTACGACGGGCAGCGCGGACAGGGCCGTCTCGTACTCCTCCACATCGGCCAGCAGGAAGCGGCCGGGGTTTTCCGCCTCGGCACTGCGGACCAGTCCCCACACGGTGGCCGCGACCGGGTTCGACACGGTCTCGCTGTCATCGGTCGCAACCGCGCCCCGGGTGACGAACACCAGGCGCGAGTCACTGAACCGCTCATCGGCGAGCCACTGCTGAAGCAGATCGAGAACCCGTGCGGTCAGCGCGTGCGCCGCCTCCACCACGTCCGAGGAGTCGGCGGCGTCGATCTCGACGGTCACCAGGTCGGGCATCCTGCCGAACGGCAGTTCCAGCGAATCGAGGTCGCCGGTGAGCTCGGCCACCTCCAACCCGATCACGGCGTCCACCGGGGAGACCGTCATCGGCACGGTGACCCAGTCCAGCCGGAACAGCGAGTCCCGCTCCACCCCACGGTCGGGGGAGGCCGCAGCGACCTGGTCGGACGAGACCTGCCGCAGCACCAGGGAGCGCGCCGACAGCACCGGTGCGCCGACGGCGTCCACCGCCGTCAGCGACACGGAGTCGGCGCCGGTCACGGCCAGCCGCACGCGCAGCGCCGACGCGCCTTCGGCTCGAAGGCTCACGTCGCTCCAGGAGAACGGCAGCCTTCCGCCCTCGACCGCCTCCAGCCCGGCGAACGGCACCGTGTGCAACGCGGCGTCCAGCAGCGCCGGATGCAACCCGAACGAAGCCGCGTTCGACGTCTCCTGCTCGGGCAGGGCGACCTCGGCGAAAACCTCGCCGTCCTGGCCGCGCCAGGCGGCTTTCAGTCCTTGGAACACCGGCCCGTAGGCGAGTCCGCCCTCGGCGAGGCGGCCGTACAGCCCGTCCAGCCCGATCGCGGTCGCCCCATCGGGGGGCCACACCGTGGCGTCGAACGCGGCAGCCTGGCCTTCGCCCCCGCCCGTAGTCGTCAGCGTGCCGGTGGCGTGCCGCATCCACGGCACGTGATCCTCGGCCTCGGCCGGGCGGGCATAGATGCCGAGCACACGCCTGCCCGACTCGTCCGGGGCACCCACCGACACCTGCACCGCGACCGCGTCGTCCTCGCCCAGCACCAGCGGCGCGGCCAGCGTCAGCTCCTCGACCAGGTCGCAGCCGACCTGGTCACCCGCCCGCACCGCCAGCTCCAGGAAGCCGGTACCGGGGAAGAACACCATCCCGGCCACGACGTGATCGGCCAGCCACGGGTGCGACTGCGACGACAACCGCCCGGTCAGCAGTACGCCGTCGGAGTCGGCGAGGCGAACGGCGGCGCCCAGCAGCGGATGCTCGGCCGCGGCCAGACCCAGGCCACGAGCATCCCCGACGCGCTTACCGGTCGGCCAGAACTGCTGACGTTGGAAGGCATAGGTGGGCAGCGCCACCCGGCGCCCGCCCGCGAGCACCGCCTGCCAGTCGAGCGGTACCCCGTGCACGTGCAGCTCGGCCAGCGCCGTCAGGATCGCCGACTGATCATCGCGGTTTCTCCGCAGCACCGATACGAGCAGAGGATTCGAATCCGCATTCGTGCCCGTGGCGAGGTGGTGGGCGCCTGAGTCCTCTGCCACCTGGGAACGGGCGGCCTCGTCCGAATCGGCGAGCACCCTCAGGGTGTCGTCGGCCATCGCGGTGAGCACCCCGTCGGGGCCCACCTCCAGGTAGGCGCGTACCCCCTGGTCGTGCAGGGTACGGACGGCGTCGGAGAAGCGGACCGCGCCACGGACCTGCTCCACCCAGTAGTCCGGCGAGCACAACTGCTCGGCCGTGGCCTGCTCCCCGGTCAGGGTCGAGACCACCGGGATCCGCGGCGGGTCGTAGGTGAGCGTCCGGGCCAGGGTGCGGAAGTCCTCCAGCATCGGGTCCATCAACGGCGAGTGGAACGCGTGCGACACCCGCAGCCGCTTCGTCCGTACTCCCCGCTCCTCCAGGGCGGCGGCCACCTCCAGCACCGCCTGCTCAACACCGGAGACCACCACCGAGGACGGGCCGTTCACCGCCGCGACCGACACCTCCTTCTCCCGCCCGGCCAGCAGCTCGACGACCTCCTCCTCGGAGGCCCGCACCGACACCATCGCCCCACCGAAGGGCAGTGCCTGCATCAACCGCGCCCGCGCCGCCACCAACGCACACGCGTCCTTCAGCGACAACACCCCCGCCACATGAGCCGCCGCGATCTCCCCAACCGAATGACCCGCCAGCACATCCGGCCGCACTCCCCACGACGACACCAGCCGGAACAACGCGGTCTCCACCGCGAACAGCGCCGGCTGAGCCCACCCGGTCTGGTCGAGCGCCTCCGCCTCCGCCTCCGCCGACCCCGGCTCGGCGAACAGCACCTCCCGCAGCGACCCCTCAAGCAGCGGATCCAGCTCCGCGATCACCTCGTCCAACGCCTCGGCGAACACCGGGAAACGGTCATACAGCTCCCGGCCCATCCCCGCCCGCTGACTGCCCTGGCCGGTGAACAACACCGCCAGCTTCAGCTCGCCTCCGGCCACGCCGCGCACCACACCCGCACCCGGCAGATCCTCGGCCAGCGCACCCAACCCGGCGAGCACGCCGTCACGATCACCGACCACCACCGCCCGATGATCGAACGCCGACCGCGTCGTCGCCAGCGAGAACGCCACATCGGCCAGGCCAAGATCAGGCTCACCCTCCAGGAACGACGCCAACCGCCCGGCCTGCGCCCGCAACGCCCCCGCAGAACGACCCGACACCAGCACCGGCACCGCGCCCGGTTCGACCTCGCCTCGCGGAGCCTCCGGCTCCTCTGCTTTGGACTCGGGGAACTGCTCGATGATCACGTGCGCGTTGGTGCCACTGATCCCGAACGACGACACCCCCGCCCGCCACGGCCGCTCCACCTGCGGCCACTGCGTCGGCTCGGTCAGCAACCTCACCGCGCCCGAGGCCCAGTCCACGTGCGACGACGGCTCGTCCACGTGCAACGTCCGAGGCAGCACCCCGTGCCGCATCGCGAGCACCATCTTCATCACACCCGCGACACCCGCAGCCGCCTGGGCGTGACCGATGTTCGACTTCACCGACCCCAGCAGCAGCGGCCGATCCTCCGGCCGATCCTGGCCGTAGGTCGCCAGCAACGCCTGCGCCTCGATCGGGTCACCCAGCGTCGTCCCCGTACCGTGACCTTCCACCACGTCGACCTCGGAGGGCTTCAAACCCGCCCCGGCGAGCGCCTGGCGGATCACCCGCTGCTGCGAAGGACCGTTCGGCGCGGTCAGGCCATTGGAGGCGCCGTCCTGGTTCACCGCGGAACCGCGCACCACCGCGAGCACCTCGTGGCCGTTGCGACGCGCGTCCGACAGCCGCTCCAGCACGACCATGCCCGAGCCCTCGGCCCAGCTCACCCCGTCGGCCGCGTCCGAGAAAGACTTGCAGCGCCCGTCGCCGGCCAGCCCGCCCTGCGCGCTGAAGTCGATGAACGCGCCCGGCGACGCCATCACCGTCACCCCACCGGCCAGTGCGAGCGAGCACTCACCCGAACGCAGCGCCTGCGCCGCCAGGTGAATCGTGACGAGAGACGATGAACACGCCGTGTCCACCGTCATCGCGGGACCTTCCAGCCCCAGCGTGTACGAGATCCGCCCCGACAACACGCTCCCGGCGTTACCGATGCCGAAGAAACTCATCGCCTCCGGCGGCAACTCCACACTGGACGCGTAGTCGTGGTACATGATCCCGGCGAACACGCCGGTTCGGCTGCCGCGCAGCGAGAGCGGGTCGATCCCGGCCCGCTCGACCGCCTCCCACGACGTCTCCAGCAGCAGTCGCTGCTGCGGATCCATCGCGAGAGCCTCACGCGGCGAGATCCCGAA
>NZ_JBITIZ010000032.1:0-43237 GCF_044459525.1 Streptosporangium sp. NPDC050284
GGGATCTCGTCGTTCCCGACGACGCGGGGCTGGGATCTGGCGGCGTTCTACAGCCCGGATCGCGAGAGGCCCGGCACCAGTTATGTGCGTGAGGGCGGGTTCCTGCACGAGGCCGGGGAGTTCGATCCCGGGTTCTTCGGCATCTCGCCGCGTGAGGCTCTCGCGATGGACCCGCAGCAGCGACTGCTGCTGGAGACGACCTGGGAGGCGATCGAGCGGGCCGGCATGGACCCGATCTCGCTGAAGGGCAGCCGCACCGGCGTGTTCGCAGGAGTGTCGTATCACGACTACGCGTCCAGCGTGGAGTTCCCGCCGGATGTGATGAGTTTCTTCGGTACCGGTAACGCCGGGAGCGTGTTGTCGGGGCGGATCTCGTACACGCTGGGGCTGGAAGGTCCCGCGATGACGGTGGACACGGCGTGCTCGTCGTCGCTGGTGGCGATGCATCTGGCGGCGCAGGCGCTGCGTTCGGGTGAGTGCTCGCTCGCACTGGCCGGTGGGGTGACGGTGATGGCGTCGCCGGGCGCGTTCATCGACTTCAGTGCGCAGGGCGGGCTGGCCGGCGACGCGCGGTGCAAGGCGTTCGCCGACGCGGCGGATGGCACGAGCTGGTCCGAGGGCATCGGGGTGCTGGTGCTGGAGCGGCTGTCGGACGCCCGGCGCAACGGTCACGAGGTGCTCGCGGTGATGCGCGGTTCCGCGGTGAACCAGGACGGCGCGTCCAACGGTCTGACCGCGCCGAACGGTCCGTCTCAGCAGCGGGTGATCCGCCAGGCGCTCGCAGGCGCCGGGCTGTCGTCGGCCGACGTGGACGTGGTGGAGGCGCACGGGACCGGCACGACGCTGGGTGACCCGATCGAGGCGCAGGCGCTGCTGGCGACCTACGGCCAGGACCGGCCGGAGGACCGGCCGCTGCTGCTGGGGTCGATCAAGTCGAACATCGGTCACACGCAGGCGGCTGCGGGTGTGGCCGGTGTGATGAAGATGGTGCTCGCGATGCGGCACGGGGTGCTGCCTCGGACGTTGCACGTGGATGCGCCGTCGTCGCATGTGGACTGGTCGGTCGGTGCGGTGAGGCTGCTGACCGAGCCGACGCAGTGGCCGCGGGTGGAGCGGCCGTGGCGGGCGGGGGTGTCGTCGTTCGGGATCAGCGGAACCAACGCGCACGTGATCCTCGAACAGGGGCCGGAGTCGCCGGAATCCGAAGAGGTTTCGCAGAGCGAGGCACCTGCGGGCGTGGTGCCGGTGCTGGTGTCGGGCAGGTCTGTGGGGGCATTGCAGGCGCAGGCCGGGCGGTTGGCGTCGTTCCTGGAGGGTGAGCCCGGTCTGGGGCTGGTCGATGCCGCGTTCTCGCTGGCGACGACGCGGTCGGCGTTCGAGCATCGGGCGGTGGTGGTCGGTGACCGTGAGGGTGTGCTGGCCGGGTTGGGTGCGGTGGCCGAGGGTCTGCCGGGTGCGGGTGTGGTGCGCGGGGTGGCAGCGGGCGAGCTGAAGCTGGCGGTGTTGTTCACCGGTCAGGGCAGTCAGCGGGCTGGGATGGGCCGGGAGTTGTATGCGCGGTTCCCGGTGTTCGCGGCGGCGTTGGACGAGGTGATCGCGGAGCTGGATCCGCTGCTGGAGAGGTTCGAGGGGGAGCCGGACGGCGAGGCGGCCGAGCGGGCGGGGTGTTATCGGGGTCGTTCGTTGCGTGAGGTGTTGTTCGCCGAGCCGGGGTCGGTGGAGGCGGGGTTGCTGGATCGGACGGGGTGGGCGCAGCCGGCGTTGTTCGCGGTGGAGACGGCGTTGTTCCGGTTGGTGTCGTCGTGGGGGGTGCGGCCGGATGTGCTGGCGGGTCATTCGGTTGGGGAGATCGCGGCGGCTCATGTGGCGGGGGTGTTGTCGCTGGCGGATGCGTGTGTGCTGGTGGCGGGTCGGGCGCGGTTGATGCAGGCGCTTCCTGTGGGTGGGGCGATGGTGGCGGTGGCGGCTTCTGAGGAGGAGGTCGTCGAGCTGCTGGCCGGGCGCGAGGGTGAGGTGTCGGTCGCGGCGGTGAACGGCCCGTCCTCGGTGGTGGTCTCCGGGGTGGAGGAGGCGGTGCTGGAGGTGGCCGCCGCTCTGGAGGGGCGGGGGGTGCGGGCGAAGCGGTTGCGGGTGTCGCATGCGTTCCATTCGCCGTTGATGGATCCGATGCTGGAGGACTTCCGGGCGGTGGCCGGGAGGCTGGCCTACGGTGCGCCGAGGATTCCGATCGTGTCGACGCTGACCGGGGAGCAGGCGACGGCCGAGCGGTTGTGCTCGCCGGAGTACTGGGTGGAGCAGGTGCGTGGCGCGGTTCGCTTCGCCGACGGCGTGCGCACCCTGCACGCCCAGGGGGTGCGGGCCTACCTGGAACTCGGCCCCGACGGTGTGCTCACCGCGATGGCCGACGACACCCTCACCGTGGAGGCCGAGACCGGTGCCGACGTGCCCGAGGATCCGGCGCGCGACGCCGAGGCGAGGTCGGCGGCCGCTCCGGATGTGCTGGTAGCGGCCCTGCGCAGGGGCCAGGACGAGCAAAAAACAATCATGGCGGCGCTCGCCGCCCTGCACGTACACGGGGTGCCGGTGGACTGGCGGGCGGCGTTCCCCGGCGCCCGTCGGGTGGAGCTGCCCACCTACGCCTTCCAGCGTCGGCGTTTCTGGCCGGGGCCCTCGCGCGTCCGCGTCGGCGATGTGACCGACGCCGGGCTCGGAGCGCCGGATCACCCCCTGCTGGGAGCCGCCGTCGAGCTGGCGGGTGGCGACGAGGTGCTCCTCACCGGCCGGTTGTCGGTGCGCTCCCAGCCGTGGCTGGCCGATCACGTGGTGTCGGGCCGGGTGGTGGTGCCGGCGACGGCGTTCCTGGAACTGGCGATCCGGGCGGGTGACGAGGTCGGCTGCGCTCGTGTGGACGAGCTGACCCTGGCCGCGCCGTTGACGCTGCCAGAACAGGGCGGCGTCCGGGTACAGGTACGGCTGGGCGGGCCCGACGAGAGGGGACAGCGGCCGTTGAGCGTGTACGCGCGGCCGGAAGGTGAGGAGGAGCGTCCCTGGACGCGGCACGCGAGCGGGCTCCTCGCGGTCGACGAGCCTCTCATCGCCCCCGACACCACACCGGCGTTCGACACGACCGTGTGGCCGCCGGCCGGTACGACGCCGGTCTCGTTGGAAGGCTTCTACGAGGGGCGGGCCGCGGACGGCTTCGACTACGGACCGGCGTTCCGCGGCCTCACCGCGGCCTGGCGAGGCGACTCGGAGATGTACGCCGAAGTCAGCCTGCCCGAGCAGGACGCGGCCGAGGCGGGGGCGTTCGGAGCGCATCCGGCGCTGCTGGACGCGGTACTGCACCTGTGCCTGCTCCTCGACCGGAGCGAGGAGGCCCGGCGTAAGGTGCCCTTCGCGTGGGAGGGTGTGTCGTTGCACGCGGCGGGGGCGTCGGCGGTCCGGGTGCGGATGTCCTGGGCCGGACCCGACGCGATGTCGATCGCGATCGCCGGCGTGGACGGCCCGGTGGCCTCGATCGGATCGCTGTCCCTGCGTCTCCTTTCCGAAGGGCAGGCCGCCGGTCCGCGAGCGATCGGAAGGGACTCCCTGTTCAGGCTGGACTGGGTTCCGCAGGTAGCCCCGGCGTCGCCGGTTTCCACGGTCTCGCCGGGCACTCTGGCGGTGGTGGGCACGGACGGCTGGGGGCTCACCGAGGCACTCGCCGCCACGGTGGGTGGTCCCGTCGGGGTCGGTGCCGATCTGCGGTCGCTGGGAGAGGCGTACGACGGTGACGCTTCCGTGCCGCGTACGGTGCTGGTCCCGGTGGAGGCGGGCCCGGGTGACGAGGTGCCGATGGCCGCTCACGGCCTGGCGTCGTCCGTGCTGGACCTGGTGCGTTCCTGGCTCGCGGACGAGCGGTTCGCCGATTCGCGGCTGGTGTTCCTCACCCGGGGCGCGGTGGACGGCGACGACGTGGCGGCGGCGGCGGTGTGGGGGCTCGTGCGTGCCGCCGAGGCCGAGCATCCGGGCCGGTTCGCGCTGATCGACCTCGACCTCCGGGACGGTGACGCCCACGACCCGAGGGGGGTGCCGGCGACGTCGATCGCGGCGCTGCCGTCGGCCCTGGCCGCCGCCGAGCCGCAACTGGTGATCAGGGACGGTGCCGTGCTGGCAGGTCGGCTGGCCCGCGTCTTCCCGCCCGCCGAGGCGGTCGGTCCGACCTGGGATCCGGAGGGCACGGTGCTGATCACCGGTGGCACCGGCGGCCTGGGTGGCATGCTGGCCCGCCACCTGGTGGCCGAGCACGGCGTCGGTCACCTGACGCTGGCGAGCCGTCGCGGTGACAGGGCGGAGGGCGTCGAGGAGCTGGTGGCGGAGCTCGCCGGACTCGGCGCCCGGACGAACGTCGTGGCATGCGACCTGGCGGACCGTGACGCCGTCGCCGCCCTGCTGGCCGGGATATCCGCCGAACATCCGCTGACCGCGGTGGTGCATGCCGCGGGCGTGCTGGACGACGGTGTGATCGGCACGTTGACGTCGCGGAGCCTGGAGAAGGTGTTCCGCCCCAAGGTGGACGCGGCCTGGCATCTCCACGAGCTGACCAGGGACGAGAATCTGGCGGGCTTCGTGCTGTTCTCGTCGGTGGCGGGAACGTTCGGAACGGCGGGGCAGGCCAACTACGCGGCGGCGAACGCCTTCCTGGACGCGCTCGCCCGGCACCGCCGGGCCGAGGGGCTACCGGCGGTCTCGCTGGGCTGGGGTCCGTGGGACCAGGTGAGCGGCATGACCGGCGCCCTGAGCGAGGCCGAGATGGGCAGGCTCGCCAGACGCGGGACGCTCCCGCTCTCCCCGGAGCAGGGGCTGGCGCTGTTCGACGCGACGGTCATGGGCGAAGAGTCGGCCCTGCTGCCCGTACGTCTGGATCTGTCGGCGTTCCGCACCGGCGGGGACGTCCCGTTCCCGCTGCGAGGGCTGGTCAGGGCACAGGTCCGCAGGAAGGCCACGACCGAGGCGGCGGCCACGCTCGTCGAACGCCTCGCGCCGCTCGGGGAGGGCGAGCGGATGGCCGTCCTGCTGGAGCTGGTGCGGGGCCAGGTGGCGCTGGCGCTGGGCCACGCGGACGGCGACTCGATCGAGCCGCTGGGCAGTTTCCAGAGCATGGGCTTCGACTCGCTGACGGCCGTCGAGGTGCGCAACCGGCTGGCCGCCGACACCGGGCTGAGGCTGCCCGCGACGCTCGTGTTCGACTACCCGAACGTCACGGCGCTGACGGAGTACCTCCTGGCGGAGCTGCCGGGTGACCTCGGCGCCCCGGTGAGCGGACGCGTGGTCGCGCGGCCGGTCACACCGGTCGGCGACGACCCCGTGGTGATCGTGTCGATGGCGTGCCGCTACCCGGGCGGGGTGACCTCTCCCGAGGAGCTGTGGCGGCTGGTCGAGGAGGGTACGGACGCGATCTCGGCGTTCCCGACCTCTCGTGGCTGGGATCTGGAGTCGCTGTACGACCCCGACCGCGAGCGCCGGGGCACCAGCTATGTCCGCGAGGGCGGTTTCCTGCACGACGCTGGGGAGTTCGACCCCGGTTTCTTCGGGATCTCGCCCCGTGAGGCGCTCGCGATGGACCCGCAGCAGCGGCTCCTTCTTGAGGTGGCGTGGGAGGCGGTCGAGCGGGCCGGGATCGACCCGCTCTCGCTGCGCGGCAGTCACACGGGTGTGTTCGCCGGGGTGATGTACCACGACTACGCGACGAGCGCGGAGTTCCCGCCGGACGTGGTGAGCTTCATGGGCACCGGTACGGCCGGCAGCGTGCTGTCCGGGCGGCTGTCCTACATCCTCGGCCTGGAGGGGCCGGCGATGACGGTGGACACCGCGTGCTCCTCCTCGCTGGTGGCGTTGCACCTCGCGGCGCAGGCGCTGCGCGGCGGTGAGTGCTCGCTCGCACTGGTCGGTGGGGTGACGGTGATGGCGACCCCGGGGGCGTTCATCGACTTCAGCGCTCAGGACGGGCTCGCCGCCGACGGCCGGTGCAAGTCCTTCTCCGAGGCCGCCGACGGTGTCGGCTGGTCCGAGGGCGTCGGGACGCTGGTGCTGGAGCGCCTGTCCGACGCGCGGCGCAACGGTCACCAGGTGCTGGCCGTCGTACGCGGTTCCGCGGTGAACCAGGACGGCGCCTCCAACGGGTTGACCGCGCCGAACGGCCCGTCTCAGCAGCGGGTGATCCGCCAGGCACTCGCCGGCGCCGGCCTGGCCACGGTGGACGTGGACGTGGTGGAAGGCCACGGGACGGGGACGAGCCTGGGCGACCCGATCGAGGCGCAGGCGCTGCTGGCCACCTACGGCCAGGACCGGCCGCAGGACCGGCCGCTGCTGCTGGGCTCGATCAAGTCGAACATCGGTCACACCCAGGCGGCGGCGGGCGTCGCCGGTGTGATCAAGATGGTGATGGCGATGCGCCACGGGGTACTGCCGGGCACGCTGCACGTGGACGCGCCCTCGTCGCACGTGGATTGGGAGCAGGGCGCGGTGGAGCTGCTGACCGAGCACCGCCCGTGGCCGGGGGGCGGATGGCCGCGCCGGGCCGGGGTGTCGTCGTTCGGCATCAGCGGGACCAACGCGCACGTGATCCTGGAGGAGGCGCCGCCGTCCGCGGACGCGACGGCCGGGCGCCGGTCGCCGAACGGCTCACCGGGCAGATCGCTGAACGGACCGCAGAACGGGCCGTCGGACGGGGCGCAGGACGGATCACTGAACGGATCGTCGTCAGGTGTCACGACCGGCTCGGCGCCGGACGTCGTGCCGGTGCCGGTGCCGGTGCCGGTGTCGGGGAAGACGGATGACGCGCTGCGGGCGCAGGCGGCACGCCTGCTGTCGCGGGTCCAGGACGATCCGGACGTCTCCTGTGCGGACATCGGCTTCTCACTGGCGACGGGCCGTTCCACGTTCGAGCACCGGGCGGTGGTGCTGGCCGGCGACCGGGACGGGTTGCTCGCGGGCCTGGCCGCGGTGGCCGACGGGCGCCCGGCGCCGGGAACGGTGAGGGGACGTGGCGCGCGGCCGGGCAGGCTCGCGCTGCTGTTCACCGGACAGGGCGCTCAGCGGGCCGGAATGGGCAGGGAGCTGTACGAGCGGTTCCCGGTGTTCGCCGATGCCCTCGACGCCGTGCTCGCACACCTGGACCCTGAGCTGGACCGCCCGCTGCGCGAGGTGATGTTCGGCGGCGACACCGAGTCGCTGAACCAGACCGGATACACCCAGCCCGCGCTGTTCGCCCTGGAGGTGGCGCTGTTCCGGCTGGTGGAGTCCTGGGGTGTCAAGCCGGACTTCCTGGTGGGGCACTCGATCGGGGAGATCGCGGCCGCGCACGTGGCGGGCGTGCTGTCGTCGGCGGACGCGTGCCGGCTGGTGGCGGCACGCGCCCGGCTGATGCAGGCGCTGCCGGAGGGCGGCGCGATGATCGCCGTACAGGCCCCTGAGCATGAGGTGCTGCCGCTCCTCGCCGGGTGCGAGGACGAGGTCTCCGTCGCCGCGGTGAACGGTCCCGCCTCGGTGGTGATCGCCGGTGCCGAGGACGCGGTCGTCCGAATCTCCGGCCTGCTGGAGGCGAGGGGACGCAGGACGAGGCGGCTGAGGGTGAGCCACGCGTTCCACTCGCCGCTGATGGAGCCGATGCTGGCGGAGTTCCGCAGGGTGGCCGAGGGCCTGGACTTCGCGGCGCCGCGGATCCCGGTGGTCTCGACCGTGACGGGCGAGCTCGCGTCGGCGGAGGAGCTGTGCTCACCGGACCACTGGGTGGAGCAGGTGCGGCGCGAGGTCAGGTTCGCCGACGGCGTGGGGACGCTGCGGCGGCGCGGGGTCAGCGCGTACCTCGAACTGGGACCCGACGGGGTGCTGACCGCGATGACCGAGGACACCGTCCAGGACGAGGCCGCGGTGCTGGTCCCGGCGCTGCGCGGTGACCGCGGCGAGCAGGACGCGATCATGACGGCGGTGGCGACGTTGTACACGCACGGTCTCACGGTGGACTGGCCGGCCGTGTTCGGGGCCGCGTTCGGCGACGCCCGCCGGGTCGACCTGCCGACGTACGCCTTCAGGCATCAGTGGTTCTGGCCGAGTGGGCGGCGGGTCGGGGACGTCGGGGATCTCGGGCTCGCGGCGGCGGCGCACCCGCTGCTGGGGGCCGCGGTGCGGCTCGCCGGGTCGGACGGGGTCGTGCTCACCGGCCGCCTCTCACCGCGATCGCACCCGTGGCTCGCCGACCACGCCGTCGGCGGGATGGTGATCCTGCCCGGCGCGGGACTGCTGGAACTCGCCATCCGGGCAGGGGACCAGGTCGGCTGCGACCGGGTGGAGGAACTCACCATGGCCGCCCCGCTCGTGTTCGGCGAGGGGGAGGCGATGGACCTGCAGGTGTCGGTGGGCGCGCCCGACGCGTCGGACCACCGCGAGCTCGGCGTCTACGCGCGGCCCGCGGGCGCCGCCGACGACGAGCCGTGGACACGGTACGCGACCGGTGTGCTCTCCGGCGGCGGACGCGAGGCCGCTGACCCGGCCGAGGTCTTCGACACCGAGGTGTGGCCACCGAGGGGAGCGTCCGCCGTCGAACTGGACGGCCTCTACGAGCGGTTCGCCGAGGGCGGGTTCGTCTACGGCCCCCTCTTCCAGGGATTGCGCGCGGCCTGGCGGCGTGACGACGAGGTGTTCGCGGAGATCGCCCTGCCCGAGCAGGCCGGCGACGCCGGCTCGTACGGCGTGCACCCGGCGCTGCTGGACGCTGCCCTGCACGCGGTGCCGTTCCTGGAGTCCGCCGAGCCCGAGGCGGGACGCCTGCCGTTCGCGTGGGGCGGCGTGCACCTGCACGCCGGTGGCGCGACGACGCTGCGCGTGCGCGTGACCAGAACCGGCGAGGACACGGTGTCGGTGAGCGCGGTGGACACGGCGGGAGCGCCCGTGCTCACCGCCGAGTCGCTGGTGTCGCGTCCGGCGTCGCCCGGCGGCCTGGTCGTCGGCGGGCGCCGGACATCGGGGGACGGACTGTTCCGGCTGGAGTGGACGCCCCTGCCCCAGACGCCCGCCGACGTCGAGGAAGAGGAAGCGGAGGCGGAGGTGGTGTCGCTGGACGTGGCGGCGGATCCCGGGGATCTCGTCACGCCGGGTGCCCCGCCGCGTGCCGCGGCCGCGTTCCTCGCCGCCGACCCCGCCGACCCCGCCGACCCCGCCGACGTCATCGCCGCGACCCGCGAGTCCACCGTCCGCGTGCTCGGCCTTCTGCAGCGCTGGCTCGCGGAGGAGCGGCTCGGTGACGCCACCCTCATCGTGATGACGCGTGGCGCGGTCGCCGTCCACGAGGACGACCGCGTGACCGACCTGCCGGGTGCCGCCGTGTGGGGACTGGTCCGCGCCGCGCAGGCGGAGAACCCGGGCCGGTTCGTGCTCGTCGATCTCGACGAGCCGCTGGAGCCTTCGGCGGCGCTTCTGCGGGCCGTCCTGGCCTGCGGCGAGCCGCAGGTGGCGGTGCGTGACGGAGTGCTGAGAGCGGCGCGCCTGGTGCCGGTCGCCATAGGCGGGGACGGTGTGCGGCGGTGGGATCCCGAGGGCACGGTTTTGATCACCGGCGGCACGGGCGGCCTCGGTGCCGAGGTGGCGCGGCACCTGGTGGGCGAGCACGGTGTGCGGCGGCTGCTGCTGGCCGGCCGCCGAGGGCTGGAGGCGCCCGGCGCCCCCGAGCTGCGGGCCGAGCTGGCCGCCCGCGGTGCCGAGGTCGTCGTCGCCGCGTGTGACGTCTCCGACCGGGGCGCGCTCGCGGGCCTGCTGGCAGGCGTACCCGCCGAGCATCCGCTGACGGCGGTCGTTCACGCGGCGGGGGTGCTGGACGACGCGACGATTCCCTCCCTGCGCCCCGAGCGGATGGACACCGCGCTGTGGCCCAAGGCGGGTGCCGCCTGGCATCTGCACGAGCTCACCCAGGGGGTGGATCTCGCCGCGTTCGTGCTCTTCTCGTCGGTGGCCGGCGTGGCCGGCGGTGCGGGGCAGGGCAACTACGCCGCGGCCAACGCCTTCCTCGACGGACTGGCCCACCACCGCCGGGCCGCCGGGCTCGCCGCGTTGTCGCTGGCCTGGGGTCCCTGGGTACGGGACGCCGGGGCGACCGGCGGAATGACCGGCGCCCTCGCCGACACCGACCGGCGGCGGATGGCGCGGGTGGGCATCCGTCCGCTGTCGGTGAAGCAGGGACTGGAACTGTTCGACGCCGCCGGGGGTGTGGACCGCCCGGTGCTGGTGCCGGTCAGGTTCGACCTGCCGGCGTTGCGGGCGCGTGAGGATGTTCCGCCGCTGCTGAGAGGGCTGGTGCCCGCCGGAAGGCGCCGGACGGCCGCGAGCGGGCGCCAGGAGCCGGACACCCTGGTGCACAGGCTGACCGCCCTCGGCGCCGCCGAGCGCGCCGAAGTGCTCCTGGATCTCGTACGAGGCCAGGTGGCGGCCGTACTCGGGCACAGCGGAACCGGCTCCGTCGAGCCGGACCGGGCGTTCAAGGAGCTGGGCTTCGACTCGCTCACCGCCGTCGAGCTGCGCAACCGGTTGACCGACGCCACCGGGCTGCGCCTGCCGGTCACCCTGGTGTTCGACCACCCCACCTCGCTCGCCCTCGTCGACCACCTGCTCGACCGGCTCGGCCTGACCGAGCAGACGGGGTCCGCGGCGCTCCTCGGCGAGCTCGCGAAGCTGGAGAGGGCGTTCACCGGGATGGCCGTCGACCCCGAGGCGCACAGGCAGGTCGCGGCGCGCCTGGACGTCCTGAAGACGAAATGGGCGGCGCTCTCGCGCGATTCCGGTGATCCCGGCGACACGGAGCTCGACCTCGACTCGGTCACGGACAGTGAGATGTTCGACATGCTCGACAACGAGCTCGGCCTGTCGTGACCCTGTCGCTGTCGTCGCTGTCGTCGCCGTTTCGGTTCGTGCGTGAGTCGGCCACCTCATGAGGACACGAGGTCCGCTCGCGGTGGGCACCCCGCACGCCGTCCACGCGAGGGGTGGAAACCTCGCCGAGGAGGTCCGGCCGAGTGCCGGGAGCTCTGGCCGGACCGGGCAGGTCCCGCCGATCTCCGAACGCGCCTCATGATCGAGGATCTACTGCCGGGAGAGGTCAGGTCGTCGGAGGTGTTCGACGACTCGCGGCCCTGCGCCCTGTTCCTCGAGGAGGAGGCCGTGATCAGCAGGGCGGTGGAGAAGCGCCGCCGCGAGTTCACCACGGGACGCTGGTGCGCTCGCGACGCCCTGGGCCGTCTGGGCTACCCTCCGGTGCCCGTGCCGCCCGGGGTGAAGGGCGCGCCGGTCTGGCCCCCGGGTGTCGTCGGCAGCATCACCCACTGCGCCGGATACCGTGCCGCCGCCGTCGCGCGGTCCGGTGACATCACGACCCTGGGGATCGACGCCGAGCCGAACAAGCCGCTGCCCTCCGGGGTGCTGGAGGTGATCACGGTCGGCGAGGAGCTGCGCCGTGTGACGTATCTCCTGCGGCGCGACCCGTCGGTGAGGTGGGACCGGCTGCTGTTCAGCGCGAAGGAGTCCGTCTACAAGGCGTGGTTCCCCTTGGCACCGATGCGGGAACCGCGTCTCGACTTCACGGAGGCGTCGATCACCTTCGATCCGGCCTGGGGCGGCTTCCACGCCCGGCTGCTGGCCGAGGGGCCGAGGCTGAGCGACGGTGTCGAGCTGAAGGAGTTCTTCGGCCGATGGCTGGTGGGCCGAGGGCTCATGATCACGGCCGTCGCGGTCGTGACGGCACTTTCGGCCACCCCGCACGTCGATGAGCACCGGCGGAGGCGGGGGAGTCCGCGGCCGGGCGGTGACGCCGATCGGCCGGATCCTGTCCGCCGCTCGGGCGAAGGGAGCGAAGGGGACGTTCACGATTCTCCGGGTCCGTGAGTCCGGAGTAGGGGGAGGGGGAGCCCCGTCGAACGCCGGTGTTTTCCTGTAGCCGGACCCGGCGACGGGTCCTTTGACCTCATCCGACAGGGTGCCACCCCTGTCGATCTCCGTGAAGGAACCGGGCACCACCCCTGTCGGCCTCGGCGAACGAACCGGGTGCCACCCCTGTCGGCCTCTGTGAATGAGGGGTTCCCAGGGTGAAGGGGCTCCTGAAGACTCCGCGGGAAGGGGCTCCCGCAGCCCGGGTCTTCCACGCTCAAGGAGATCTGATGAGCATGCGTCCGCTCGGTGTCGACGGTGCGTGGGTCTTCGAACCGAAGGTGTTCCCCGACAGCAGGGGCAGCTTCCACGAGTGGTTCCACGACGCGCCCTTCCGTGAGGCCACCGGCCAGAGCCTGGCCCTGGTCCAGGCGAACTACTCGGTCTCGCGCCGGGGGACGTTGCGCGGCGTGCACTTCGCCGACGTCCCGCCCAGCCAGGCCAAGTACGTCAAGTGCGTCCGAGGAGCGGTCTTCGACGTACTCGTCGACATCCGCGTCGGATCGCCCACTTTCGGGAGGTGGGAGGCGGTGGTCCTCGACGACCGGGATCACCGCGCCGTCTACGTCTCCGAGGGCCTCGGCCACGCCTTCATGGCGCTGACCGACGACGCGACGGTGGTCTACCTCTGTTCCGAGGGGTACGCGCCCGGCCGTGAGCACGGTATCAACCCGCTCGACGCGGAGTTGGGGATCGAGTGGCCCGCCGGACTTGAGCCCCTGCTGTCGGAGAAGGACGAGGCGGCCCCGACCCTCGCCGAGGCCCGGCGAAGGGGCATGCTCCCCACGTACGAGGAGTGCCGTGGCCTGTACGCCAAGCTTCGCACGTGAGTGGCGCCGCCCCCGTATCCGGGTGTCGGCGCTCGGCGTCGCCTCCGCCCCCGGGCCGGTCTCCGGGGGCCCGGGGGGCGGTGCGGGGCCCCGGTACGACCGTTGTGCGGGGACCCGCCCCGTACGGAGGCGAGAAGAGCGGGTCAGCCGGTCCGCAGCCCCGATTTGAGCGGCTCCCACCAGGCGCGGTTGTCGCGGTACCAAGCCACGGTCTCGGCCAGGCCCGTCGCGAAGTCCTTGCGCGGGCGGTAGCCCAGCTCTCGCTCGATCTTGGTCCAGTCGACGGAGTAGCGGCGGTCGTGGCCCTTACGGTCTTCCACGTAGGCGATGCTGCTCTCGTCCGCGCCCAGGGCCTCCAGGAGGAGGCCGGTGAGTTCCCTGTTGCTCAGCTCGGTGCCGCCGCCGATGTTGTAGACCTCACCGGGGCGGCCCGCCGTGCGGACCAGCTCGATGCCCCTGACGTGGTCGTCGACGTGCAGCCAGTCGCGGACGTTGAGGCCGTCGCCGTACAGCGGGACCTTCAGTCCGTCGAGCAGGTTGGTGATGAACAGCGGGATGACCTTCTCGGGGAAGTGGTGGTGCCCGTAGTTGTTGGAGCAGCGGGTCACCCGCACGTCCAGGCCGTGGGTGCGGTGGTAGGAGAGTGACAGCAGGTCGCCGGCCGCCTTGGAGGCCGCGTAGGGGGAGTTGGGGCTCAGCGGGTCGGTCTCCGGCCAGGCCCCCTCCTCGATCGAGCCGTAGACCTCGTCGGTGGAGACGTACACGAAGGTCGTCGGCCCGCCTCGGAGTGCCGCATCCAGGAGGGTCTGGGTGCCCACCACGTTGGTCCGCACGAACTCGCCGGCGCCGAGGATCGACCGGTCGACGTGGGACTCGGCGGCGAAGTGCACCACCTGGTCGTGCCGGGAGACGAGTTCGCCGACGAGTTCGGTGTCGCAGATGTCGCCCTGGACGAACGCGAAGCGGTCGCTGTCGCGGACCGGGTCGAGGTTGGCCGGGTTGCCCGCGTAGGTGAGCTTGTCCAGCACGGTGACAGTCGCCGGGCCGTCCGTGCCGAGAAGGGTGCGTACGTAGTGGGAACCGATGAATCCGGCACCCCCGGTGACGAGAATTCTCAACGGAGATCCACCTCGCTGTGATCGCTGGACGGGAGACCCGCCCTCATGGCTGTGGGCGTCGCGGGGGCGGTGCCCTTCCGTGAATGCGCGGATGTTCGGAATTTCGGCACGCATGGTTTTTTGGAGATGATTCGTCGGCGCGGAATTCCGGGGCCGCGGCTCCGACTGTAGGCGGTGAGATCCGGTGTGAGAAGCCCTGCCCGCGGGCGATGAATTCGACTGGAGGAAATAGGGGGATTAAGGGAGACGGTAGGGGGTTGATGCCCCCTATATCCCATGTGAGTCTTTTTGGTACCGGTCGGCTTCCTATCCGATTGACCACCGTTGGCCGACTTCGTCATGAAGGGCTTTTCCATGAAAGGCATCATTCTCGCGGGCGGCCATGGCACGAGGTTGTATCCGCTCACGCTTGCGGTCTCCAAGCAGCTTCTCCCCGTGAACGACAAGCCGATGATCTACTATCCGCTGTCGACGCTCATGCTCGCGGGCATCAGGGAGATCATGATCATCTCCACCCCCGCCGACCTGCCGCAGCTGACCCGCCTGTTGCGGGACGGGTCACATCTGGGGCTCGACATCAGCTACGCGCGGCAGGACGAGCCGAAGGGCCTGGCCGACGCCTTCGTCATCGGCGCCGACCACATCGGCGGTGACTCGGTCGCCCTCGTGCTCGGCGACAACATCTTCCACGGCAACTCCTTCTACGACATCCTCCAGGAGAACGTCGCGGACGTGGACGGCTGCGTGCTGTTCGGCTACCCGGTCAGCGACCCCGAGCGTTACGGCATCGGGGAGACCGACGCCGAAGGCCGGCTCGTCTCGATCGAGGAGAAACCGGCGAATCCCCGATCCAACAGGGCGATCGTCGGCCTCTACCTCTACGACAACGACGTGATCGACATCGCCAAGAACCTGCGGCCCTCCCCCCGGGGGGAGTTGGAGATCACCGATGTCAACCGCACCTATCTGCGAAGGGGCAAGGCGCGTCTGCGTGACCTGGGCAGGGGGTTCGCCTGGATCGACGCCGGCACGCCGGAGTCGATCCTGCAGGCCACCCAGTATGTGCAGGCGCTGGAGAGCCGGCAGGGCGTACGCATCGCCTGCATCGAGGAGGTCGCGCTGCGCATGGGCTTCATCGACGCCGCGGCCTGCGACCGGCTGGGAGCCGAACTCTCCGCCTCCAGCTACGGCCGGTACGTACGCGGCGTCGCGGCCGAATTCCGCTGAGCGCTCCAGGGCTCGGAGGCGTGGAAACGATCCGCGGCCACGGCGGCGGACCACATCGACCGAACACACAGACCGGAGGTATTCCAGATGAGCGTCTCCATCGACCGGGGCGGGCAGGAGCGCGGGGCGGAAGGGCAGGGCCATTCCGGATTCGCCGCGCCGCAGCTCGACCGGACATATGTCGACGTCGTACTCGAAGGGGGTCCCGCTGATATCTCACGGACCTTCCGTGTCGACGACGCGACGGCGGCCTACGGAAAGATAAAGATTCCCCGGCACAATGGCTACGAGCACTTCGAGCGGCAGGCGGAATCGATTTCCGATGATTCCGGAGCGGCTGTCTTTCGTTGGACGACCCGGACCAGAATCGCCGAGTAGCGCAGTCCTCCGATGTTTTTCATTTATACACGAACGACTTGCCGAAAAAAGGCTCTCCGGTGACAGGGAGTGATTCGCGTCCCGCGGGGGCCGTGGGGCGAATCCGGGTTCGCGCCCTACGCACCCTTGCTCCGGCCCTCCACCAGGACGGCGATACCGTCGAGAAGGTGCCGCAGGCTGAACTCGAACCACTCGTCGATGTCGATCGGCTCGTCCTGTTCCGCATACAGCCTGGACAGCATCGGGAACTGTCCGGACTCCAGGATCTCCAGGAGCATCGGCGTCTTCGACGCGCGCCACTGTCTCGTCGTGACGCCGGTGCGGCGTTCGGCCTCCAGTTCGTTCACCAGCAGCAGGGCCGCGCCCTGCACCTGGGCGCTCACCATCATGGCCACCCAGTGTGTCGTCATCGGGTCGAGGCCGAGGCCGTCCATGGCGCGCATCGCCCACTCGACATCGGCGAGCACGTTCGGCCCGAGCGGCGGCTGTGGAGTGGCGATAACCCGCAGCGCCCAGGGGTGCCTGGAGTACATCCCCCACTCCCTTCGTGCCGCGATCTCCAGCCTGGTGCGCCAGCCTCCCGGTATGGAGACCGGATAGGAGGTCTCACCGAAGACGACCTCGACCATCAACTCGACGAGCGCGTCCTTGCCCGACACGTAGCGGTACAGCGACATCGTGCCGGCGCCCAGCTCGGTCGCGACGCGGCGCATCGACAACGCGTCCAGGCCTTCTGTGTCGGCGATCCGGACCGCGGTGCGTACGATCCGCTCCGTGCTCAGGCCGCTCGGGGGTTCGTGGTGCATGGCCAAATCGTCGGCGCTCTGCCGGAGCGGGGCATGGTCCGCGGCGGGGGCGCATCCCGGCGCCACGGCAAGGGGAACGCCGGGGGGAGCGACTCGCAGCGCGGAGGCCGGGGTCCGTCCGGAGGACTGCGCGGACCGCTCGGCGGTTCGGGCACGGTAGGCCCGCGCCTGACAGGCGCGGGAGCAGTACCGGGGGCGTCGTCCCCGAGGTGCGGCGTTCAAAGGCTTTCCACATTGTGTGCACGTCAACATGTGGTCCCCGTCCGATTCCAGATGCACAGCCGTGTGACGAAACTCTAGCACATGCTTTTTGTGACGTAATTAGTGATCCGGATGTGATGAAATGGCTAGTGGGGGCGAGGTGTCGTTGGGCGCGAACTCGCTGCACTCTAGGGTTTATCTGGAACTTTTCAGAAGTCAAGGTCGATCTGAAGACGAGTCGTTGTACTCCCGGAAGAGTTGTGCGTACGATGTATGCGTCTATTTGATGTACGAAGTACCCAAGGAGTTGTAGTCATGACACAGGGCGTAGCCACAGCCGGGCGGAGGGAATGGCTCGGCCTCGCGGTGCTGGTCCTGCCTGTCCTGCTCATCTCCGTGACCGTGACGGTGCTGTACTTCGCGCTCCCCTTCCTGAGCGCGGACCTCGCGCCGACCGGTTCCCAGCTGCTGTGGATCGTCGACATCTACGCCTTCCTGCTGGCCGGTCTGCTGATTCCGATGGGCACCCTGGGTGACAGGATCGGCCGCAGGAAACTGTTGCTGATCGGTGCCACCGCGTTCTGTGTCACGTCGGCCGTCGCCGCCTACGCCCCCAGCGCCGAGCTGCTCGTCGTGGCCCGCGCCCTGCAGGGCGCGGCGGCGGCGAGCCTGATGCCTCCGACCCTCGCGCTGATCCGCAACATGTTCCACGACCCTGGGCAGCGCCGGATGGCCATCGCCGTGTGGGCCGCGGGCTTCGCCGGAGGCAGCGTGCTGGGACCGATCGTCGGAGGCTGGCTGCTGGAGCGTTTCTGGTGGGGATCGGTGTTCCTGATCAATGTGCCGGTCATGGTCCTGCTCCTGCTGCTGGGGCCGATCGTGCTGCCGGAGTACCGCGACCCCCGTCCCGGGAGGTTCGACCTGCTCAGCGCCTTGCTGTCACTGGCGGCCCTGCTGCCGATGGTCTACGGGATCAAGCAGTTCGCCGCCGACGGCTTCGAGCTCCAGGCCCTGACCGGCGTGGTCGTCGGGCTGGCGTTCGGTGTCGTGTTCCTGCGCAGGCAGCGGTTGCTGCCCGACCCGATGCTCGACCTGAGACTGTTCTCCAGCCGGGCCTTCAGCATGTCGCTGATCACGAGCACACTCGCGATCTTCGCTCTGGTGGGGCTGTTCTACTTCATCGCCCAGTATTTGCAGATGGTGCTCGGATTGCGGCCGTTCACCGCGGGGTTGCTCACCCTGCCCGCGGCCGGTGCGGCCCTCGCCGGTTCCGTACTGACCGCCGTGATCGCGAAGTGGACGCGTCCGGGATACATCATGGGCGGCGGCATGACGCTCGCCGCCGGAGGCTTCGTCGTGATGAGCCTGATCGATGTGGACTCCGAGCGGTGGTTTCTCATCAGCGGTCTGCTCCTGCTGGGATCCGGCATCGGAGCCGTGCAGGCGGTGGCATCCGACATGATCGTCGCTGCCGCCCCGCCGGAACGCGCCGGCTCGGCGTCCGCGGTCATGGAGGCCGCCACCGAACTCGGGGGCGCGCTCGGTATCGCGATCCTGGGCAGCGTCGGCCTTTCCATCTACAGCGAGAGGTTCGTCGCCTCGGCGCCCGCCCTGCCCCCCGAAGACGCCGAGGCGGCGCGCGAGACCCTCGGCGGTGCGCTCGGGGTGGCCGCGAGGATGCCGGAACAGACCGGGACGGCCCTGCTCGACGCCGCCCGCTCGGCCTTCACCGGCGGCATGCAGGTGGCCGCCGTCCTCGGAGCCGTCATCATGGCGTTGACGGCGGTTCTCGCCACGATCCTTCTCCGATCGGTACGAGTGGACACCCCGCAGGTGGACGGTCGCACCGAGTGACCCTCGCCGCCCGTGCCCCCGGAAGCCCCGGCCGGACGGGCACGGGCGGCGAGCCGGTCATTCACATTCACATCTGCGAGAACTGTGCCGGCAGATCCCTGCGGCCTTTCACGTTGAGCTTGCGGTAGATGCGGGTCAGATGCTGCTCCACGGTGCTGACGGTGATGTAGATCTTTCTGGAGATCTCGCGGTTGGTGTAGCCGAGCGCGGCGAGCGAGGCGACGCGCTGCTCGGCGTCGCTGAGCACGTTCATGCTCTCCGCGCCGTCGCCGCCGTCGCCGCTGTCGTAACCGTCGCTGTTGTGCCGTACGGCCTGCCGCAGCGGCTCGGCCCGGCACTCGCCGGCCACACTGTCGGCACGGTAACCGATCATCCGTGCCTTGTTGGGCTCGCCGAGCTCGTTGAGGGTGTGGGTGAGGTCGACCAGCGCGTAGGCCATTTCCAGGCGGTCGCCCGCGCTCTGGAGCGTGTCGATCGCCTCCCGGAGCATGGATGGACGCTGCCTGAGGTCGCTGGTGGCGGCGAGGAGACGCTGTGAGATCCCCCGTGTCCTGAGCGAGTCGCCGCCGGGTAGGTCGTAGGGCTGCTCCAGCAGGGTCCGTGCCTGTTCCCGCTGTTCCAGCTGGAGCAGGGCGGCCGCGGCGCCGTGACGCCACGGCACCAGCGCCGGGGTGTCCAGATTCCAGGCACGCATCAACCGCCCGCAGGTGGAGAAGTCGTTGAACGCGGCATGCGAGTGGTTCGTCGCCAGATAGTAATGGGCACGGGCCTGCAGATAGTGGAGCCCGAAGTGGGTCTGGAAGATCGCGTTGGGCACCGGCCATCTGAGATGGCGCTCGGCGACGTCGTACTTGCCCATCTCGGTGGTGGCGCGGATCAGTACGGCGAGTGGCAACCCGACGAGGACGCCCAGGCTCCGGGGCGGCAGGATGTCCAGTGCGGCACGCGCGTACTCCTCGGCGGTCAACAGGTCCCCCTGGCGGATGGCGATGCTCGCCCGCAGGGAGGCGAGTAGCGCCCGCCAGGTGGGTGAGCGGCGCCGCACGGCCTCCGAGTAAAGGAGGTCGCACCAGAGCGCGGCCTTGTCGGGGCGGTCGGAGTAGACCAGGGCGAGGAGCGCCACCCCCACGGTCTCCAGGTTCACGTCGTCCAGCGAGGTGGAGTGCAGCACGCGCTCGGCGGTCCTGAGCGTGCTCTCGTCCGGGCCGTCCCGCAGAACGCCCGCCAGCAGAGCCGCCGCCTGCGAGTGCGGACCGCCCTCGACCGTCGTCCACGTCGTCCACGTCGTTCTGGTCACGGAGTCGGCGCTCGCGACGACGCGGGCACGGGCGAGGACCGTGGGGTGGATGCACGACAGCCGGTGGCGGAGGACGTCGAGCCAGGCCGCCTCCTCGTCGGCGCCGGGTTCGCCTGCCAGCTCGGTCAGCCGTTCGAGCACCTCGACAGCCTCGTCGTGCTGCCCGTGCCAGAGCAGGAACCCCAGCAGGGTGTCCAGCTCGTCGAAGCCCAGCCTGTTCTCGCGGGCGTCCGTGATGAGCCGGTCGACGTACCGGTTGGCGGCGGCGGGGTTGAGGCGCCACTCCGCCCGGGCGAGCATCGCCGTGGTCGTCGTGCGCTGCCGGTCGTCGTCGCACAACTGCAGGGCGAGCTTCAGGCACTGGACCGCGAACTCGTGCCGGTCGTTCGTGAGCGCCTGCTCGGCGGCCTCGCGGAGCTCGGCCAGTGCCCAGGACTCCCGGAAGTGGGGAGAGCCGATGAGATGTTCGGCGACCACGGCGGCCGCGGCTCCCTCAGCGTGGAGAAGCCGCGCGGCGAGCCGATGCATTTCCTGACGTCGATGTGGGTCCAGGTCGTCGAGCACGGCGGACCTGGCGGCGGGGTGCCGAAAACGTAGCGAGTCAACAATGCCGATGACACCGAGACGGTTCAGCGCCTGATTCACCATTGTCGTCGTGATGCCGAGTAACTCCGAGAGAAGAGTCGGCAGGGCGAGGTCCCCAAGTATCGCGAGCCCGTGGGCGACCAGCAACATGGTGGGATCGCTGCGGTGCAGGAGGGCCCGGACCGATCGGGAGAATGCGTCGGAGACGATGAGGTTATCCGGTTCGCCGGCACTCCTGTAGTCTTCCGTTAATGCCTTGACCAGCAGTGGGTTGCCTCCACTGGCGCTGTGGGCCGCTGGGCCGAACTTAACCGCCGCAGTGGTGCCGACAAAAGCGGACAATGTCTTGATGACGCCTCGCAGGGAAAGCGGTGCCAGTGTTATGCGCTCGTAGTGAGGATGGCGCATAAGGTTTATCTCAAGGTGCGGATCCATTCCCTGAAGGCCCTCTGTCGCCGTCAGGAGAATGAGCACGTTGGCACTCTTCTGCCGATGGAGGAAGTTGAGCAGAAGCTGCCAGGAAAGGGAGTCCGCATATTCGATGTCGTCCACGGTGATGAGCACGGTATTCGACTTGGAGAGTTCGAGGACAATGGCCCACAGGCCCTGGGTGATACGGAGCCAGTCGGACTCCTCGGGGCGCTCACCGGACGACTTCGCCCCGAGCACGGCGTCCTCGATGAGCTGTGCCGCCCGAAAGGCGTGGTCGATGGGGAGTGCCGCGTTGTGGAAGATCTGGCTCACCACGCCGAGGGGCACCTTCTGGTCCGCCCGTGAGCAGGTGGCGCTCAGCCAGGTGACCTTCGACTCGACGGCGCTGCGACCGAAGGCGTACACCAGCTCGGTCTTGCCGGTCGCGGTAGGGCTCGTGATCGTCGCCACCCGGCCACGGCCGCGCGCACAATCCGAAAGCAGGTTTGTGAGAAAAGTGGTTTCGCTATCCCGCTCGATAAGTATCATAGGGCTCCCCGCCCACCCTAGATGAAAGCAGATGATGGAACGATAACACCCGGCTCACAAGAGAAGGAAACCTGTATCTGCCGGTAGGTGACGTCAAGCTTTCCTCTTTTCCGATGGAACTGCCGACGACGATAAGGTACCGTTCTGGAATTTCATCACGGTGCTGTCCATGATTTCGTCATTCTCTTGCACCTAATTTCATCACGGCATCCAGAACGCTTAACTCGGCGGTAACCCCGTATCCGCCCCAGCGGGATCATCTATGGCTCTCGGCGAAAATGCAAACCCCCTATTAACCCTTATCGGGGGGTTTGATTTAGGGGGGCGCGAAGGGCTGCCTCCCTGGATCGTCGCAGGCTACTTTGGATATCCTTCCGCATGCCGACGGCTAGATGTTGCCGTAATGTGATTGGCGTATGACGGTGGGTGACGAATGCTTCCGGGAGTGCAGGGCGAGATGGATTATATTCCTTCCGAGGTATTGATGTGAAAGAGGTCGATGATTTTGGATCTATCGGAGACCTGATTCCGGATGTCGGAAAGGCCGCCGATGACCGGTCGTCCTGGATGGCGGGATCGAGACGCGCCGGCCGGAACGCGATGGTCGAGACGGGGCGGGAGTCATGAGCGCGGTCAAGGACGGCGACGACATGTGGGTCCGGCGCCTTCTTTTCGGGCAGGCGGGGGAAAGGGCCGTGCGGGCACCGGCCACGCTGGTCTGCTTCCCGCACGCCGGAGGCTCCGCGAGTTTCTACCTTCCGGTCGCGCGCCTCGCCCCGCCCACGGTCGAGGTGCTCGCGGTGCAGTATCCGGGAAGGCAGGATCGGCGCGCCGAGAGGTGTGTCGAGGACATCGACGAGCTGGCCGACCTGATCGTCTCGGCGCTACCGGCCAGGGCCGTCACACGCCCCCTGGCGCTCTTCGGGCACAGCATGGGGGCTCTCGTCGCCTTCGAGGTGGCCCGCAGGCTGGAGAGGCGCGGTACGGCGCCGCTGGAACTGTTCGTCTCGGGGCGGCGCGCCCCGTCGATCCACCGGGACGACCGGACGCACCTGCGGCCGGACGACGGGCTCCTGGCCGAACTGCGCGCACTGGGCGGAACCGCCACGACGGTGCTCGGCGACGACGACTTCATGCGGGCGATGCTGCCCGTGGTGAGGAGCGACTACCGGGCCGTCGAGACCTACCGCCACCGGCCGGGGCCGGGGTTGTCGTGCCCGGTCACCGCCCTGTCCGGCATCGACGACCCGAAGGCCCGCCCGGACGACGTGCGGGCGTGGCGCGACCATACGCGGGCGCGGTTCGAGGCGCGGTTCTTTCCCGGCGGTCATTTCTACCTCACCGAACACGCCGAGGAGATCGTCGCCCTCGTCGCCGGCCGCGTCTCGTCGGCCCTGCTCGCCGCGGACTCGCGCCGCTGAGGCCCTGCCCCGGGGGCCGTCACGCGCCCTCTCCGTGTTGAAATGATGCCTTTCGCTTTTCGCGTATCGCCCGCCCTGTGTTGAAATGACCGCCCGCCGCGCGGAAACGACCGCGCCCTCGCGTCGAAACGCTTCGCCGCGCCCTCGTCCCGCGCACCCTTTCCGCGTCCCCGTCCCGCGCCCCCACGCGTGCTCGCGCACGGACACGCGTGGCGTAGACGAGCGACGCGCCCCGACCACACGCCCCGGCCCCGCCCCCGCGTACAGACGCGAGAACGGCGCCGGACCGTGTCCAGGCGCCGTTCCAGAGAGGAGAGGGATCAGGGATAGACGTGGAATCCTCGGCCGGTCTTCTTGCCGAGGAGGCCGCCCTCGACCATGCGCAGCAGTATCGGCGGAGGCGCGTACTGCTGCTCCCTGAACTCCCCGTACAGCGCGTCGGCGATCGAGGCCACCGTGTCCAGCCCGATCAGGTCGGCGAGCCTCAGCGGACCCATCGGGTGCGAGCAGCCCAGCACCATCCCCTTGTCGATCACGTCGGCGGTGGCGAACCCCGTTTCCACCATCCGGATGGCCGACAGCAGGTACGGGATGAGCAGGGCGTTGACCACGAAGCCTCCCCGGTCGGAGGAGCGGATCACCTGCTTGCCGAGCGTCCCGGTGACGAACGCCTCCGCCCGCGCCAGGGGTTCGTCCTCGGTGAGCAGCGAGCCGATCAGCTCCACCAACGGCATGACGGGTACGGGATTGAAGAAGTGCACGCCGACCACCTGGCCGGGCCGTTCGGTGGCCCTCGCCATCCTGATGATCGGGATGGACGACGTGTTCGACGCCAGGATCGCGTCCGGATCCTCCACGATCTTGTCCAGGGTGCGGAACAGGTCGAGCTTGGTCGGCTCGTGCTCGGGGACGGCCTCGAAGACGATCTGCCGGTCGCCCAGATCGTAGAGGTCGCAGGTGAAGGAGACCCGCTCCAGCGCCTCGCTTCGCTCCGTCTCGGTGATCGTCGCCTTGCGCAGCCCGCCGTCGAGGGATCTCAGCAGCCGCTGCCGTCCCCGGTTCATCGAGGCGCCGCTGGTGACCGCGACCCGCACGTCCAGCCCCGCGCGGGCGCACACGTCGGCGATACCCGAGCCCATCAGCCCGCATCCGACGATACCGACCCTGTGGATGTCGCTCATCTCGTCTCCAGACGTGTGGTCGCCGACCAGCGAAGCAGGCTCGTTCCCATCGACATGCCGCCGCCGAAACCGGCGAGCAGCACCAGGTCGCCGTCGCCGAGCATGCCCGCCCTGTTGGCCTCGTCGAGCGCCACCGGCACCGAGGCACTCCCCATGTTCCCGTAACGCTCCACGGTGCGCGGGGTGTGCGCGCCGGTGAGCCCGCAGCGTTCCACCAGTTCGTCGAGCAGCGCCCCGTTGGCCTGGTGCGGCACGAAGGCGTCGACCTGGTCGAGGCTGTACCCGGCACCGACCACCAGCCTTTTCAGCGCGGGCGGGACGTTCTCCATCACGAAGTCCCGTACCCCGCGGCCGTCCATCCTGAAGTAGTGCTCGCCGGCCGCGACGGTTTCGTGCGAGGTCGGGAACCTGCTGCCCCCGGCTTTGACGCTGATGAGCCCGCTCGCCTCGCCCCGGCTGGACAGGTCGCAGGCGATCATCCCGTACGGCTCGGGCACCATGCCGACCAGGGCGGCGCCGGCGCCGTCCCCGAAGAGCACCGAGGTGCGGCGGTCGGTGAAGTCGACACAGCGCGTGTAGAGGTCCGCGCCCACCACGAGCGCGTACGTGTCGGGCTGGAGCGAGAGCAGGGCCTTCGCCAGGGCGAGGCCGTACACGAACCCGCTGCACACGACGTTGATGTCGAAGCAGGCGGCGCCGTAGGCGCCGAGCGCGTTCTGCACGAGGTAGGAGGTGGGCGGTTGCGGGTGGTCACCCGTCGAGGTGGAGACGATGACGTAGCCGATGCGGTCCACATCGATGCCTGCCTGCTCGATCGCGCTCATCGCGGCCCGCGCCGCGAGGTCCGAGGTCGCCTCGTCCCGCGCGGCGTACCGCCGGAAGGAGATCCGGGTCTTGCGCAGTATCCATTCCGGGGTGACACCGACTCGTTCCGCGACCTGCGCGTTGCCGACCTCTTCCTTCGGAAGATACGAGCCGGTCGCCAGGATTCCGGCGGTTCGCCCGGCCACGGTCGCCTACACCTTTCCGGCGAGGAGGGGCGCGCCGCGCCGGGCCGACGGGTCTCGCAGCGGGTTCAGCCTCTCCTCGCCGATCCTGGCCCGCAGTTCGGGATCGGTCACGCCGAGACCGGGCTCGGGGGCCATGCACAGCACGCCCACCTTGCCCAGGTGGGTGTTGGTCTGCACCAGCCGGGCGGCCTCGGCGACCTCCGTGAGCGGGTACGACGACGACAGGGTCGGCATCAGCTTGCCGAGTTCGAACAGCCGCAGGCACTCCCACATCTCCTGCATGTTGGCCGCGTGGCTGCCGACGATGCGCTTGAGGTTCATCCAGAGGTAGCGGTTGTCGAACTGGTGCTGGTAGCCCGTGCTGGAGCCGCAGGTGACGACCGTGCCGCCGCGGCGGGCCACGAACACCGAGATCCCGAACGTGGCCCGTCCGATGTAGTCGAAGACGATGTGCGGGTCCCCGCCCGCCCGCTCCCGGATGATCTTCCCCAGGCGCTTGCCCAGTTCGACCGTCCGCTCCGGGCTGCTGGGGGCGTCGCCGCCCATTCCGATCTCGCCGCGGTTGATGACGATGTCGCAGCCGAGCCGTTCCAGGGCCGCGGCCTTCGACGCGGAGCCGACCACCCCGACCGGGATGCCGCCGCCGTTCTTCACCATCTGCACGGCGTATCCGCCGAGCCCGCCGGTCGCGCCCCAGATGAGGACGATGTCGCCCTGCTTCATGTCCGCCCCCTGGCGGCTGACCAGCATGCGGTAGGCCGTACCCGCGCACAGCGTGATGCTGGCGGCCTCCTCCCAGGTGAGATGGGCGGGTTTGGGGATCAACTGGCTGGCACGCGCCACCGCGTAGTGGGCGAGCGCGCCGAAGTTCGTCTCGTAGCCCCAGGCGCGCTGCTCGGCGCCGAGCATGCCGTCGCCGTGCGTCGCCGGCTCCTGGTCGTCGGTCTGGATCGGGCTCACCACGACGCGGTCGCCTACCCGCCAGCGGCGCACCCCGACCCCGGTCCGCACGACCACCCCGGCGCAGTCGGAGCCCACGACGTGATACGGAAGGTCGTGCCTGGTCGCGAACCCGCCGGTGGCGCCGAACCGCTTCAGGAAATTGAACGTCGGCAGCGGCTCGAAGATCGACGACCAGACCGTGTTGAAGTTGATGGAGCTCGCCATCACCGCGATCAGGACCTCGTCGGGTGCGAGCTCGGGCATCGGCACCCGCCCGACGCGCATCGATTTGCGCACGTCCTTGTCCTCGATGCCGGTGAACATGTCGACGTCCTCGATCCGCAGGTGGGCGGCGAGGTAGTCCTCCGGTACCGGGGTCCGCGCCAGTTGGTCGGGGGACGCCCCACCGAGCACGGCCTCGGCCACCGGATCCGCGGTGAGGGCCGCCGGGGTCGTCCGGCGTGGGAAGGGCAGGTCGGGGGAAACGGCGTTCATCGGAATCCACCGGCTCCTTTCGGTGTGGTGGGTCTGCCTGCGGTGACGGCCCTCTGCGGGCGAGCCCGTCTTTGGCCCTGAAGTGGTCTTGCCGCGACGGTCACGGGACTCGGGGGAGAGATCGGAGGAGAGTTTCAGAGGGGGATGTTCCCGTGTCGGCCACGTTGGGCCGGGGCGGCGGCGAGGGCCTCGGCGATCCTGCGCCGGGTCTCCACCGGGTTGATCACCTCGTCGACGACGCCGAGGGAGAGCGCGCGGTTCACCCCTCCCGCCGTACGGACGTGCTCGTCGACGAGCCGCAGCCGCAGCGCCTCGCGTTCGTCGTCAGGGGCGGCGGCGAGCCGCTTGCGGTGCAACACGCCGACCGCGGCCTCCGCGCTCATCACCGCGACCTTCGCGTCCGGCCAGGCGAACACCGCGGTGGCGCCCAAGGACCGGGAGTTCATCGCGATGTACGCCCCGCCGTAGGACTGGCGGGTGACGAGCGTGACCCGCGGGACGACCGCCTCGGCGAAGGCGTGCAGGAGCTTGGCCCCGCGCCGGATCACCCCGCCCCACTCCTGCCCGACACCCGGCAGGTAGCCCGGCACGTCCACGACGACCACCAAGGGCACCCCGAACGCGTCACACATGCGAACGAACCTGGACGCCTTCTCCGCGCTCAGCGAGTCGAGGCAGCCGCCCTTGCGCAGCGGGTTGTTGGCGACCACGCCGACCGACCCCCCGGCCAGCCGGCCCAGGCCGACGACCACGTTCGCCGCCCAGCGGGGCTGCATCTCCACGAAGGGCACGCCGGGGTCGAGGATCTCGCGCAGCAGAGGGTGCACGTCGTAGGCCCGGCGAGGGTTGTCCGGCAGCAGTGCCCGAGGGTCCGCTCCCTCGTGCACCGCGGTGACGTCGAAGCCGGAACGGCGGGCGAGGAGGTCGACGGTCCGGCGCGCCTGCTCGTAGGCCTCGGCCTCGGAGGCGACCACCACGTGCGCCACACCGGACTTGCTGCCGTGCGCGACGGTTCCGCCCAGGGACTCCATGTCGATCTGCTCACCGGTGACGGCGCGCACCACGTCGGGTCCGGTCACGAACATCCGGCCGGCCTCCGCCATGATCACCACATCGGTGAGCGCGGGCCCGTACGCGGCGGCGCCCGCCGCCGGGCCGAGGACCACCGACACCTGGGGCACCCGGCCGGAAGCTCTGGTCATCGCGGCGAACATCCGGCCCACGCCGTCCATCGACTCGACGCCGTCGGCCAGCCTGGCGCCACCGGAGTGCCACAGGCCGATCACCGGTGCCCCCTCCAGCAGGGCCGTGTCGATGGCGTTCACGACCCTGGCGCTGCCCGCGGCGCCCATCGCGCCGCCCATGTCGGTGGCGTCGGTGCAGTAGGCGATCACGTCGATGCCCGAGACGCGGCCCCGCACGGCGGACACACCGCTCCCGTCCGCCTCGTGCAGCGGGATCAGGGAGTCCGGGTCGAGCAGCCGTGCCAGGCGGACGGCCGGTGCGCGCTGGTCGAGCTCGGGCTCTCGCTGGACGAGTTCCGGTCCCCGCTGAGTGCTCGGATAGCCGGCGGTCAGTGCCATAATCCATTCCCAAGAAAAGTCGACACGGTGAAGGGCGTTTTTCCTTGCACGTGGGGCACCCCCATCGAAATCAGGTACGGGCGCGATCGGCGGCCGGCGGCCAGGAGGTTTCGCAGTCACCGCCACAGGGGTTCGCAGTTTTTACCCGGCATGTGGAGGAAACGTTATATGTCGTCCAGGTGAGCACCAACCCTTATCGCACCCCTAACGGATTGTCCATCCGAATGGCCGTGCCGCGCCGGTCGCGCGGTGCCGGATCCTTCCGCGGGACCGGTCGGGGAGACCGAGCCCTCCGCGAGTGCACGTCAGCAGCCCCGGGTGGAGATGTCGGCACCTGTTCGCAGATCAGGAGCGTGCGGAGTTTTCGCCGATGACCGGTCCGGCGCGGACGCCGTGATCTGAACGGTCCCGCGCACCTCGTTAAGGGGCAGGTAGGGGTTGTCCCGCGCGGTGCCGCTGACAACCATGAACGGTGTCAACAAGAAACGGCGCCGGACGTGTGGTCCAGTTCGCCGAGCCTCTGTGAAACACGTCCATCCCCTTCCGAAGGCAGGCGGCGGAAAGGCAGGGCGCGGGAGGGGCCGGCGCGGAACACGTTTCCGGGAATGCGGGTTCACGGTGAATTCGCATTCAACCGGGCGTGATTTCACGATGCGCGTTCCGATGGTGCGAGGAAAATCTTCGGTGACATCCGGAGAGACCGAGTGCGGTTTTTCTGCGTGTGGTCAGAGGCTTCGCGGGCCCGCGCGTGTTCCCCGGCAGATGGCAGGCTCCCAGAAAGGTTCCGGACATGGAGATCCACCAGCTTGAGGTGGACGGCTCGTTCCTGATCAGCCCCCAGATCTTCACGGATGACCGAGGGCTGTTCCTGGAGGTCTTCAACCAGCCCGCGTTCCACAAGGCCATCGGTCACCCGCTCTCGGTCGCCCAGGTCAACTGCTCGCTGTCCCGGCGCGGGACGATCCGCGGGTTGCACGCGACGGCCCTTCCCGGCCAGGCCCGCTACGTGACCTGCGCGCAGGGGGCCATTGTCGACATCCTCGTCGACATCCGGGTCGGCTCGCCCACGTACGGCAACCACGTCGCGGTCACGCTGAGCGCCGAGAACCGCCAGGCCCTCTACCTGGCGGAGGGCCTGGCGCACGGATTCGCCCCGCTGACCGAGCACGCCACGGTCGTCTACCTGTGCTCCAGCACCTGGTCACCCGAAGGCCAGATCCAGATCGACCCGCTGG
Organism: Streptosporangium sp. NPDC050284; assembly: GCF_044459525.1. Lineage (NCBI taxonomy): Bacteria > Bacillati > Actinomycetota > Actinomycetes > Streptosporangiales > Streptosporangiaceae > Streptosporangium > Streptosporangium sp. NPDC050284. The sequence continues at coordinate 29,073 of NZ_JBITIZ010000032.1, forward strand.
ACGAGGAACTGGCCCTGCCCTGGCCGCGGGGGCAGCGGCTGCTGCTGTCGGACAAGGACCGCGTGGCCCCCTCGCTGCGGGAGGCCGCCGAGTGCGGCATGTTGCCGACGTACGCCGACTGCAAGGCCAGGTACGCGGAACTCGACGGCCTCGGTGACCTCGACGAATACGCCTTCACCGGATGAAACCCCGCAAAGCCTGGAGCCAGCGATGATCCCACTGTTCAGCGTGTCGATGTCCGCCGACGCCCCGGCCGCGGTCGCCCAGATCCTGGGCAGCGGCAGGATCGGCCAGGGGGCCAAGGTCGAGGAGTTCGAGAGAGCCCTGGGTGCGGCCATCGGCAACCCCAGGGTGGCCACCCTCAACAGCGCCACGGCCGGCCTGCACCTGGCGCTGCGCCTGGTCGCCGGCGACGGCGGGCCCGGCGGCGACCCCGAGGGCGAGGTGCTGTCCACGCCGCTGACCATGGAGGCCACCAACTGGGCGATCCTGGCCAACCGGTTGCGCATCCGCTGGGTCGACGTCGATCCGGCCACCCTCAACGTCGACCTGGACGACCTCGCCCGCAAGATCTCGCCCAGGACGCGCGCCATCATGGTCGTGCACTTCGCCGGCTACCCGGTCGACCTCGACAGGCTGGAGGAGATCCTCGACGAGGCCGAGGCCAGGTTCGGGTTCCGGCCGGCGGTGATCGAGGACTCCGCGCACGCCTGGGGCGCCACCTACCGGGGCAGGCCGCTCGGCAACCACGGCAACATCTCCGTCTTCAGCTTCCAGGCCATCAAACACCTCACCTCGGGCGACGGCGGCGCGATCGTGCTGCCCACCGACGAGGCGCACGAGCGCGCCCGGCTGCTGCGCTGGTTCGGCATCGACCGCACCGCCGACCGGCTCCGCAACCCGCCCGACGTCCTGGAGTGGGGCTTCAAGTTCCACATGAACGACATCAACGCCTCGATCGGCCTGGCCAATCTCGCGGGCGTCGACCGGGTCCTGGCCAGGCACCGGGAGAACGCCGCCTTCTACGACAGTGAGCTCGCCGGGATCCCGGGACTGGAGCTGACCGAACGGGCGGGCGACCGGGAGTCCTCCTTCTGGATCTACCCGATGAAGGTCGAGGACCGCGAGTCGTTCATGAAGCGCATGGACGATGCCGGGATCATGGTCAGCAACGTGCACGAGCGCAACGACCTGCACACCTGCGTGCGTGAGTACTCGGCGCTGCTGCCCAACCTCGAACGCGTCGCCCCGCGCGTCGTGTGCGTCCCCGTCGGCTCGTGGGTCACCGACGAGCAGCGCGGCCACATCGTCGACACGATCAGGAAGGGGTGGTGACGCCCCCGTCACCCGGGCGGCCGGGTGCCCGTCCGCCCGGAGAGCCGGACGCGCGAGGGCACCGGACCCCCGGAAACCACCGGGAGCGGGAAGGCGCCCGTCGCGCCTCGGGCCCGGAGTCCGTTCCCGGCACGCCGATCCGGTGAGGGAGGTTCACATGTCCACAGCCCCCAGCGCCAAGGGAACCGTGCCGTTCGGTGAGCACCGGACCTGGTACCGGGTGACCGGCACGCCCAACTCGGGGCGGCCGACCGTGGTCGCCCTGCACGGAGGCCCCGGCAGCACCCACGACTACCTGGTCGGCATGGCGGTGCTCGCCGAGTCGGGATGGCCCGTCGTCCACTACGACCAGCTGGGCAACGGCGGCTCCACCCACCTGCCCGACGCGGGCACTGACTTCTGGACGCCGCAGCTCTTCCTCGACGAGCTGGACAACCTGCTGCGACGGCTGGGCGTGGACGGTGACTACGTGCTGTTCGGCCAGTCGTGGGGCGGCCTGCTCGCGGCGAAGCACGCCTCCGCCCGGCCGGCGGGCCTGCGCGGTCTGGTGGTCGCCAACGCCCCCGCCTCGTATCCGCTGTGGCTGAGCGAGATGCGGGTCCTGCGCGACAGGCTGCCGCCCGGCGTCGACGACACGCTGCGCGAGCACGAGGCCGCGGGCACGACGGACTCCAAGGAGTACTTCGACGCCATGATGGTCTTCTACAACAGGCATGTCTGCACGCTCCGGCCATGGCCGCGCGAGTTCGTCGCCACGTTCATGGAGATCTACAACGATCCCACCGTCTACTACGCGATGAACGGGCCCAGCGAGTTCCACGTGATCGGCTCGCTGCGGGACTGGGGGGTCGTCGACTGCCTGCCCGACATCGAGGTGCCCACGCTGGTGATCTCCGGGCGGCACGACGAGGCCACTCCCGCCACGGTCCGGCCGTACGCCGAGCTCGTCCCCGGCGCGCGCTGGGAGATCTTCGAGGACTCCAGCCACACTCCGCACCTGGAGGAGCCGGAGCGCTTCATCGCGGTCATGATCGAGTTTCTCAAGAGTTTGGAATAGCGATATGGAGACCGGCGCCAAGGCCGTCACGGCGATCGTCTTTCCCGGTATGGGCCCCACCAGGTTCGCCGACGTCGCCGGGTTCATGCTCGACAACCCCTCGGCGCGGCGGCTGGTCGCCCTCGCCGACGACGCGCTCGGCTACTCGCTGGTCGACCGCTTCCGCGACTCGGGAGACGACTACACGGAGGCGGCCCAGGTCGCGTTCATGGTGAACTGCCTCGCCCTGGCCGACTGGGCGGAGCGGGAGCTCGGCGTCGAGCCCGAGGTGTGCGCGGGACCCAGCTTCGGAGGCAAGGCCGCCGCAGCCTACTCGGGCGCGCTGTCCTTCGAGGACGCCGTGCGCGTGACCGCGGGGCTGGCCCGCGTCACCGAGGACTACTTCGGCCGCGAGCACACCGACGTCGTCACCCACTCCTTCGTCCGCGTCCCCGAGCCCGCGCTGAAGGAGGTGCTGGCGGAGCTGGACGCGGGGAACGAGTGGTACGACCTCTCCTGCCGCATCGACCACGACTTCCACATGCTGTCCCTGCGCGAGCGGCGGGTCGAGTGGCTGCAGGGGCGGGTGCGCTCCCTCGGGGGTCTCTCCCTCTACACCATGCGCCCCCCGATGCACTCGGCCGCGTTCGAGCCGCTGCGACGCAGGGCCGCGGAGGAGGTTCTCGACGGCCTGCGTTTCGCCGATCCGCGCCTGCCGGTCGTCGACGACCACGACGGGACCGTGCTGAGGACGGGGGAGGCGGTGCGGACGATGCTGCTGGACGGCTTCGTCCGAGCGCTGCGCTGGCCAGAGGTGGTGGCCACCCTTCGGGAGCTCGGCGTGGCCAGAGTCTGCGTCGCCGGGCAGGACAGCCTGTTCGGGCGGGTGCCCGTCACGACGAGGAACTTCACGGTGGTCCCGGTGAATCCCCGGGTGGCGACGATGCCGCAGCCGGTGCGGCGCTCAGGTGCGTGAGGGGGCCCGCGGATCCGCGGGGAGGTGTCCCGCGGGCACCCTCGGTCAGGTCACCGGTCAGGCGACGGGTCTGAACATCCCCGACAGCGCCTTCCAGAGCGTCCCCGGCGTCTCGAAGGTCTCCATGGTCAGCGCCTCGTCCCTGAACCTCACCCCGTACTCCTCCTCCAGCGTGGCCAGCAACTCGACGATGCCGAGCGAGTCCAGCCCGAAGTCGGACAGGCCGGTGTCCTCCCGGATCCTCTCGTCGGCGGGCAGAAAGGGGAGCTGCCTGCGCAGGGTTTCCTCGAAACGATCGTCCCACATGGCAATCGATTTCCCTTCTCAAGGAGAGTCGCGATGAGCGGGCGTGCGAAAAGGAGGGGCGGGGCCGTGGTTCGCGGAATTCGCCGTCGAAGTCGGTGCCCGCACCGGGCGACGCTGTGGAATCAGCCCTTCCGTTGTTGAATCTAGCGCGCGTGCGCTTCGATGTCCATCGAGCCGGCCGGAATTAATTTAATTGTCCCCGCGCTTTCCGTGAAGCGTATCCGAATAACTACGGATACTCGTCGAGATCTTAGGATGGAAATGAACGGAGAAAGCTCGCACGCCCTCTACGCGCGTTTCCTGCGCGGCCTGGAGGTGTCTCCGGGACGGGCGGCCTTCCGTGTCGACGGTGCCGTCGCCACCTACGCCGAGGTCCACCGTTCGGCGCTGCTGTGGGCCGGGGCGCTGCCACTCCTCACCCCCTCCCCGCTCGGGGCCGTCGGGGTGCTCGCCGCCAAGGGGGCCACCTCCTACACCGGCATCCTCGCCGGACTGTTCGCCGGGGCGACCGTCGTGCCGCTGCAGCCGGACTTCCCCGCGGCCCGCACCCGGCAGATGATCGAGGCCGCGGGGGTCTCCACGCTGATCGTCGACGGCCGTGGCAGGGCGCGAGCCGCCGAGCTGCGCGAGGCGGGGCTGGACGTCGAGGTTCTCGAACCGGCGATCACCTCCTTCGATCCGGAGTGCGCGCTCGCGCGTCCGCGTCCCGTCGCCCCCTCCGACGTCGCGTACGTGCTGTTCACCTCCGGCTCCACCGGACGCCCCAAGGGGGTGCCGATCACCCACGGCAACACCGCTCACTACTTCGACCTCCTCGACGCGCGCTACGACTTCACCCCGGACGACGTCTTCTCGCAGACCTTCGACCTGACCTTCGACTGCGCGATGTTCGACCTGTTCTGCGCCTGGGGCGCCGGGGCCACGGCGGTCGCCGTACCGCCGCACGCCTACCGGGACCTGCCGGCCTTTTTGCGGCAGCAGGGCGTCACGGTGTGGTTCTCCACGCCGAGCGCCATCTCCATGGTCCGCAGGACGGGCCGCCTGGAGCCGGGCACGATGCCCGACCTGCGCTGGAGCTTCTTCGCCGGCGAGGCGCTGAAGTGCGCCGACGCCGCCGACTGGCAACGGGCGGCGGGCGCCTGCGCGCTGGAGAACCTCTACGGGCCGACCGAGCTCACCATCACCATCGCCGGTCATCGCTGGGACCAGGAGACCTCCCCGGCTCTGGGCGTGAACGGCATGTCGCCGATCGGAACCGTCAACGACGGGCACGACCACGTGCTCCTGGACGACGAGGGCCGGCCCGCCGAGGTCGAGGGCGAACTGTGGATCACCGGGCCGCAGACCACCCCCGGCTACCTCGACCCCGCCGACGACGACGGCCGGTTCGTCGAGCGCGACGGGCGCACCTGGTACAACACCGGCGACCGGATCCGCCGGGCGGCCAACGGCGAACTGGTCTACCTGGGCAGGGCCGACGCGCAGGTGCAGGTGCAGGGCTGGCGGGTGGAGCTCGCCGAGATCGACCACGCCGTGTGCGGCTGCGAAGGGGTCGACGACGCGGTGACCGTGAGCAGCACCATCAACGGCGTCACCGAGCTCGTCGTGTTCTACACCGGGACGCCCTCGCGCCCGGCGGACCTCGCCGCCGGGCTCCGCCGGGTCCTGCCGCCGGGCATCGTCCCCCGCCACTACCGGCACATGGACGAGCTGCCGCTGAACCCCAATCGCAAGGTCGACCGTGCGGGCCTGCGCGACCGGGCCACCACCGTGCTCGCCGGTGCCGGCCGGTCTGTGTGACGGTTGCCGGAAACGGCGCGACCCATGGATACGGAATTTCACCCGTCAGGTCCTGCAGCGCCACACCCAATGGCGCCCAGGACAGCGAATGTGTTCTCCTGGAAGCCGCCTCGGAAAAGGGTGCCGAGCATGCGTGGATGATCTCGGAATCCTTTAGGGGGGCGTAGGGGTGTGGGGTCCGGGGAGTGCCGGGGTAACGTTTCCATGTATTTGTTCGGCTCCCACTTATTGAGTAAGTGGTATGAGAGCCGGAGTGAATTCTTTTTTCATTCAGGAACGGGAGAGTCGCGTTGGAAGGCTTGGTACCCGGGACACCGCCACTGCGGTCGGATCTCCTGCACCACCTGCTGGACGACGCCGCGGCCGCGGGCCCGGCCGAACCCGCGGTCCGCGACTCGCGGGGCGCGTGGAGCTACCAGCGGGTCGTCGAACTCAGCCACGCCTTCGACGGCTGGCTGGCGGACCGGGGGGTGATCCCCGGCGACCGGGTGATCGTCCAACTCCCCAACCGGCGTGAGGTGGCCCCCATCGTCTACGGCGTCTCCAGACGCGGCGCCGTCCTCGTGCCGCTGAACCCCGGCATGAAGTCCTTCCACCTGGGATCGGTCCTGAAGGACTCCGAACCCGCGCTGGTCATCGGGACCGGGAGCTCCGGGGAGACCGTGCGGGAGACCGGCACCGAGGTGCCCGTACACGACATCGACGAGATCTGGGCCGAGGTGGAGGAGCGGGCCGGCCGGCCCGCCGAGCGCGAGCCCGTCAAGATCTTCCCGGAGGACGTGGCGATCCTCATCTACACCTCGGGCAGCACCGCCGCGCCCAAGGCCGTGGTCTGCCCGCACGCCCGGGTCACCTACGCCGCCTCCGCCATCAACGCGGTGCTCGGCTACCGGCGAGGCGACGTGGTCTTCTGCCGCCCGCCGATGTCCTTCGACTACGGCCTGTACCAGATCTTCCTGTCCGCCCTCGGTCACGCGGAGCTGGTGCTGGCCGGTGACGAGCCGGACCTGGTGCTGCTGCGGCAGATCCGCGAGTGCGGAGCCACGATCGTCCCGGTCGTCCCCTCCCTGGGCGGGATGATCGCGACCCTGGCCAGGCGCGCCCCCGGCTCCGCGCCCACCGTGCGGATGTTCACCAACACCGGGGCGGCGCTGCCGACCGCGACCATCGACAGCCTGCACGAGTCGTTTCCCGGCGCGCGGGTGGTCCGGATGTACGGCATCACCGAGTGCAAGCGCGTCACCATCATGGAACCGGAGCTCGACACCGAGCGTCCCGGCGCGTCCGGCAGGCCGCTACCGGGCACCCGGGTGCTCATCCTGGACGGCGAGGGCCGCCCGGTGCCCCCGGGGGAGGTCGGGGAGATCGTCGTGGCCGGGCCGAACGTGATGGCCGGCTACTGGCGCGACCCCGTCCTGACCGCGCGCGCCTACCGCCCCGACCCCGACACCGGCGAGGTGCGCCTGCACACCGGCGACTACGGACGGCTCGACGAGGACGGCTACCTCTACTTCCAGGGGCGGCGAGACGACATGTTCAAACGCAAGGGCACCCGGATGAGCACGGTGGAGATCGAGGCCGCCGCGATGGACATCCCCGGCGTCACGGCGGCGGTCGCGCTGCCCCCCGACGAGCACCGCGACCTCGTCGTGTTCGTGGAGGGCGACCTGCCCTCCCACGTGGTGTTGCGCGAGCTGGCCAGGCGGCTGGAACCGCCGAAGGTGCCCGCCGCCTGCCACGTGCTCGACAGGTTCCCCCTCACCCTCAACGGCAAGAACGAGCGCAAGCGGCTGGCGTCGCTGCTGGAGGAGAGTGCGCGATGACGCGGAACGCGGACCTCGTCGCCAGGTACGGCTCCCCGCTGTACGTCTACGACCTCGACCGTGTCACGGCCGCCCGTGACTCCCTGCTGTCCTCGCTTCCCGAGGGCTTCGAACTCTTCTTCTCCTTCAAGGCCAACCCGCACCCGCAGATCGCGCGGGCGCTGCGCGGGGACGGTGAGCGCGGCTGCCTGGCCGAGATCAGCTCGACCGGAGAGCTGACCGCCGCGCTGGAGGCCGGTTTCACCGGCCCCGAGATGCTCTACACCGGGCCGGGCAAGACCCACGAGGAGCTGGAGGTCGCGATCGGCGCCGGGGTCACCTCGTTCTCCGTGGAGTCGCCGAGCGACCTGCGGCACGTGGGAGAGGTCGCGACCGGGCACGGCGTGGTCGCCGACTGCCTGCTGCGCGTCAACAGCGCCACCTCAAGCGCCGCCACCAGCATCAGGATGACCGGCACGCCGTCGCAGTTCGGCATCGACAGCGAGACGCTGCCGGAGCTGATGCCCGAGCTGCGCGCGGTGCCCGGCACCCGGCTGTTCGGGGCCCACCTGTTCTCACTGAGCAACGCCAAGGACGAGGAGAGCCTCGTCGGCGAGTTTCGCCACACCATCTCCGTCGCCGCGCGACTCCGGCGGGAGGTGGGCCTGCCCGTCCACCTCCTGGACATCGGCGGGGGATTCGCCGCCCCGTACCTCTCGCCGGGAGAGCGGCCCGCCTACCCCAACCTCCGCGCGGAGCTGGAAGGAATCCTCGACGAGGAGTTCCCCGACTGGCGCCGCGGCGTCCCTCGGATCGCCTGCGAGTCAGGCCGTCACCTGGTCGGCGACTGCGGGGAGCTGCTGTGCACCGTGGTCAACATCAAGGAGAGCCGGGGCCGCAAGTTCGTCATCCTCGACGCGGGCATCAACACCCTCGGCGGCATGTCAGGACTGGGCCGGCTGTTGCCGGTGTCGGTGCGGCTGGAGGAGACCGACCCCGCCGAGCGGGAGGTCGCGACCCTGGCGGGGCCGTTGTGCACGCCGGGCGACGTGCTCGGCAAGAACGTGCCGCTACCGGTGCTCAAGGTCGGCGACGTGGTAAGCATCCCCAACGCCGGCGCGTACGGGATGACCGCGAGCCTGCTGATGTTCCTCGGGCGCCCCGCGCCCACCGAGGTCGTCGTACGCGGCGGCGAGGTCGTGTCCGCCTCGCGCGTCGAGTTCACCAGGAAATACGACTGAGATCCCACCGGCCCCGACCTCAGTGGCCCGAGCCCCTGCCGAGCCCTCGCCGGGCCCTGACCTCGGCGGCACGAGCCCCGGCAGGGCGGAGCGGCGGGGCCGTCCGGCGCGGACCCGCGGTGGTCTCCGCCGACTTCGAAGACCTATACGGCTTTTCACACGACGTGGAGTGGACCGATGAGCGAGTCCGAGCAGTTCGTTTCCAGCACCTCCGACGTGGCGGGCGGCAGGCAGGGAGAACCTTCGGCGTTCGCGTCATCCCTCGCGGACCTGCCCGTCGAGCGGCGGCTCGGCTTCCTGGTCGGGCTCGTGCACGACCTGACCGTCGAGATCCTGGGGAACATGCTCCCGTACGCGCCGGAGGAGGTGAACCCCGACCAGGCGTTCAGGGAGATGGGCTTCGACTCGCTCGCCGCCGTCGAACTGCACGACCGGCTGGCCGAGAGGATCGGCGCGGAGCTGCCGATGACGATCGCCTTCGACCACCCCACCCCGGCGGCCGTCGCCGCCTACCTGTTCACCGAGGTCCTCGACCTGGCAGGGGAGAGGGTCTCCGAGGTCCGCGCGGCCGCCGGTTCCGACGAGCCGATCGCGATCGTCGGCATCGGCTGCCGCTACCCGGGCGGCGTCGCCACTCCCGAGGAGCTGTGGCGGCTCGTCGCCGAGGGGCGCGAGACGGTCACCGGGTTTCCCACGGACCGTGGGTGGGATCTGGGCCGGCTGTTCGACGACGATCCGGCGAAGTCCAACACCAGCTACGCCCGCGTGGGGCACTTCCTGCACGACGCCGCGGAGTTCGACCCCGACTTCTTCGGGATCAACCCGCGCGAGGCCGAGGCGATGGACCCGCAGCAGCGCCTCCTCCTGGAGACCGCCTGGGAGGCCTTCGAACGAGCCGGTATCGACCCGCGTTCGCTGAAGGGCAGCCAGACCGGCGTGTTCATCGGCGCGGAGCCGCAGGACTACGGACCCCGCCTGGACAAGGCGCCCAGGGAGATCGAGGGATACCTCGTCACCGGCAACGCCACCAGCGTGGTGTCCGGCCGGATCGCCTACGCCCTCGGCCTGGAGGGTCCGACCCTCACCGTCGACACCGCCTGTTCCGCCTCCCTGGTCGCGATCCACCTCGCCTGCCAGTCGCTGCGGACCGGCGAGACCTCGCTCGCCCTCGCCGGCGGCGTGACCGTGATGTCCACCCCCGGCACCTACACCGCGTTCAGCCGGCAGGGCGTGATCGCCGCCGACGGCCGCTGCAAGGCGTTCTCCGCCTCCGCCAACGGCACCGGCTTCTCCGAGGGTGTCGGCGTCATCGTGGTCGAACGGCTCTCGGACGCGGTGCGCGCCGGGCACCCGGTGCTGGCGGTCATCCGTGGCTCGGCGATCAACCAGGACGGTGCCAGCAGCGGGCTGACCGCGCCGAACGGCCCCTCGCAGGAGCGGGTCATCCGCCAGGCGATGGCGAACGCCGGACTGTCCAGCGGGGACGTCGACGTGGTCGAGGCGCACGGCACCGGCACCAAGCTGGGTGACCCGATCGAGGCGCACGCCCTGCTGGCGACGTACGGGCGCGACCGTGGCGACGCCCAGCCGCTCAAACTGGGCTCGATCAAGTCGAACATCGGCCACACCCAGGCGGCCGCCGGCTCGGCCGGTGTGATCAAGATGGTGATGGCGATGCGGCACCGCGTGCTGCCCCGCACCCTGCACGTCGACGAGCCCTCCCCGTACGTCAACTGGTCCGTCGGCGCCGTCGAACTGCTGACCGAGGACCTGCCCTGGGACAAGTCCGGCGCCCCGCGCCGGGCCGCGGTGTCCTCCTTCGGCGTCAGCGGCACCAACGCCCACGTGATCCTGGAGGAGTCCCCGGCCGCCGAGCGCGTCCCGGACGACGTGGGCGGCGAGGGCGGCGAGGGCGGCGAGGGCGCAGCGCCGGCCGCCGTCGCGAAGGAGCGGACCGAGCCCGCCGCGGTGCCGGTGGCGCTGTCGGCCAGGGGAGAGAAGGCGCTGCGCGACCAGGCCGCGCGCCTCGCCGCCCACGTGGAGGCCCACGAGGACCTGGGACTGGTCGATCTCGGACACTCCCTGCTGACCACACGGTCGGCGTGGGACCACCGCGCCGTGGTCGTCGCCGGGGACAGGCAGGAACTGCTCGCCGCCCTCGCCGCCCTCGCCGAGGGCGAGTCGGCCCCCGGCGTGGTCGAGGGCGTCGCCTCCGCCGGGGAAGGCCCGATCTTCGTCTTCCCCGGTCAGGGGTCCCAGTGGGCGGGAATGGCCGTCGAGTTGCTCGACTCCTTCCCCGTCTTCGCGCGGAGCATGGAGGAATGCGCGGCGGAGATCGAGACCCACGTGGACTGGAGACTGCTCGACGTGCTGCGCGGCGCACCGGACGCGCCCTCCCTGGACCGGCTGGACGTGGTCCAGCCGGTGCTGTTCGCGGTGATGGTCTCGCTCGCCGCGCTCTGGGAGTCCTACGGGGTCAGGCCGGCCGCCGTCGTCGGTCACTCGCAGGGCGAGGTGGCCGCCGCGTATGTGGCCGGAGGATTGTCGCTGGCCGACGCGGTACGCGTGATCGTGCTGCGCAGCCGGCTGTTCACCGAGACCCTGCTGGGCAAGGGCGGGGTCGCCGCGGTCGCGCTGCCCGCCGACGAGGTCGAGCGGCGGCTCGCCCGCTGGCACGGCAAGCTGTCCGTCGGCGGCAAGAACGGCCCCCGCTCCTCGACCGTGGTCGGCGACGCCGGCGCCCTGGCCGAGCTGGTCGCCGGATGCGAGGCCGAGGGCGTGCGCGCCCGCCGCGTGCCTGCCTCCTCGGTCGCCTCGCACTGCGCCCAGGTCGATCCGCTGCGCGAGCGGCTGCTGGAACTGCTCGCCCCGGTCTCCCCGAAGACCGGCCACACCCCGTTCTACTCGACGGTGACCGGCGGCCTGCTCGACACCGCCGAGCTGACCGCCGAATACTGGTTCGGCAACGCCCGCTACCCGGTGGAGTTCCACCAGGTGGTCCGGATGCTGCTGGCCGAGGGACACCGCGTGTTCCTGGAGTCGAGCCCGCACCCGGTGCTCGTGATGAGCGTCCAGGACACGATCGACGAGGCCGGCGTCGACGCCTCCGCCTTCGGCTCCCTGCGCCGCGACGAGGGCGGCCCGCGCCGTTTCCTCGCCTCGGCGGCCGAGGCCCACGTCCGCGGCCTGAGCGTCGACTGGGAGCAGGCGTTCGCCCCGTACGGCCCGCGGCGGGTCGACCTGCCCACCTACGCCTTCCAGCACCGAAGCTTCTGGCTGGACGCCGACGTGTCCGGAGGCGACGTCACCTCGGCGGGGCTGGTCGCCGCCGAGCACCCGCTGCTGGGCGCGGCCGTGATGCTCGCCGACTCCGACGGGGTGCTGTTCGCCGGCCGCCTCTCGCTGCAGACCCACCCCTGGCTCGCCGACCACGCGGCCTCGGGCACCGTGCTGCTGCCGGGTACGGCGTTCGTGGAGCTGGCGGTGCGTGCCGGTGACCAGGTGGGATGCGGGGTGGTGGACGAGTTGGCCCTGGAGGCGCCGCTGCCGCTGGGGGACGACGGCGTGCAGGTACAGGTGTCGGTAGGTGCGCCCGACGGGTCCGGTCGCCGTCCGGTCGCCGTCCACTCGCGCTCGGAGAGCGCCCCGCTCGACGCCCCGTGGACCCGTCACGCGACCGGTTTCGTGACCCCTGCCGGATCTCCGGAGGTGTTCGATCTCGTCGAGTGGCCTCCGGCGAATGCGACGCCGGTGGAGGTGGACGGCCTGTACGAGCGGCTGGCGGGCCAGGGTTACGGCTACGGCCCGGTGTTCCAGGGGGTGCGGGCGGCCTGGCGGCGCGGTGAGGAGATCTTCGCGGAGGTGGACCTGCCCCAGGGCGTGGCCGCCGACGCCGGGAGGTTCGGCCTGCACCCGGCGCTGCTGGACGCCGCCCTGCACGCCGAATCGCTGCTGGAGGGCGAGCAGGAGACCGCAGGGCGCGGCGTGAGCCTGCCGTTCGCCTGGAGCGGGGTCTCCCTTTATGCCACCGGCGCCTCCGCCGTGCGGGTGCGGCTGTGGTCGGAGGGTCCGGACACCGTGTCACTGCGGCTGGCCGACACCTCAGGGGCCGCCGTCGCGTCCGTACGCTCGCTGGTCTCGCGCCCCGTCTCCGCAGAGTCGCTCTCCGCGGCCACCACCTCGCGTCACGACTCCCTGTTCCGCCTCGACTGGGCGGTGCTGCCGGTGGTGGAGACGCCGGGGGCGAGCGGGGCCGCCCTGCTCGGCCCCGACACGCACGGCCTGCGGTCGGCGGGCGTGGTGGGCGGGGAGTTCGCCGACCTGGGGTCGCTCGCGGGTGCGGACGCGGTTCCCGACCTGGTGTTCACCTCCTTCCCGGGAGCCGGGGCCGACGCGGATGTGGCGGGCGAGGCACGACAGGCCACGCGCCGGGCTCTGGGGCTGGTGCGGGAGTGGCTGGCCGAGGAGCGGTTCGGGTCGGCGCTGCTGGTGGTGGTGACCCGGGGCGCCGTCGCGACCGGGCCCGGTGAGGATGTGCGCGACCTGGCGAACGCGCCGGTGTGGGGCCTGCTGCGGTCGGCGCAGTCGGAGAACCCGGATCGCATCGTGCTGGTGGACCTCGACGAGCACGACGTGCCGGGCGCGGCCCTGCTCGCGGCCGCGGGCTCCGGCGAGCCGCAGCTGGCCGTACGGTCCGGCACGGTGCTCGTCCCCCGCCTGGCGCGGGCGGCGGGCGGGGACGGGCTCGCGGTGCCGGCGGGGGTGGCCGAGTGGCGGCTGGACGCGCCGGTCAAGGGGAGCCTGTCGGACCTGGCGCTGGTCCCGGCACCCGAGGCGGCGAGGGCACTGGAGGCCGGTGAGGTGCGGGTCTCCATCCGCGCGGCCGGGCTCAACTTCCGGGACCTGGTCGTCACCCTGGGCATGGTGCCCGAGAACGACGAGCCCATCGGCGGAGAGATCGCCGGCGTGGTGCTGGAGGTCGGTGCCGGGGTGGACGACCTGGCGCCCGGTGACCGGGTCTTCGGTCTGCTGGACGGCGCGTTCGGCCCGGTGGGGGTGACCGACCGGCGGCTGCTCGCGCCGATTCCCCAGGGCTGGACCTTCGAGCGGGCCGCGTCCGTCCCGGTGGTCTACCTCACCGCCTACTACGGGCTCGTCCAGCTCGGTGGCCTGAGCTCAGGGGAGTCGGTGCTGGTGCACGCGGGTGCCGGTGGGGTGGGTATGGCGGCGGTGCAGCTGGCGCGGTATCTGGGGGCGGAGGTGTTCGCGACGGCGAGTCCTGCCAAGTGGGGGGTGTTGCGGTCGTTGGGGCTGGATGAGGAGCACATCTCCTCGTCGCGGGATCTGGACTTCGAGGAGCGTTTCCTGGGGGTGACGGGTGGTCGCGGGGTGGATGTGGTGCTGAACTCGCTGGCGCGTGAGTTCGTGGACGCCTCCTTGCGTCTGCTGCCCCGAGGCGGCCGGTTCCTGGAGATCGGCAAGACCGACCTGCGCGCCCCCGAGGAGATCGCCACCACGTGTCCCGGAGTCGACTACATCCCGTACTCGCTGATGGAGGCGGGGTTCGACCGCCTGCGCGACATGTTGGCGGAGGTGCTTGGGCTGTTCGGGCGGGGGGTGTTGCGGCCGTTGCCGGTGCGGTCGTGGGATGTGCGGCGGGCGCCGGAGGC
>NZ_JBITIZ010000033.1:0-41929 GCF_044459525.1 Streptosporangium sp. NPDC050284
TCGTCGGGGTCGGCGGAGGCCATCGCGGGGGCGGCGGTGGCGGCGAGGGCGAGGCCGAGCAGGGACGCGGCGATGACCCGGGTGGTGCGGGTGGTTTTCATGGGCTTGCTCCGTTTATGGGGGGCGGGGCCGGCCGGTCTGTCGGCCGGCCCCGGTTGATCAGGGCGGCGACCGCGGCGCGTACGCCGTGGTCGCCGCCGGTCAGGTCAGCCGCAGTTGAGCGCGGTGTAGGCGGTCTCGTAGTCGGTGGTAACCGGCTGGCCGCCGATGGTGGCGGTGCCGCTGGTGGTGACGGTGCCGGCGGCGAGCTGCCCGGTCCGGGTGTTGAAGGACTGGTAGGCCTGCTTGCCCGGGGCCACGTTGGTGACCGTCTTGGAACCGTAGGGGGTGGTCAGGGTGATGTTGGCGGGCACGGTGCCGTTGTTGACGGCCGTGACCGCCAGGTGCGCCGTGGTACCCACGCAACGAGCCTGGGCCGTAACGGTGAGCGGGACCGACGGAGCGGCCGACACCGTGACGGTCTGGGTCTTGATCTCCTCGACGTTCCCGGCCTTGTCGGTGGCGCGGTAGCGCAGCTCGTGGTCGCCTTCACCGGTGACGTTCACCGTCTCGGTGTAGGGCGTCCAGTCGCCGCCGTCCAGGGAGTACTCGATCTTCTCCACGCCGGACGTCTCGTCCGTCGCGGAGAGGGTGACCGGCACCCCGCCGTTGTCCGGCGAGCCGACCGTCGAGGTCGTCGTCGGAGCCTTCGCGTCGACCTTGACGGCGAGCGTCTTGGTCGCCTCGACGTTGCCCGCCTTGTCGACGGAGCGGTACGCCAGGTTGTGGTCACCGTCGCCGGTGATGGCGACCGGCGCGGTGTACGTGGTCCAGGCGCCGCCGTCGAGCTGGTACTCGGTCTTGTCGACGCCGCTGCCCTGCGCCTCGTCGGCGCCGGCCAGCGTGACCAGGACCTGACCGGTGAACCATCCGTTCTCCGGCTGCGCCGGGTTCGGGGTGGCCGTGGTCACCGGGGCGGTCGTGTCGGCCGTTCCACCGCCGGTGAGGCGGAAGTAGTCGAACTTGACCGTCTTGGACGCCTGCTGCGCGGTGCCGAGGGTGAACACGCCGATCTTGCCGTTGCCGACGGCGGTGTTCGCCACCGTCTGCGCCATATCGGTCCACGTGGTGCCGTCGGCGGAGTAGGAGCCCTTGAAGGTGGTGCCCTCCTTCTTCAGACGCAGGTGCCAGACGCCCTGGGTGAGCGTGCCGGTCTGCGGCTGCGGGTTCTGGACGGTCCCGCCGATCTCGCTGCGCAGCTCGATCCGGCGCGACACCGCGGAACCCGCGGTGTTACCGGTGAGGTAGTCGAGCTTCACGTAGTTGTCGTCGTCGGCGTAGACCATCAGGCCGCCCTGCTGGTACTGCTCGTTCAACGCCGACCCGTCGACCTTCGTCTCCAGCGTCCAGTCGCCGCTCGGCGCCGTCTGCAGGATGAAGTTCTTCGGAGTGCCGTTGGTGCTTCCGTAGATGTCACCCGTGGTGGTGTCGATCTCCAGGTTGCCGCCGGTGACCCGGACGGTCGGGGTGTCGCTACGGACGATCGCGTCCCAGCGGCAGGTGTCGAGGGACGAGCCGTTGAACTCGTCGTTCGGCGCCGGCCTGCCCGCGGTGTCGTCGGGGTTGATCTGGAACCAGTCGAAGGAGGCGTCGACGATCGGGCGGGTGCCCGTGTTCGCCAGGGAGAGCAAGCCGATCCTCGGGTTGGTGATCCCGGCGAGGGCCTTGGTCTGCGGCATCGCCGTGAAGGTGGTGCCGTCCGAGGAGTAGTGGGCGGTGATGTTGGTGCCGTCGCTGACGAACCTCACGTACACCGTGTCGGGGTAGGCGTCCCCGAGGCTGGCGGTGTTGCTGTCCGTCACCTCGTTGGGCGTGCCGTTCTCCTCACGGATGAACTGGAAGACGCGAGCGGCGTGGTCGTTCGTCCCCCGCGCCTGGAGCACCATCTTGGCGTAGTTGTCGTCGTCGCCGTAGATGATCAGACCCGCCTGCTGGTACATGTCGCGGGCGTTCAGCGTGACCTTGGTGGTGGCCGTCCAGGCACCCTGCGGCATCGGCTGGAGCACGATGTTGGTCGTGGTTCCGGTACCGGTGCCGTAGATGTCGGTGAGCGAGGTCGGCAGGACGAGGTTGCCGCCGGCGACCTTGAGGTTCTGGTCCTCACGGACGACCGACCAGCGGTTCCTGTCGAGCTCGGTGCCCAGGAAGTCGTCGGAACGACCACTCAGGCACGCGGTGGTCGGCGGGTCCACCTTGATCGTGAGCGTCTTGCTCGCCGCGGCGCCCTTGGAGTCGGTCACGGTCACCGTGGCGTTGTACGTGCCGGGGGCGTTGTAGGTGTAGCTGGCGTCGGCGGTGGTCGGCTGCGGCGAGCCGTTCACGCCGAAGTTCCACTTGTAGGTGAGCGGGGTGTTGTTGTCGGGGTCGGTGGCGGTCGAGGTGAAGTCGACCTTCAGCGGGGCGACGCCCGTGGTCGGGGTGGCCGTCGCGTCCACCGTCGGACGCTGGTTGTCGGTGACGCCCTGGCCGATGAAGTCGACCCAGTTGAAGTTGAGCAGGTAGGCGTCGTTGGCCGCGCTCGCCGGCTTGCGCACGATGAAGAACACCGGGCCGGTCGTCGCCGGAACGTTGTTCAGGTCGACCGTGACGTCCTGGAACGTCTGCCAGCCGCCGGTGGGCGCGATGTCGACCGAGCCCAGCAGGGTCCCGGTGTCGGCGTTACCCGCCTTGATCTGCACCGTGCCGCCGGCACCGCCCGAGGAGACGCGGAACCGGACCTGGGAGATACCGCCCAGGTTGAGCGGGGTGTAGGACCAGAAGTCGCCGTCGGTGGTGAAGCCGATGCTCTGGGCGCCGCCCTGAGGGTCGGTGGTCGTCTCGGCCTGGACGCCGGCGGCGTCCGTTCCCGTTCCGTCCGCGACCCGGCCGGTCGACGAGAAGTGCTCGGCCTGCTTGCGCTTGGGCTGGAGGATGACCTCGGCCCGCCCGGTCAGCGACTGGGCGCCACCCTGGCCGCCCTTGTCGGTGTAGGTCGCCTCAAGGATGTAGAACAGGTTGTCGTCGATGCCGTGGCCGCTGTCGGACAGCGTCTGGATGGTGCCCTCACAGCCCTCGTGCTGGTCGAGCGGGTGACCGTGACTGTCGTGGCCCAGGTACGCCTGGATCTGGACGTCGTCACAGTCGATCGTGCCGTCCTCGGGGTCGGTGACGACGATCTTGTACTTCACCTGGTCGCCGAACTCGAAGAACCCGCCGTTCGGGGGCAGTTCGAGGGTCACCGTCGGACGGGTGTTGCCCACCGTGATCGGCAGGTTCGCCGTGGCGGTGACGCCGTCGGCGTTGCTGACGGTCAGGACCGCGCTGTACTGCCCGGCCTGGGTGTAGGTGTGCGAGGGGTTGGCCTCGGTCGAGTCGGCGGTGCCGTTACCGTCGAAGTCCCACGAGTAGGTGAGCGGCTTGCCGTCCGGGTCGCTCGATCCCTGGCTGGAGAACTGCACGGTGAGCGGTGCCGGGCCGTCGGTCTTGTCCGCGGAGACGCGGGCGACCGGCGGGCGGACGCCCTTGGTGTACTCGATGCGGTAGATGCCGGAGTCGGCGTTGTCGCCGCCGAAGCCGGAGCCCCACTCGATCAGGTACAGCGCGCCGTCGGGACCGAACTTGATGTCCATGGGGCGCTTGAAGCTCATGGACCGCAGGATCTGGTTGATCTTGATCTGGGCGGTGCCGGCCTCGTTGAGCTGGAACGAGAACATCTTGTTCGTGTTCCACTCACCGAAGATCGCCTTGCCGTCCCAGTAGGCCGGCCACTTGACGGTCGACGCGAGGTCGGCGTCGTAGCGGTAGACCGGACCGGCCATCGGCGCGCCACCGTTGAGCTCCGGGAAGGAGTTCGCGTTGGTGGAGCTGACGTACCAGATCTTCGCCGCGATCGCCGGGGGCAGCGTGGTCAGACCGGTGTTGTTGGGCGAGTCGTTGGTCGTCGCGGCGCAGTTGAACACGGCGCCCGACACCTTGGTGGCGAAGTTGTAGTCGTTGTACGGGGTGTTGTCGCCCACACAGAACGGCCAGCCGTAGTTGCCCGGCTTGTCGACCAGGTTCCACTCGACGGTGCCGCGCGGACCACGGTTGGCATTCGCGGAGCCGGCGTCGGGTCCGTAGTCGGCGACCATCGGGAAGCCGGTCTTCGGGTCCAGGCCCATGCGGAACGGGTTACGGAAGCCCATGGCGTAGATCTCGGGCTTGGTCTTGGCCGTGCCCGCGGGGAACAGGTTTCCGCTCGGCACGGTGTAGGTGCCGTCGGCCTGCGGGGTGATGCGCAGCAGCTTGCCGCTCAGGTCGTTGGTGTTGCCCGAGGTGCGCTGAGCGTCCCAGGAGGACCGGCCGGACTGCTCGTCGATCGGCGTGTAGCCGTCCGAGGCGAACGGGTTGGTGTTGTCACCGGTGGCCAGCCACAGGTCGCCGGTCTTGTGGTCCATGAGCATGCCGCCACCGTGGTGGCAGCACTCGGCCCGCTGCACCGGCACGTCGAGGACGACCTTCTCGCTGGAGAAGTCGAGCGTGTCGCCGTTGACCGTGAACCGGCTCAGCCGGTCGACGTTCTGGCCCACCGGCGAGTAGAAGAGGTACAGCCAGTTGTTGGTGTCGAAGTTCCGGTCCAGCGCCAGGCCGAGCAGACCGCTCTCGTTGGCGGTGAACACGTTCAGACGGCCGGCCGTCACGGTCGAGCCGTTGGTCTTGATGACCTTCACGTCGCCCAGGCGGTCGATGTAGAAGACCCGCCCGTCCTTGGCGATGTCGGTCATCATCGGGTTCGACGTGTTGTCGTCGAGCGTGACCTTCTCGAAGCTGCCGCTCTGCGAGGCCGAGCAGTCGGCCTTCTCGGCGCCCGCGGCGGTCTTGATTCCGCCGAGGAGCATCTTCAGGAAGTTCGGCTCGACGAAGCTCGCCTTGGTGTGGCCGAGGCCGGTGTACCAGGAGCGTCCGCCGTCGTAGTCCTGACACCACACCGTCGGGTGGTCGATGCCCATGGTGGCACCGGTGTAGGACTTCCCGTCCATCGACGCGAGCACGTGCACGTTGGCACGCGGGTTGGTCGTGTAGTCGTACCACTCGTCGGTACGGGTCCACGAGGTCGGCAGGTGCGCCGTCGAGGGGTGCGCGGGGTCCTCGACCTTGACGGTGGCCTGCTGGATCGCCGGGTGCGACTTGAAGTACGCGCCGACGAGCTTGCCGTACCACTCCCAGTTGTAGCCACTGTCAGAGGCCGCGTGGACGCCGGCGAAGCCGCCGCCACCCTGGATGTAGCGCTCGAAGGCGGCCTTCTGGTCCGGCGTGGTCACGGGGTCGCCGGTCGTGGACATGAAGATGACGGCCTGGTACTGAGCCAGGTTGGCGTCGGTGAACTTGGCGCTGTCCTCGGTCGTGTCGACCGCGAAGTTGTTCTCCAGGCCGAGCTGCTGGACCGCCGCGATTCCCTCGGGAATCGAGTCGTGCCGGAAGCCGCTGGTCTTGGAGAAGACCAGGACCTTGAAGTCGGGATCGGCGACGTTGGCCGCCGACGCCAGGCTGGTTGAGGCGGAGCCGGTGGTGGCGTTCGCCGGTGACGTCAGGAATGTGAAGACAGGGAGCAGGGGCGCGACGATGGCCAGAGCCATCATCGCCGCCGTCCGACGTAGGGAGCGGTTTTCTGTTAACGGCAGGCTCTTGGAGAGCCCGGCCCACGTTCGAGAACGTGGTGACATGGTGATCCCTTTCCTGACTGGGGGGTCGTCAGGCAAAGCGCGCGCCGCCGCGCTGGTGCCACTTGTTACATGGGGATGAGGTTGGGTACTGCGGTGATCTGGAGGGTGCCGCCTCCAGGCTTGTGGGGATCCGTTAGCCGGTCGAGAGCTGGGGTAACGGATCCGTGATCATGGTTGGATGGTCGATGAGCCGGTTGACCACCATGTTCGCCGCGCCCCGTGAGGCGGCTCCGAAGCCGAGATCGGAGGCGACGAACCTGCACCGGTTGGCGGAGCCGGCCACGACGAGCCGCTCCAGCTCCGCCTGGGCGTGGGGTAACAGCCATTCGGCGAGCGTGGCGAAGTAGCCGCCGACGACGATCACTCGCGGGTTGAACAGGTTGGCCAGGATCGAGCCGCCGAGCCCGAGCCACCGCCCTACCTGCGCGACCGCGTCCGTCATCTGCCGGTCGCCCGCGACCAGTCCTCTGGCGATCTCCGTGGCGTGCTCCTCGGGGTCGGATACCGGCAGATCGGCCGGCCTGCGCGCCTGGTCCGGCTCGGTCGCCCGTACCAGCGCGGCCAGGCCCACCTTGGTCTCCCAGCAGCCGTGCCGCCCGCAGCCGCAGCGGATGCCGCCCGGGTCGACCGGCAGGTGGCCGACCTCGCCGGAGAAGCCGTCCGCGCCGCGCAGCAGCTTGCCGTCGACGAAGATGCCGCCACCCACGCCGACCTCGCCCGTCAGGTAGACGAGGTGGGGGGTGCCGGCGGCGACGCCGACGGTGTGCTCGGCCACGGCCGCGAGGTTGGCGTCGTTGTCCACCGATACTGGAACGTTCCCTGTGCCGAGTGCGTCGGAGAGGCGTTCCGCGAGGGGCAGGTCGTGCCAGCCCAGGTTGGGTGCGAACGTGACGACGCCACGCGCCACGTCGACCAGGCCCGGGACCGCCACCCCGAGACCGGCAGGGACGGCCCCGGCAAGTCTCATCGCCTCGATGGCCTCCATGGCCATCCGGCCGAGCATGCGCAGCGCGTGATCCGGTCCGCCGGCGATCGCGTTGAAGCCGATCCGGCGCTCCACCAGGACCCGGCCGCCGAGGTCGGATCCGTGGACCGAGATGTAGTCGACGTTTATCTCCAGGCCCAGCGCGCCGACGTGCGTGCCGTGCAGGGCCAGGGGCCGCCGTGGGCGGCCGATCGCGCCGACGTGCTCGGTGTCGACCTCGCGGACCAGTCGCCGGTCGAGCAGTTCGGACACCAGGTTGGAGACCGTGGCCCGGTGCAGGCCGGTCGCCTCCGCGATGTCGGCCCGGGACTGGGACACGTTGTCGCGCAGGTGGCGCAGGACCAGGGAGAGGTTTGTCTGGCGCACCATGGGGGAGCTGGTCGGCAAGGCGGTGCCGGTCGCGTGGGTGACGCTGTACCCGTGGGTCATGCGTGGCCACCGCCTTCTTTTGTCTCGGCAATCAACTAATGAGGTTTGTAACACGCAAGTGTCCGGTGTGCACCTTGTTGCGAGGTAACGAGTTGACATCTTCACGTATGCGCAGGTGAGAGAGTTGCCTTATGTTACGTACTGTTACGTTTCTCGCCGCGCGTCTCCTCCGGGCCGGATGGTCCTCGCTCCGACCGGCCACGCGGAGCGGCTGAGGCCCCCATCGGTCCCGGCGCCCGCACCGCGTCGAGCCGTCGCGGGGACGGACCGACCGAGAACATCGCGCCGGCCGTGCTGGGGGGCCGCCGGACTCACGGAGACGGGCACGAACGAAGCGGGCACGGCCCGACGGCCGTGCCCGCTTCGTTCGTACCCGTTGCGTTCGAGGTCAGAGCGCGTCGTCGTCGGTGACGACGAGGCGGGCGAACCCACTTCCGATCGTCGCGTTCGTCGGCACGGACGCGACCACCCGGTATGACTGGGCGGTCGTCGCCGGTGTGGTGTCGCCCACGATCGGCACCTCGAAGGTGGCCGACCTCGTCCCGACGGGGATGACGACCTGCTGGGCCAGCGCCGTGATCACCGGTGCGACGCCGGTGACGATCGACTGGACGTCGACCGTCACCGGTTTCTTGCTCCGGCCCGAGAGCGTCAGTGTCATGGTGGCGACGCCGGGACCGTCCCCTTCGGGGAGCGTGGGACTCTGCAGCGAGACCTGCGGCAACTCGTCCAGCTCGGACCTGCCCACGCGGACGTCGGAGAACGCGAGGTTGCCCAGGTACACGCCGCTGGTGGGGCTCGCGCCGGTGAGGCGGACCTCTCGTACGTCACGCAGGTTGACCTCGTCGAAGGACGACATCGGGTCGTCCATGTCGAGGCGGCCCTCGAAAAGCTCGACGAGCTTGGCGTCGCCCTCCCCTTCGTCGCGTCGGCGAGCAGGCCGAGATGGCGCATGACGACCTCGCCGCGTGCGAGCGTGCCCGGTCCTCGCTGAACGGGTTGTCGGCGGCGTTGACGCCGTTGGCGCTGACCGACACGACGGCGTACCCGTGACTGGCGAGCACGTCGGCGGGGCCGCCGTACCCGGTGAAGCCGAGGATCGGCTGCTGCCCGGCCGGGCACGGCCAGGTGGTGTTCGACGTCTGGCGCGTGACGGGGTTGTAGCACGCGGAGTGGCGGCCGTGCTGGAAGACGACGAGGGGAAGCCTGCCGGTGGCCTCCTTCGGCGGGTACGTCTTCGCGCGGATCCCGGCCTGCCTGCCGCCGAGGCCGGCCAGGGTGATGGCGGTGTCGCCGAGGTCGTACTCGTCGTGGACGACCGTGTAGCGCCCGGGGGCCGCCGGATCCCCCGGTCGCGGCCCCCGCTCAGCCTCGGCGTGCTCGCGGAGGTCTCGCGGAGGGAGGATTTCAGGGGGAAGGGTTTTCAGGGGCGGGAGGCGACGAGCCCAGTGGGCCCGCCCACCCACGGAGGGTTGGCGCCGGCCACCGAGCAGGTGAGCGAGGCGACCCGGGCGGCGAAGGTCGCGGCGTCCACCGCCAGGTCGAGGTCGAGCCGGTCGAGCCGCCCGCCGAGCAGGCCGGAGGCGTCCAGCCGGTGCAGGAGCCCGGCGGTGAAGGAGTCACCGGCGCCGACGGTGTCGACGACCTCCGTGGGCGGCGTGGGGACCGTGGCACGCTCACCGTCGACGGACAGCAGCGCCCCCCGCGGGCCGCGGGTCACCACGACCAGACGGACCCCGGCGTCGTGCCAGGTGTCGCAGACCCGCTCGACGGGCTCGCCGGGGTGAATGTGCTCCAGGTCGTCGTCGCTCAGCTTGATCATGTCGGCCAGCGCGCACCACCGGGGCATCCGCTCGGCGTAGACGGCCGCGTCGACGAGCGCGGTCCGCACGTTGGGGTCGATCGAGATCGTGGCGTGGGCGGCGGTCGCCGCCAGTGCCTCCTCGACGACCTCCGCGCCCGGCGCGCGGACCAGGGCGAGCGAGCCGGTGTGCAGGCAGGAGACGTCGCCGATCCGCCCCGCGGTGAGCTCCGCCGCGCTCCATCCCCAGTCGGCGGTGCCATTGGCGTGGAAGGAGTAGCGGGCCTGTCCCGACTTGTCCAGGGTGGCCACCGCCAGGGTGCTCGGCTCGACGGCGGCGACGCAGCCGCCGAGATCGACCCCCGAGGCGGTGAGGCGCGCGCGGAACAGGGAGCCGAAGGCGTCGCCCGACAGGCGTCCGAGAAAGCGGGTGGGGGTGCCCAGGCGCGCCAGGGCCACCGCGGTGTTCGCGGGCCCGCCACCCGGGAGAACGCGCAGGGTGAGCTCGTTCTCCGAACTGTCGGCGGTGAACGCGTCGGCGACGCACTCGCCGAGCACGGCGACCTGGGTGGAGGGCATGATCCCTGCCTTTCGTGGAGGTGTCTTCTTGAAGGCATCTTCGTGGAGACGGTCCCCCGGGCATCTTCCGGGTCGGTTTCGTGAGGGCATCTTCCTGGAGGATCTTCGTGAAGGATCTTCGTGAAGACGGCACGGCAGGCGCTCCGGCGACATCACCGGTAGCGGGCTCGCCCACGTGACCACGAGTGGGCCGTGAGCGAGCCGCAGGGCCGTGAGCGAGCCGTGAGGGGAGCCGTGGGTGAGTCAGGGCCGGCCGTGCCCGCTCAGGTGGCGGTGACGACGCCGGAGGCACCGTCGACGGTGATCTCCTGGCCGGTGACGATGTGCTCGGTCGCCCCCCTCACCCCCACCACTGCGGGAATGCCGTACTCTCGGGCCACCACGGCACCGTGGGAGTTGGCGCCGCCCATCTCCATCACCAGGCCGCCCGCCGTGAGGAAGAGCGGGGTCCAGCCGGGGTCGGTGGAGGGACAGACCAGGATCTCCCCGGGCTCCAGGTGCGCGCCGACCGGGTCGAGGACGACCCGGGCGACGCCGGTGACGGTGCCGGCCGAGGCCGGAGTGCCGGTCAGCGCACCGTCCACCGGCGCCGGTACGCCGACGGCCTCCGGCTCGGTGCCGTCCGACAGCAGGACGCGGGGGACATGCCTGCGGCGCAGCTCACGGGCGGCCTCCTCGCGCCGCCGTGCCACGAGCTCCGCCGGTGCGGGGCGCGCGGCCTCGCCGGGCGAGGCGGTGTCGAGGGCCCCTCTGGCCTCGCGGAAGGTGAGGAAGAAGACGTCGTCGGCATCGGCGAGCAGCTCGCGCGCCGCCAGCTCGACACCGACGGCGAGCAGCTCGGCCCGCATCGCGGCCAGGGCGGTCACGACGGCGTACTTGGGCATCTCCCGCAGACCCGCCAGCGCCCGGGTCCTGCCGAGCGCGAAGCGGACGAACCGCCCTCGAAGACCTCCGGCGCGCCCGCTCAAGGTCTTGATCATGAGGGCGGCCTCGGCGGCGCCCGTGGCGAACAGCGCGTCGGGGGCGAGGGCCGGGTCCTCCAGCCGCAGGTAGTTGGCGAGAACGCCGATGATGTGGGTCGGGTCCTCCGACCAGCGCGGCAGCCCGAGGTCGATCTCGGCGACGGCCCTGACGCCGTAGACGGAGAGGAAGTCCGTCAGGCCCTTCTGCACCACGCCGGGAAGCGATCCGGTGCGGAAGCGCTCGGTCAGCTCGGCGGCGGGAGTGCCCAGCAGCAGGGAGGCGGCCTCGCGGTCCTCGCGGATGCGAGCGGCCACCCGCCACAGCGCCAGATCCATCTCGGTGGTCACGTTGTGCGGCAGCCCGCGCAGGACCGTCTGCAGCTCACCCGGCCTGGCCCGGTCACCCAGCGCCTTGGCGGCCAGGCCGAGCATCCCGAACCCGACCGCCACGGCCGGAGCGATCGTCGGCATCAGCGGGAAGACCCGGTGGCTCAGCACCCGCTCCACGTGGTCGAGACGCTGGATCGGGGTGGAGCCCTCGGGCGCGCTCAGCTCCCTGCGCAGACGCGCGTTCAGCAGTTCCACGTCCCGGTGCGCCGACGCGGGGTCGAACAGGGCCCGTACGGCGCGTTGCGGGGCGCGGAAGCGGGACGCGAGTCTGACCGCCCGGCGCAGGGGCGGCCGGAGCGAGGGCTGGGTGATGCTGAACCGGGGATCGTCGAGCAGCCCGCGCAGCACCTTCGCCGACCTGGCCTCCATCACGTCGAGCATCCTCGGGAAGACGACGCGGCCCACCCTGCCGCGCATGAAGCCGGTGATGTCGAAGAACAGCCGCCCGCCCGACTCCGCGATGACGGGGGCCCCGGCCACCGGGTCGGCCACCGGGATCCCCACGATCTCCATTGCCGACGACGACAGCAGCCTGAAGGCCGACATGCCCATGGGGGTGATCGGCCGGTAGAGCCCCTGGGCCAGGCTGAAGCAGAAGTAGACCCGCGTGCCCTCGGGCTCGACGCCTCCGGGCCGCGCGTCCAGGGCGCCGGTTTCTTCCGCGTGTGCTCCCTCTGCGCCTGTGCCGTCCGCGCCTGTTTCCCTCGTGTTCGCGCTGCTCGTGCCTGTGCCCGTACTGCCCGCCACGGACGAAGGGCTCGCGGATGGCTCCGCGTGGTGGGGGATCGGATAAAGCGTGGTGATGGGACGCGACTGGGTCAGCCAGAGGACGCCGTCGGCGTCGATCGCCCACTCGGTGTCCTGGGGCGCTCCGTAGTGCCGCTCGACCCGGTCGCCGAGCTCGGCCAGCGCCCGCACCCACGCGTCCGTGACGCAGGCGTTCTCGGTGGACTCCACCAGGGACGACGGGTTCACGGGCGGCACCTCGACCTGCTCGACACCGCCGCCCGCCAGCGACCGTACGACCAGCCGCTTGTCGCCGAGGCGACGCTCGGTGATCTCACCGGTGGCGGTGTCGACCACGAAGTGATCGGGGTTGACCGTGCCGGAGACCACGGCCTCGCCGAGCCCGGGACTGGCGTCGATCACCGCCTCGCGGCGCCGCCCGGTGACCGGATTGGCGGTGAACATCACCCCGGCCACCTCCGACTGGACCATCTCCTGAATGACCACCGCCAGGCGCACCGCGCGGTGGTCGATGCCGTTCGCGGCCCGGTAGGCGACGGCCCGGTCGGTCCAGAGGGAGGCCCAGCACCGCCGGACCGCGTCCAGCACGGCGTCGGCGCCGATCACGTTGAGGTAGGTGTCCTGCTGCCCGGCGAAGCTGGCGTGCGGCAGGTCCTCGGCGGTCGCGGAGGAGCGGACCGCGACGGGACCGGTCGCGCTGTCGCGTACGGCGCTCGCGATGTCGCCGGGGACCGGCGCGGCGAGCACGAGCTCGCGAGCCTTCGCGGCGAGCGCGTTCAGGGCGGGGACGTCCCCGGCGGACGTCGTGGCGAGTGCCGCGAGCACGTCCTCCAGCCCGGCTCGCTCGGTGACCCTGCGGTACGCCTCGGTGGTGACGCACAGACCGGGGGGAACGGGAAGCCCGGCGGCGGTGAGCACGCCGAGATTGGCGGCCTTGCCGCCGACCAGGGGCAGCATCTCCGCCCCGATGTCATCAAATCTCAGGACGAGAGGCTTGGGCATGGGCGCGTCTCCTTGAGGCTTCGCCGAGAAGCGCCGTGGCTCGGATCACGAGCTCGCGTTCTTCGGCGGTCAGATAGGCCATGACTTCGAGCTGGGCGTCGGCACGGACGCGCTCGAACGTGCGGAGGAAGTCCGCTCCGGCAGGGGTGAGGGTGATCCGCCGCACCCGCCGGTCGCCGGGATCCTCCCGGCGACCGGCGAGCCCTCGTCGTACGAGCTGGTCGACCAGGCGGCTGGTGGCCGAGACGGATCGGCTGACGCGCCCGGCGAGTTCGCGGAGCGTCGGGGGGGCCGGGACGTCGAGGGTGTAGAGCGTGGCGATCTGGATCATGGAAGGCTCGTCGTCCTCGAACCCGCTCAGCAGATGGAGCAGTAGACCGGGGATGAGCGCCCGCCGGAGATCGCCGATGTCGTCGGCCAGCCGGTCGCGCTCCGCGCCGCCCACGGGGTTCATCGGCTAACTCCTTGCATCACTGCAACTAATGCGTCGCCACAACGTTAAACCGGAGATGCCAGGAAGTCAACAAGTGGTGAAATTAGCGCGGCCTGTCCGCCGCGCCTTCCGGTTCGGCGGTGGGCACGCACTTCAACCGGTGAGGCGAGGGCATCTATCCGGCGCAGGAGCCGATCCGTGGCGGCGCGAGTTTCGCCCCGTACCGGCTCGCCACCGCACCGCCGGCCGACCTCGCGAAGAGCCACCCGCACCCACCACCCGGCTTCCCCGCGTGAACCGGAGCGGCTAGTGCGCCCGCCCACGGGTAAAACCTCTCGAAGGGGGAGGGCGGCGCGAGCGAGGAGACGAGCATGACCGACACGACCACCATCACCGATATGACCATAGAGACACACGGTCGCCGGGAGGCGCTCGCGCTGGCCGGGACGATCTGCGACCTCTATGAGGCGGTGTTCTCACCACCTCCGTTCAACGGCAGCGCCGCCGAGTTCGCCAACCAACGCTCCTACTTTCCCGAGCTGGCCGAGCGGCGAGGGTTCCGGCTCACCACCGCGCGCTCCGGGCCGGAGTTCATCGGGTTCGGGTACGGATACCTGCTGCCCGCCGACACCCGCTGGTGGAGCACGCTGGCGGAACCGGTCGGCGAGGAGTTCGCGGCCGAGACCGGGACCAGGACGTTCGCCCTCATCGACTACGGAGTGCTGTCCGACCGGCGGGGCGCCGGAGTCGGGCACCGGATCCACGACGAACTGCTCTCCGGGTCAGGGGCCGAACGAGCCACCCTCTCGGTGCAGCCCAAGGCCGTACGGACCCGGGAGATCTACCGCAGATGGGGATGGCGGAAGGTGTCCCACAGGCTGATGGACCCGCCGATCCCCGCCCCTGTCTTCGACATCCTGGTGCTGGAGAAGATGCCAGGGACACGCTGATCGGTCGTGAACGCCCGGCGTACGTTGATCGATCGTGGACGCCCGTGGCGCGCTGATCGCTCGCGATGGACCGCGAGCCGTCAAACGATGAACCGCGAGCCGTGAGGCGAAGGATCGGAAAACGGTCAGGCGATGAGCTGGAAGGCGTGCAGCTTCTCGTCCAGGGCGACGACATGACGGGTCCTCGCCCACGGATTCAGCGTCTCGCGGACCTCCACCACCGAGCGCGCCAGCCGCGGCGAGGTGTTTCTGCAGGTCAGACGGGCGGCCTCACCGATCTGCTCGCACGCCTCGTCGATACCGCGCAGCCGCAGGTGCCCGCGCGCCAGATCCAGATGGATGAACGCCATGTTGCGGACGAACGCCGGATCGATCCGGGTCAGGGACCGGGCGGCCATCTCGATCGCGGTCTGGGCGTCGTCCATGTCCAGCAGGCATTTGGTCTTGGTCGACAGATACTGTCCGTCGCCGTAGAAGTAGAGCAGCTTGGCCCCCACGTCGCCCTCGCCCGCGTGACCCAGCTCGTGGCGGGCCTGGTCGAGGCTGGTCATGCACCGGGCGTGGTCCTTGTGACGGTCGTTCTTGCCCGAGCGGCGCAACACCGCCGAATAGGCGCGGGCCCCCACGTCACAGGCGTACGACACCAGCAGCTTGCTGTTGGCGCGCTGCCCCCAGGCCAGCGCCCCCAGCGCGTGCTCGACACCCTGCCTGGGGTCGCCCCGCCAGGTCGCGAGCTGCGACCAGTTGGCCAGGACGAAGCTGTTCATCGCGTCGTCGTCGGCCTGGTGCGCGGCCGACTTGGCCTGCTCGTAGTAGTGGTTCGCCCCGTTGAAGTCGTTGAGGTTGAACAACACCCAGGCGATGAACCTGCAGATGTTGGCCAACAGCGACAGCAGCCGGTCGCGCACCTCGTCGGTCGACGCGGCCGGGATCAGCGACCGCACCAGGTGGTGCTGGGCGAGCACGGTCCCCAGCACCGACTGGGGGCCGAGGCTGTCCTCCTGGCGCATGCAGTGGTGCAGCACGGCGTCGATGTGAGCGACGGTGGCCTCGTCCACCCGGGACGGTTCCGCGGCGATCAGGGTGAGCCGGTCGAGCTCGTCGTCGTTGAGCCGGTCCAGCAGTGGAGAGGCCGCCGCCGCCGCCGCGGCGGCCCTGATCAGGGCCAGGACGTCGCGTCGTTTCATGTCCGCCGCCCACCGGGCGAGCGCCTGCACCAGGGCGTCGTACTCCTCATCGAGCGACGTCCCGAACGACACGGGACCCGTGGACAGGGTGGGCAGGGCCGCCAACACCCCCTGGATGTCCTCGGGGCCGAGGCTGCCCGCGGCCCCAGCCGCCACCAGCGCCCGCCCCCGGGACCGGACGGCCGGTGTGTTGTGCTCGTCGGCATCGCGGTGATCTTCACCGTCGACCAGGTCGGCGGTGCGGCACTGGTATATGCGTGCCAGCCGGTTGAGCCCGGCGATCGGCGGCTCGTTGCCGGTGGGGCCGGGCCACGCTTCCCACGACCCGAGTTTCCGGGTCGTCAGTGGCTCGTTCGGCCAGTATTCGTTCCATAGATGGCAGACCTTGGCTTGTGTCAGGCGATGCGCCTCACGGAAGCCCTGGCGGGAGTTCAGACGCCAGCGTCGCTTGAATTCAGCGGCGACCTCGGCCCACGTGCAACCACGTTCGCGAAGCTCAGCGCTGAAGGCATCCATCTGTTGCTTGACGCTGCGCGGTGCACGTGGCATCGGCTCGGCCCCTCCCGGCGGGTTCTCCGGCGGCGATTCTTCGGGCTGAACGTTACTGGTCGATCACGTTCGGTGACTGCCGAGTGCAGAAACCGGCGACCAGATCACCGCTCCTTGCACCGACATCGCTCTAGGGGACGACATGACCCCTCAGGGTGACGAACAGAGTCGGTGTCGTCGCCTGTTTCCAGCCCGCCCCGTGCAGCAGGCTTGAGACAACGCCTGAGCCGTCGGATCCGTGTGGTCTCACCAGCTTGGGCGGGGCGTCCCTACTCTGCGCCGGGGACGTGCGACCGAACCTCTGTTGAATCTCCCTGGAGCCAGCAATGACCGTGCTCCCCGTCGAACGGCCGGGACCGATGCACTCACCGTTTCACCCTGAACCGGACGCCACCGACCACCCGTCCCCGGACTCCCTGGACTCCCTGGACGCGAACGAGCTGCGGCTGGCGGCGCAGCCGACCGCGGCCTCCCAGGCACGCGACTTCACGCTCGCGCAACTGCGGATATGGGGCCTGGAGGAGCTGTCCGACCTCTGTGTCCTCGTCGTCTCCGAGATGACCACCAACGCCATCAAGGCCACCGCCAACCCGCCGATCCCGTACGGCTACACCCACCCGCCGACTCCCGGCCATCCACCCATGCCCGGCCACTCGCACACCTCTGATCGTCCACCCGGCAGCAGCCACGCGCGAACCGCCGGCCCGTACCCGATCCTGCTGCGGCTCCGGCTCACCATAGGGGGCCTGCTCGCGGAGGTCTGGGACAGCTGCGACGGCTCGCCCGAGGTCACCGAGGCGGGGGAGGACGACGAGAGCGGCCGGGGCCTGCTGCTCGTCGGCATGTGCGCCGACGAATGGGGCCACTACCCCTCACCGGGCGGCGGAAAGGTCGTCTTCGCCCGCTGGGCACTGCCGGCCGCCTGGCACATCCCGGCCACGGTGCCCTCGCCGCCGTACGCGTACTTCCGGACTCGCGCGACGCGCGGGTGACCCTCGCGGCCCGCCCGCTCCGTTCCGTGTCCACGCCCCGCCCTGTCCCGTGTCCACGCGGAGAACCGCATCGCCGTGGTCACCGTCCTGCAGGGCGATCGGTCCATCGCGTCGGTGTCGTCAGCGCTCAGGGGACGACCGACCCAACGCGTCCTGCGCGTTGACCACCGAGAGCACCGAGTCGACCAGCTCCGCGATGGACCGGCCACCACCCGTGTCGATGCGATCCAGCCCCAACCTGTCGACGACCTCCAACATGAGCGACTGATAACGCTCCGTCCGAGCCAGAAAACTGTCCATCAAATATCGTTCGTCGCCGGTCGCCACCTCGTAGCGGCCGGCCGCGCGCACCCGAGCACGCACGACGGCGTCGTCCGCGGTGAGCCACACGGCGGCCGTGTGCGGGACGTTCAGCTCCGCGACACGGGCGGGCCAGAGCGCCGACCCCTCCAGGACCAGGCCCGTGCCGGTCCCGGAAGAACGGGTCGTGATCAGCTCCTCGATGCGGGGCCACAGCCGTTCGTAGTGGTCGAGCACGGACGTGATCAGCTCGTCGACCGTGAGCGTTCTGTAGTGCTCGGCGACGTGCGCCGGCACCTCCCATTCCGGGGTCCGCCAGGGACGCCCGGGGTGTCGCGCCAGCTTGTCCGTCGACAGGTACTCGAAACCGAGCCTGTCGGCCACCGCCCGGCCGACGGTCGACTTCCCGACGTTCGACGTTCCCCCGAGCAGCACCACCCGTACACCGCTCATACCGGCGACCTTACTGCCGCGATGAGACCGGTCCGGAGACGGATGATGCAGGATGTCGGGATGGATGCGATCCTGCGCGCCGCCGGTGAAGTGGTGGGAACTGAGCTGTCCGACCCGATGGACCTCGGTGGCAGCCCGCGCAGCGTCGTCCTGCGCTGCCGGACGGCTTCCGGCGGCAGCGTCGTCGTCAAGAAGTACGGCACGGAGCCCGATGACCTGCGCGCCTTCACCGCCGAGGCGGCCGGGCTCTCGTTGCGGCTGGCCGGTCCCGAACTGCTGGGCGTGGACGGCTCGGTCCCGCTGCTGGTGATGGAGGACCTCGGGTCCGCGCCGACACTGGCGGACGTGCTGCTCGGCGACGATCCGCAGGCCGCCCTGGACGGACTGTCGGCCTGGGCGCGCGGGCTCGGGCGACTGGCCGCCGCGTCGGTTCACCGGCGCGCCGACCTGGCCGCCCTGTCCGCCGGGTACGGCAAGGGCGTGCCGTCCTGGGACGAGGAGCCGTGGATCTTCCGGTACGCGGCCGGGTTCCCCTCGGCGCTCGCCGGGATCGGCGTCGAGGCGCCGCCGGAGCTGGCCGGGGAGCTGGAACGGATCGCGGCGACGGGCGCGGACGAGTTTCTCGCCTTCACCCCCGGCGACACCTGCCCGGACAACAACCTGCTCACCCCGCAGGGCCTGCGGCTCATCGACTTCGAGTCGGCCTGCTACCTGCCGGTCTTCATGACGGCCGCGTACTGCCGGATGCCCTTCGCCACCTGCTGGTGCGTCTTCAGGCTGCCCGCCGGTCTGGCGGAGAAGATCGAGGAGACCTACCGCGCGGAGGTCGTCGAGGTGTACCCGGAGCTGGTCGAGGACGAGATCTGGCAGCCCGGGATCCGGCGGGCGGTCGTGCTCTGGACGGTGTATCTGACGGCCAACCTGATCCCGCGCACGGCGAAGGACGAGCCGGCGCACAGGACCCGGCGTCCCGTCCCGACGCTGCGGCAGCTGCTGAGACACCGCTGGGAGATGGCGAGCACCATGGAGGAGTTCCCGGCCTTCGCGGAGACGATGCGGCTGCTGCTCCGGGACGTGGCCGACGGCTGGGACGTCCCCCCGCTGCCGGGCTACCCCGCGTTCGGCGGCTGAGGACCCGGCGGGGACGGGCAGGACATGCCGACCGCGCGCCGAACTAAGATCATCGAATGTCCAGGCCACCCTCCGCAGCGCAGGTGACACCGCCTCCGAGAACGCGTACACCGGTACACCGGGTGCTGCGACGAGTGATCGCCGTCGCGGTCGGTGTCTGCGCGCGGCTGGGCGCGGTGCGGCTCGTCGTGCCCGCCACGGCGGGCACGGCCGACGAGCCGCCCGGGGTCGGCGGCAGCTGACTTTCCTGCGCGCGGCACTCGACGGCGGCGCCGGAGACCAGGCGCAGAACCTGTTCCCCGAGGGCTACGTCTTCCTGCACGCCCTGTACGGCCTGAGCTGGGTCGAGCTCGGCATGCGCGAACCGGCCGGCGAGCGGTCGGCGGCGCTGCGGGAGGCGCGCTGGGCGCTGGCCCGGCTGGAGTCGCCGTCCGGCCGCGCCCCGTTCAGCGCGGACCTCACCCCGCCGCACGGCGTCTTCTACCGGGGCTGGACCAACTGGCTGCGCGGCGGGACGCTCGCCCTGCTCCCGCACCGCGCCGACCCCGGCACCGGCGCCCCGGCCGAGGTGGCCAGAGGCAGCTCGCAGAGCCTCGGCCAGCGTTTCCTCGTCGAGATCGACCCGGCCTTCGCCGCCGAGCAGTACCGGCGCTTCCGTGACCTCTACGTCGTCTCCCCGCTCGGCCTCGGACCGGCCGTACGCGAGTACCCCGTGGGCATGGACGGCCCTGGTGATGTCGACTCCGGCCCGCTCCCGCTCGGCGTGAGCCTGTCGGCGACCGCGGTGGCCCTCGGCACCGCCCAGATCCACGGCGACGCCCCGCTCGCCGAGGCGCTGGCGAACTACGGCGAGCTGGCCGGGCTGCCGATCGACACCCCCTGGACCAAGAGGTACGCCTTCGGCCTCCTCCCGATCGGTGACGCCTTCCTGGCCTGGGCGAAGACCGCCCGCCCATGGGTGGCGCCACCCCCTTCACCGCCCCCGGCGACCATCTCGCCATGGTGGCGCACGCCGCTGCTGGCGTTGCTGCTCGTCATCGGTCTCGCCCCTTGGACGCCCGCCCTGGTGCGGCGCCGTCGAAGCCGTCGTGCCCGTCTCGTACCGGCGGAGGTGACGGGTGAGGCGTGACCGTTGGCGTCATCCGCCGGCTCGACGAGCCGCAGCATAGCCTTCCAGGATTTCCGCCAGTTCCTTCGGCCGGCTCAGCGCGACGCAGTGCCCGGCGGTGATCTCGTCAGGGGTGATGTTCAGGCGTTCGGCCGCCAGGCGGCGAAAGAAGTCAGGCGGGAAGGAACGATCCTGATCGCACAGCACGAATCTCGTCGGCACGTCCGGCCACGCGTCGAGGGGCCAGGGCTCATCCATCCGGGCCTCTGCCTGCGGACGCTCCCTACGCATGGCCTCCTCGGCCAGCTCACGCGGCACGTCGTGATAGAAGTCGGCGTACGGATCCCCGGTGCCGCCGGTGCTTTCACCATCACTTCGTGCCTGCTCCCGTTTCGCGTCCTGGAAGCCGGTGTTCTCCCACCACTCCACCGGCGACTCGCCGGGCGCCGGAATCATCGCGGCCACCAGGACCAGCACATCGACCGGAAGCCGAGCGGCGACCAGGGGAGCGGTGAACCCTCCGAACGACTGACCGACCACGACGAGGTCCTCACGGTCACCGACAGCCTCGATCACCGCGTCGGCGTACTCGTTCAGCCCCGCCGAGTCGTCGTCGCAGGGAAGGTCCGGAGCGACCACGTCGTGCCCACGGGCCCGTAACTCGGCCTCCACCAGGTGCCAGTACCAGCCGACGTCTCCCGCGCCATGGATCAAAACGAAGGTACTCATAGCCGGCGACCACCTGTCATCTCATCGTGTCGGGACTCATTGAACCCATTTCATCTTCGGGTCTCCTGGGCAACACGGTGGTTCTGTAGGACGGCAATGGCCTTGACGAGGTGGCCGGCCTTGCTGGGGCCGCAGCGCAGCTTTCGCATGATTCTCCATGGCTTGAGCTGCGCGTTCGCGCGCTCGCCGGGTCCGCGGAGCTTGGCGTGTGATCGGTTGGCCTGTTGCCGGGACCGAGGC
Source organism: Streptosporangium sp. NPDC050284 (assembly GCF_044459525.1). Classification (NCBI taxonomy): domain Bacteria; kingdom Bacillati; phylum Actinomycetota; class Actinomycetes; order Streptosporangiales; family Streptosporangiaceae; genus Streptosporangium; species Streptosporangium sp. NPDC050284. The sequence goes on from NZ_JBITIZ010000033.1 coordinate 20,748, forward strand.
TTGTTCCGGCCCTTGTACGGAGTGACAACGACGGTGGCCTCGGCCCCCTGACAGCCCTCGTCGGCCAGGGTGAGGATCCCCCCGCCTTCTCCAGTCCGCGCAGGATGCTCCATCCTCTGGCCGCGGTCAGGTCGTGTGTGCTGCCCGGCATCGCGCCGGACGTCCGCAGGATCGTCCCGTCCGGGCCCGCGATCACTTGTACGTTCATGCCGTGGACCCGATGCTTGCCCGAAAAGTAGGGACGGTCGAGGACGAACCCTCAACTCGCGATCATGTCGTGACCAGCGACTCGGCCGCCCAGGGATGAAATGAGTTTCATGTTTCCTGGGTCGTCCGGGGAGAAAAGTCCATTCAAGGTCGTCGGGTGGAGGTACGGCTGATCAAATGCCAGGCGACCTCGGCGTCCCGGTCGGCCGGGGTGAGGTGGCCGAGGGCGGTACGGGCGCAGCGGGCTCCCTGGTCGCGCAGGGACTGGGCGATCGTGGTGAGCCCGGCCGGGGCGGCGGCGTCGGAGTCGTCCCAGCCGCCGAGGGTGAGGTCGCCGGGAACGGTGAGGCCCAGGTGGGCGGCGGCGCGCAGGACGCCGAGGGCCAGCTCGTCGCTCATCGCGGCGATCGCGTCGCAGGCGTTCGGGCCGGTGAGCAACTCGGCCGCGAGTGTCTCGGCCTCTCGTGCGCTGTTGGTGGAGCAGACCGCCACGCGGACCTGTGACCAGTCGCCGCCGGTCTCGGCCCAGGCGTCGCGGTAGCCGCGCAGGCGCCTGCGGGTGACCCGGAAGGTCGAGGTGTCGGGGTCGATGCCTGCGGACGCGTCGGCCGAGGTGGTTCGGGAGCCGGCGTCGGTGACGCCCGGAGTGCTGTCGGCGGTTCCGGAAGCGGCGCCGGCGTTTTGGGGAGGCTCGCTCCCGGGAGCGTCGCTCGCTCCCGGAAGCACACGACTAATGGGGACGCCGAAGGCGACGCGGGAGACTCTCGCACGGTCGAGGGGAAAGCTCAGCACTCCCGGGTGACGCGCTCCCGCGAAGACCTCGCGGCCCACGGCCGCCGCTGCGGCGCGGTCGTCGGCGGCGACGAAGGAGAGGCCGTCGCGGCGCGGGCCGCCGTGGACCACGGCGGGCAGGCCGGTGGCGGAGATGGCGTCGATGACGGGGTCGTCGTCGGCGGTCGTCCAGACCACGAAGGCGTCGACGGCGGCCTCGGTGACCCGGTCGACGTCGGAAGGGCTTCCCGTGACAGGTACGAGCGTGAGCGCCATGCCGTGATCGGCGCAGACCTGGGCGACACCGGACAGGAAACGAGTGGCCTGCGGGTCGTCGAAGGCGTAGGTGAGGTGCTCGCCGAGGACGACGCCCAGGTTGCCGGTCCTGCCGCTGCGCAGTGAGCGCGCGCCGGGATGCGGGCCGGGGTAGCCGAGGCGCTCGGCGGCCTCGCGGACCTTGGCCCGTGCCTCGTCGGAGACCCGGCCCGGTTGCCCGTAGGCGTACGAGACGGTCATCACCGACACGCCTGCCGCGCGGGCGACCTCGGCCATGGTCACCCTGCGTCGCGTTGTCCGTCCGCTCATGGTCCGAGGGTATCTGTGTATCGATACACAGCTGATTTGTGTATCGTTACACACATGGCAGGAGGAAAGGGCGGAGTTCGGGCACGTACCGCTTATGTGGGGTTCGCCGCGTTCGGTGCTTTCTGGGGAGTGTGGGGCGCCTCGGTGCCCGCGATCCGCGCCCAGGCCGAGCTCGGCGACGGGCAGTTGGGCACGACGCTGCTGTTCGTGGGGGCGGGAGCGCTGCCCGCGATGCTCGTCACCGGGAGGGCGGTCGACCGCTGGGGGCTTCGGGTGGCCGCGTTCCTGCTGGTGACGCTCGGCGCGGTGGGGACGTTGGTGGCCGTGGCGGGGCGCGACTTCTGGAGCCTGTCGGCGGGGCTGGCGCTGCTCGGGGCCTCCTCGGGAGCGGCCGACGTCGCGATCAACGCGGCGGCGGCCTCGGCGGAGCGGGCGTCGGGCAGGCCGGTCATCACCCGGGCGCACGGCACCTTCTCCGCGATGGTGGTGGTCGGCAGCCTCTCCGCAGGGCTGCTGCTCGGTGGCCTGGGGGCGCCGGTCGTCGTACCGTTCCTGCTGGTCGCGGCGGCCTCGGCCGGTGCGGCACTCGGCGTCGCGGCCGACCGGCGAGCCGCCTCGACCGCCTCGACCGCCTCGACCGCCGAGGGAGCCGAGGGAGCCGAGGGAACCGTCCGGGAGGCGGCGGGGGTCCCCTCCGTTGGCGGGAGTCTCGCCCCGGACACGGTGAGGGCCGCTCCGGTCAACGAGAAAACCGCGCCGGTTCCGGCGGGGGCCGCTTCGGGCGCCGAGGATGCCGTCCCGGACGCGGCGGGGGCCGCCCGGGGGCGGCACGTCGTGCGCCTGTTCCCGTTGCTCGTGGTCGGTGGCCTGGGCGCGCTCGCCTTCGCGGTGGAGAACGCCCACCAGAGCTGGGGCGCGGTCTACCTCGCCGACGTGGCCGGCGCCGGCCCCGCGCTCGCCTCGGCAGGTCCCGCGGTCTTCGCCGCCGTCGTCGCCCTCACCCGCTTCGCCGTCGGCGCGTTCGGCTCCCGGTACGCCACGGTCGTGCTGATCTCCGGCGCGGTGACGGCCGCGGCCGGAACCCTGCTGGTGTCCGGCGCGCGGTCCGTCCCCGTGGTCCTGCTCGGGCTCGCCCTGGCCGCGGCCGGTACGGCGGTGCTCTTCCCCACGCTGATGGGTGTCGTCGCGGCCCAGGTCGGCGAGGCCGCCCGGGGGAGGGCGACATCCGTGGTGGCCACCGTGGCCTACCTCGGCTTCCTCGCCGGTCCTGTCTACGTCGGGCGCTGGGCCGAGGCGACCGGCCTGTCAGGGGCGATGGTGGCCGTCGCCGCCCTCGCCGCCGCCCTCGCGGCCCTGTCCTGGCCCGCACTGCGAACGGCCGTCCACACCGGCTCCCCGTGGGAGCGCGGTGACCTTCACCATGCGGAGAAGATCAGCGGTCGAACCCCATGACGCCCGTCTGACCCCTGCCGATTCGCCTTCGTGGCCTGCGTACGAGGTTTCCCTGGTACCCGAGCGCTCGATGGAAAAGATCGTTTACTGCCGGTCGTCACTTTCGATCTGCCGAACGTCTGCCTTTCGATCTGCCGGGATTTCAAGGCGACCGGATGGCGCTCGGAAGTTCGGCTCCGGTGCTGTCGTGCACCCCATCCCATCCGGCAGTCCGCCCGCCGGAGCCTGGTCGCCCGTTTCCGGATCAGGCTCCGGCGTGACGTCGTCACTGGGCGCCGGCGGCCGGGCGTATCACGATCTCGTTGACGTCGACCTCGGCGGGCCGGCTGATCGCGAAGGCGATGGCGTCCGCGATCGCCTCGGCCGGGATGGCCACCGACCGGTAGGTCCTCATGGCCTCGCGGGCCACCGGGTCCGAGATGGAGTCGGCGAGCTCGGACTCGGTGACGCCGGGGGAGACGACGCTCACCCGGATGTCGCCCGCGGACTCCTGGCGCAGCCCCTCGGAGATCGCGCGCACCGCGAACTTGGTGGCGCAGTACACCGCGGCGGTCGGCGACACCTCGTAGGCGCCGACGGAGGCGATGTTCACGAAGTGCCCGCCGCCCTGCTCCCGCATGACCGGCAGAGCGGCGGCGATGCCGTGCAGTACCCCGCGGACGTTCACGTCGATCATCCGGTCCCACTCGTCGACCTTCAGTTCCGCGAGCGGCGACAGCGGCATCACACCGGCGTTGTTGACCATCACGTCCAGCCGCCCGTACCGCTCCCGCGCGGCGGACACGAAGGCCCGCACGTCAGCGGCGTCGGTGACGTCCAGCCGCCGGAACGAGGCGCTGCCGCCGTCGGTGGTGATCTTCGCCGTCAACTGTTCCAGCCGGTCCGTACGCCGCGCGCCGAGGAGGAGGTGATGGCCGTCGGCGGCCAGGCGGAGCGCGGTCGCCTCGCCGATCCCGCTGCTCGCCCCGGTAACCGCGATGACCTTGGTCGATGCCCTCATGCCCGCTCCTTCTCCCGGTACAGCACGAGGTGCTCGTGGTAGAGCACACCGTCGCGGATGTCACCCGTGGCGGTGAACCCGGTGTCGTCGACGTAGTCCAGATGGCCGCCGGTCACCGTGTACCGGCCGGTGTACGCGCTGCGTCGGCCGCCGCGTGCCTCGTCGTACCGGCCGTCCGCTCGTAGTTCCTGGCGGATGTGGCTGTCCGCGGTCACCCACATGCCGACCACGTCCACCTTCCCGTCATCGACGGTTCTCGTCATGCTCTTCTCCCGTACGTGGTGATCTGTCCTTCGGCACCGAGTCTGGGCCGGGTGCGGACCGCCAACCAGGACGCTCGCCGCCTGGGTGTGCCGCACCCGGGCGGCGAGCGCCCTCGCTGCGGCACACCCGGGCAGGTCCTGGGTGTGACACACCCGGGCAGGCCGCCGTCCGCCCGCCTAGCCTGGGGACATGGCCAACAACGAGCTGGGAGACTTTCTGCGCGCACGCCGTTCGGGCCTGCGGCCGGAAGACGTCGGCATGGTGACCTACGGGGTCCGCAGGGTCGCCGGACTGCGGCGCGAGGAGGTCGCCGTTCTGGCCGGTATGAACGCCGACTACTACACCCGCCTGGAACAGGGGCGTGAACGCCGTCCCTCCCCCCAGGTGCTCGACGCGCTCAGCCGTGCCCTGCACCTGGACGCCGACGCCCGCGCGCACCTGTACCGGCTGGCGGGCGCCGCGCCGGACGAGCGGCCGGGCCGGATCCCGGACACGGTCGGTCCCGCGCTGCGCCAGCTGATGGACGGCTACCCGAACACTCCCGCGTTCGTCATCAACCGCACCCTGGACATCCTCGCCGCCAACGCGCTGGCCGACGCTCTGTTCTCGCCCTTCGAGCCCGCCGACAACCTGGCACGAATGGCCTTCCTCGACCCCGCCGGGCGGCACTTCTACACCCGCTGGAACTGGACCGCCCAGGCCACCGTGGCCAACCTGCGGCAGGCGGCCGGCTTCGACCCCGAGGATCCCCGGCTCCGCGAGCTCGTACGGACCCTGACCGAGCGGAGCGGCGAGTTCGCGGCCCTGTGGAGCGCGCACGACGTGCGGGGCAAGACCCGGGACGCGAAACATCTCATGCACCCGGACGTCGGTCCTCTGGTGCTTACCTATCAGGCCTTCGACGTGCGCGACGCGCCCGGCCAGCAACTGATCATCTACCACGCAGAACCCGGTAGCCCTAGCGCCCAGGCACTCACCCTCCTCGGCAGTATCGGCGCCTCCCGGCGGCAGTCCCTGGGCCGTTCGGCCGACTGACCCGGGACCCCGGCCGGAGAGAGGCCGACTTCGAAAGATGGTGGTTCGTGGCATAAGGTGAATAATTGTCGCGTTCTGCAGGGACGCACGCACTGACCGCTCGGCGGCCGCGAGAGCGGTATCACCCCGGTCGAAGCCCACCACCCCCGGTGGGCTCCCGAGCCGGGCGGAGCCTCCGTCTGGATGTTGGACGGAGATCTGTTGAAGTCGTACCTCGCCGTGCTCAGTACGCCCGGAGCCTGGCGGTTCCTGCTCCCCGCCTTCGCCGCGCGCCTGCCGAACGCGATGCTCCAGCTCGGCGTGCTGCTGCTCGTGCACTGGTCCACCGGCTCCTACGGCGTGGCCGGGGTGGCCGCCGCGGTGGCCGCGGTGGCGCCCGCGTTGGTCGGCCCGCGGACCGGGCGGCTCGCCGACAGGTACGGCCAGGCGAGGGTTCTGGTCCCGCAGGTCGTCGTGCACGCGGTCGCGCTGGGCGCCCTGCTGGTGCTCGCCTCGGCGCACGCCTCCGCGGTCTCGCTGGTGGTCGTCTCGGCGCTGGCCGGGGCCACGATGCCGCAGGTCGGTTCGATGGTCCGCGCCCGCTGGGCGTACGTGCTCGGCAGGTCGGGCAGGCTGGACACGGCCTTCGCCCTCGAATCCATCACCGACGAGTTGACCTTCACCCTCGCTCCGGTGCTGCTCGTGGCGATCTCGACCGGGTTCTCGCCGGTGTGGGCGCTGTCGGGGGCGCTGGTCATGGTCGTGGTGGGAACGCTCGTGTTCGCGGGGGTGCGTGGGGGTGCCCCGGAGCCGATGCCGGTCCGGGTCCGTTCCCGGCACGGGGTGCTGCGGCTGCGCGGGGTGGCCGTGCTCGCGGGGGCCTTCGTCGCCCTCGGCACCGTCTTCGGCAGCCTCCAGGTCGGCGTCACCTCCTACACCGCGGCGCTCGGCCAGGCCGGTGCCGCAGGGCCGGTGTACGCGAGCTTCTCCGGCGCGAGTTTCGTCGGCGGCGTCCTCTACGGCGTGGTCCGCTGGCGGATCGGCGCCCCGGCCAGGCTGGCCGCCGCCCTCGGGCTGCTCTCCGCGGCCACCGTCGCCCTGACGCTCGCCGGATCGATCCCGCCGCTGTACGCCGGAGCCGCCGTGGCCGGGTTCGTCATCGCCCCGGCCGTCATTACCGGCTACACCCTGGTCGAGGGCCTCGTGCCCGCCGAGGTGAGGACCGAGGCGTTCACCTGGCTCAACGGCTCCGTGGGCATGGGCATCGCGGCGGGAGCGGCCGTCGCGGGCCAGCTCGTGGACCGCTTCGGCGCGACGTTCGCCTTCCTCGTCCCCCCGGTCACGACCGGCCTGGCCGCCCTGCTCGTGCTGGTCTTCCTGCGCAGCCTGCGGCCGACGGCCGACCGCTCCCCGGCCCGCGAGCTGGTCTCCGCGGCCTGAACCGGCCGGTGAGGAGGCTTGAGTCTGAGCGAGTACGCGTAGCCGCCTCGGCCGCGCCATCGATCGCACAACCCGAACGCGTCGACTCGCACCCCACCTCCGAAGTGGTTGCAATCTGCTACCGGTTTGGCCTAGCGTTCGCCTACCGATTGCAAATCGCAAGCAGATGCGGGAGGCGAAGAATGGGCGACACCGAGCCGCAGACCGCGGGCGGGAAGGTGCTCTGGCACTTCACGATGTCCCTGGACGGATTCGTGGCGGGACCGAACCACGAGATGGACTGGATGATGACCGGGATCTCGTTCCGTCCTGACCTGGTCGAGGAGTATGTCCAGACCACGGGCGCCGTGCTGGGAGGGCGAGACGGCTGGGACGCCTTCCCGGACGCCGGCAACACATACGGCGGTGCCTGGAAAGGGGCGACCTTCGTGCTCACCCACCACCCCGAGGACGCCGAGCCGGCCGAAGGGGTCACGTTCCTGAGCTGCGACCTGGCCGAGGCGGTCCGGATCGGGCTGGCGGCGGCCGGCGGCAAGAACCTCGAGGTGCTCTCGCCGACCATCGGCCGTCAGCTTCTCGAACTCGGCCTGATCGACGAGATCGACCTGCACATCGCGCCGGTCCTGCTCGGCGAGGGCATCCGGCTGTACGACAACCCCGGCGGTGAGCCGGTACGCCTTCACCGGGTGGGCGAGGGCGACCCCACGTCGGTCGTGAACGTGCGGTACCGGCCCACCGTGACGGCGAAGAAGGCCGCGGCCGAGAGCGTCCCGGGCAACTGAGCGACGCTGGTCGATGCCGGGGGTATGCCGACCGGGCGGGGGGTCAGGCGCCGGCGGCCTGGCGGGCGCGGCGGGCCTCGCGGCGCTCGACGAAGCGGGAGGCGGTGGTCTCCAGCCGGTCGAGGAAGTCGTAGAGCTCCTCGCGGGCCTTCTCACCCTCGGCGCCGAGGCCCTTCATGTTGGCCACGTCCCACTGGCGCAGGACCGGCTGCAGGACGTCGTCGATGTGCAGGCGCAGGTCGTAGATCCCGGCGTTGGCGATGGTCATCGCCTTGCGGGTGAAGCCCTCGATGCCGGTTCCGGGCATCTGGAAGGTGGTGACGACGTCGGTCACGGCGCGCATGGTCTGGTCGGGGGTGAGCTGGAAGGCCGCGTTGAGCAGGTTGCGGTAGAAGAGCATGTGCAGGTTCTCGTCGGCGGCGATCCTGGCGAGCAGCCGCTCGCAGTTCGGGTCCTCGGAGGCCTTGCCGGTGTTGCGGTGCGAGATGCGGGTGGCCAGCTCCTGGAAGGAGACGTACGCCACCGAGGCGAGCACACCCTCGTAGGAGTTGGTGAAGCCCTCGCTCATGTGCACCATCCGGGCACGCTCCAGCGCGACCGGGTCGACCGCGCGGGTGACCGTGAGGTAGTCGCGGATCGCGGTGCCGTGGCGTCCCTCCTCGGCGGTCCAGCGGTGCACCCAGGTGCCCCACGCCGCGTCGCGGCCCAGGGTGGTGGCGATCTCGTGGTGGTAGCTGGGGAGGTTGTCCTCGGTCAGCAGGTTGACGATGAGGGAGATGCGGGCTTCCTCGGGGATCTTGGTGTCGGTCTCGACCCAGGCGTCCCCGTCGTAGAGGCCGTCGTAGTTTCGCCCCTCCGACCAGGGAACGTACTCGTGCGGGAACCACTCCTTGGCCACCTTGTGGTGCCGGTCCAGCTCCCCTGCGACGACAGGCTCAAGTTCGAGCAGCAGCTCGGTCTCACTGAACTCTCGCATCAGGTTTCTCCCTCGAAGACTACGGAACCGTAACCTACGTTAGCGTAGGTAAGGCCGTAATCGGTACGTGCCACATGTCTCGTTTACTCGACCATGAGCGATTCAAGGGAGCCGCTTCGCCGTCAGCCGAGACCGATCGGCTCGCGAGGATGGCGGGTGTCTTCAGGGCCGGGCTGGGCGGGAATCGCCAGGTCCTGCGCCCGTACGGCCGACCGGTGAGCGGGCGCGTCGTCACGGTGCCCCGCCCAGAGGGCGGCCATCAGGATCAGCGCCGTCTGGGAGAGCACCAGCAGGCGTTGCGCCAGGCCGTAGTGGTCGGCGCCCTCGATCAGCTCCGAGACGAGCGAGCCCGGGTGGGCGGCGAGGAACCAGGCGAGGAGCACCGTCGAGAAGATGGAGACCGCCGCCAGGGGGCCGTTCCCCGACCGGCGGCCGAGCATCCACCCCGCGCAGGGCAGCGCGGTGAAGACCACGGCCGCCGACCAGCGATGGATCTCCCCGGCGATCGAGACGACGCCGGGCGCCGCGTCGGTGGGGAACGCGGCGGTGAGCAGGAGTCCCAGCGCCGAGGCGACGAACAGCGCCCGCGCCGCGGCGCCGCGCACCGGCTCCACCCGGGCGAGCAGGTACGCGACCCAGAGACAGCCCATGGCCAGAGCGATCGTGCCGCCCACCATCGCCCAGGCGCTGCCGTCACGCAGCGCGTAGTCGCTGATCAGGCCACCCATCGGGTTCACCGTGTCCGCCGCGACCAGGTGCGCGTAGCCCATCGCCGCCAGGGCGACCAGCGGCCCGGCCACACCCGGCCAGACGGACTGCGAGCGCTCGTTCACCGCCTCACCCCCCGACGGATCGTCTCGGAGTCCGTCACGCGGCCTTCCTGAAATCCGAACGTGGAGTTCCTCGCGGCGTCTCCCCGCGGACCGCCTCCGAGCGCGATCGCCCCGGACCTCATCGCGCCACCTCCTGGTAGATCCTCTCGAACCGGGCGAGGGAGGCCTGGTGGTCGTGGGTCAGCGCGATGGAACGGCTCGCGGCGCCCATCGTGGCCCGCTCCCGGGGTGAGACGAGCAGGGCGGTCAGGTGTCCGGCCAGTTCCCGGACGTCGCCGGGCTGGAACAGGTGACCGTTCTCGCCGGGCCGTACCAGGTGCGGCAGGGCCATCGCGTCCGCGGCGACGACCGGCAGGCCGCTGGCCATCGCCTCCAGCGTGGCGATGCTCTGCAGTTCCGCGACGCCCGGCATGGCGAAGACGTCGCCTGCGGCGTACACCTGGGGCAGCGTCTCGTCGGGCACGAACCCGAGGAAGGACACCCGGTCCCCGACCCCGATCCGGTCGGCGAGCCTGGCGAGCGCGGCCCGCTGCCCTCCGGTGCCCGCCAGCGCGATCTGCGCGTCGACGTTGTCGAGCACGTGCGGCAGGGCGTGGATGAGCTCGTCCAGCCGCTTCTCCTCGTCCAGCCGGCCGACGAACAAGATCGTGTCCCGGTCGGGCAGGCCGAAGGCCCCGCGGGCCCACGCCTTCGGCTCGGGGCGCGGCTGGAACCTCGCCAGGTCGATGCCGCAGGAGATGGGCTCCACCGGCGGGCCGAAACCCTTGGCCGTGAGCAGCCCGGCCGCGATCCGGGTGGGCGTGGTGACGCGGTCGGCCCTGGAGTAGACGCGGTTGAAGTCCCTCCAGGCCAGCGCCCCCGCCCCCTCGCGGAGGCGGCCGGGGATGTGCGCGAACTGGAAGAGGTTGTCCGGCATGAAGTGGTTGGTCGCCACGACGGGGACGCCCGCGCGCCGGGAGGCGGAGATCGCCGCGCGGCCGACGACGAAGTGCGCCTGCACGTGGACGACGTCCGGGGCGATCCTGTCGATCAGCCGGTCCAGCCGGGTCGGCACCGTGACCCGCATGGTCGGGTGGACCAGCACCGGCGCCGAGCGCAGCCTGTGCACGGTCACCCCGTCCAGGTGCTCGGTCCTGGCCGGTCCCTCGTCCGAGGCGCACACCACGTGGACCTCGTTCCCCCGCTCGGCCAGTCCCTGGGCGAGCCGGTGGGCGAAGTAGGCGGCACCGTTCACGTCCGGCGGGTAGGTGTCGGCCCCGATCAGCACCCGGCGGGGCCGGGTGGGCAGGAGGGTGGGGCCCGGTATCGAGGGCTGCAGGGTGGTGGCTGACATGGCCATCAAGGCTCCGTTCGTCGTGCTGTCACGTCATGTGGGGGGACATCGGGGTGGTACGGGCCAGCGCGACGGTTCCGCCTGCGACGAGGGCGGCGGCCACCAGGGCGGTGAGCGCGCTCGCCGCGCCCGTCGGCAGGGGTTCGCCGAGCAGGAGGGCGCCGAAGGCGACGGCGGTGAGGGGGTCGGCCACCTGCAGGGCGGCGAACGCCACGCCGAAGTGGCCGACGGCGTAGGCGCGTTGGAGCAGTACCAGCGCGATCAGGGCGGGCATCGGGACGGCGAGCAGGAACCAGAACTCCCAGTCACCGTCGACCAGGACGCGGGTGAGCGTGGCGGTCGCGCCGTACAGCACGCCCGCTCCCACGGCGAGCAGACAGGCCCGCACGGCGGGGGAGACCCGCCTGGCGAGGGCCCACAGCATCAGGGCGGCGGTGGCCGCCCCCGCGAGCAGGGCCACCGCCTCCCCGGTGCTGAGGTGGGGTTTGCCCGCGTGCTCGGGCACGACCATCACCAGGCCGATCAGCCCGACGGCGATCACCGCGGCCGAGGCCAGCTCGCCGGCCCGTGGCCTGCGGTGTCGCAGGGCCGCGGCGCAGGGCAGGGCGAACAGGAGGCTGGCCACGCCCAGCGGCTGCACCAGCGTGAGCGGGCCGTATTTCAGCGCGACGATGTGCAGGGCCGTGCCGCCCGCGATGGCCAGGCCGCCGATCAGCCACCGGGGTCGCCTGGCGAGACGGCCAAGGCCGGCGTGGGGCGTGCCCGCCGCCTCGAACTGCTGCAGCGCGGCACCGAGTGCGAAGAACAGGGATCCCAGCAACGCCAGGCCGACCGCCAGCACAGTCATGCGCACTCCTCCCAAGCAGATGAAGCCATGGCGAGATGACCGGATCACCTCGTGGAGGCGTCCGTTGAGGGGTTTGTGGTGAACAGTCGAAGCGTCCCGCGAGGGCGGGCAGCGGAGCCATAGGGGTTCTCCCTGACTTCGCAGGGGATTCCCCGGGATTCGCGTCGGGGCCGTCGCCCCGCGGGCCTCTCCTGAGCGGGCTCGACCAGGCGGGGAGCGCCTCCCTCACCGCCGAAGTCGCCGAACCCGAACCCGTCCCCGTCCCCGAACCCGAACCCGTCCCCGTCCCCGTCCCCGAACCCGAACCCGTCCCCGTCCCCGTCCCCGAACCCGAACCCGTCCCCGTCCCCGTCCCCGAGGCCGAACCCGGCCCCGAACCCGAGGCCGACGTCGCCGACGGCGTCCTCGTGTCCGGACGCCTCCGCCTCAGGCGGCCGCGCCGCCGCGCCGCTCACCCGAGGTGAGCGGCGCACTCTCCACGCGCGGCGCGGTACGGCGGTGGCGGAGGTGGCGGACGACCTCGACCACGACGGTGATCGTCAGGGCGATGCCGAGACCGAGGAGCAGACCCTTGATCGGGTCGTTCTCGAAGGCCGCGCCGCCCACGTAGCCGATCAGTCCCGAGTAGATCGCCCAGCTCCCCGCGGCGAGGGCGTCGAAGAGGGCGAACGAGCGCCGGGGATAGGCAACCGCGCCCATCGTCAGGGTGCAGGCGGTCCGGCCGCCGGGGATGTAGCGGGCCACCACGAGGACGAGCCCGCCCCGCTCGGCCAGCGCCCTCTCCGCCCAGGCGAACGCCCGGCGGCTGCGCCTGCCGTTGCGCAGCCGGTCGTTGGTGGTACGCCCGATGGCGTACGAGACGTGGTCGCCCACGAACGCGCCCAGCGCGGCCACCACGATCACCAGGAGCAGGTCGGGCGCCCCGGTGGCGGCGGCGAACACCCCGGCGGTGATGACGGACGTCTCCGCCGGGACCACGGGAAAGAACCCGTCGAGCATCGCCAGCGCGAACAGCGCCAGGTAGATCCAGGGAGATGTCATCACATCGTGCAGGGCGTCGAGGATGGCCTGTGTCACGTCGGGCTCCAGCCGGGGGGTCGCGGATGTCTCACCCAGCAGGCTGACGGCCCACCACCCCCCGGACATCGGGGAGCGCCCCGGGGTTCTTCACCGCACATCCCTGAAGAACACCGGGGTCCGTCTCACCGCCCCTGAGGAACCGCCCCTGAGAAGCCCTCGGGTAGGGGACTCAGTTGAGCTGCCAGATGGCGAAGTTCAGCGAGGCCGCGTACGTCACCCAGAGCAGGTAGGGCACGAGCAGCCAGGCGGCCGGGCGGCTGATCCGCCGGAACATCGCGATGTTGAGCGCGATCGCGAGCCAGAGGACGACGATCTCCGCGAACGCGAGTCCGTACTGCCCGGCGCCGAAGAACAGCGGCGTCCAGGCCATGTTGAGGACCAGCTGGACCGCGTAGACGCCGAGCGCCGGGGTGAGGCCGCCCGCCGACCAGGCGAGCCAGCCGGACAGGGCGATCATGATGTACAGGACCGTCCAGGCCGGGCCGAACAGCCACTGCGGCGGCGCCCACGGCGGCCGTTCCAGCGACAGGTACTCACCACCCGCGTTGACGGCCGCCAGCGAGCCCACCACCGCCACCAGCACGAGCGCGACGACGAATACCGGCAGGCCGGCCCAGCGTTTCGGTTGCTGTGTGATGACCATAGAAACCCCCTGCCCTCTTCTTCGTGGAACTACCCCGCGGTGGTTTCCCCGTACGGGGGAGCGGGGTTCGATCGACATGAGGCGTGAGGCATGGAAAGCGCCTTCCGGGGGGCGTCCCCCGAGCGCACCGGCCGGGCGGGGCAGCGGGGCCACGCGCCGCTCGTGGTGGGGCCCCCGAGCTCACCGGCCGGACCGAGGAGGCGCGATCAGCGCCGGAGCGGTCGCTCCGCCTCCGGTCCGTCCGGCCGGCCCCGTAGATAGGCGAGGACGGCGAGGACGCGGCGGTGGTCGTCCTGCGCGACGGGCAGGTCGAGCTTGGTGAGGATGCCGGCGATGTGCTTGGACACCGCCGCCTCGGTGACCACCAGAGCGCGGGCGATGGCGGCGTTGGAGCGGCCCTCCGCGACCAGGCCGAGGACCTCCCGCTCGCGCGGGGTGAGCCGGGACAGCGGCCCGCGCCGGAGGCTGAGCAGTTGCCGCACCACCTCCGGGTCCACGACCGTGTGTCCCTCGGCGACCCGCTCCACCGCGTCCACGAACTCCCGCACCTCGCCGATCCTGTCCTTCAGCAGGTAGCCGATTCCCGCGCCGCCGTCGGAGTCGAGCAGCTCGGCCGCGTAAGTCTGCTCGACGTACTGGCTGAGCACCAGGACGGCGAGCCCGGGGTGGGAGGCGCGCAGCGCGAGCGCGGCGCGCAGTCCCTCGTCGGTGAAGTCGGGCGGCATGCGCACGTCGACGACGACGATGTCGGGTTCGTGCTCGGACACGGCGGCGATCAGCGCCTCGCCGTCGCCGACCGAGGCGACGACCTCGTGGCCGAACCGGTCGAGGAGCCCGGCGAGCCCTTCGCGGAGCAGTACGCCGTCCTCGGCGAGGACTATCCGGAGACGGGACACGGGATCTCCACACGCAGCGACGTCGGCCCGCCGGGCGGGCTGGACAGGGTCATCACGCCGTCGGTCACGGCGACCCGGTCGGCGAGGCCGATAAGCCCCGACCCGGCCGCCGGGTCGGCGCCTCCCACCCCGTCGTCGCCGATCTCCAGCACCAGCGTGCCGTCGTGGAGCCGGCCGTACACGAAACCGCGCCGGGCCAGGCTGTGCTTGGCGAGGTTGGTGAGCGCCTCCGACACGACGTAGTAGGCGGTCACCTCGATCGGGGACGGCAACCGGCAGGGCAGCGAGACGTCGACGTGGACGGGGACGGGGGAGCGGCCCGCCACATCGCGTACCGCCGCGCCCAGCCCTCGGTCGGTGAGCACCTGGGGATGGACGCCCCGGATCAGCTCGCGCAGCTCGGCGAGGGCGCGTTTGGCCTCCTCGTGCGCCTCGACGATCTGCGCCTCGGCGGGCGATCCCGGCGGAAGGTCGAGCCGGGCGAGGCCGAGCCTCATGCTGAGGGACACCAGTCGTTGCTGGGCGCCGTCGTGCAGGTCGCGCTCGATCCGGCGGCGTTCGGCCTCGAACGCGTCGACGAGCCGGGCGCGAGAGCGGATGATCTCCGTGTGGTCCGGCGCGAGGAGGGCCCGCGCGATCAGGGCCCGGGTGCCCGCCCACGCGGCCATCATGTAGGCGAAGAGCGGGAACAGCAGCAGCCCGGCGACGAACAGCGGCACGCCGTCCAGCGGGTCCATGCTCGGCTGGAACGGCCCCGACATCAACAGCAGCGGCAGCCAGAGCGCCGACGAGACCAGTCCCAGGTCCATCAGCCACATCACGGACACCGCGACGACCGTGAACCCGAGTTCCCGCCAGGTCGCCTGCTCGCGCAGGCGGGTGGTGATCCAGGCCCACGGACCCGGGCGCGGCGGCCTCAGGTGCGGGTCGGGCACGGGCGCGCCGTCCACCAACCGGAGCCGCCATCGTTCGAACGCCGCCGACGGCAGGGTGAGCACGATCACGGCGATCAGCCCGGCCACGCTCGCGATCCCGACGCCGTAGGCGTAGGCCGCGTAGATCATCACGCACGCGGCCACCGCGTGGATCGCGCTGCACAGCAGGTAGGCGAGCGAACGCCAGGGCCACGAGGAGCGGAGGAACACCGACGGCCTGCGGGTCATCGCCGCCAGGGCAGTACGGGCGAACATCCCCCCGACGTTAACCGATCCGGGGGCGCGGGCGCGGTAGTGCCAGGTCTACCCTCACCTCTCGCCCCTGCGCCAATGCGCCGGAACGGCATGGGCGGCTTTGCTGAATGGCATGCATCCGACAGACACTCCGGACGGCCCGGACCGCACGCATCCGACGGAGTCCACCGGCGGACGAGAGCATGGTCACCCGTCAGCCGCCTCGGACGGCCGAGACCGCGCGCACCCGAAGGAGCCCATCGGCGGCAGGGACCGCGCGCACAGGAAAGGGGCCGGTGCCGATCACCGGGAGACCGTGCGGCTGCGGGCGGTGCGCCGGTCGTACGGCACGGCAGACCACCGGGTGAGGGCCCTCGACGGGGTGACGGCGAGCTTCCACGCGGGCACGCTGACGGCGATCATGGGTCCTTCCGGATCCGGCAAGTCCACCCTGCTGCACTGCGCGGCGGGCCTGGACCGGCCGACCGACGGCACGGTCGTGATCGAGGACACCGACCTCGGCTCGCTGAGCGAGAACGGCCTCACCCTGCTGCGCCGCGAGCGGGTGGGGTTCGTCTTCCAGGCGTTCAACCTGGTGTCCGCGCTCACCGCCGAGCAGAACGTCGCGTTGCCGCTGCGTCTGGCCCGCCGCGCGGCCCCGCCCGGCCTGATCCGGGCGGCGCTGGCGGAGGTCGGCCTCGCGGACCGGGCGGGGCACCGGCCAAGCGGTCTGTCCGGCGGCGAGCAGCAGCGTGTGGCCATCGCGCGGGCGCTGATCACCAGGCCCGCCGTGGTGTTCGCCGACGAGCCGACCGGCCAGCTCGACACCAGGGTGTCGCACCAGGTCCTCGGCATGCTGCGCGGGCTCGTCGACGACCACGGACAGACAATGATCATGGTGACGCACGATCCGGTGACGGCCTCCTACGCCGACCGGGTGCTCTTCCTCGCCGACGGGCGCGTGGTGGACGAGTACACCGGAACCGTCACCGCCGAGCTCGTCGCCGCCCGGATGGCCGCACTGGAGGCCGTGCCGTGCTGACCTTCGCGACATTGCGGGAGCGGTGGCACTCCTTCGCCGGGGGGTTCGTCGTGCTGTTCCTCGGCATGACGATGGTGTCGATGAGCGTCCTCGCCCTCACCTCGGCCGGGGCGAGGGTGCCCGACCGGCTGGCGGGGACGCCCGTGTTCGTCTCGGTGCCGACGATCGAGCGGGGCGACGGTAACTTCGCCCCGGATCGTCCCTGGTCGCCGGAGACGGTCGCGTCGCTGCGGGAACGGCTGGGCGCGATCCCCGGGGTGGCGCACGCCATACCGGATCGGATGTTCTACGCACAGCCGGTCATCGACGGCAGGCCGGTGCCGGGTGACCGGGGGTACGCGTGGTCGGCGGCGACGCTGGCGCCGTACACACTGACGGCGGGTGCCGCGCCGAGGGAGGGCGAGGTGGCGCTGGACCGGACGCTGGGGCTCGCGCCGGGGGCGCGGGTACGGGTGCTGACCGCGCACGGGCCGGTGACGTACACGGTGTCCGGCACGGTGAACGGGCCAGGCGTGTACCTGAGCGACACCGAGGCGGCCCGCGTATCGGCGGGGGTGCGCGCGATCGGCCTGGTCACGAAGCCGGGGGCGGACGTCGCCGCGGTCGCCGCGACCGCACGGACGGTGGCCGGCGCGTCCGGCGTGGTGCGCACGGGGGAGGGGCGCGACGTCCTGGAGACGAGGGAACACGAGCGGACCCGCTGGATCGGCCTGCAGGTGCTCACCGGGATGGCCACGCTGTCGGTGTTCGTGTCGATCCTGGTCGTGGGCTCGACGTTCGCGGTGGGGGTGGCGCAGCGGCGCCGCGAGTTCGGCCTGCTGCGCGCCGTCGGCGCGACGCCGCGCCAGGTGCGGAGGATGGTGTACGGCGAGGCGCTGGTGGTCGGCGTGATCGCGACGGCGGCGGGGGTGGCGGCCGGAGCCTCGCTCGCTCCCGTGCTGGGGGACGTGCTGATCACGGCCGGGTTCGAACCACCGGGCTTCGCGGTGCGATCGTCGGCGCCGCCGCTCGCGGGCTCGTTCGCGATGGGAGTGGTCGTCACGCTGGCGGGGGTGTGGTCGGCGTCCGGACGGGCCGCGCGTGTACGTCCGCTGGAGGCGTTGCGCGAGGCCGAGGTGGACGACCGGCCGATGCCGCGCGCGCGGTGGATCGCCGGGGCGGCGTGCTGCGCGCTGGGACTGGCGGCCGCGGTCGACGCGTGGGGTTCTGACGGCTCGGAGGCGTTCGCGCTGTCTGGCCTGGTCGCGGCGATGGGGGTGATCGCGGGGCTCGCGCTGCTCTCTCCCGCGGTCGTGCCGCCGGTGGCGCGGCTGGTGTCGTGGCCGCTCGCCCGAGGCCGGGGCGCGACCGGGACGCTCGTCAGGGAGAACGCGCTGACCGCGGTCCGCCGCACCGCGGCCACGGCCACCCCGGTACTGGTCACGGTGGGCTGCGCGATCCTGATCACGGGAATGGTGCAGACGACGGCCGCGGCGTTCGCCGAGGTGCGCGCCACCACGATCCGGGCGGACGCGGTGATCGTGCCGGACGGCACGCCGGGGCTCACGGACACGGCGGCGTCGGCGTCGGGCGCACGATCGTCCCTGTTCGGCGCTCTGTTCGAACCGGACGGCGGTGTCCTGAGCGCGATCGGCGCCACCCCGGAACTCCTGGAGTCGGCGGGTGACGTCCAGGTGGTGTCCGGCTCGCTCGACGCGCTCAGGGACGCTGACCGGGTGCTCGTGGCGGATTGGCTGGCCGAGGATCGGGGGCTGCGGCCGGGCTCGCCGCTGCCGGTGTCGTTCGAGGACGGCACCTCGGCGTCACCGACGGTGGGGGGCGTGATCCGGGGGGCGGACGCCGACGTCCTGCTGTCCCGCGAACTGTTCAGAAGGCACGACGCGACGACCCTCGCCAAGGAGGCGTACGTCGCCGGTGCCCCGGCGCCGCCAGGTCCGGGGGCACGCGCGGTGGACGTCCGCACCTATTCGGCGGAGGCGGACGCCGAGGAGGACCGGCTGGTGTGGATCGCGACCGTGCTCCTCGTCGTGGTGTCCACGGCCTACGCGGGCGTGGCGATCGTGAACACGATGGTGATGTCGGCGGCCGGGCGCGTCCGCGACCTCGCGGTGCTGCGCCTGTCGGGCGCGACGGGACGGCAGGTGCTCGGGACGGTGGCCGCCGAGTCGGCGCTCGTGGTGCTGCTCGGCGCGGGACTGGGGCTCGTGGTGGCGTTGCCCGCGCTGCTGGGAATGCGAGGCGCCCTCGCCACGGCGATGCACGCGGACGTCCCCCTCGTGGTGCCGTGGCCGCTCATCCTGGGGGTGATCGCCGCCTGCCTGGCCCTCGCCGTCTGCGCCGCCGTACTCGCCGCCCGCCCCGCCGTACGGCTCCAGGCGAGGCGCTGACCGCTCCGGACGCTCCGAACACCGGGGGACCGCGCCGGACGCCCGGACACCGGGTGACCGGCGCGGCGACGGCCGCGCGGGGCGGGAGCCCGAGCGGTCAGGTGGCCGGGACGGGCGGGAGCCGGAGCGCTAGGCGGGCGGGGCGGCGATGGCCGGGGTGGCGACGGGTTCGTAGTGCAGGCGGCTCAGCATCCGGCGGAAGGCGTACAGGGAGAAGGCCACCGCCAGGCCGCTGATCACGGCCACGGCGGTGGTGCGGACCAGCAGGTAGGTGCCGATCGACTCGTGCAGCAGGAGCCAGATGCTCACCGCGGAGTTGGCGAGCAGCACGAAGGCCCACAGCAGGGTGATGCGGGCGAAGAAGCGGCGGACCCGCTCGTGTCTCAGCACCGCGGAGGGCAGATGGATGTAGTCAAGGGTGAGCCTCTGCACCAGCGGGCGGTTGAGGCGCACCGAGGCGAGGAAGACCACGCTGATGCAGATCGTCCCGAGTTCCGGCTGGAGGAAGTAGATCACCGCGCTCCCGGTCCAGAACCCCAGCAGCGCTCGCACGGTGATCGCGATGGTGGCGAGGATCATCGTCCCCGGCACGGGGACCCGCCGGACCAGCCGCCACCCCACCCCCGCGTACACCCAGGCGACCGCCGCGATCAGCGCGCCCTTGAGGCCGAGGAGGGCGAGGGCGGCGTAGAAGACGGCGAGGGGGGCGACGACGCCCTCCAGCAGTCTCGGCGCGGCCTGCCTGGCGAGAGCGGCGAGACGGGGGAGGACGATGGGCTGGTGGCTCATTGACGCTCCACGGGCTGGTGCGGTGGCAGACGCTGGACGCTCACGCCTACCCCGGCGTGACACGAACATGTCAGCAGTCGCAGGGGGTGCTGGAGAGGGCTACCTCCGGTGGTCACCGGGCACTCACCGTACCTGACCTCGGCCCGTGCCTTCGCGAAAACAAGTCAATAACACTGCAATAACGGTTGAGACCGGTGAGGATCATTACGATTCGCCAAAAGGATCACTGTGCCGGTAACGGTTAAGAAACGGTAGCTTTCCCGATCGTGTCCGGTCCGCGACGATGAGAGACATGGCAGTGCTGCGCACGCACGCGTCCCGCCGTTCCACCGAGGGTGTCGAGAATGTGGCCGCCCAGCTCCTCCGCTGGCCGGACCTGGCGCTGAGGCGCACCAGAAAAGGGCTGGGGTTCCAGGCCGGCGGCCGGGAGATCGTCAGGATGTCCGGCGACCATACGGCGGAGCTGCTCCTCACCAAACCCGTGATCGACCGATGGGCGCGGGTGCTCACCGACTGTCGCCGGGTCACCCCCGGAGCCGACGACGGGTGGGTGGCCATGTCCATCGAGGGCCGGGCCGACGCCGAGCTGTTCCTCTCGCTCGTCAGCGTCGCGATCAAGGCGAACCAGGGCTCGCGATAGCCGACCCGGGGCCGCTCCTCTCGCTCGTCGGCGTCGCGACCACGGTGAATCAGGGCTCGTGACAGCCGACCTCGGGTCGCTCCTCTCGCTCGTCGGCGTCGCCATCGCGAACCGGAGTCCGCGATGGCCGACCTCGCACCGAAGTCGACGAACGGCGCGCCCGCGCTCGTCCGCGGCCGGCGCCATCCTCTCCCGGGTTTCCCGGACGGCGTGAGCGGCCGACGTTTTTTGGGCCTTGTGTCAGGGGTCTGTCAAGGCTACGATCACGACAACTCTTAGGAAACTTTCCTAAAAGAAGTGCCGACTGGGGGTGCCCATGGCTCGCGCGTCCCCTCTCGCCGACCCCTAGCTGCGACAACCGACGGCGGCAGCCGTCGCCACCGAAGGTCCGACCGTCCGGACGCCTCACCCCCCAGGTTCCACGTCCATCGGAGCGATCATGCGGCGCACCTTTTCCCCGCCCGTCCTGACTGCGGCTGCAAGCCCTCGCCGAGGCCTGCCCACGCCCGGCGTCACGGCCGCCCCCCTCCTCGCCGTCACGGCCATCGCCACGCCCGCCATCGATACGGGCGTCCCCACGGCGCTCATCGGCGCCGCCGTCGCCCGCCCCGAGGACTCAGGCCGGCGCCCGCGAGCCACGGCCGAACACCGCCGCCCGGGAGCCACGAGCCGGTGACGCTCCGCCGGTCCCGGCGGTCCCCGGCGCCCCGCGCCGATCAACGGAACGGTCTCCGCCCCTCGGGCGAGACCGAGCCCACCCCGCCGTACGGCTCGCGCCACATCCGCGCATCCCCCCTCGCGCGGCGCGGGCCGTACGGTCACCCCACGGAATGCATGAGGTCAACGTGAAACCACACGCCATCGCTCGTTCCCTCGTCGCACTGGCGGCCCTCCTCCTGGCGATGACGGTCGCGCTACCCGCCCAGGCCGCCTCGGTCACCGCCGTCTTCACCAAGACCTCGGACTGGGGTACCGGTTTCGAGGGCAAGTACACGATCACGAATGGTGGTACGACGGCGATCAACGGTTGGT
>NZ_JBITIZ010000034.1:0-41884 GCF_044459525.1 Streptosporangium sp. NPDC050284
CCCGGCGGCGGGGGGGGGGGGGGGGGGGGGGGGGGGCCCCCGGGGGGCCCCCCCCGGGGGGGGGGGCGCCCGGGGGGGGGGGGGGGGGGGGGGGGGGGGGGCCCCCCCCCCCCCACCCCCCCGACGCCGTCGGTTCCCGAGCCGTGGGAGGAGCCGGACCCAGAAACACCCGTGCCCGATCCCAACGAGCCGACCTGGCGGCCGTCCTCCATCCCCACGGAACCGCAGGTGCCGCCGCACCCGGACACGCCGACCGCGCCCGAGGTACCCCCGCCCGACCAGGGGGGTGGCAGGCACGTCACGCCGGGGTCTCCCGGGACCCCGGGAAGCCTCGGGGCGCAGGGATCGCCGATCGGCCCGTCGTCCGAGGGGGCACCCGAGAGGACACCCGAAGGAGCACGGGAGGGGACGTCCAAGGGAGCCGGGGAGCCCGAGGGGCAGCCCTACACGGTGCCCGGCACCACGCCGTCCGCCTACCCCGGCTGGGAGAGCGCCTCGGAGACCTCCGGCGAGTCCGGCAGGCCCGAGACGGATCACCCCGAGATCCCTGAGCCCCCCACCCCGCCCTCGCGCTACGAGCAACCGGGACCGGGACGCTACGAGCAACCGGGACCGGGATACGAGCAGCCGAGATACGGGGAGACGCAGCAGGCCGGGCAGCCCTACGGTGGTCCGGGAGTGCCGCCACCCGGGACCGACCCCTCCCAGCAGCCCTATGCCGGCACCCCGTACCCCGCACCGCCGGGCGCGCCCGCCTACCCGTACGCCACGCCCTATCCGGCGTATCAGGACGAGGGGCGCCGGTCCAGCGGGAAGCTGGGCACCGCCGCGCTCGTGCTCGGGATCGTCGCGATCCTCTCGCTCGTCGTCTGCGGCCTCGGCGTACTGGTGGCGGTCGTCGGCCTGATCATCGGCATCGTCGCGCTCACCAAGCGGTCGGCTCCAGGCCGCGCCTGGGTGGGGATCGTGCTGAGCCTGCTCACCCTGGTGATCGCGGCGGTGTTCCTGAGCTGGGTCTACAGCAAGGTCGGCGACTGCATGAACCTGCCTCCCGAGCTCCAGCGGCGCTGTGTCGAGGACAGGTTCGGCATCCAGGTTCCGCCCGCCCCGTAACGGCGGGCGGGGCTCACGGGCGTACGTGGGGGCACGTGACGGCGGGTGGGGATCAAGGGCGTGCGGTGAGGGCACGTGACGGCGTACCACGGCGTACCCGGGGGCCGAGCGTCGCCGGGGGTGCCCGGCGTATCCGGGGGTTATCGCAGAGGCAAATGGCCGGACAGGTCGGCGCGGGCGCCGCTCGCCGCGATCTTTCCCGCCGCCGTCGCCTCCGACCAGGTCAGGCCGCCGGTGGCGAGTTCCAGCCAGGTGCGCGCGTCGGTCTCCACCACGTTGGGCGGGGTGCCCCGGGTGTGACGGGGCCCCTCCACGCACTGCACCGCCGCGTAGGGCGGGACCCGCACCTCGACGGTCCTGCCGGGGGCCGCTGTCGCGAGCTCGTCCAGCAGGTGCCGTACGGCGAAGCGGGTGATGTCCCGCTCCGGGCGGACCTCCCGTGCGAAGGCTCGAAGCACCACGCTCACGCAGGCGCCGAGCAGCGCCGCGAGCCCACCCGGCCCGTCGTAGGGTGGTTCGTCGAGGGCGCTCAGCTGGGTGTCGAGAGCGGCGCGGACCTTGGCCGGGTCGGGTTTGTGAGGTGGCACGCCCTCCATGATGCCCGCCTGAGCGGCGCCCGCGGACGGCTCCGGGCCCACTCGCACCTTCCGGACGGTGTCGGAGCGGCCCGTACGGGCCCGCTCGTCCGGGGCGTGACGCTCGCCTGAACAGCTCATTCGGACAGACGGTTCATTATCCCGGCAAACGTCGTTCACCTCAGGTTCGGCCGGCGCACGTAGCCTCCGGGCCGGAAGACCTCGCCCCTTTTTGGAGGACCCCGTGGCGAACACGTCACCGCGCCGACTGCTCCCCCTGCTCACGAGCCCGCACAAGGGGGGCCGCAGCGCGCTCACCTGCCGGTTCCGCTGCGGTGACCAGTGCGCTCACGATGTGGTGAACACCAGCGACAACACCTACTTCGGCGACGTGGTCGCCGAGGCGATGACCCGCAGGGGCATGCTGCGCGCCGGCGCCCTGGGCGCGGTCGTCGCCGGAGTCGGGCTCGGTACGGCGGCCCCCGCCCTCGCCGACCCGGACACGGATGTGAACGCGAAGACCTCCGGCGGAGGTCACGGCCACGGTCCGGGCCACGGCCCTGGTCAGAAGGACGGCCTCCGCTTCACCGCCATCGCGCCGAACACCGACGACAAGGTGACGGTCCCCTCGGGCTACCTGTCGGCGGCCGTGGTGCGCTGGGGCGACCCGGTTCTGCCCGGCGCCCCCGCATTCGACTTCGAGAAGCAGACTGCCGCCGCGCAGGCCAAGCAGTTCGGCTACAACTGCGACTACGTCACCCTCTTCCCGATGGGGCAGCACCGGGGTCTGCTCTGGGTCAACCACGAGTACACCGACGAGAACCTCATGTTCCGCGGCTACACGGACGGCACCGCCGCGACGGAGGAGCAGATCAGGATCGCGCTGGCGGCGCACGGCGGCTCGGTGGTCGAGATCGAGCGGGTGGGCGGCTCCGGCCAGTGGAAGCTGGTCACCAAGGGCCCCCGCCGTTACAACCGCCGCATCACCGTGCAGACCCCCATGAGGTTCGCCGGCCCGGCGGCCGGAAGCGCCCTGCTGAGGACCACGGCCGACCCCCGGGGCACCACGCCGATCGGCATGCTGAACAACTGCGCGGGCGGCACCACGCCGTGGGGCACGGTGCTCAGCGGCGAGGAGAACTTCAACCAGTACTTCGTCAACGGCAACGGCGTGCCCGAGGCGCAGAAGCCGTACCTCGCCCGGTACGGGGTGAACACCACCACGGGCATCCCGAGCGGCAACCGCAGGTTCGACCGGGTCGAGGAGCGCTTCGACCTGGCCAGGCACCCGAACGAGATCAACCGCACCGGCTGGATCGTGGAGATCGACCCGTTCGACCCCGACTCCACCCCGATCAAGCGCACCGCCCTGGGCAGGATGGCCCACGAGGGCGCCACCACCTCCCTCGCCGCCGACGGCCGGGTGGTCGCCTACATGGGTGACGACTCCCGGTTCGAGTACGTCTACAAGTTCGTCTCCCGGCAGCGCTACATCCGGGGCTTCGACCGGCACAACCGGACCCTGCTGGACGACGGCACGCTGTACGTGGCGAAGTTCACCGGCGACAGCCCGGCCACCGAGATCGACGGCACCGGCAGGCTTCCCGCCGACGGACTGTTCGACGGCTCGGGCGAGTGGATCCCGCTCGTCACCGGCAAGGTCTCGCACGTTCCCGGGATGACGGCCGAGGAGGTGCTCGTCTACACGCGTACGGCGGCCGACAAGGTCGGCGCGACGAAGATGGACCGTCCTGAGGACGTGGAGCGCAACCCCGTCACCGGCGGCGTCTACGTGGCACTGACGAACAACACCAACCGGACCCCGGCCCAGGTGGACGAGGCGAACCCGCGCCCGGCCAACAAGCACGGCCACGTCCTGGAGATCGTCGAACGGCGCAACGACGCCGGGGCCACGACCTTCGCCTGGTCCCTGCCCCTGGTCTGCGGCGACCCGAACGACCCGGCGACCTACTTCGCGGGGTTCGACAAGACCAAGGTCTCGGCGATCTCCTGCCCCGACAACGTCGCCTTCGACGCGGACGGCAACCTCTGGATCTCCACCGACGGCAGCCAGCTCGGCGCCAACGACGGCCTGTTCGTCATGCCGGTCAGTGGTCCCGAGCGCGGCCACCTGAAGCAGTTCCTGAGCGTGCCGGTCGGCGCCGAGACCTGCGGTCCGCTGGTCAGCGAGGACCAGCGCAGCGTCTTCGTCGCCGTGCAGCACCCCGGTGAGACCAACGGCGCCACTCCGGAGGCCCCCAGCAGCCGCTGGCCCGACGGCGGCACCTCCCAGCCCCGCCCGTCCGTCGTGGTCGCCTGGCACGCGAAGGGCGGCAAGATCGGTTCCTGACCCGCGTCCCCCTCGATCGGCGAGACGACACGCGACGTCGACCGTGCACGGTCACCCCCGGCGCCCACGCGAGAGTCAGGGGGATCCGCCGGGGGACGGTGGGGTCGTCTCGCCGATCACGGGGCGGCGGGGAAGGTGAGTACGCGGTTCGCGAAGGCCGACCGGGGGCGGCGTCACGCTGGACGGTCGAGGAGACGGGGACGGGCGAGGGCGGCCGTGAGGGCGCCCGTGAGCGCGACGACGAACAGGACGGCGTAGGTCCTCTGGAAGCCGGTCATCAGATGCTCGACGGCGACGGGGGACAGGCGCGACAGCGTGCCCGCGTAGACCTGGCCGCGCAGTTCGGCACTGACCGAGCCGGACAGGATGCTGAGCGTGAGGGCGACGCTCAACACGATCCCGACGTTCATGATCATGAGTCGGAAGCCGTTCACCACGCCCAGGCTCCCCGCGGGCAGGGCGGACATGACCTGGGTCGTGTTGCCGGTTATGAAGGTGCCGCTGCCGCAGCCGCACAGGAACAGACCCGCCGCGATGATCCAGTACGGCGTGGCGGGGGCGGTGTTCAGCAGCAGGACGCCCAGCCCGGTCGCGCTCATCAGGGCGCCGCCCACCGAGAGCGCGTACGGCCTGATGCGGCGGCCGAGGGCGCCGGTGATCGGGGAGGCGAGGGCCATGCCGATCGGGACGGGAAGCACACCCAGGGCCGCGGTGACGGCGTCGAGACCCCTGGCGGCCTGGAAGTAGAGGGCGACCAGCAGGATCAGCGCGGAGCGCGCCAGCGCGTTGCAGAAGGAGGCGAGGTTGGCGAAGGCGAGCACGCGCTCGCCGAACAGCCCCACGTCGAGTACGGGATGCGAGGCCCGGCGCTCCACCACGACCAGCGCCGGCACCAGTACCGCCGCGATCGCCACGCCGACGATCACCACGGGGCTCGACAGGCCGCGCGATCCCGCCTCGGACAGCGCGATCAGGGCCGCGGAGAGAGCGGCGAACACGATCAGGTTGCCGAGCGCGTCCACCGGCCGGCGCGCCCCCCGCGGGACGTGGCGCAGCGTGAACGCGCCCCAGACGAGGGCGATCAGCCCTGCGGGCACGTTCATCCAGAAGACCCACTGCCAGCCCGCGGTGTCGGCGATGAGGCCGCCCAGGGTGGGACCGGCGAGCTGGGCGACCGAGAGGGTGCCGATGTAGACGCCCATGCCCTGGCTGAGCCTGTCGGGAGGGAAGGCGTCGGTGATGATCACGGTGCCGTTGGCGAGGATCATCGCGGCACCGATCGCCTGCACCGCGCGCATCGCGATCAGGAACCAGATGCCCGGCGACAGTCCGGCGAGCAGTGACCCCACGGTGAACAGGACGAACCCCGCGAGGTAGATCTCCCGGCGCCCGAGCAGGTCGGCCACCCTGCCGAAGAACACCAGCGTCGCGGTGTTGACGAGCAGAAAGGCGAGCAGGACCCAGCCCGCGGAGAACGCGTCGGCGTGGAAGTGCCTGACCACGGTGGGAAGCGCCACGTTCAGGGTGCTGCCCGAGATGCCGATCAAGACCAGGCCGAGGCTGGTGACCGAGCAGACCCGCCATGCGTAACGGAGCTTAGATGCGTATTCGGGGGATCCGGGTAGGTCTTGGGGGATTGCGACCATACCTCCAAGTCTGCCGGACGTCGTACGTCGCCCCGTCGGGGCCCTCAGCGGGCTCGTTTGCGCAGGCCCTCCATGTCGTGGATGATCACGCGGCGCCGGCCCGTCTCGATCAGCCCGCGATCACGCAGGGAGCGCAGCGCCTTGCTGACCGCCTCGCGGGAGGCCCCGGTCCAGCCGGCGAGCTCGTCCTGAGAGAGGGGCAGCGCCACCCGCACCCCGCCGTTGTCCGGCTCGCCGTACCGCTCGGCCAGCTCCACCAGCCGGGTGGCCACGCGGCCGGTGGTGTCGAACGCGCCGTACTCGATGCGCTTGCGGTCGGAGTCGCGCATCTTGCCGATCACCATCCGCATCAGCAGTACGGCGACCCTCCCGTGGGCACGCAGGTACGAGGAGAAGTCGCGGATCGTGATCCCTTCCACGGGTTCGAGGGCGGTGACCGTGGCGGACCTGGGCAGCCCGTCGATCGCCGCGAACTCGCCGAGCAGCGCACCGGGTCCCCGTACCGCGAGGACCACCTCACTGCCGACCGCGGTGTGCGAGGAGACCTTGACGCGACCGGAGGTGAGGACGAGCACCCAGTCGCTCTCGTCGCCCTCGGTGCACACCGTGTCACCCCTGTCCCAGCGCCGGGGCCTCCCGGCGGCGTACAGAGCCTTCACCTCGTCTTCCGTGAGCAACGTGATGAATTCGCCCGGTTCGGGGGAAGAAATCATGACCACCTCCTGGCGACTTCGATTGTGTTCGCACCGCTCTCGCGGCGAAAGGTACTTTTACCTGAGATCGGCCAGTACGTAGGCATGGACGGGTTGCGCCCTGCCCTTGAGGCTGAGCGGGCCCAGCGGTCGGGTCTCGGCCCGGGGGCCGACCAGGTCGAGGGTGCTCTGGCCGATCACGACGCTGCCCGGCTCGGCGATCCCCTCAAGCCGGGCGGCCACGTTGACGCAGTCGCCCATCGCGTTGAAACCACGCAACTCGGGGCTGCCGATGTTTCCGACGAGCGCCTCACCGGTGTTGATCCCAATTCTGAAGCGAGGATATCCGGGCATTCCCTCCGCGATCTCCTCAGCGGCCCGCTGCATCGCGAGGCCCGCCCGCACCGCGGCGAGGGCATGGTCCTCCTGCCGGGCCGGGGCGTTGAACAGCGCGAGCAGCGCGTCACCCACGAACTGCACGATCGTGCCGCCGTTGCCGAGCACGATGGGCACGGCCGCGGTGTGGTAGCGGTTCAGCATCTCGACGATCTCGCCGGGCGCCACCCGCTCGGAGAAGCTCGTGAAGCCCTTCAGATCGGCGAAGAGCGCGGTTAGCTCCACCAGCTCACCACCGAGCGCCGCGGTCTGGGGGTCGGCGAGCAGCGACTGGGCCACGTCCGGTGACATGTACTGCCGGAAGAGGGTCTCCAGCTCGCTGTAGAGCCGGGCGTTCTCCAGGGAGATGGACATCTGGCCGGCGAGCGTGGCGGCGAGCGCCTCGTCCTGCGGGGTCCTGCCGATCGGCACCTCGATCGCCCCGGCGAGCCTGCCCTTCACCATCAGCGGGTGGATGACCTTCCCCTCCAGCCGGATCGGCCGGTCCTCGGGGAAGTCCCGCCGGCCGTACTCCGTGGAGTTCACGGTGACCCGGCCGTTGTCGACCAGCTTGATCCGTACGTCCCCGTACGCCTGCCGGACGCGGTCGAGGCCCTGGGCGAGCATCTCCTTCTCCGGCAGGCCCACGCGGGCCTGCCTGCCGATGTCGACCAGCGCCGCGAGCCGGTCGCTCAGCTCCCGCTCGTTGGCGAGCGCCTCACCCGCCCGGTCGAGCACCGCCGCCTGCGACTCGGTGAGCCCGAACTTGCCCGCCAGCCTGTCCGCGATCGGGACCCTGCTCTCCTCCCTGCGCCGCAGGTGGCCGACGAGCTCCTCCAGGGCGGCCTCGTAGTCGGCTCTGATCCTGCGGACCGTCGCCGACAGCGCCACCGAGTCGAACAGCCCCGCGCTGGTGCCCTCACGCCGGAACTGCAGGTAGGCGCTGTAGGCGACGAAGACGAACGCGGTGGTCAGCAGCGCGTGCCACAGCCACCACGACAGGTGCCAGTTGCGGTGGGACAACCCCGCGACCAGCGCCTCGGCGAGGAGCGCGTACGCGGTGACCAGGCTGATCAGCACGACCGCCGGGCGTCTGCGGTGCAGCTGGAACATCATCGCCGACGCAGCCGCGAACAGGGCCACCCCGACCCACTCCAGCCCGCCCAGGCCCGTCCCCATGGGAGGCGAGCCGCTGAGCGGGGTGAGGTCCGGTACCAGACAGGCCACCCCCCACCCGATGATCAGGGCGGCGAGTCCTCCGCGCAGCCACATCTGGTTTCTCAGCACGGCCTCGGCCGCCCGCTCGCCCAGGGGGAGCGCCGACGCGAACGCGAACACCGAGGCGACGAGAAGACCGACCGGATGGGAGAGGTCGAAGCCGTAGCTCGTGCCCTCCAGGATGATCCCCGGCGTGGTCAGCCCGTGCACCAGGAACGATCCCGCGCCGCTCAGGAAGACCAGGGAGACCAGCAGCAGGCGGGCGTCCGAGCGCCGGGCCGACGCCTCGCCGACCATGAGCCCCAGGACCAGGTTGATCCCGGCGATGGTGATGATCAGCCAGAAATGACTGGGATTGTCGTGCAACACGATGTTCAGGTCGGGCTCGGCGAGCAGCAGCCAGAGCCCGAGCATCGGCAGCGCCAGATGCAGCGCCCACACCACGGTGCGGATCGGCTGGGTCGCCGGTGGAAGGTACGGTTCCCGCCGGGCGTGGTCTTCCGAGACCGCGTCTGTCGGGTTGATGGTCGGCACGGTGGCCTCCGCGTCTGGAGAACCCTGTCGGTTCCCTGTCTTTGTTCGTCCGCGCCCAGCGGGCGGGTTCCCCCGAACGGCCCGATTATCCCGTACGCGGCAGGTGTCGGCAGGCGAGTCGAACGGCAGGGTTTCGAGGCCTAAGCGTGATGTTTGGCGTGCCAACCCTTGGAACGCTTGAAACGTGTACTACGTGTACCTCTTCAATCACACCAGGCTCTGGTGTCGCAGAAAGGAAGCCCAGTGGCTATCAGGTTGCCGGGCGGACGCTCGCTCGCCGCCGTCACCGTTGGCGTGCTCGTCGGAACGCTGTTCACCGCGGGCGGCAGTGCCGTCGCCTCGTCGGCGGGCGCGGAGATTCACGCGTGCGTTCACAAGCAGACGCGCTACACCCGGATCGTCAACGCGACGGCCAAGTGCAGGACGACCGAGATCCGGATCAGGTGGGGGCAGCAGGGCGAGGCCCAGCAGCAGGGCATCGCCAGCGCCGGCCCGCAGGGCGAGCGCGGTCCGCAGGGCCTCAAGGGCGACGCCGGACCGCAGGGCCCGCAGGGTCCGCAGGGGCTGCGCGGGCTTCCCGGCAAGAACGGCGCCACCGGCCCGCAGGGTGTCAAGGGCGAGGCCGGCCCGCAGGGTCCCAAGGGGGCCGACGGGGAGAAGGGCAACACCGGCCCACAGGGTCCGCAGGGTGAAGAGGGCAAGCCGGGCGCTCAGGGACCCGCCGGTCCCAAGGGTGACAAGGGTGACAAGGGCCTTCAGGGTCCCGCCGGTCCCAAGGGCGACAAGGGCCACCAGGGTCCCGCCGGTCCCAAGGGTGACAGGGGCTTCCAGGGTCCCAAGGGTGACGACGGCAAGCAGGGGCCTGCCGGTCCTGCCGGTCCCAAGGGTGACAAGGGTCTCCAGGGTGAGGACGGCAAGACCGGTCCGGCCGGACCCGCGGGACCTGCGGGTCCTGCCGGTCCCGCAGGTAAGGACGGCAAGGGCGCTGTCCCGACCATCACCACCGTCACCGACTCCTTCTCATTCGGCGGTCAGGGCGGAAGCAAGAGCGTGAGCTGCGGTGCGGGCAAGGTCGTCACGGGTGGCGGCTTCAGCAGCAGCGGTGGTAGCGCTTCAGGTCAGATCTACACGAGCGCGCCCAGCGGCAGCGGCTGGACCGTGGCCGGCAAGAACACCAGCGGCACCGCCTACGCGCTCTGCATGAGCGCCTCCTGATCTACGGCGGCACTCCACCGGCACGTGAGAGATCCCGGACGGTTGTCAGGGCGCTCACGTGCCGTGGAACGCGGACGGCCGCGCGATCCACCGTGTGATGCCACCGGTGGCGGTCACAGGAAGGGAATCCTCGTGCCCGGGCGCCGTCCTCGTGATCCGTCCGGTCGCCCGACCCGGTTCACGGGAACGCGACCCACGTGATCCGTCCGGCCCGTTTTCGCGGGAACGCGAAGGGCGGGCGGCGCGGTGGGGACTCACCGTCCTCACCACGCCGTCTCCCCGCGCCGACCGTGTGATCCATATAGATCGGCCGGGCCCCTCACCGTCACACGACGGTGAAGGGCCCGGCCTCCCAAAGAAAAGACCTCCGAGATCCCTGGGATCTCGTACGAGGATCAGCCGAAGATGCCCGGCAGGGTGGACGTGTGGGTCTCCCTGAGCTCGGCGACCGGGATCTCCAGGACGCCCTCCACCTTCAGCGAGTCGCCACCGGTGGTGCCCAGGCCGTAGCAGGGGACGTCGCGGGCCGCGCACAGCTGCGCGAAGGCGTCGAACGACTCCGGCGCGACGGTCACCAGCGCGCGGGCCGACGACTCGCTGAACAGGTCGACGAACGCGTCGTCGCCCGTCAAGGAGACCTCGCAGCCCACGCCCTGGGCGATGCAGGCCTCGGCGAGGGCGATGGCCAGCCCGCCGTCCGACAGGTCGTGAGAACCGGTGAGCAACCCCTGTGCGGCGGCCTCCGTCAGGACGAGGGCGAGGTCGCGCTCCGACTCCAGCCGCGCCACCGGCGGCAGGCCACCGAGGTGGCCGTGGGCCACGTGCGCCCACTCCGAGCCGCCGAACTCCTCCTCGGTCTCGCCGAGCAGGACGATCCTGTCGCCGCCGCCGGTGAAGCCGGTGCGCACCCGCGAGGCCACGTCGTCGATGACGCCCAGCACGCCGACGACCGGCGTCGGGTGGATCGGGACGGATCCCGTCTGGTTGTAGAACGAGACGTTGCCGCCGGTCACCGGGACGCCGAGGGTCTTGCAGGCGTCGGCGAGACCGCGCACGGCCTCGGAGAACTGCCACATGACCTCGGGGTCCTCGGGGGAGCCGAAGTTGAGGCAGTTCGTCACCGCGAGCGGCGTCGCGCCGGTCACGGCCACGTTCCGGTACGCCTCGGAGAGGGCGAGCTGTGCCCCTGCGTACGGGTCGAGGCGGGTGTAGCGGCCGTTGCCGTCGGTGGCGAGCGCGATGCCCCTGGTCGTCTCCTCGGCGCCGGGCATCGCCTCGCTGATGCGCAGCACGCCCGCGTCGGCGGGCTGGGCCAGCACGGTGTTGCCGCGGACGTACCGGTCGTACTGGGAGGTGACCCACTCCTTGGACGCGAGGTTCGGCGAGCCGAGGAGTTCGAGCAGCGTCG
The DNA here is from genome assembly GCF_044459525.1 of Streptosporangium sp. NPDC050284. NCBI lineage: Bacteria > Bacillati > Actinomycetota > Actinomycetes > Streptosporangiales > Streptosporangiaceae > Streptosporangium > Streptosporangium sp. NPDC050284. The sequence continues at coordinate 11,127 of NZ_JBITIZ010000034.1, forward strand.
CGCGCAGGTCGGCGGGGCGGGCGAGACGGCCGGGGGCGTCGCCGTTCAGCGCGACCTGGCCGGCGGGCTCGTGGAACGGCCGCTCGTAGACCGGGCCCTCGTCGGCCGCGGTGCCCGGCGGGATGTCGACGATGGTCTCGCCGTGCCAGGTCATCACGAGGCGACTGGAGTCGGTGACCTCGCCGATCACGGTCGCGGGGATGTCCCACTTCGCGCAGATCGCCATGAAGGCATCGATGTCGTCGGGGGTGACGACCGCCATCATGCGCTCCTGCGACTCGCTCATCAGGATCTCCTCGGGCCGCAGCGAGGGATCGCGCAGCGGTACGAGGTCGAGCCTGACGTCCATGCCGCCGGTGCCCTTGGCCGCGAGTTCGGTGGTCGCGCAGGAGACGCCTGCGGCGCCGAGGTCCTGGATGCCGACGACCACGTCCGCCTGGTACAGCTCCAGGCAGCACTCGATCAGCAGCTTCTCCATGAAGGGGTCGCCGACCTGGACGCTGGGGCGCTTGGCCTGCGACTCGTCCTCGAACGTGGCAGAGGCGAGCACGGACGCGCCGCCGATGCCGTCGGGGCCGGTGAGGGCGCCGAACAGGACGACCTTGTTGCCGGGACCCGGTGCCACCGCGAGCTTGATCTGGTCCTTGCGCAGCAGGCCGACGCACAGGGCGTTGACCAGCGGGTTGCCGATGTAGCAGGGGTCGAAGACGACCTCGCCGCCGATGTTGGGCAGGCCCAGGCAGTTGCCGTAGTGGCTGATGCCCTCGACCACGCCGGGCAGCACCCGGCGGGTGTCGTGGGCGTCGGCCGCGCCGAAGCGGAGCGCGTCCATCACCGCGATCGGCCGGGCGCCCATCGACATGATGTCGCGGACGATGCCGCCGACGCCGGTCGCCGCGCCCTGGTGAGGCTCGACGTAGGACGGGTGGTTGTGCGACTCGATCTTGAAGGTGGCGGCCCAGCCGTCGCCGATGTCCACGACCCCGGCGTTCTCCCCCATCCCGACGAGCAGCGCCTCCGACTTGGGGGCCTTGGTGCCGAACTGGCGCAGGTGCACCTTGGACGACTTGTAGGAGCAGTGCTCGCTCCACATGACGCTGTAGATGGCGAGCTCGGAGCCGGTGGGCCGGCGGCCGAGGATCTGGCGGACCCGCTCGTACTCGTCGAGCTTCATGCCCAGCTCGGCGTACGGCTGGCGCTCGTCCGGGGTGTCCTCGGCCCGCTTGACGGTGTCGAGACTCATGCGTTCACCAGATTCTTCAGGATCGAGGAGAAGAAGCCGCGGCCGTCGGTGCTCGGGGCGCCGGTGAGATCCTCGACGGCGTGCTCGGGGTGCGGCATGAGACCGACGATGTTTCCGGCCTCGTTGCGGATGCCCGCGATGTCGTTCAGGGAGCCGTTGGGGTTGCCGCCCGCGTACCTGAAGACGACCTGCCCGCCCGCTTCCAAAGCGCTCAGGGTCGCCTCGTCGGCGACGTAGCGGCCCTCGCCGTGCTTGATCGGCAGCACGATCTCCTGACCCTCGGTGAAGTCGGAGGTCCAGGGGGTGGCGGTGTTCTCGACCCGGATGCCCTGGTCGCGGCAGACGTAGTGCAGCCCGGCGTTGCGCATCAGCGCCCCGGGCAGCAGGTGGGCCTCGCAGAGGATCTGGAAGCCGTTGCAGGTGCCGAGCACCGGCAGCCCGGCCCTGGCGGCGGGGATCAGCTCCTCCATCAGCGGCGCGAACCTGGAGATGGCCCCGCAGCGCAGGTAGTCTCCGTAGGAGAATCCGCCGGGCAGGAAGACCGCGTCGACTCCCTTGAGGTCGGGGTCGGCGTGCCACAGCGGGACGGCCTCACCGCCCGCGTGGCGCACGGCGCGAGCCGCGTCCTGATCGTCGAGAGTTCCGGGAAAAGTGACCACGCCCACGCGGGCAGCACTCATCGTGTTCCTTTCAGCGCGGAGACCCTGCCTTCGGCTTCAGCCGTGGGGAAGAAGACAAGACAGCGTTCCCCTCCACAAACGAGCACCGCGCCGGCGTCTCACACACTCGGACGTCGGTCCGCGGCGGTGCTTCCAGGTTATCCGCTCCCGGTGGGCGCTCAGGCGCGGAGTGTCCGATCGCACAGCTCAGCGGGCGGCCGCCGGGTTCGTACGGCCTCGTACGATCTTGTATGGCCTCGGGTGCGCGGCCGGGCGGGCCTTTCAGACGGCGGCGAGCACCCGGTCGCGGAGGTAGGCGGCGTCGTGGTCCCAGTCGAGGTGCTTGCACAGGTGCACGACGGTTCCGCGGCCGGGAGTGATGTCGAAGGAGATCTCGTCGACCACGGCCTGCATGATCAGCAGGCCCCTGCCGTTCTCGGCGTCGGTCGGCGGGTAGTGCTCGGGCACCCGGACGAGGCCCTGGCCCCGGTCGATGATGCGGACGTCGCAGCGACCGTGGCCGATGGTGGTCTCGACCTCGTAACGAGTGGCCGGACCCCCGTGTCTCACGGCGTTGGCGCACGCCTCGGTCACCGCCAGCAGGATGTCGGCGACGCAGTCTTCCGTGACGCCGAGTGAGCGCAGGGAGTCACCGAGCGCCCTGCGGACCATCGGGATACCGACGGCCTGTCGTGGCAGAGCCAGCGAGAACTCCATGTCCACCGGTTTCCTCCCGGGGTAAGACGTCACCTCGTGAAGGCTTCCCTGCAGAATCCGGGCTAACCGCAAAATAACCGTAATGTTATTGACTGGTGGTCAAGCCGTGGGATTGCTCCGCCCATAAAGCCGGATATAGCCGGATTTGTGCAGTCGATCTGCGTGGAGTGACGGCCTAGGACTCGACGGTGACGGTGTAGTCCTCGATCACCGTGTTGGCGAGGAGGGTCTCGGCCATTTTTCGGACGTCCGCAATTGCCGCCTCGTCGGCGGGCCCTTCGAGCTCCACCTCGAACCGCTTGCCCTGCCGTACCGCTGAGACACCTGCGAAGCCGAGCCGCGGCAGTGCACGGGCGATCGCCTGCCCCTGCGCGTCGAGAATCTCGGGCTTCAGCATGACGTCGACGATGACGCGCGCCACGGTGTTCCTCCTGGTTGAGACGGGGACGGTCCGGCGCCTCAAGAGTAACGGGCTCCGGCCGCGCTCCGGTGCAGGGGCCGGACCTACAGATCCCGCGCGAAAGGTCACGGATGGTGAGCGGTCGCGGATCTCTCGGGTGAAGGGACCCGGCGGCGGGTGACGCCCCTGGATCCCCGACGTGGCAGGCGATACGCCGGATCTCGCGCGGAGGTACGGGCGGGTGAAAAGGAACGCGCGGGGAACGGGGATCATATGGACGTCGAGGCAGGTCTTGCGCACAGGTATGTGACCTCTGCCACGATGGCCACAAGCGCGGACGAACCACCACCAGAAGGGTCGAACGCGTCGCGAATCGGCCGGACGACGGTGGAGAACCCATCCAGACGGCCCCGAGCACACAGGAGTGGCACGTGACAGCCGACGCCTCTCGTGGTGCGGAAGCACCTCCGGAGCTCATCCAGCTGCTGACCCCCGAGGGAGAACGGGTCGAGCATCCCGACTACGACATAGATCTGACACCCGAGGAGATCCGCGGGCTCTACCGGGACCTGGTCATGGTCCGCCGCGTCGACCTGGAGGCCGTCGCACTGCAACGCCAGGGCGAACTGGGGCTCTGGGCCTCGTTGCTCGGGCAGGAGGCCGCGCAGATCGGCTCCGGCCGAGCGCTGACCGAGGCCGACATGGCCTTCCCGACCTACCGCGAGCACGGGGTGGCCTGGTGCAGGGGGGTCGACCCGGTCAACCTGCTCGGCCTGTTCCGCGGCGTCAACCACGGAGGCTGGGACCCCGCAGAGCACAACTTCCACCTCTACACGATCGTGATCGGCAGCCAGACCCTGCACGCGGTCGGCTACGCGATGGGCATCCAGCGCGACGGCGCCGAGGCCGCGAGCATCGTCTACTTCGGCGACGGCGCCACCTCCCAGGGGGACGTGAACGAGTCGTTCATCTGGGCGTCGGTGTTCAACGCGCCGGTGGTGTTCTTCTGTCAGAACAACCAGTGGGCGATCTCGGAACCGCTGGAGAAGCAGTCGCGCATCCCCCTGTACCGCAGGGCGAGCGGGTTCGGGTTCCCCGGCGTCCGTGTCGACGGCAACGACGTCCTCGCCTGCCTCGCCGTCACCCGCAAGGCGCTCGCCGACGCCAGGTCCGGGCAGGGGCCGATGCTGATCGAGGCCTTCACCTACCGGATGGGTGCCCACACCACCTCCGACGACCCGACCCGCTACCGGGTGGCCGCCGAGCTGGAGGCGTGGAAGCTCAAGGACCCGATCGAGCGGGTCAGGGCCTACATGTTCAAGAACCAGTTCGCCGACCAGGAGTTCTTCGACGCGGTCGACGCCGAGGCCGACGAGCTGGGACGCGACGTCCGCAAACGCTGTCTCGAACTACCCGACCCCGAGCCGTCGGCCATCTTCGACCACGTCTACGCCGAGCGGCACTCCCTGATCGACGCCGAGCGTGCCGAGTTCGCCACCTACCTGGAGGGGTTCGAGGCATGAGCATTCTCACGATGGCCAAGGCGCTCAACGAGGGGATGCGCAAGGCCATGGAGGACGACCCCAAGGTCCTCGTGATGGGGGAGGACGTGGGCAAGCTCGGCGGGGTGTTCCGGGTGACGGACGGCCTGCAGAAGGACTTCGGCGAGCAGCGGGTCATCGACACCCCCCTGGCCGAGTCGGGCATCGTCGGGACGGCCATCGGCCTGGCGCTGCGCGGCTACCGCCCGGTCTGCGAGATCCAGTTCGACGGGTTCGTCTTCCCCGCGGCCGACCAGATCATCACGCAGCTCGCCAAGATGCCGCTGCGCTCGCTGGGCAAGCTGAGGCTGCCGGTCGTCGTACGGATTCCGTGCGGCGGGGGCATCGGCGCGGTGGAGCACCACAGCGAGTCGCCCGAGGCCTACTTCACCCACACCGCGGGCCTGCGCGTCGTGGCCTGCTCCAACCCGGCCGACGCCTACACCATGATCCAGCAGGCGATCCGCTGTGACGACCCGGTGATCTTCTTCGAGCCCAAGCGGCGCTACTGGGAGAAGGCCGAGGTGGACGTCGAACCCTCCGGCTGGCCGCCCTTCGACGAGGCCAGGGTGGCGCGGCCGGGGACGGACCTCACCCTGCTCGCGTACGGGCCGATGGTGAAGACCTGCCTTGAGGCCGCGAAGGCGGCCGAGGAGGACGGCCGCTCCCTGGAGGTCGTCGACCTGCGCTCGCTCAACCCGCTCGACATCGCGAAGGTCACGGAGTCGGTGCGCGCGACCGGGCGCTGCGTCGTGGTGCACGAGGCGCCCGTCTTCAACGGCTTCGGCGCCGAGGTCGCCGCCCGCGTCACCGAGGAGTGTTTCTACCACCTGGAGGCCCCGGTCCTGAGGGTCGGAGGACCCTCCACCCCCTACCCGCCCTCGCGGCTTGAGGACCACTACCTGCCCGACCTGGACCGGGTCCTGCACGCCGTCGACCGCGCGTTCGCGTTCTGAGGAGGGGCGGAGAGATGAAGGAGTTCAAGCTCCCCGACGTGGGGGAGGGCCTCACCGAGGCGGAGATCGTCCGCTGGCACGTGAAGGCCGGTGACCCGGTCAAGGTCAACCAGATCATCGTGGAGATCGAGACCGCCAAGGCCGTCGTCGAGCTTCCCTGCCCGTTCGAGGGCGTGGTGGCCGCCCTGATGGCGGACGAGGGCGAGGTCGTGGACGTCGGCAGGCCGATCATCTCGGTGGACGACGGCACGGGCGCCTCTCCGGCCCCCGCTCAGGCCCCTGCTCAGGCCACGGCCCCTGACGGGGCGGCGGCGCGGACGGAGGCCCTCGCCGACGACATGGTGCCGACCCCGCCGGCCGAGGTCCGGCAGCCGGTGCTGGTGGGGTACGGCGTGAAGCCGGGTACGGCCAAGCGTCGTCCACGCAAACCGGTCTCGCCCGGTACGTCCCCCGCTGCGGGGGCGACGCGGCCCGGTGAGGGGACGGCGGGTGCGTCCACGGGGACGGCGCCCACGACGCGGGCCCCCGAGCCGGTGCCGTCCGGTGTGAACGGTCCGGCTCGTCCCGGTATGAACGGGCCTGGTATGAACGGGCCCGGTGTGAACGGGCCCGGTGTGAACGGGCCTGGTCCGGGCGGTCCCGGGGTGGCCGGTCCCGGTGCGGGTCCGGCCTCGTCGCCGGGAAAGATCGCGGTTCTGGCGAAACCCCCGGTGCGGAAGCTCGCCAGGGACCTGGGGGTCGACCTGGCCTCCCTGGTGGGGACGGGCCCGCACGGCTCGATCACCAGGGGTGACGTCCAGGCCGCCCTCGGCGCCGCCTCCACCCCCGGGGACGCCGCCGAGGCCGGGCTCCTCACCGAGAACGACGTCAGGGCACGAGTACCGGTCGCGACCTGGGAGGGCGAGGACGAGGAGCGAATCCCGATCAAGGGGGTGCGGAAGGCGACCGCGCAGGCGATGGTGTCCTCCGCGTTCACCGCGCCGCACGTGACGGAGTTCCTCCAGGTGGACATGACGGCGACCATGGACGCGGTCCAGCGCCTCCGCGGGCTGCCCGACTTCGCCGAGGTCAAGGTCTCCCCGCTGCTCATGGTCGCGAAGGCGGTGCTCGTCGCCGTCCGTCGTCACCCGATGATCAACTCTGCCTGGGACGAGGCCCGCCAGGAGATCGTGGTCAAGCACCGCGTCAACCTGGGCATCGCCGCGGCCACCCCGCGCGGCCTGCTCGTTCCCAACGTCAAGGACGCCCACCGCCTGTCGCTGCCCGACCTGGCCGCCGCCCTCGGAGCCCTCGCCGAGACCGCGCGGGCAGGCCGTACCCAGCCCGCCGACATGGCGGGGGGCACGATCACGATCACGAACGTGGGTGTCTTCGGGGTGGACGCGGGCACCCCGATCCTCAACCCGGGTGAGTCGGCGATCCTGGCCTTCGGGCAGGTGAGGGAGATGCCGTGGGTGGTGGACGGGCAGGTCGTGCCGCGCAGGGTCTGCACGCTCGCCCTCTCGTTCGACCACCGGGTGGTGGACGGGCAACTCGGCTCGCTCTTCCTTCGCGACGTCGGGGCCATGCTTGAGGACCCCCTCCGCATGCTCGCCTGGGCCTGACCCCGCGACGTGGTGACCCCGCGACGTGGTGACGTGGTGACGTGGTGACGTGGTCTCCCCCTCCGCGGAGGGGGAGACCACGTGCGCGTCCCCTCCCGCCGCGGTGAGAACTCCCTCCCGCGCCCGAGAACGCGGATTTCCCGCGGCCGCGAGCGTCTCCTCCCCGCGCGGGTAAGGGCTCTTTCCCGCCTGCCAGGAGAGGGCGGGGTCCTTCCGGCATGTCCGTGAGGGCACCTTTCCCTTCGTGCCCGTCGGGAAAGCGGGGTGGGAGAGAGGGGTGCGATATACCCCCGGCGCTCGCCTTCCCTTTCCCTGCTGCACAGGCCCGATTACCTCGGCGGGAAAACGAGGGCGTGCCTCGGGAGGGTCCGTACCGGACAGTCGGAACGCCGTGCGGGCCGTCGCTCGGCCGGTAATGGGAAACCCCTTTTCTCTCCTGCGGATCGATCTTTAAGGTGCGCGTTCCCGGCTCCGGTGGGGCAGCAGAGCGATGCCGAGAGGTCGAGGCGGTCTTTACTCTCGATCCGTTTTGTGGCCTTTACGAATTGCTTGGTGAAACATCTTGAATACGTGATAAATATGACGGTTTGTCCGGGTATGAGAGTTAGTGCGTGATTGGTAAGCGCGACAAGCTCAGTGCGAAGGGGGAAGCCATGACTTTCAAACAGCTCTTCCCGGCCGGCCGTTTCCTGGACTGGGGAGGCGGCTGCTGCCGTCGTCGCCGCCGCTGTGGATGCCGCTGCGGCGGAGGGTGCGGTGGCGGATGGTGGTGGTGAGCCGGATCCGGTGCTAGCGGAAACAAATGAGAGCCGGCGGGTCAACCGTCGGCTCTCATTCTCAGAGTCGCCCTCGCCCCACGGAGCGAGGGCCACCGTACGCCGTCCTCCGGTGGCACCCACGGTCTCCATCCGCAGGACCTTCCGGGAGTTCTGGCCGTACACCCGCGGCCTCCGTCATCTGCTCGTAGCCGGTGGCGTGCTCGCCATCGTCGCGGCCGTCTGCGAGGTCGCCGCGATCGGCCTGTTCGGGTACATCACGGACGAGGTGCTCAGCAAGCAGAACCTGGGGGCCTTCTGGTTCCCCGCCACCGTCTGGCTTGGCCTCGCGGCCGTCGCGGGTCTGGTCTCCTTCGCGGGGTCCTACCTCACCGCCCTGGGGGGCGAACGCTTCCTGCTGAGGTTGCGCGACAGGGTGTTCGAGCACATCCAGACGCTCACGCCCGACTTCTTCGACAACCGCCGCCTGGGCGACCTGATGGCGAGGCTCACCGACGACATCGAGGCGATCGAGGAGCTCGTCGGCTCCGGCCTGGTCAGACTCTTCACCACGCTCGTCAGCGTGGTCTTCTTCGCCGGTGCCGCCTTCTACATCAGGTGGGACCTGGCGCTGCTGACGTTCCTCCTGGTCCCGGCCTTCCTGCTGGTCGCGAAGGGCTTCGCGAGCAGGTTCAGGATCGTGTCGGCGCGCGAGCGGCTCAGCAACGGGATCATGAACAGTGTCATCGAGGAGGGCCTGTCCAACCAGTCGCTCGTCCAGGCGTACAACCGCCAGGGCGCCGAGGCCGAGCGACTGCACTCCGAGGGACACACCTGGATGCGGGCGAACGTGGCGCAGGCGTGGCTCTCCTCCCTGTACGGACCCGTCGTCCAGGTCATCGAGACCGCCTGTCTCGTCATCATCCTCGGGTTCGGCGCCTGGGAGATCTCCTCGGGGCGCCTCACCATCGGCGGCCTCCTCGCCTTCGCCGCCTACCTCGCCTACCTCTACCCGGCGGTGCAGAGCCTGGGACAGATCGCCCTCACCGTCTCCGAGGCGGCGGCGGGCTCCGACCGTGTCATCGAGATCCTCACGACCCGGCCGACCGTCGTCGATCGCGACGACGCCGTCCACCTGGGGCGCGGACGGGGCCGCATCGAGTTCCAGGGGGTCGGCTTCACCTATCCGAACAGGAGAAGGCCCACGCTGCGGGACCTGTCCTTCACCGTCGAGCCGGGGGAACTGGTCGTGTGCACCGGGCCGAGTGGCGTGGGCAAGTCCACGCTCGCGAAGCTGCTGCTGCGCTTCCACGATCCCACCGCGGGACGCGTCCTCCTCGACGGGATGGACATCCGGGACCTGTCGCGCGAGTCGCTGCGTGACAACATCACCATCCTGCAGCAGGAGAGCCTGCTCTTCTCGGGGACCGTACGCGAGAACATCGCCTACGGAAGTCCCGGCGCCGACCTGGACGCCATCGTGCGGGCCGCCGTGATGGCGGACGTCCACGACTTCGTCGCCACGCTCCCCCTCGGGTACGACACTCCGATCGGGCAGCGCGGCCGGTTGGTGTCGGGCGGGCAGCGCCAGCGGATCGCCATCGCGAGGGCGATCCTGCGCGACGCTCCCGTCCTCGTCCTCGACGAGCCGATGACGGGTCTCGACGCGCCCACGGCGGCGCGGATCATGGAACCGCTCAAAAGGCTCATGGCCGGGCGCACGACCATCCTGATCACCCACGACCTCAGGTTCATCCCCGAGGCGGCCCACAAGATCGTGCTCGAAGCCGTACCGAGACGCTCCGGCCGGATAAGGATCAAGTCCGCCGGACGCCGCCGAGGGTCCACGTCGCGTCCCGCGTGAGGACGGGCTCCCGTATCCGAGTCCTCCGTCCGGCGTGACGGAGGACTCCCGTGCCCGCAGGTCCACGCCGTCCCCGCGTGAGAGCGGGTCCGCGTACGGGTCCGGCGCCATCCCGTGCCGTGGGGGCGCCGCCGCGTCCCGGCGCGTCTGGCCGTACGCTGGCCGGGCGCTCAGGGCACCTGGGATACCCGAGGGAAGGGAAGATCATGTTCCGGCATGTCGTGCTGTTCACCTGGACGGAAGAGGCCACCGAGGAGCAGAGGGTCAGGGTCGCCACGGAGCTCGCCAAGCTGCCCGGAGCCATCACCGAGATCCGCTCCTACACCATCGGCTCCGACGCGGGCGTGAACCCCGGCAACCACCAGTTCGCCGTCGTCGCGGACTTCGACAGTGCCGACGACTTCCTCGTCTACCGCGACCACCCGCTGCACCAGGCCGTGGTCACCGATCACATCAAGCCGATCGTGGCCTCGCGGGCGGCGGTGCAGTTCGAGGTCTGAGAAGACACAGCCGGCACGGCCAAAGGTCCCCCGGAGGTCCTAGACCTCCGGCGGGTGGTTCTCGCGGTGCATCAGGCGATCCTCGGACGTGTGCCCGCGCTTGGGGGACATCACGATGCTCAGCACGATACCGACAGCACCGACGATCATGAAGATCAGGCCGATCACGTCGATGTGCACCGCCTCGCCGAGGACGTCGGGATCGATGGCGAAGCGGAGGATGGCGCCGAGCGTGAGAAAGAAGATACTGACCCCGACACCCATGAGTTCCTCCGGGTAAGGCTGTACGCCAGGCAAAGAGAGAGTCCGGGATTGGTCATACCCTTTCCGGCGTGATCACACCACCGAGAAGGACCTTGTCTGCGGCGGTGGGTCCCGACGAGCCGAGCCACACCGGCACCCCGAGGGCCTCGGCCACCGCCGCGGGCCAGTCGTCGATCCCGTCGGCGTAGCGCGGCCCGGCCCCTGTCAGCGGTTCCAGAAGCCGTTCCGTGAGCCGGGCCTGCCCGTCGAGGTCGCCCGTCACGCCCACGGGAAGCTCGCCGATCTCGTACGAGACGCACATTCGCGACACCGGCGCGTCCAGGTGGGTGAGCGCGAGGGCGTCGGCCCCGCCGCAGACCGCGAGCGCGTAGCGGTGGGCCACCGCGTCGAAGTGGCCGACGCGGAAGGGGCCCTGCCAGGGACCGGCCCCGTTGTGCGCCTCGGGCGGCGCGAGCGCCGCGTCCTCGGTGACGAGCGGTCCCGGGCCGTGCCGCGGGGTGTAGGTCCGCAGCACGCCCAGCCGGGTGGCGGGCACCCCGTCGAGCAGCTCCAGCGCGTTGGCGAAGGTCGTCGTGCTCCAGGTGGTGTACGGATGGAAGCCGTGCCACTCGTCGAGCAGCACGCCCTGTGCCCCCTCGAAGACCACGGGCCGCCTGCGCAGCAGCGCCGCCATGAACGAGGAGCCGACCAGGATCACCCGCTCGGCGAACGCCCGGTAGGCGTCGACGCAGTCCTGCACGGGCGGCCCGCTCCCGCCGAGGGCGTCGCGGAGCGCGCGCAGCTTGCGGGTGAGCCGGACAGGTTCCTCGCAGTCGCCCGCGACCGGCGCGAGATCGGGGTGCTCCAGGGCGTAGGCCATCGTCTCCCCGACGCCCATCCCGCACGACCCGTGCCGGTCCTCACCGCGCGCCAGCTCCCTGGCCCGCCCCGCCGCCACGTGGTACGGCGTGGCGAGCAGGGCGTCCCGGTCCACGGAGAGCAGGCGGAACGGGTCGGGGACGCCCAGCGCCTCCAGATGGGCCGCCTCCCCGGCCAGCGAGAGCGGATCCACGACCATGAACCTGGACAGGTGGGTCGGCACGCCTCTGAACGTGCCCGACCCGAACTGCGCGAACGTGTGGTGTCTCCCGTCGGGCAGGACGACGTTGTGCCCCGCCTGCGCGCCCCCGTTGAACCTGACGACCGCCTGGACGGGCTCGCGGGCGCAGAGCCAGTCGACGACGGTACCCTTCCCCGCGTCGCCGTACCCAAGGTCGGTCACGATCACGTGCTCACGCATACGGCCACCCGTTCACCCTCGTCTCCCCTTCCGCTGGTTCTCGTCCCGGACGAGTCGTTCTCCGGCCGGTCTTTTCAGCCGGATGCCCTTGCCGGCCCCTCCGTCGGAGCCGTCGGTCTCTTCCGCCGGAGGCTCCTCGAACGTCCCCGTCATCGAAGGCGCCGGGACGGTCTCCTCCGCCGAGGTCCGTCGAGGCCCCTCCCCGGCGGGTTTCGTCCCGCCGGGGAGGAACCGTCTCCCTTCGTGGTGGCACTCCCCGCCGCTTTTCGCGGTGGCCGCCGCACGGCGGGGAGGTTCTCAGAGCCGCATCACGCCGCTGTCGCCGCCCAGGTCGAGCCCGTCGGACACCACGAGGGTGCCCCGGTCGAGCTTGGCGAGGGCCTTGCCCACGGCGCTCCCGGCGTTCGAGCCGATCTCGTCGAGGTCGTCCAGCCCTTCTCGCAGGTCGATGGCGTCCTCGCCGAGGCCGACGGTGAGCGCGATGGTCTCGCAGACCGCGTCCAGGTCGTCCAGCTCCAGCACGTTCTGGCCGAGCAGTTCGCGCCAGGCGGCGAGCACCCGGCTGTCCCCGGCGTAACTCGATCCGGCGGGGAGGATGTAGTAGACGTCGTAGATCCTGGTCAGTTCGGCGACGAGGTCCTTGGTCGGGATGTCGCGCCGGAGCCGCTCGCCGACCACCTTCTCGACCTCGCGCCGCTTGACCTGCGGATAGGGCAGCTCGTCGCCGATGATGAACAGGTAACCCCGGCGGCCACGCTTCTCGAAACAGTCGATCGAGGTGTGCCTGGCCATGAAGTACATCGCCAGCTCGTACGACTCGGACATCTGGCCGCCGCCCCCGCCCTCAAGCAGGATCTTGCCCAGGTGCTCGTCCATCCGGTTGTCGGACTCGAACTGGCCGACCTGAAGGGGGGCACGGTCGCAGGTGGCGTCGCCGATCGCACCGAAGAGGATCTGCGGGTCGGTGGCGTACCCCTTGCGGAGCAGCAGTCCGAGCAGGTCGGGCAGCTTGGTCTGGAGGGTGCGGGGCACCCCGCGCATCGAGCCGGTCACGTCGAACAGGACGGCCACGGCGAGGGAGTTGGGGTGCTCGTCGGAGTCGCGGCTCTCGCGGAGCGCCACCTTGTGCGGGTCGAGGTCGGGGTGAGCGGAGCGGGCGCCGCTGTCACTGTAGGCGAAGGCGCTCGAACCCTTGGCCGCGCGGTAGCTCGCGGCGGCGGAGTAGACGTCGGTGGACCAGATTCCGCTTCCCACGGGGGATCTCCTCGGATCAGGGGTGGAACGTTCTATGAGGTCGTTCCTGAGGTCGTCAAGGTCGTCAAGGTCGTCAAGGTCGTTTCGAAGGTCGTTCTGGGAGTCGAAGGTTTCGAGGGTCGGAGATTTCGAGGGTCAGAGATGGAGCGGCCGGTATTTCCTCGGCCCGTACAGGTCGTCGAGCAGGTCGTCGAGCTCTCCCAGGAGCCGCCAGGCGTCGTTCGGCGGGCTGAGCAGGCTGCCCCGGACGAAGTGCCTGACCGGGGTGGGGACGCGGTCGCCCATGAGGGCGGCCACGCAGCGGGTGGCGAGGTGGATGTCGGTGGCCGGGGTCGCGGGCTTTCTGGCCAGGACCCAGGGCGGATAGTCGTCGCGGTGCCTGGCCACGAGGGCGGTGATCGGGGTGCCGAGCGGGACCGACTGACTCCAGTCGACGAGCACCAGACCGTGGTCGAGCGGGTGGACGAGGACGTGGTGCCCGAAAACCGCTCCGTGCACGACCCCCGCCCGGTGAGCCGCGCCGACGGCCACCAGCAGCCGCCGCCAGATCCACGCCGCGTCCCGCACGTCCAGCACCGGCCGGCGCCGCCGGACCTCGTCCAGGCTCAGGAACCCGTCCGGCACCCGGCTGATCACGTTGGCCTGCCGCTCGACCCCCTCCGAGCGGTGCCGGAACGACTCCACCAGACGAGGCACGTACGGCAGGAGCAGCGGGTCGCCGTCGTGCGCGATCGTCTTCAGTGACTCCGCCTCACGGCGCATGAGGTCGTTGTCCGCGTGGCTGCGCGGGAGTTTGAGCAGCGTGTCGGTGCCGCTCTCGTAGAGCACGGCCGACGCGCCCCGGCGGAAGACGCCCCCGACCCGGTAGGTGCCCCGCCTGGTGGTGATCACCGTCCCCTTGGCCCGCTCCGAGGCTCCCTCGCGGGCCGCCCACAGCTCCGCCAGCCGGGTGAACGCCACGGCGGCCTCCGCTCCCGACGCGAGGTCGGGGTGGAGCAGCCTCGCGAGCCTCCGGTACGCCCGGTGGGGGGAGCCCTCGCCGAACAGGTCCTCGGGCGTGTGAGCGGCGGTCACCAGCGCGATCGCCTCGGCCGTGGTCATCGGATCTGCTCCTCCCTGGCCGGTCGCAGCAGGGCGGGGTGCAGGAGCCGGGCGTCACCGGCCCGGTAGAGCTTGGCGCGCGGCCCGCCCCTGGCCCCGCCGCTCTCGGTGGTCTCGCCGGTGCTCTCCACGAAGCCGGGCACCGACAGGATCTTGCGGTGGAAGTTGCCCGCGTGCAGCTGCACTCCCCAGACCGTCTCGTAGACGCCGCGCAGCTCGGAGATCGTGAACCTCTCACCGGCGAACGCGGTGGCGAGCGGGGTGTACTCCAGCTTGCCGCGCGCCCGCTCCAGCCCGTGCGCCAGGATGCGGTCGTGGTCGAACGCGAGCTCAGGAAGCTTGTCGACCGAGTGCCAGGAGGCGTCGGCCGCGTCCGAGCCTGCCTGGGGATCGGGCAGGTCGGGGGCGAAGGCGAGGTAGGAGATCGACACGACCCTCATCCGCGGATCACGCTCGGGCGCCCCGTAGCTGGCGAGCTGCTCGATGTGGATTCGACCCAATGGCCCGGACAGGTCGGACAGCCCTGTCTCCTCGGCCAGCTCCCGCGCCGCGGCCTGTGGCAGGTCCTCTCCCGGCCGGATGAATCCTCCGGGTAGCGCCCACAGCCCCGCATAGGGTTGCTCGGCCCGCCTGATCAGCAGAACGCGCAACCCGCCCCCGCGAATGGTGAGCGCCACCACGTCGACCGTCACCGCGACCGCCGGGTATGCCCGAGGGTCATAGCCGGCGAGGAACTCCGATTCATCCATTCCATGTCCTTCTCAAATTGAGACAAACTCAGTATGAGAATAACAGATGGCCGATGTCAATGACTTCGCGGTGATTCGTCCTTGCGGAGAAGCGGAAACGGACGAGGGACCGGCCCCGTGAGAACGGGGCCGGTCCCTCGTCGTGCCTGCCGCGGGAGCAGGTGATCACGCGGCCTGAACCGACAGGCCCAGACCGGGTCAGGCCGGTGTCAGGCCGGGATAAGGCGGGTCAGAAGGCCTCTTCCGGCAGTTCCATCAGATCCTGGTCCGTGGCGTCGAGCGTGCGGCGCTCGGCGGCGATGCGGGGCAGGACGGTCTGCGCGAAGAACGAGGCCGCGGAGACCTTGCCGCTGTAGAAGGCGTGGTCGCTCCCCGCGGCGGTCGAGCCGAGCGCGGCCAGGGCCACCTCGGCCTGGCGCAGCAGCAGCCAGCCGATCACCAGGTCGCCCAGGGCGAGCAGGAACCGGGTGGTGTTGAGGCCGACCTTGTAGACCTCCTGCGGGGTCTCCAGCGAGCCGATCGCCCAGCCCGCCATCGTGTCGGCCATCGCCTTGACCTCGTCGGCGGCCTCGTCCAGGAGCTTGCGCCCCTCCTTCAGCCGCCCGTTGCCCGCCTCGGAGGCGGCGAAGGCCTTCACGTCGTCGTACAGCGAGCCGAGGGCGACCCCCTGGTTGCGCAGGACCTTGCGGAAGAACAGGTCCAGGCCCTGGATCGCGGTGGTGCCCTCATACAGGGAGTCGATCTTCGCGTCCCTGATGTACTGCTCGATCGGGTAGTCCTGCAGGTAGCCGGACCCGCCCAGGGTCTGCAGCGAGCGGGCGAGCAGCTCGTACGAGCGCTCGGAGCCGACACCCTTGACCAGCGGGAGCAGCAGGTCGTTCATCGCCTCGGCGTGCTCGTTCCTGCGGCCCTCGTGCTCGGCGATCAGCACGTCGTCCTGGTAGGTGGCGGCGAGCATGACCAGGGCGCGCATGCCCTCGGCGTACGACTTCTGGAGCATCAGCTCCCGGCGTACGTCCGGGTGGTGGGTGATCGTCACGCGCGGGGCCGACTTGTCGGCCATCTGGGTGAGGTCGGCGCCCTGCACCCGCTGCCTGGCGTATTCGAGGGCGTTGAGGTAGCCGGTGGAGAGCGTCGCGATCGCCTTCGAGCCGACCATCATCCGGGCGTGCTCGATGATCATGAACATCTGCTTGATGCCCTCGTGCACCTCGCCGATGAGCGTGCCCACGGCCGGGTGCTCGCCGCCGAAGGTGAGCTCGCAGGTCGTGGAGACCTTGAGGCCCATCTTCTTCTCGACGTTGGTGACGTACACGCCGTTGCGCTCGCCGAGCTCGCCGGTCTCCAGGTCCACGTGGTACTTCGAGACCAGGAACATCGACAGGCCCTTGGTGCCGACGCCGTGCCCCTCGGGGCGGGCGAGCACGAGGTGGAAGATGTTGTCGGACAGGTCGTGCTCGGCGCTGGTGATGAAGCGCTTCACGCCCTCGATGTGCCAGGTGCCGTCGTCCTGACGCACGGCCTTCGCGCGGCCGGCGCCCACGTCGGAGCCGGCGTCCGGCTCGGTGAGGACCATGGTGGCGCCCCACTGCTTCTCGATGGCGAGCTCGGCGTAGCGCCTCTGCTCCTCGGTGCCGATCACGTGGAGCACGTGGGCGAAGGCCGGGCCACTGGAGTACATCCAGATGGCCGGGTTCGAGCCGAGGACCATCTCGGCCAGTGCCCAGCTCACGCTGCTGGGCAGACCGGGGCCGCCGAGCTCGGCGGGGAGACTGAGGTTGGTCCAGCCGGCGTCACGGTAGGCGGCGAAGGACTTCTTGAAGCCCTCCGGCATCGTCACCGTCCCGGTGGCGGGGTCGAACACCGGCGGGGTGCGGTCGCCCTCCTCGAAGGAGTCGGCGAGCACGCCCGTGGCGAGGCGGTTGACCTCGTCGAGCAGGCTCCGCACGACATCCTCGTCCAGATCGGCGTAAAGACCGGTGCCCAGGATGTCCCGGCGTCCGAAGACCTCGAAGAGGTTGAACTCCAGGTCACGGACATTGCTCTTGTAGTGGCCCATGGGGTCTGCTCCTTGAAACCGGGGGATCCGGAACTTTCCATACTCGTCAGTAACGTTACCTGTAATGCTACCCGTGGGTAACCCCTAGAAAACACCCTTGACTGGGACGTTCATCACGCCGCCGTACTGCTGGAACGACGCTCAGGCGGTGCCGATCGACGGGGAGGGGAGAGCTCTTCTAGGCTCTTCCCATGGACGATCAGTGGCGGGCCGACCTCGGGATGTGGAGCATTCCCGAGGAGATCGCGGCGAGGGCGCCGGCCGATCCCTGGGGTCACTCTCCCGCCAGGTTCGCCGAGCGCACCGACCTCGCCCTCGCGGCCCCCGAGGGACCCACCCTGGCGCGGATCGCCGAGGCGCTCCCACCCGGCGGGAGCGTGCTGGACGTCGGCGCGGGGACCGGGGCCGCCTCCCTGCCGCTGGGCCGGGACCTGGGGCGGCTGATCGCGGTCGACACCTCGGAGGCGATGCTCGCCGAACTGGCCGTCAGGGCCGAGGTGCTCGGCGTTCCCGCCCTCGTCGTCAACGGCCGTTGGCCCGACGTGGCGGCGCGGACACCGGTGGCGGACGTCGCGGTCTGTGCCCACGTCGTCTACAACGTGCCCGAACTGGCGGGGTTCCTCGCCGAGCTCACCCGCCACGCCCGCGTCCGGGTCGTCCTGGAGCTCACCGGGCGGCACCCGATGAGCTGGCTCAACCCCCTCTGGCAGCACTTCCACGGCATCACCCGCCCCAGCGGGCCCACGGCCCGCGACGTGATCGCCATCGCGGAAGGGCTCGGCCACGAGGTTCACCACGAGCGGCGCGTGGCCCCGCTGCCCCGCTTCACCCGCCTGGAAGACCTCGCCGAGAGCGCCTGCCGCAGGCTCTGCCTCGGGCGGGAGCGGGCGAACGAGGTCATCGCGGCGGTGGTCGAGCTGGACATGTGGCCGGTGCCCCGCGACCAGTGGTTCACAATCTGGTGGGAATCAAAGTGAGGTTCGGCTATGTTCCACTGTCACAACGCTCAAAAGGAGCGTTTCCGGACGAGACGCGCCGTACCCGGTAGGCAAAGACGACGCTCCTGATCAAGGAGGAGTTGTCATGGCCTGGATCTTCATCGTGGTCGCCGGTCTCTTCGAAGTCGCGATGGCGTACTCACTCAAGTTGAGCAACGGATTCTCCGTGCCGCTGCCGAGCGTCGGCTTCCTGGTCTTCGGGGCGTTCAGCTTCGGCCTGCTCGCCCTGGGTCTGAAGAGCCTGGAGGTCGGTACGGCCTACGCCGTCTGGACGGGTATCGGAGCCGTCGGCACCGCCACGCTCGGCATCGTCGCCCTCGGCGAGGACGCGTCGGCCCTCAAGATCGCCTCGATCCTGCTCATCGTCGCGGGCGTCGTCGGGCTCAACCTCGCCGCCGGCGGCCACTGACCGCGTACCCGGACGTCCCGGCGGGCTGTACGCGTACATCCGGCGCCACGCTCCGTACGCTCGGCAACCCGACCGGTACGTCCGGCCATTCGACCGGCGAGAACCGAGACGCGTACGTCCGGCGACGCGTCCGGCGCACCCGGCGACGCGTCCGGCGAGAACCGAAACGCGTAGGTTCGACGGCGTGACCCGCCGCAACCGAATCGGGCTATCCGGAAACCGGCTTGACGGCTTTGGTGGTGTCGGGTTGGGTGGAGCGATGATTGACGTTCACTGCGTGACCTTCGACTGCGCCCAGCCGTACGAGCTGGCGACCTTCTGGCGCGACGCCACCGGTGGAAAGCTCCACCCGGATACGGAGAAGAACGACGACGAGGTCCTTCTCCAGGGAGACAGGGTCGACCTGCTGTTCATCAAGGTCCCCGAGGACAAGGCGGTCAAGAACCGCGTCCACCTGGACCTCACCGGCTCCGCGGGCACCACCCGCGACGAGGAGGTCGAGCGTCTGGCCGGGCTCGGCGCCACGATCTCCGAGGACCATCGCGACCCCGAAGGCGGCGGCTGGGTCACGATGCTCGACCCAGAGGGCAACGAGTTCTGCGTCTGCCGCGCCGAGCACGAGAGGGTCTAGCGTCCCCGGACGCCCTTGGCCCGGTCACGCGGAAAGGCTCAGCCGGGCCGCGAGACCGGGCGACACGCACGCCCAGGCCGCTCGCTGGGTCCTGGACGCCCACCGGGAGCCTGGACGTCCACCGGGGTTTCTGAACCCACTGGGAGCCTGGACGTCTACCGGAGACCCTGAACCCACTGGGAGCCCGGACGTCCACCGGAGGCCTTGGGCACTCGCCGGGACCTTGAACGCTCGCCGGGAGCCAGACGGTCGCCCAGGATCCGGACGGCCGGGCCGCGGGGTTCAGCGGCCACCGGGGAGCGAGGTCTGGCCACGTCCCTTGAGCGTGAGGGCGACGATCGCCGTGATCAGATAGACCACGACACCCCCCTGGAGCGCGTCCAGCGCCGCCCCGAACACACCCTCACGGTCGAGGACGAGCTGCACCGGATACAGCAGGATCG
Source organism: Streptosporangium sp. NPDC050284 (assembly GCF_044459525.1). NCBI lineage: Bacteria > Bacillati > Actinomycetota > Actinomycetes > Streptosporangiales > Streptosporangiaceae > Streptosporangium > Streptosporangium sp. NPDC050284. The sequence goes on from NZ_JBITIZ010000034.1 coordinate 30,553, forward strand.
CGGAGCCGAGCGCGGGATAGAGGGAGAACCTCCAGGGGTGGCGCAGCGCCCAGAGCCGGGCCTGCCGGGTGACCCGGTCGCCGACGTCGGGCTTGCTGATCGCGCCGATGGCCGCGATGAGCGAGAACAGGCCGATACCGACCGCCATCGCCCACGTAAGATCCAGATCCCCGGTGAGCAGGTCCAGCCCCAGGCTGACCGCCGCCACCGCGCCGCCGGTCACCGCCGCGGCCTTCCAGGGAGCACCGCGCAGCGCCGCTCCGGCGAGGGACATCTCGTCACGTCGAGTCAGTTCGTCGTTCATGCCTCCAGGGTGCCCCTCGCCTCCCCTTGCCCACATCGGGGAGTAACCCTGACTCGTCCCCGGAGTCGTCCCCCTGGGACCGCCGGTCATTCCGTGGTGGCGCAGGGGGCGAGTTCGACCAGATTGTCGTGGTAGACCGCGCCCCGGCCCATGTCGGCGTCACGGGCGGCCACCACGGCGTTCGCCGTCGCGCCCCCCGGGCTGAGCTTGCGCCAGTGTCCCTTGGCGGACGCGACCACGCCGGGCCGTACCCTCTCGGTGATCTCGACCACGGCCTCGAACTCGCCCTCGTCGTTGAACACCCGCGCTCGCTGCCCCTCGCTCAACCCTCTCCGCGAGGCGTCCTCGGGGTTGACCAGGACGCGCGGGCCCTTCGAGCGCCTCAGCAGCTCGGGGTTGTTGCCGAAGGTGGTGTTCAGGAAGGTGTGGGAGGCGGGCGTGATGAGCGCGAGCGGGTACGGCCCCGGCGTGGCCGAGGCCGTGTGCGGGGGGACGTAGGCCGGTCCCGAGCCGAACTCCATCCGGCCCGAGGGCGTCGGGAAGCCGTCGGTGAACGGCACGAACGGCCGGGGGACGTTGAGGCGGACCCAGCCCTCCTTGCGCAGCCGGTCGAGGGTGATCCCCTCCAAGGACGGGTGCCCCGAGGTGAGCAGCTCCTCGGCCAGCTCCAGGTCGGAGTCGTACAGGGACGGCTCGGTGAGCCCCATGTGCCGCGCCAGGCGGCGGAACGTCTCGGTGGTGGACAGGCACTCGCCGGGCGGCTCGACGGCGGGCTCGTTCCACATCAGGTACATGTGCCCATAGCCCGCGTGCAGGTCGGCGTGCTCGATCTGCATGGTGGCGGGAAGGACGATGTCGGCGTAGTCGACGGTGTCGGTCGGGAACTGCTCCATCACGACGGTGAACAGGTCCTCGCGCAGCAGCCTCTCGCGGATCCGGTTCTGGCCGGAGGTGGAGCCCATCGGGTTGGCCGCGTACACCCACAGGCACTTGACCGACTCGTCCAGCTCGTCGGCGAGCCGCGTCATCGTGAGCGTGCGGACAGGGCCGGGGAGCAGGTCGTCGCGGGTGTCGATGTTCAGGTGGATGTGCCCGCTGGTGGAGTACACGATCCCGCCGCCCGGGTGGCGCCAGTCGCCCGTCACGCCGGGGATGGAGGCGATCGTGCGCATCGCGGTGCCGCCGCCCGCGTGCCGCTGCATGCCCATGGTGGCCCGGATCCCGGTGGGCCGCGTACGCGCCAGACGCGTCCCCAGGGCCCGGATGTCGGCCTCGGGCAGCCCGGTGATCTCCGCCACGCGCGCCGGAGGGTGGCGCAGGATCTCCTCGCGGAGGTTCTCCCAGCCGTTCGTGTGGTTCTCCAGGTAGTCGCGGTCCTCGGCACCCTCGGCGAGGACGACGTTCATCAGCCCCAGGGCGAGGGCGGCGTCGGTGCCCGGCCGGATCGGCAGGTGCTCGTCGGCCTGCTCGGCGGTGCGGGTGCGGATCGGGTCGATCGCCACCAGGTGCGCCCCGGCCGCGCGGGCGTCCTGGATGAATTTCCACAGGTGGTGCCCGGTCGTCAGCGTGTTCGTTCCCCACAGCAGGATGAGCCTGGACAGTGCGAACGTCTCGGGATCCATGCCGCCCGGCGTGCCGTAGACCTGCCGCAGCCCGAAGTTTCCTGCCGAGGAGCAGATGTTCAGGAAGTGCTTCGACGCCCCGAGGACGTTCCAGAACCGCCTCCCGGCGATCCCCTCCGACCCCTGGACGTATCCCAGCGTTCCGGTGCCCACGTAGGGCCAGATCGCCTCGCCGCCGTGCTCGTCGACGATGCCGCGCAGCCGTCCGGAGATCTCCTCCAGGGCCTCGTCCCAGCTGATCCGCTGGAATCGGCCGGACCCCTTGGGACCGACCCGCCGCATCGGGTGCAGGATGCGGTCGGCCGCCCTGGTGTGCTCCAGGTAGCGGTTCACCTTCACACAGAGCGCACCCCGGGTGTACGGATGGTCCGGGTTGCCGCGCATCTTGACGGCACTGCCGTCCTGGACGGTCACCACCCAGGAGCAGGTGTCCGGGCAGTCCAGCGGGCACGCCCCCAGCACTCGCAATTCGCCTGACGACATGCCCCGACTTTAACCGTGCCCCCCACGTGGGGGCACGCAGGATCGGTCCGACGGTCGCCATGGCCGGATCGAGCCGTGCCCTCTTCCGCGTCCCGCGTCCAGGGGCCCGCATCTCCGCGCTCCGCCCGGCACCCCGCGCCCCGGCTCCTCCGTATCCCGCCGTATCCCGTGTCCGGCACCCCGCACCCGCGTGGCCGTACGCCACGCGACCCCCGTGTTACCTGAGGAGGCCGCCGTGCTCGTGGTCGTGGCCGGATTCCAGGCCGCCCGCGCCGGTGCCCGGCCTGCCGGGGACGACGGCCCCCTTGCCTGGCACGCCGGGCACCCCGGAGCCCTTGGAACCCCTGGAGCCCCTGGAATCACCGGCATTCGGCGGGCTGTTGGGAGCGTGGGGGAGGTCCTCGGCGTACCCGTAGGTGAACGCCGACGCCGCGATCGCGCCGCTGTTCACCAACAGGGCCTTGTCGTTGATGTTGGCGATGGTGTCGCACGCCTGGTGGTAGCACTTGTCGTACGCGACCCCGGCGGTGCCGCCGAACTTTTTGGCCTCCTCGGTGCTCTTGAGGCCCTCCGCGCCGGTGAACAGGCCGCCGGCGGGGATGCCGATCCCGATGAAGGGGCCGTAGTCGGATCGGCCGCTGAAATCGGCGTCCTGGTACGGCTCGCCCACCGCCTCGAAGTACGCCTGCAAGAGCTTCTCGATCTGGCCGGAGCCGGGAGGAGGGGTCGCGCTGATCACGTTGCCTGACGAGTCGCCGTCGTAGATCCCGAAAACGTAGTTCGGTGAGGCGATCATGTCGAAGTTCAGGTAGAGCTTGACCTTCGCCCGCTCCGCGGGGGGCAGGGCGGACACGTAGTACTTCGACCCGAGCAGGCCCAGCTCCTCGGCGCCCCAGAAGGCGAAGCGCAGCCTGTTCTTCGTCCGCAGCGACTTCGCCGCCAGCGCCGTCTCCAGGATGCCGGCGGTGCCCGAGCCGTTGTCGTTGACGCCGGGGCCCATCATGACGCTGTCCAGGTGGGCGCCGAGCATGACGACTCTGTCGGGGTCCCCCCAGGGGCTCTCGGCGATGAGGTTGCGTGTCCTGCGGTCGGGGGCGATCTCGGTCTGCACGACGAGTGCCACCGTCGTTCCCCGGGCAGCCAGCTGCTCACCGGTCGCGAAGTCGGCGCTGACGACCGGGATGCGCACGGTGGAGGTGTTGATCGAGCCACCGAACAGGGCCTTGTGGTTGTCGGCTCCCTCACCTGCCCTGCCGTCGTTGAAGATGATCACACCGGACGCGCCGGCGGCCTCGGCCCGTTCCGCCTTGGCCTGGAAGCTGCAGGTGCCGCGCTGGATCAGCGCGACGTTGCCCCGGACGAATCTGGAGAAGTCGCCCGCCTCGCACCCCGAGGTGGATTCCTGTCCCTTCCTCGGCGGCAGGACCAGGTCGACCGCCTGCACCGGGGCCGTCACCTCCCCCGAGCCGGAGTACGTCATGGTCCTGAAGTCGGTGCCGGGCACGTACCTCTTGGCCAGGGGCCGTGTCCGCTTGAGCACGGGTGTGGTGACCTCGCGGAAAAAGGAGATCTTGAACTCCTGCGAGGTGAGCCGGTATCCGGCCTCGCGGAGCTTGTCCGCGACGTAGGCGAGCGAGGCGGCGTAGCCGGGTGTGGCCGCCGCCCGGGTGCCGCCGTTGGCGTCGGCGATGCTCTGGAGCCTTTCCAGGTGCCCCCTGAGGGCGGCGAGTTTGATCGACGCCCCGAACGCCTTCGCCTCCGGCGGCAGAGGGCTTCCGGCCGGCGGCGCGGAGTCGCCGCCCCCGGAAACAGGTGCCGCGCCGGCCGAGATGACGGACCCGGCGGCTCTCCCGGAGTCGTCGCCTCCCGCGAGGGGTGCCGCGTCGGCCACGACGGGTCCCGAGCCTCCTGTGACGGCTGCGGAGCCCTTTGTGAAGGGTGCCGGGCCTCCCACGATGGCTGCCGGGCCTCCCGTGACGGGTGCCGCGTCGGCCGGGGCGGGGGTCGCGGCGGACACCGCGGCCAGGGACAGGACCGAGACCATGGTGATCGCGGTCATCAACTTCCTGGGGACGACGGAAGGGGCTTCCCGCCCCTCGGACGCGACTCGGCGGGACGCGAGCGGGTGACGGAACATGTTGTTCAGCCTTCCAGTCCTTCACCCATCGAATTGATTGTTCTCGCAGGTAGAACGGTCAATTCTCCATCTGTGACAGGTACGCTGTGTTCGCCCGGTCTCCCTCGTCGAGGCTGGGACTCCCCGCGAACCAGGCGTCCAGGATCTCCCCGAGCAGGGGGGCGGAGATCAACCGGAGGCTGATCGCCAGCACGTTGGCGTCGTTCCAGCGACGTGCCCCGTCCGCCGTGACCGCGTCCGCGCACAGCGCGGCCCGTACGCCGGGCACCTTGTTCGCCGCGATCGACGCGCCCGTCCCGGTCCAGCAGCACACGATCGCCTGATCGGCCGCCCCCGAGGCCACGTCTCCGGCGGCACGCGCACAGCACCACGCCCAGTCGGCCCGCTCGTCGGCCAGGGCGCCGTGAGGTATCACCATGTGGCCTCGTTTTTCGATTTCGGAGACCAAGATGGAGGCCACACCGTCAAGACTGTCAGAGGCGACCGAGATACGCATGACTCTGATTGTGAACACTCAACGAGAAGATCGGTGACGCACCTGTAATGCGGAACATGCAGAATCGCAGGCGGTGACGGAAATCAAGGAACTGGACGAAACGGCGTCCGTCGACGGCACACGGCCGCCGACAGACGGCGATCTCGCCGTGCACGTCGTCGAGCCGCTGCTCCCGCAGCGGATCCGCCGCCCCTCCGACCTGCTGCGGTTCCTGGCGACCCTGCTTGTGCTCACGGCCGTGGTCCTGCTCGCCCTCGTCGCCAAGAAGACCCTGAACGGCCTGGAGGGCGACGTCGCCGACGGCACCAGCCGGGCACCGTTCCTGCTCAGCGGTCTGGCCGGGGTGCTGAGCGCGTCGGCCATGCTCGGCGTGCCCGTCGCCTTCGCCATCGAGAGAGTGCTCCACCGCGACGGCCTCAGGGTGGCCGAGGGGCTCTTCGCGGCGATCGCCGCGATGGTGTTCTCCTTCGCGCTCGGCGAGTGGATCCTCAAGGCCGGTCCCGAGGACCTGCGGGTCCTGCTGACCGGTGGGCGGGCCGGGGTCGAGCCGATCAACACCCTGCTCACCCCGATCATCGCCTACGTCACCGCGGTGCGAATATCCCGCCGCCCCACCTGGCGGGCGGCCCTGTGGAGCGCGGTCGCGCTCAACGCCGTCGCCCTGTTCGCAGGGCTCGCCGCGACGATCCTCGGCATCGTCGTCTCCATCCTGATCGGGCTGGCCGTCGGCTACGCCACCCTGTACGGCGTGGGCAGCCCCAACACCCGCCCCCCGGGCAGCACGGTCGTCACGGCGCTCCGCAAGCTGGGTTTCGTCCCCGTCAAGGCCCGCAGGCTCGACGACGACCACCAGAGCAGCCGCCGCTACGCCGTCGACCTCAGGGACGGCAGCCGCCTCGACGTCACCGTCCTCGACCGTGACCGTCAGGTCGCCGGCGTGCTCTACCGCCTCTGGCGGCGCATGCGCCTCAACACCGAGACCCGCCGCAAGGCCATCCGCTCGCTCCGCGCCGAGCTGGAGCGCGAGGCCCTCATGGCGTACGCCGCGCAGGCGGCCGGAGCGAGCACCCCCAGGCTCGTCGCCACCAGCGAGATCGGCAGCGAGGCCGCCCTGCTCGCCTACGAGCACGTTCCCACCCGCGCGCTCGACAGCATCCCCGACAACGAGATCGACGACAACCTGCTCGCCCAGATCTGGGAGCAGGTCCTGCTGCTGCAGGTCCAGCGGCTCGCCCACCGGAGACTGACCGGCGACAGCATCCACGTCGACGGCGACGGCCGGGTCGTCCTGATGGACGCCCGCAGCGGCGAGATCGCCGCCGGTGACCTGCTGCTCCGTCTCGACGTCGCCCAGCTGCTCACCTACCTCAGCCTGCGCGTCGGTGCCCAGCGGGCGGTCGCCGCCGCCGCGGCCGTGGCGGGGTCCGGCGTGCTCGCCGACGCGCTCCCCCTGCTCCAGCGGATCGCGCTGACCCGCGAGACCAGGGCCGCGCTCACCAGGAACAAGGAGCTGCTCACCGAGATCCGCGACCGGATCGTCGAGCTCAAGCCGAAGGTCGAGGCCGAGGAGGTGCGCCTGGAGCGCTTCCGTCCCCGGACCCTGATCACCATCATCGGCACCGCGTTCGCCGCGTACTTCCTGGTCTACTACCTGACCCAGATCAACCTCAACATGATCACGTCGGCCAAGTGGAGCTGGACCGGAGTGGCGCTGGCCGGGGCGATGCTGAGCTACGTCGCCGCCGCCCTCATGCTGAGGGGGTTCGTCCCGGAGAAGCTGCCCCTCGGCCGTACCGTTCTCGCCCAGTTCGCCGGGTCGTTCGTCAAGCTCGTCGCGCCCGCCGCGGTGAGCGGGGTCGCGGTCAACACCCGCTACCTGCAAAAACGAGGTATCCCTCCGGGGCAGGCGGTGGCCAGCGTAGGGGCCTCCCAGCTCATCGGGCTCGCCTTCCACGTCGCCCTGCTGCTGCTTTTCGCCTACATCACCGGTTCCAACACCGCCTCGTCGTTCACCCCGTCGCGCACGCTCGTGATCACGCTGCTCGCCGTGGCCGTACTGACCCTGGTCGCGGTGAGTGTCCCGCGCCTGCGCCGACTGATCACCGCACGGCTCCGCTCACTGTTCTCCGGCGTCGTCCCGCGTCTGCTCGACATCCTCCAGTCACCCCAGAAGATCATCGAGGGCTTCGGCGGCACCCTGATGCTCACCCTGTCCTTCGTGATGTGCCTGGACGCCTGTGTCCGCGCCTTCGGGGGTTCCATCAACTTCGCCGCCGTCGCCATCGTCTTCCTCGCGGGCAACGCCATCGGCTCGGCCGCCCCGACCCCCGGCGGGCTCGGAGCCGTCGAGTTCTCTCTCACGGCCGGCCTCACCCTGGCGGGCGTACCACGCGAGGTGGCGGCCCCGGCCGTGCTGCTGTTCCGGTTGCTCACCTTCTGGTTGCCGGTCCTGCCCGGCTGGGCCTCGTTCACGTACCTGCAGCGACACGAGGCGCTCTGACCCGCTCCGCGTTCGTCTCGGGCTTCTGTAACGGCTTTCGAGGACGGTTCGGACAGGCGGAGGCCGCCGGTCACCTGGACCGGCGGCCTCCTCGGAAACGCGCGGACGGGCGGGGTGGGGTCAGGCCTCGCTGGATCTGGCCCAGATGTTGATGCCCGCGTCGACCGCGTCCTTGTCGATCGTCTCCAGCTCCCTGTCGTCGAACGACAGGTTCTCCACCGCGGAGAGACTGTTCTCCAGCTGCTCGACGCTGCTCGCGCCGATCAGCACCGAGGTGACGCGCTTGTCGCGCAGCGCCCACGCCAGCGCCATCTGCGCCAGCGACTGACCGCGCCGGCTCGCGATCTCGTTCAGGATGCGGATGTGCCGCATCGTCTCGTCGGTGAGCATCTCCGGGGTGAGGAAGCGCCCCTGCGAGGCTCGCGACCCCTCGGGGATCCCGTTCAGGTAGCGGTCGGTCAGCATGCCCTGCGCCAGCGGCGAGAACGCGATGCAGCCCACGCCCTCCTCCTCCAGGACGTCGAGCAGCCCGCCCTCGATCCACCGGTTCAACATCGAGTACGAGGGCTGGTGGATCAGTAGCGGCGTGCCCATCTCCCGCAGGATCCGCGCCGCCTCCTTGGTGTGCTCGGGCGAGTAGGACGAGATGCCCGCGTACAGCGCCCTGCCCGACCGGACCGCGTGGTCCAGCGCGCCCATCGTCTCCTCAAGCGGGGTGTCCGGGTCGAACCGGTGGCTGTAGAAGATGTCGACGTAGTCGATCCCCATCCGCTCCAGCGACCGGTCCAGGCTGGACAGCAGATACTTGCGCGAGCCCCACTCGCCGTACGGACCCGGCCACATGTCGTAGCCCGCCTTGGTGGAGATGACCAGCTCGTCCCGGTACGGGGAGAAGTCCTCGCGGAAGTGCCGCCCGAAGTTGGTCTCCGCGCTCCCGGGCGGCGGGCCGTAGTTGTTGGCCAGATCGAAGTGGGTCACACCCAGGTCGAAGGCCCTCCTGAGGATGTCCCGCTGGACCTCGAAGGACTTGTCGTCGCCGAAGTTGTGCCAGAGCCCCAGGGAGACGGCGGGCAGCTTGAGCCCGCTCTTGCCGACCCTGTTGTACGGCTGACGGTCGTCGTACCTGTCGTTCGCCGCGATGTACGTCACTGGGCCACCTTTGCCGTGTCGAGGATCCAGGAGAGGGTGAAGGCCTCCTCGCGCCAGGAGTCGTACCTGCCGCTGCGGCCGCCGTGTCCGGCGCCCATCTCCGTCTTGAGCAGGAACGGCCCGCCACGCGCCACCTCGCGGAGCTTCGCGATCCACTTGGCGGGCTCGTGGTAGAAGACCCGGGTGTCGTTGAGGCTGGTGATCGCGAGGATCGGCGGATACACCCGGCCGTCCACGTTCTCGTAGGGCGTGTACGACTTCATGTACGCGTACACCTCGGGGTCGTGCAGCGGGTCGCCCCACTCGTCCCACTCGATCACGGTCAGTGGCAGCGACGGGTCGAGGATCGTGTTCAGCGCGTCCACGAACGGCACCTCCGCCACCACGCCCGCGAAGGTCTCCGGTGCGAGGTTGGCGACCGCGCCCATCAGCAGCCCGCCCGCGGAGCCACCCCTCGCGATGATCGCGCTCGACCAGCCGGAGGCGGAGAGGTGCTCGGCGGCGGCGACGAAGTCGGTGAACGTGTTCTTCTTCCGCTGGAACTTGCCGTTCTCGTACCAGTGACGGCCCATCTCACCGCCGCCCCTGATGTGCGCGACGGCGAAGACGAAGCCCCGGTCGAGCAGGCTGAGTCTCGCGACGGAGAACGAGGGGTCGATCGAGATCTCGTAGCTTCCGTAGCCGTACAGCACGGTGGGGGCGGGGCGCTCCGTGCCCTTTTTGACGACGATCGAGATCGGCACACGGGTGCCGTCCGAGGCGGTCGCCCACTCGCGGAACTGCTCGTAGTCGGCCGGGTCGTAACCGCCGAGCACCACCTTCTGCTTGAGCAGGAGCAGCTCGCCCGCGCCCAGGTCGTAGTCGTAGACCGACGGCGGGGTGATCATGCTGGTGTAGCCGAGCCGCAGCCGTCCCGTGACGAACTCCGGGTTGCCGGAAGGGGCGACGTCGTAGATCGGCTCGGGGAAGGGGATCTCGTAGGCCTCCCCGCCGCGGGGCAGGATGCGGATGCCGGTGAGGCCGTCCCTGCGGAAGTGCACGACGGTGTGGCCCTCGAAGGCGTCGACGTCGAGCAGCCGGGTGTCGGCGCGGTGCTCGATGAGCGGCGTCCAGTCGCCGGGGGCGTCGAGGGGCGCGGTGGCCAGCTCGAAGTTCTCCGCGTTCCGGTTGTGCAGGACCAGGAAATGGTCACCCGCGTGGTCGACGCCGTACTCGACACCGGTCTCCCGGGGCCTGACGACACGGAACTCACCGGAGGGGTTGTCGGCCTCCAGGATGCGCACCTCGCTGGTGATCTTGCTTCCGGCGGAGAGGACCAGGTAGCGCTCGCTGCGGCTGAGCCCGATGCCGACCCAGAACCGCTCGTCGGACTCCTCGTGGACGAGCACGTCGTCCTCGGCCGGGCTTCCGATCGTGTGCCGGTGGACCTGGTTGGGCCGCCATGCTTCGTCGACCGTCGTGTAGAAGAACGTCGTGCCGTCGGCGGACCAGGCGCCGCCGTAGAAGATGCCGGGAATCTCGTCGGGGAGGGTCTCGCCGGTGGCGAGGTTCTTCACCTTCAGGGTGAAGCGCTCGTCGCCGGTGAAGTTGGTCGAGTAGGCCAGCAGGGTGCCGTCGGGGCTGACCGAGCTGGTACCGATCGAGAAGAAGTCGGAGTCTCCGGCGAGCTCGTTGCCGTCGAGCATGACCTCCTCGCCGGGAAGCGACTCCCCGGCCTTCAGCTCGGGCGGCGTCTCGCCGTCCGCGGCCACCCGGCACTGGATGCCGTACTGCTTGCCCTCCTCCGTCCGCGAGTAGTACCACCAGCCGCCCTTGCGGGTGGGAACCGAGAGATCGGTCTCCAGGGTGCGTGCCTTGATCTCCTGGAAGAGCGTCTCCCTCAGGGGCTTGAGGTGGGCGGTCGCCTCCTGCGTGTAGGCGTTCTCCGCCTCCAGGTAGGCGACCACCTCCGGGTCGTCCTTGACCGTCAGCCACGCGTAGTCATCGACCACGGTGTCCCCGTGGTGCACGCGCTCGCTGGGAACCTTCTTCGCCGTCGGCGGCGTCTGGCTGCTCACTCGGCCGAGTCTATGTTTCCGCCGGTGCCTGTTCGGGGGTACCCGCTCGGTCGTCTCGCTTCGTCTCACCTGACGTCGCGGGTCTCCCTTGGCCCTGCCTGTCTCGCCGGGTCTCCTTTGGTCGGTCCGTCCCCGTGGGCGTGCTCGGCTCGGCGGCCTCGGCCCCTGGCTCTCTGGCTCGCCGGCTCCTCCCGGCTCGGGGGAGTCCGGGGAATACGACCGCGAGGTTCGTCGTTGTGTCCTGAGCGGTCCGCGAGGGCTGCTAATCTTTTGGTGTCGGCGAGGTCCGGCGCAAACCACTCCAATCACTCCGGTGACTTCCGTATGGCTTGTGTCGTGTTTGTCGACAATCCCTTTGAAGCCAAAGGCCTCGAAGATCGGTTCGCAGAGCCGCTCGGAGGCTGGTAAGTTTGAGGGGTTGCTCTGGAAACGGAGCTGCCTGAATTCCATCAGGATCTGCCAGATCGAATCAACCGGATTAAAACGAGCCGGTTTGACACGAAAAAGCGGGCCTGAAAGAATAAAGGCACAACGAAAGAACAGAATAAAACGAACGCCCCGGAGTTCTGCCGGACCGGTTGGTC
>NZ_JBITIZ010000035.1:0-37845 GCF_044459525.1 Streptosporangium sp. NPDC050284
GAAGGTCATCGTCACTGCTTGATCGTCCTGTCTCGCCCTGCTTCACATCAAAAGGACTCATATGTCCGTGTCTCGCAGGAGTCTGACAGAGAGGGTCCCCCGTTCCGATGCATGGCGGCGCAACCCGGCCTGGCTCACGCTGGTCGACAAGGCGTACCTGATCGCCGACCACCCCAATTCGAATGAGCCGCAGACCTCAGCGGAGTGATCAGTGCGCGTGACGCTCGCACTAGTGGCCTTAGCCGTCTTTCTCTTAGCCATCTGGGCCGCTTTCCCGATGAGAAGCGGCGACGAGCTGGGCGGGCCTAACAGCCAGATCGACGCGCAGTTGTCCTCTGACGGCATAGTTTTCTTGAGCGTTCGCGACATCGACCTGCGCGCACGTCAGGTGACCGTCAGCGCGGACCTGCATCTGCGGCTACCCGACGTGGACGAAGAGGCTCTCGGGACGATGAGAGTCTGGTCGGGCGCCACTGGCGTCGCCAGGTCGGGCATCACCACGCAGACGGTTTCCACTCAGATCCGCTTGCGCGACATGTACGCCGTGTTCGCGCCGCTGCCGGATTTCAAGGTGCCGCTCACGGGCTCCATGGCCGCCTACCCGCACGACCGCTACTCCGCCAGGTTCCAGATTGAGATCACCGTCTCCGACGGCGTCGAACTGCCACCGCTGCCCGATGGAACGAAGCGGATGTCGCAGCGGACGCTCATGCTCTTCATCTCCACCATCAAACTTGACGACAACCTGAGCGACTGGACGCTCCCGCGCCTGGGCAGCAACGCGCACAGCTACTACGTGGACACCGGAGGCAAGGCCGAAGGCGCCCGGCCCGGCAGCAACGTGGTTCACCGGCTACGCCTGGACACGGTAGCGCGTCCGACCATCACTTCCTGCTGCAGAACGCCGTCGAACAGCTCTGGTCACGTCGCCGCGCTGCTCCCGCCGGGCAGCATTTCGTGGAGGTGTTCGCTCAGTTAGATCTCAGCCTGATCGAGGCGGTGTCGCAGGCCATACTGATCAACGACGCCGATCCCTCGCAGGGCTATTTCCGCATCACCGGTGTCATGACCTGGATCAACCCGCTGCATACTGAAGGCGCGTTGCGTGATGCGCTCAGTGTGAGCCGACGGATGCAGCGTTTCGGTGCCACCTATTAAAACGAGAAGCCGGAGAAAAGGTCACCGCGTTGAACGAGGAGGCCCGGTGAGCGGCGCCCGGCTTATGGACATGGTGTCCGGCGAGTCGTATCTGGAGAACGCTTTCGTCAAGTGGGTATTGAGCGCCGCCGCCACGGCGGGAATCGCGCGCCATGTGAGCGGGCAGTACCCGGTGACAGTCGGGGACCGGACTTACCGGTTGGACTATCTGTTGGAGTTGTGGAGTTGACCCGGTTTGGTGGACACCTGATCTCTGAGGAACCCTGGTTCCCAGAAGAAGGAGTTCACCAAACCGGGTCAACTCCAGCCGCAGCCCTTATCTGCTACCGCCGACTCGCCAAATGAGTCACCGTCTTAGCGTTGTTTTTAGTCTGGAAACTACGGACAAGTCTCTAACGGCCCTCAGAATGACAGTGTTGTCGTCTCAGGTCTGACAAGGAGCTTGGTTATGCGCTCAGCACTCCCACGCACGCTGATGGCAGCGGTCATCGCCCTCGCAGCAGTCCTCGTCCCGGCCGAGCCCGCGTCTGCGGGCATCTGGCAGCTCTCCGACGGCTTCGAACCGGCGTCGAACCCGGCCGCCCGGTGGACGTTCACCGACCAGGGCGACTGCGACACCCCGTACTTCCAGAGCGTCGGGATCGCCTCGCCCCGTACTGGCACCGGCATGGCCGGTTTGCGCGTCAGCAACACCGGCGGGTGGTGTGCGATCGGCCGGACCATCTTCCTCACCCCGGTGCCCGCCCACCCCGGCGCCCGCTGTACCGCAGGCGTCTGGCTGGACCTGCGCAACGCCGCGGCAACCTTCAACCTGGAGGTCATCAACCCGGCAGACTGGACCTACATCGCCCTGAAGACGGTACCGGTGGACCAGACGGTGGACCCAGGCTGGCGCTTGCACACGGTGAGCTGGACCGCGCAGCGCTCCGATGTCGTGCTGCGACTGACTGTGGCAAAGGCCTTCAACCACCAGTTCTCCCCACGCGCCGAACTCGACGACGTCGTCGTCCAGTGCGCCTACTGACTGTTCTGGCTCAGTGAAAGTGGCACGCGTCCAGCCCGAAACCTCTTGGCCGTGCCACCTTCATTGAGCCGGGACACAGTTGCCCGGCGCTTCGAGCGTGCCGGACGCCGAGCGGGTCAGGTTCGCGATCCGCAGGTCCTCGTGCACGATCACGTCGTAGCCGCCGACCAGCGCGAGGGCCACCTTGTGCACGCCGTCCAGGCGTTGGCGGCGGACCGTGGCATGCAGGGCCGCGACGCGGGCCACCGCTTTGCGACGCCGTATGGAGCCGCGTTTCTTGCGGGCGAGGTCGCGCTGGACGGCGGCGAGGCGCTCGGCGGACGCGGCCAGGTGGCGCGGGTTGGCCAGGTGCTCACCATCGGAAGTGGTGACCAGCCAGGCCACGCCCAGGTCGATCCCGACGGATGCGCCGATGGCGGGCAGCGCCTCGGCGGGAACGTCGTCACACGACAGCACAACGTACCAGCGCGAGCCCTCCCGCTTCACACCGATCGTCTTGACGGTGCCACGCACCGACCGGTGCCGGTGGACACGGACGTGGCCGACGCCCTGAAGGCGGACGTAGGTGGCGGTGGGGTGTTCGGGCTGGGAGTCCCACCGACAACCGTCACCGTCTTTCGGCCACTCGACGCTGTCGAACCGTCCCTCGCCCTTGAAACGGGGAAACCTCGGAATCCGCCCGACCACCACCTGCTCCGTCTGCGCCTCTCAGGCGCCGTGGTGACAGGGGCCGCCGTGGTGCCTGGCCGTGTCGGCGGGCACGTTCAGTGTGGGATTGCGGTCGAAGAACCCATAGGGCGTCAACGAGAATCTGGCATGGTCGACCGGCATCACCGGCCAGTCCTCGGGTCGCGGGAAGTGGGTCACGCCGAAGGTGTGCCACAGCACGATGTCTTCACCGTCCAGGGGGCGGTCGCCCGCGACGTACGCCGGTAGGCCGTCGCCGCCCGGATTCTGGTTGACGAACTCGCCGGCCGGATATCGCTCTTCGGACGCGTAGCGGGTGATCCACAGTTCTCGGGTGGTGAACGCCGCCCGGGCGGCGATTGAGGAGGAGTGGTCGGCCAGCAGGGTCGGGTTCTGCTCGGTGCGCAGGACGTAGCCGGTCGGCTGGCCGAGCCGGTTGGTGCGCTCGGTGCTCACGATGTGCCAGGTCCGCCCGACCGAGGCGTCCGCGCTGCGTACCCCCTGGGCCTCGCTGGCGATCCGGGTCCGGGTGTAGCTGAAGGCGTTGCCGTACGGGTTTTCCGATGAGAGCGGTACCCGGGCCGCGTCGACCTCGTCGACCGCGTTGCAGACGCCATCGACCATCATGTCGAGGCGGGCGCTGAACAGGTGCTGGTGGAACGGGGCGCCCAGGCCTGGGGCTACCTCGCTGGCGTAGGGCCACTCTCGTAGCCCGCGGTAGGCCGTGGTGAACAGGATGCCGGTGAGCTTGGCCTCGCACTCGATCCTGCCGTCGAGGTAGAGGTACCAGAAAAAGCCGTAGTCGTAGTTGCCGACCGTGGTGAAGAAGGAGATCACCAGGCGGCGCTGGCGGCGGACCTCGGCCGAGTTGGGGGTGTAGATGTCGGTGTGCTTCCAGAGCGTGCCGTAGTCCTCCTCGTGCAGGCAGATCGCGTTGGGGATCTGCTGCACGTTGCCGAGCTCGTCGGCCAGGTCGACGTCGACGTAGTGGATCTCGCCGAGACAGTCGCAGCCGTGGGTGAGCGAGTTCGCATACCGGCCGAAGAGGTATTCGCCGGCGTCGAAGTAGTTCTGCCAGAAGCGGACCGGCGCCGGGTCGCCGTAGGGCACGACCATCTCGGCGATGGAGGCGCGGTAGATGACCGGCCGCAGCTCGCCGTCGTGGTCGGGGTCGGTGTAGGCCACATGGTGGAGCACCAAGCCTTCGCGGGCGTCGAAGCCGAAGTGCAAAGACCAGTTCGCCCAGGTGATCCGGTCGCCCTGGACCTGGAACGACGGCCCGTCTGGCTGGGTGATCTCGATGGGTTTCAGGGTCTCCAACGGTGCCGGGCGCCCCTGCGGCAGGTGGAACGTGCTCGGCTCCTGCGGCAGCGGGAAGATACCGATGTCGATGACCTCGGTCGCCTTCTTCTCGATCAGGTCGACGTAGGCGCTCAGCCCGTCCACCGGGTGTGCCCAGACGTGGGCGTCGGGGTCGAGCGTGGCGAAGCAGAGCACCCGGATGATCCGCCTGCCCTCCTCGCCGGGCAGACCGAAGGTGCCGGCTGACAGCGGCGCGCATCTGACCTGCTCGGTGGTCAGGTCACGCCTGGCCAGCGCCTCGACCCAGGCCGGTTCCTGGGCGAGGATTCCCTCGACCGACATGAACTCTTCGGCCATGATCGGCATCGCGCCGCGGGAGCCGTCGACATCGACGATCGTGGCGACCGCGCCGGCGGTGAGGTCGACGCTGACGTCTCGGGCGTCGCCGGTCGTGGTGTCGAGCAGCAGTACCCGCGCCTGGCGGTCGGGTCTTGGCCCGGTGCCGATCTGGAAGGCGAGTACCTGCTGTTTGTGTGGTTCGAGTAGGCCGATGTAGACGAAGCGGACGCTCTCGCCGGCCAGGCCGGCCTCGCGTACCAGGGCGACGGTCTGCTCGATCTCGGTCGCGGTGAGGCTGGAGACCGGGGTGGTCAGGGGGGTCATGGGGTCCTTTCTTGGGTGGGTCGGCGTCGAGCCGCTCAACGCGACGCTCTGGGCAACAGCAGCGGGATCGAAAACGACGCGACGCCGCCGCTCTGGTCAACGACGGGACTGGCACTGGGGGCACTCAACGGTCACTTATGCGATTCTTGCGATCACTTAAAGTCACTATCCATGGCTGCGTCCTGCCGCGCAACTGGTGAAATGACCCAAACCAGCTCCGAGAAGACCCCAAATGGCGGCGTCGTTGCCGGTGCTGCCGTGGTCCTTGGGGCGGGAGGGCACTGTCTTCACTGCCGTGGCGCCGGTGGCAGGGCGCAGTACGGACGCGCAGAGCCCGGCCTGCGCGCGGGCCTGTTCGGCACATGGTTATGCCTCTGCTGAGGTGCGACAAGAGGCCATGGGGGTGGACCCGCCGACGACGGCCGGGCTCCAGCCGCTGCGCGGGCCGCCCGCGCTGACGGCTCGAACCTGCGGGTGCGCTCCTCGGGCATCATGCACACGGTGGCGATGACGACCTGGCTGGGCGGGGAGCGGATGCCGGGCCCGGCGTGCATGGTCGGAGTGAGCGGGCTGGGACCTGGGCGCCACCCACGTTCGGCGGTCAGGAGATGGCCGGGCTGCGGCGCTCGATCAGCACGACGTCGCGCCAGCGGCCGTGGTGGCGGCCGATCCGTTCCCGGGTGCCGATCACCCGGGACCCGGCCTTGATGTGCAGGGCCAGGCTGGCGGTGTTCTCGGGGAAGACGTCCGACTGGATCGTCCAGATCCCGGCCGTCTCGGTGGAGGCGATCAACGCCGCGAGACGGCGGGCATCGAGATGGCTTAGGCCCGTGATCAAGCGCGCTTAGGGGCTGGTGGCCTCAGCCGTTAACGGCAGGCCGCCACCTCTGGTGAAGGGGGTTGACGACCTAGGACAGCACACCAGTCTTGTGCGAGGCGCTGGCTACGATCGTGGGCCAAACTCACAGCGGACGTGCCATGTTGAGTTGGGCCCGGGCACTCTGCCGGCATTATTTCCAGTGGGTTTCCCCGGCCCGTCCTAACGCAGCACCCCGACACCGGAGCCCGTTCAGCCGGTGAGCAGGAGGCTGTCGACGAGGCCGGTGGCCGAGGAGATGGGGGCGGTGGCCGAGCAGGCAGCCGGGCAGGCTGGTGTAGTAGCTGATGCCGCTGGTGACGCGGGTGGCGGCGTCGCCGAGGTAGCGGCCTGCGGTGACGGTGCCGGTGGCGGTGACCAGGATGGGCACACGTTCCAGGCGATGGTGCTGGTGCCGCCGGTGGCATCGGTCCAGGTGACGGTTTCGGTGGTGGCCGGTCCTGGGCCGAGGGTCAGGCAGGCCAGGCTCACCGAGACGCTTTCGGCTCCGGTGCCGGTCGAGCCGATCAGGCAGGTCACCGCATCATCGACCACCGGATCGAGACCGAGATCGGCCACCGACTCGGACTCGATCACGGCGAGGTGCGCATCCTCAACCTGGGCGGCGAACTGGTCATCACCAACACTGCTCTGCCGGACGCGCTCGAAGCCGCTCTCCGCTGACACTCTTAGGGTGTCTCTTCAATCCTCGACCGTCGCGAATCACAGAAGACGTGAACTCGCGACGGTCTGTTTTTCCGGGCCGCCGCGCACCACTTCAACGGCCTGTCGGGAAGCCTTCTAAACCCGACACCCACTCACCGACGATCGGAGTCCCTGGATCGGACTGCAAAGATCAGCCGAGCGTGAACGTCCTGGCGCGGATACGGCGCTGGCTGGGAGGGTGGACCTCATGATGGAGGACTTGCGGGACGCCGAGCGCCGACTCCAGGCCGCGCAGCTCGCTGGAGATGCCGAGGCGCTGGATCGGCTGCTGGATGATCGGCTGATCTTTACCTTCGGTGCGAACGTTGCGACCAAGGCGGACGACCTGGAGCTGCACCGCACTCGGACGCAGGTGATGACGAAGGTGGCCGAGGAGGAGCTGACCGTGCTCGCCGATGGACACACCGGGGTGACGTGGTTTCTCGGCACCGTCGAAGGGACCGTCTCCGGTACGCCGTTCGCGGCCAGGATGCGCTACACCCGTACTTGGCTCTACGGCGAGACGCACGGCTGGCGAATCATCGCCGTGCACGCCAGCACGACCGATTGACATAGCCGACACGTTGTCCGTAGCTCCTTCTCGTTCGCCTTGGCCTCGGCGATGATGTCTTCCAGCGTCCGCTCACCGACCACCGGATACAGGGCCTTGCGGACGATCTCCTCCGGTAGTTCCAGCGCCGCCGTGGCGAGCTTCACCAAGATCCCGTTCTTGCCCTGCACCCGCCGGAACTCGGCGTCGAGCTCTCCCATGATCTTCTTCTCCGCCCGCACGCTGATCTTGTGCACGAGCTGGATCAGCGGCTCCACCAGCCCGTCGATCAGCTCCGCCTGCCGCACCTGGCACAACGCGGCCAGCAGGGTGAGGCGCACCGGCGGTCCGCCGCCTCGAAATCGGACAGGTACATCTTCATCGCCCGGGCCCGCCGGCCCGCCACGACCTTCTCCGAGACCTCCTCGAACAACGCGGTCCGCAGACCGATCGCCTTGACCCGTTCCAGCTTCACGATCTTCGCCAGCAGCGTCTCCAACTGCAGCGGCCCCGGGTCCTCCTTCAGCTCCTGCAAGACCTTCCGCGTCCCCCTCCATCTGCTCTCCCTCGGCCACGTGACCGTCACCGCCGTCCGCGCCACCAGCGCCCCCACCGACCCCAACACCGCCAACGACACCGCCAACGACACCGCCACCAAGACCTGCCACGTCATCTCCATCATCCTCGCTACCTGCTGACCAACCCCCAGCGGACCACCTGACCCACCAACGACCACAGCACAGCGGCCGGGACTCACCAAGCCCCGGCCGCACCGCAAACGAGGGACCGCCACGACCTATGGTCAGGGTGATCTGACCAGCGACAACTGGCCCCATGCGCGCGCATTCTGGCCCCACTTGTGGATCTTGGGTAGGCGTGAAAGGGACCCGGTAGTAATGGCGGTGAAACCAACGATGTTGCTGCTGACCTGCTGAGACTCCTTGAGAAACATGATCACGGGACGGCAGGCCAAGCTCTATCCATGCAGGTCAAACCCATATCCGTTGGATTTTCCGCGATTGCTACCGGGACCCCTACTACGGCCTGGCGGTGGAGTCGATGCGCGAGGCCGGGCGGCGCATCGATGATGAGGTCCTGGAGCACATCTCCCCGGCACACAGCAAGAACATCAACTTCTTCGGTTCCATCGAGGTCGACATCGAAAGCGAGCCGGCCCGGCTCGGACCTACGGGGTACCGGCCGTTGCGCGTGCGCGACACCCTGGTTTGACGCGCAGGGGCCCATCCTGGCAGACGGGCGACGAGGCCCGAAGCGCCGGCCACCTGTTGGGCGGGTAGTGAAATGATCTTGGGGTAGTGGCCGGCCTGGTCGGGACCGAGAGCAGATGCGATCACGATTCGGTTGTTCACTCGTGTCGATCCATCCGCAGTGGAACGATGACGTTATGTCACCGCGTGGAGCGAGGTGGGCCGGTGGGGTTGTGGCTGGCCTGGTGGGCGCGCAGCCGTGCGCCAGGCCTGGGAATGGGCGTCTCGGCTCCTATTAAGGCGTGACCGACAATTCCGATACCCAGGGTGGGGCAGGGAACTCGTCGTCATGTGAAAGGCCCGTCACTATCTCTGCTCCGGAGTCAGGACGTGTCGGGTCCGGTCCCCGATCCAGGCCGCTTCGAGGATCGCGGTCAGGCTGGCGGTGTCGGTCGGGCCTGGATGGTTCTGGATCAAGCGGGTGACGCCACTGGCCATCTCCGCGAAGCGCGGGAGGTCGGCGCGTGCCACGCCGATGTCCGCCAAGGTGGCGGGGATGCCGATGTCGGCAAGGAGCCCGTCGAGCCAGGTGAGGAACGTATCTGCGGCCTCGGCATCCGAGGCGTCGGTCACGTCGAGCCCGCACACCCTGGCGAGGATGGCCAGCCGGTCGCCGATGGCGTCCCTGGCCGCGTCCAGCGCGTAGGGCAGCAGCAGCCCGACGCCCAGGCCGTGCGGTGTGTGGGTGGCTGCGCCGATGGGGTACTGGAGGGCGTGCGGAGCCGCGTTGCCCGCGTGGGAAAACGCGAGCCCGGCCAGCATGGACCCATAGGACATGTCCGCGCGCGCGTCCTTGTCGCCTCCGTCCCTGACGACACGGGGCAAGCTGCGGGCGATCCGCTCCGCGGCCAGGAGCGCGTAGTGATCGGTGATCGGGTTGCGGCCGAGGAAGACCTGCTCCACCAGGTCGCGTGGTCCGTGGGCCCGGGGTCGCGCGGTGTAGCTCTCCACCGCGTGACAAAACGCGTCGATGCCGGAGTGGGCAGTGACGGTCGCAGGGCAGGTGTAGGTGAGCTCGGGGTCGACGATGGCGAAGTCGGGCACGATGTGGACGCTGGAGACCCCCACCTTCAGCTCGCGGTCCGGGTCGGTCAACACCGAGACGGGCGTGAGCTCGGAGCCGGTGCCTGACGTCGTCGGGACCGCGACGAGAGGAATCGTCGGCCCCGGCACCCTCGACTCGCCGTAGAAGTCGCGCGGCGTCCCACCGTGGCACCGGATGACGCCGACGATTTTGGCGAGGTCGATCACCGTGCCACCCCCGATGGCGAGGATTACGTCGGCGTCCACCTCTGCGGCGACCGAGACGGCCAGGGCGACATCGGTGAGTGGCACGTCCGGAGTCGCGTCGGCGAACACCCCGACGACTTCGACCTTCTCCCGCACGGCGGCCACGATCTCGGCCACGCCCGGCTGCCCCAGAAGAACCCGGTCGGTCACGATGAGGACTCGCGAGCCACACTCGGTCACCACTCGTGGGATGTTCTGCGCGACCCCTTCGCCCACTATCAGCTGGCGTGGTCCGCGGACGGTCTCAAGCATGTCAGTGCCTCTCTGGAACGTCGGCGGTGATTTGCTGGGCGGACGTGCAGGTCACCTGCGAGACCGGGACGGCGTCGGCAAGGTCGGCTGCCGGGTGGCGCAGGCGCGCGCCGGGCGCCCGGACCCGGTCGTGCCCGGGCGCCCTCGGGTCCATCGCGATGAGGACGTCGCCCTCAGTGGGCGGGTCAGCCGGGTCGAGGGTCCCGCGGACATCGTCGCCAAGGGCGGTACGAGTCAAGGTCGCGACCAGCACCCCGATCATGAGCCCGAGGGCGTGGCCCTTGGGACCGCCGAAAGGGCTGATCGCCCCATCCACCGCCGCGGCCGCGTCTGTGGCGCGCACATCGGCGGAGTCGACGGTGTCCCCGGGTGCCGGCGGAGTTGTGCCGACCGTGGCCCGGGTCCCGCCCCACGGGTGGAGGCCGGTCAGGTCATGTGTGCACAGGGCGCGGTGATCCTCGGCCGGCACCCGGAGCAGCAGGCCGGTCACGGTAGGTCGATCGCCGCGTAGGTGACGTCGAGGTACTCAAAGATGCCCTCGTGCGACCCCTCCTTGCCGATCCCGGACTGCTTCACGCCTCCGAACGGAGCCGACGGGTCCGAGATCAGGCCACGGTTGACGCCGATCATCCCCGTCTCCAGCCCCTCGGCGAACCGGAGCGCCCGCTGGAGGTCACGGGTGAAGACGTATCCGGCCAGGCCGTGCTCGGTGTCGTTGGCCTTCGCCATCACCTCGTCGTCGGATGTGAACGAGATGATCGGCGCCACCGGGCCGAAGATTTCCGCCTCCAGTATCTGTGCGTCTTCGGGCACGTCGACGAGGACCGTAGGCGGGTAGAAGTGGCCCGGCCCCTCCGGACGCTCGCCGCCCACCAGGACACGGGCGCCGCGATCGACCGCGTCGGCGACGAGCTCGTCGATCTTGGTGACCGAGGGCTCGTCGATCAACGCCCCGACGTTCACGCCGTCGTCGAGACCATGGCCCACCGAGAGCGCGGCCATCCGCTCGGCGAAGCGCGCCGTGAACTCCTCGCGCACCGGCTCCTCGACGTAGATCCGGTTGGCCGCGATGCAGGACTCCCCGATGTTGCGCATCTTGGCCACCATGGCACCGTCGAGCGCGACGTCCAGGTCCGCGTCGGCACACACGATCAAGGCCGCGTTGCCGCCCAGTTCCATGGAGGTGCGCAGCACGTTGTCCGCCGCCTGTCGTAGCAGCACGCGCCCGACCTCGGTCGACCCGGTGAACGAAAGCTTGCGGGTCCGGCGGTCGGCCAGCAGTGCTGAGACCACCTCACCGGAACGCTTGGTCGTCACGACGTTGACGACGCCCGGGGGAACGCCGACCTCCTCCATGATGCGGGCCAGGAACAGCATGGTGAGTGGCGTCTGGGCTGCCGGCTTGGTGATCGTCGTGCAGCCCGCCGCCAGCGCAGGAGCGATTTTGCGGGCCCCCATGGCCAACGGAAAGTTCCAGGGCGTCACGAAGACGCACGGTCCGACCGGCTTCGGCACGGTGAGGATGCGATATCCACCAGCGGGAGCGGTGTTGTAGCGCCCCTCGACGCGCACCGCCTCCTCGGCGAACCAACGGAAGAACTCGGCGCCGTAGGCCACCTCTCCCCGAGCCTCGGCGAGCGGCTTGCCCATCTCGAGCGTTATCAGCCGGGCGACCTCCTCGGATCGCTCGGTCAGTGCCCGGTACGTCGCGGTCAGCAATTCCGACCGTTTTCGCGGCGGGGTCGCCGCCCACTCCGTCATTGCCTTGCTCGCCGCGTCCAGAGCGGCGAGCCCGTCGACGACGTCGGCGTCCGCCACCTCGGCGATGGTCTTGCCGGTGGCCGGGTCCTCGACGGCAAAGGTGGCTCCGCCGGCGGCGTCGCGCCAGGCGTCGCCGATCCGGAGCCGCCGGTGCTCGGGGGCCAGGACGTTCATCGGGTCACTCATTGCGTCGCCTCCTGTGATGTTCTTGGTGATGTCCGGCGTGACCTCGGCGATCGCGCCACACGCGTTGACGAACGGGTCACATGACCTGGTCGGGGTCGAGGTTGCCGAGCGGGTCGAACGTGACCTCGGCCCTGGCCGCGGGGCGATGCCCCGCGCCACCGATCGCCTTCTGGGGCCATGGCCGCTTCGGCGTCGTCAGGCCGTGCTCGCCGGTGACGGTCCGCCGAGGCTCGATTGCCACGTGCGGACGCATGTCGACGTCGCCGCCCCGCGCGGTTACCTCCCGGCCTCGGACAGCGCCAGCCCGGTGCCGGCATCGAACAGGTGCGCACGGTCCAGGTCGACCGTGACAAGCAGCCGCTCGCCCGGCGTGCCGGTGACGGTGGGGCGTGCCTTGATCTTGAGCATCTCCGTCCCCACCCGGACGTCGACCACCGTCCGGTCACCGAGCGGCTCAAGGCCGTAGAGCTCACCCGGCAACGACGCGCTCCCACGCTGCTCGACGGACAGGTCCTCCGCGCGCAGGCCCAGCAGCAGCGGACGACCGTCCTCAGCCGTGGTCCAGCGGGGCCGCGGCAGCGTCCAGCCTTCCGCCCCGACCAGACGATCTCCCTCGGCGTGGCAGGCGAGCAGGCTGATCGCCGGGCTCCCGACGAAGCCTGCGACCCACTGGTTGGCCGGACGCTCGTACACCTCGGTCGGCGTTCCGACCTGCTGCACCTTCCCCTCCTTGAGGACCGCGACCTGGTCGGCCATGGACAGGGCCTCGACCTGGTCGTTGGTCACGTAGATGAAGGTTCCCCCGAGGCTCCGGTGGATGCGGGTGAGCTCGGTGCGCATCTCGACGCGGAGCTTGAGGTCGAGGTTGGTCAGCGGCTCGTCCATGAGGAACGCGCGCGGGCGACGGACCAGTGCCCGGGCCAGGGCGACACGCTGCATCTCACCGCCCGACATCTGCGCGGGACGACGCTGCAGCAGGCGTTCGATGTGCAACAGGCTCGACATCTTCTCGACGGCGGCGGCGATCTCGCTGGAAGAGCAGCGGCGTGCCCGCAGTGGCGAGGCGATGTTCTCGTACGCCGTGAGTCGCGGGTAGAGGGCGTAGCTCTGGAAGACCATGGCCAGGTCGCGTGCGGCCGGGGTGTCACCGGTCGCGTCTCTACCGTCCAGGTGCACCGACCCGGCGTCGAGCTTCTCAAGGCCGGCGATCGCTCGCAGGGTCGTCGTCTTGCCTGCCCCGGAGGGCCCCAACACGACGAAGAACGAGCCGTCCGGCACGTCCAGCGTCACCCCGTCGAGGGCCTGGACTTTACCGAAGGACTTGGACAGCCCGTGTACTGCCACGGTTCCCATCAGGCCACCAGCTCTTCCGTGCTCGCGTCGTAGACGGGCGGGGGCCCGCCGGTGTGCCGCAGCCCGACCGGCGCGTCGGCAGCGAAACGGACGGTCAGTGGCATCCGAACCCGTACGTCGCGCCGGTCGCCGTAATCGACCACGTAGATGATCTCGTCGCCCAACCACTCCGCCGAGAGCACGCGGGCCGGGACCGAACGTTCCGCCCCTGGTTCCGTGACTTCCAGCGCCTCCGGCCGGACGCCCGCGACCAGGGAACGGTCGCGTGGCAGGTTCGGCGGTGGCGCGAGGGCCAGTCCGCTCTTGCTGCGCAGTTGCCCGTCGGCCAGCTCCACCTCGATCAGGTTCATCGGCGGGGAGCCGATGAACGCGGCGCAGAAGAGACTCGCCGGACGGTCGTAGACCTCCAGCGGTGTGCCGATCTGCTCGACGCGGCCCTTGTTGAGGATGGCGATTCTGTGACCGAGCGACATCGCCTCGACCTGGTCGTGGGTGACGTAGACCATCGTCGTCCCCAGCTCCCCTTGGAGGTGCTTGATCTCCGTGCGCATGTCCGCCCTCAGCTCTGCGTCCAGGTTGGTGAGGGGTTCGTCCATGAGGAACGCGCGCGGTCGTCGCACCAGGGCGCGAGCGAGCGCGACGCGCTGCTGCTCCCCGCCGGACAGCCGGTGCGGTCGCCGGTCCATGAGCGGACCGAGCCGCATCAGCCGGGCGGCCTCGTCGACCCGCTCCTGCACCTCCTGCTTGGGCAGTCCCTCGGCCCGCAGGGGGAACGCCAGGTTGTCGCGGGTTCTCAGATGGGGGTAGAGAGCGTAGAACTGGAACACCATGGCGATGTCGCGCTCGGCGGGCGGCAGGTCGTTGACCAGCGTGTCGCCGATGCGGATGTCGCCCGTCGTCTGCCTCTCCAGGCCGGCTATGGCCCGCAGCGTGGTCGTCTTGCCGCAGCCCGAAGGGCCGAGCATCACGAACAGCTCGCCGTCGGCGATGGACAGGTCCACGTGCTCGACCGCGACCGTCCCGTCCGGGTAGCGCTTGTGCAGCGCGGTCACCTCGATGCCCGCCATCAGCGTCGCACCGCCCCGAGCGTCACACCGGCGACGAGGTGCTTGCGCACCAGGTAGGCGAAGACGAGCACCGGTAGGGCGAACACTATGGAGGCGGCGGCCACGAGACCCCAGTCCACAGTGGTTCCGCCGATGAGGCCGGCGATGGCGGGTGGGGCCGTCCGCACGGCGTCGCTGGAGGTGAGGAAGATGGCGAACACGAACTCGTTCCACGAGAAGATGAGGGCGAAGACCGCCGTCGCGGCGATGCCGGGCAGGAGCAGGGGAAGGGTGAATTTCCAGAACGCCTGCAGGCGGGTGTAACCGTCGAGCATGGCGGCATCCTCGTACTCCGCGGGCACCTCGTCGACGAACCCCTTCATCATCCAGATCGTGAACGGGACGTTGAACGCGGTGTAGATGAGGATCAGGCCGAGCTTGGTGTCGAAGAGTCCGACTTGGCGGTACATGAGGAAGATCGGGATCACGACCACCACGGGCGGCATGAACCGGGTGGACAGGATGAAGAACAGCTGGTCCTTCTTGGCCTTCACGGCGAAGCGTGAGTAGGCCCAGGCCGCCGGGACCCCCAGCACGGTGGCCAGCACCGTGGAGACCCCGGCGACCACGACGGAGTTGAGGAACGCGCCGGACAAGGTCGAGGGACCGCCACCGGAGGCGACGAAGACGTCCTTGAAATGGTCCAAAGTGACCGTGAAGTTGAAGAACTTGGCCGGGATGGCGTAGACGTCCCGGTTCTCCTTGATGGACGTCTCGATCATCCACAGCACCGGGAAGAGCATCACGGCGGCCAGCACGGCCAGCAACGCGATCTCCAGCACGGCGCGTCCCCGGCCGCCGAAGCGGCGCCCTGGGGGCCGGTGATCCTGGACAGGACCTGGGGACACGGCCTCGTCGACGGAGACGGCCATCAGTCCTCCTTGAGCTTGTTCAGGTAGCGCATGTAGAGCTGCGCGAGGACGATGACGACGAGGACCATGAGAATCCCGTACGCCGAGGCGGTTCCGGTGTTGAAGCCCAGGAACGCGACCTTGTAGACGTGGAACGACAACGTCTCGGTGGAGACCCCCGGACCTCCGCTGGTGAGGATGTAGACGAGGTCGAACAGCCGGAAGGCCTCGATGGCCCTGAACAGCACGGCGATGAGGAGCAGCGGCCACACCAGCGGAAGAGTGATGGTGCGGAACCGGAACCACTCGGACGCCCGGTCGATCGAGGCGGCCTCGTACAGGTACTTGGGGACCGCGGTAAGGCCCGCGAGTGCGATGAGCATGATGAACGGCGTCCACTGCCAGGTGTCGACCACGATCAGGGAGATCAATGCCGTGTTCTGCCGGGTGAGCCACTCCACCTGCCCCAGGCCGAGCGAGCCGAGCATGCTGTTGATCACGCCGAACTGCGCGTCGAGCATGAATCGCCAGAACAGCCCGACCACGACCGGCGACAGCATCATCGGAATCAGGAACAGCGTGGTCAGCAGTCCTCGCCCGTGCGTGCGCCGTGAGATCAGGTAGGCGATGGAGAAACCGAGCACGGTCTGCAGGGTGACCGCGCCGACCACGTAGATCAACGTCGTGAAGGCCCTCAGGTGGACCTGCGCCGACGTCAGGATGGCGGTGAAGTTCTCGAACCAGACGAAAGTGGCGGCCCCCCCGCGGGTGGCCGAGTAGTCGGTGAACGACAGGTACAACGCCCACAGCAGCGGGAACACCGACATCGCGAGCAACAGCAGCAGCGCGGGGGAGATGAAGGCCACCGTGAGCCAGCGGTCGCTCAGGTGGCGGGACCGCCCCGGTGCAGGAGGCGTCTGCGACGCCTCCTGCACCGGGTGGTCCGTCGTCAGAGAGACGGGGTCACTCACAGTCCGCCGCCGCCCTTGCGGCCGGCGGAGTCGAGCACGCCCTGCTGCTCCTTGGCGATGTCGTTGAGCGCGTCCTTCGGGTTCTTCGCGCCGTTGAGAGCCGCGTTCACGTTGGTGTTCTCGATGTCGATGAGGCGCGCGTACTCAGGCACGTTCCACATGTCCCGCATCCGGGTGACCGAGTCGGCGTACACCTGGTTGAACGGCCCGGCGTTGAGGAACTCGGGCGAGGCCAGGGCGTCCGTACGCGCGGGCACACCACCGGCGGCCGCCCACTTCTTCTGGATGTCAGCCTGCTCGAACCACTTCATGAAGTTCAGGGCCTCCGCCTGCTTCTCCGGGGAGGAGTAGGCCGACACGTGCATCCCCATGCCGCCGAGCGGCACCAGGTCCGTCTTCTGCTTCGGCAGGGTGGCGAAGCCCAGCTTCTCGAGGATCTCCTCCCGCGTGGTGCCGAGCGTCGACTCCTTCGGGTCGAGCAGGCCGCCGCTCGCGGCGATCCAGTTGAACGCGATGCATGCCTTGCCCTGGGCGACCGCCGCGTTCACCTCGTCGATGAACCAGTTGCCGGAGCCCGCGGCGGTCAGCGGCTTCATCTTGTTGACCAGGACGTCCATCGCCTCCTGGCCCGCGGCGTCGTTGATGACGCCCTCGATCTTGCGCGCCTTGGAGTCCCAGAGTTTGCCGCCGTAGACGCCGTTGACCGTGTTGTAGGTCACGGCCGCGGCGTCCGAGCCGTTGGCCTGGTGGAAAGCCAGCCCGCTGACGCCGGGGTTGTCCGTCTGGCACTTCTCGGCGGCTGCGATCATCTCGTCCCAGGTCTGCGGCGGCTTGTCGCCGATCAGGTCCTTGCGGTAGATCATCGTCCAGGTGTCGCCGAGCAGCGGCAGGCCGTACAGGCTGGCGTTCTCGTCGCGCTGCCCGGTCTCCGCCTGGGGGTACTGGCCGTAGGCCGCCAGGAGGTACGGGTTGTAGGCGTTGACGTCGATGTTCTTCTTGACGAAGTCGGTGATGTCGAGGATGTTGCCGTTCGTCACGGCCTCACCGATGTGCTGCGAGTCCAGGATCGGGATGTCGAAGTCGGTCTTGTTCGCTGCGAACTGGGTGAACATCGCGTCGTGCCAGTTCGCGTTCGGCACGGTGTTGACCTTGATGGTCACGTTCGACCGCTCCTTGGTGTACTCCGCGTTCGCGAAGTCTTCCAGAGCTTTGGCGGGGGGCCACTCGAACCAGATGAAGCTGAGGGTCAGCGGGTCCTTGGTGAGCTCCGGGATGTCCGCCGGCGCCTTGGGGGCGCTCGCCGCGCCGTCGTCCTGGCCGCCGCAAGCCGCCATGGTCGTGGCCACCAACATGGCCACCGTCGCCAGCTGCACCTTTCGAGTGGAAACGGACAGTCGTCCTATCCGCTTGGGATACCGCATCCTCTTGCCTGCTTTCTGGGGGGTGGGGACTTTTGGAGCCCTGCTGTGTGCTTCGCCGAGCAATTGCTGGGTTGTTCAGGCGTGTTGCCGGCTGTCGCAGGGGCTGACCTGCGGACCGGCGTCACGAGTACGCCGCGACGTGATGGGGCTTCAGGCAGTCGAGAGGTCCTTTGGTCCTTGTGGGCCCGATGGCGAATCGAGTAGGACGTCGAGCATGCTCATGGGAGCTCCAACTGATCGAAGCGGAGCGATGGCGGGCGGTTCCCCGATGGGTGAAGGATGGCTGGCATCCGCCACCTTTCCTATACGATCCGGGTGGGGGCGTCAATATCCCGTAGCGTTGCGACCGATGTCAACAGGTTCCCGAAGGCGCAAGAAAGGACCTCTCGTCACGATGGACGACGAAGCGATGATCGCGCGGCGCCGTGGGGCCATGAGGGGCGGAACGCCGCCGGGGAGATCTCGCGGCCGACTTGCCGACGAGGTGTACGACACGCTGCTCGGACAGCTGATGTCGCTACGGATCGAGCCTGGCTCGCGCGTCACGATCGACGCTTTGGCGCGAGAGCTGGGGGTCTCGCAGACGCCGATCCGAGACGCTCTGAACCGCATGGAGGCCGAAGGCCTGGTCGTGCGTGTGCCGCATGCCGGTTATCGCATTCCTCCCCAGATCACCCGTCACCGATTCGAGGACATGGTCGAGGTCCGCCTGCTCCTCGAGCCGGCAGCGGCGCGCAGATCCGCCGAACGCGCATCCTCGAAACAGGTGGCCGGTCTGCGACGAATGCTGGAGGAGATGGCGGAGCTGGAGGGGGGCGACGGTGCCATGGCCTATGGCGCCTTCGGGCTACGCGACGCCGCTTTTCACGATCTCATCGCCCTGAGCGCGGAGAACCAGGTCATCCGCGAAGCGCTCGCTCGCCTGCACACGCACGTGCACCTGTTCCGGCTTCTCCACGACACCCAGGTCACTCACCTGGCCATGGCCGAGCACGAAGAGGTTCTGGCCGCGATCGCCGCGCGTGACCCCGATGCCGCCGCCTACGCCATGCGTCGGCACATCCTGCTGTCCGGCGAGCGGTTCCGACGATTGTTCGACGAGGCCCAGGACGCGGACGGAATGACGGCAAAGGCTTGACGGGCGGGCCGGGCCGAGGAATGCTAACCCAACCGGAGCGGATCGGATCGGATCGGATTGGATCCATCTCACCCGCCCAGATGCGAGGAGAAGCAGGTGCCCAGAGCGCTGCTCCTGACCGGCGACGCCGCCGAGGAGCTCGACACCATGTATCCCTACTATCGTGTGCAGGAGGGAGGCTGGGACGTTGACGTCTCGTCACGCACCATGCGTGACGTTCAGCTTGTCATCCACGAGTTCGACCCCAACTCCGACGCCTACGTGGAGAAGAACGGCCGAAAGCTGCCGGTCGACGTGCCCTGGGCCGACGTCGACGTCGAGCGCTATGACGCCCTCATCATCCCCGGGGGACGCGCCCCCGAGTGGATCCGGGTCGACGCCGACGTCAGGCGCATCACCGAGCACTTCTTCGCGCGCAACCTCCCGATCGCGCTGGTGTGCCACGGCGCGCAGGTCCCGGCCGTGTACGGGCTGCTGAAGGGCCGAAAGACGGCGTGCTTCCCCCCCATCACCGGCGACATGGAGAACGCGGGCGCGACGGTCATCGACGCTCCCGACGTCGTGGACGGCAACCTCGTCTCCTGCCGCGGCTGGCCCGACATGCCGCAGTTCGGCCGGGCGATGATGGACGTCTTCTCGAAGTCCATCAACTCCGCATCCGCATGAGCACACCGGACCGGTCTCGATGACGGCACTTCGGACCGTCACAGTCGACGGCTCCCCCGTTCACGTCCTGGAGAGCGGCACCGGCCCTGCGGTGCTGATGCTGCACGGCTCCGGACCCGGCACGACCGGATCCGGAGCCTGGGCGACGACGGCACAGGCGCTGGGCACGTCCTGGCGCCTGGTGGCTCCTGACCAGGCGGGGTTCGGCCGTACACCGATCCCGGAGGGTTCCAGGGGTGGGCTCCGGCTGTGGACGGAGCAGGCCGCGGGCCTGATGGATGCTCTCGGTGTCGAGCACTACGCCGTGGTGGGCCACTCCATGGGCGGTGCCGTGGCGCTGGCGTTGGCGGCCGCGCGTCCCCAGCAGGTCACCCATGTGGTGGCGGTCTCGACGATGGGCGCCCCTGGGGCGCCGCTGTCCGCCGAGCTCGACGCGATTTGGGCCGCCCCCGTCGGCCCAATCGGGGCACGAGACATGTTGAGTCGCCTCGTCCTCGACCAAGCGCTTGTGACCGAGTCGGCCGTCGCCGCCCGTACAGCCGCGATGCGAGCGGGGGCGGCCGCATACGCGTCGTTGTTCCCTCCACCTAGGGCACGTTGGGCCGACGATCTCACCCTCTCGGCGCAAACGCTGGCAGGGGTCCGCGCGCCCGTGCTGCTCGTGCACGGCGCCGAGGACCGAGTCACCCCGCTCGGGACGGCAGCCCTGCCCCTGCTCGAACACCTGGCCGATGTCCGTCTGCACGTGCTCGGCCGATGCGGGCACGTGCCGCCGATAGAGCACCCGGACGACTTCAGACGACTCCTGTCGTGCTTTCTCGGCAGGGAACGAGGTCGCTGATTGCTGTGACAGGTCCGCAGCCCGTGCGAGGCAGTGGCCGAGGTCATCGCGACGCCGCAAGGCCCGTGCGGCGTCTGCCCACTTGATCGGCGCCGCCTGGCAGACCTGGGCGGTGAGCGGGGCGGCACTATGCCCGTTCGACGCGCATTCGTTTCACGGCCGCAGGAGGTCGTGGCGTGAGGCGGGGCGGTGGTGGATGAGCCGGGACGAGGTGTGGCGCAGCCGCCGCCAGCGCCGCAGTGGGGTGGTCAATCTCGGCAGACGTTGCAAGGACGCCTCGCCGCCGGCCCAGCGCCCGAGTTCCTCGCGGCCGAGCAGGTGGATACGGAAGTCGGCGGCCGTCTGGCGGGCGTCGCGGGTGAAGGAGCCGTTGGTGACCACCACGGCGACATCGCCGCCGTGCGCGGCGGCGGCCGTGCCGTTGACCTCGTAGATCACCCGGGAGCCGACCTTGGCGGCGGTGGTGGTGTGCTTGCACTGCACGACGATGACGTAGCCGCCGCGCTCGCGGCCGATGACATCGGCCGCCTTGTCCCCGCGCTGTCCCACGTGCCGGGCCGCGATGCCGTCTCGGATCATGAGGTCACGCGTGGCCCGCTCGAAATCGGTGGGATTCATCGCATCCAGTTGCGGCAGCGTCAGTTGCAGATGACCCAGTCGCGCAGAACGGTGCCGGGCGGCAATGGCCCTCCATTGAAACCATCCGATAATCGCCAGAACGGCGCATGTTCCTACGGAAACGCCGATATACCAGGTGCTGAAAATCGCGTCGACCACGGTGCTGATGATCTGAATCGCGAAAGAGCCGAGGATGAGCGCTATGACAGCGGCGGCGCACCACTCCGTCGGCCCAGCGGGCATTCGCGGTTGTGGAAGGCGCCGCCAAAGCGGTCCGGTATGCCGTTTCACGGCGCCTCGGTCGGGTCGGGTGGCGACTCCTCGCCGTCGGAGACCTGCTCGGGCGCCGGGAGCTGCGCCGGGGTCCGGGCTCTGACCGAGGGAGGCGGGGGCGATGATCGCCGCAACGTACCGGTCTTCAGGGGCAGTGTGCCCGAGGGGCCGCAACCACGGGTCACCTCCACTGCTTACCTCTTGCCCTGTACCGCCACGGGCAGGTTCGGGGGGCCGGGCCGGTGGACGAGAGCACCTCGGCGCACCGCCCATGGGTGGCTCCCCGTACGGGTCGTCGAACAACAGCGCTGTGTCCTCGCGACCGCCTGGCCTGCCTGCCTAGAGCACCCTCGTGACCTGCCCGTTCGATGACTTCGATGCGGCCTTGAAGGTGCCCCTCCGGCCGGGCGAGGAAACGGGGTAAGGCTTTTCGGGGCACAGAAACCGTCAATGTGAAGGATTTTCGCATATTCCAGATTGGTGACTATATGCGTCGAATTGAACCCATAAGGTTACGGTCAAGACTCTGTCTTGCGTGAAGGAGACCTGTGACTCGAGGTATTGGCGCGTCCCTGCTCGCCGTCGTTCTCGCCGCTCCCCTGGCCGTGGCCGCGCCCGCCGAGGCTGCCGCTGTACCGAAGGGTGCAAAGAAAGCAACGGTCGTAAAAATCGTGGACGGTGACACGATCGATGTGCGGTTCACCCGTACCGGCCCCACCGTCCGCGTTCGCCTCTTGCAGGTCGACACGCCTGAGCGTGGCGCGTGCTGGTTCACCGCGGCCACCAAGCGCACCGCTACCTTGTTACCCGTTGGTAAGACGACGTATCTGCTCGCCGACAAGGAGCCCAAGGATCGCTACGGCCGGTCGCTGTTTTACGCGTGGACCGCCGGCGGCGTGTTCGTCAACCGCAACCTGGTGCGCTACGGCTACGGCAAGGCCGTGCTGTACAAGCCGAACGACAAGTACATCACCGTGATGCGCGCCGAGCAGACCAAGGCGAAGCGAGAGCGGCTGCGCATCTGGTCAGGCCGGTGCGACACCACCAACACCCCGGCCCCGAATCCGACCTCGGCGCCCACCTCCGCGCCTACCTCAACGCCGGATCCGCCCTTGGGCGGCAACGATCCTCGCTTCCCCACGTGCGCGGCGGCCAATGCCGCCGGATACGGACCCTACCGCCGCGGAACCGATCCCGAGTACGCCTGGTATCAAGACCGCGACGGCGACGGCATCGTCTGCGAGCGCTGATCCCGACCCCCTGAGTTCCCGCCCGTCACGGGCGGGAGCTCACGAGGTATCCGGTGAGGCATCGCTCGGTCAGCTCGTCGACGACCTCCTCGGCGCGAAGCATCCCTCCGCTCGCCGGGCTCAGCGGCACGTTAGGTTGACGGCCAGAGCGGCCACCGCCGTACAGAAGAAGAGGGCCCAGGGGGCGAAGTGGTGGTCGTTGGCCCGTAGGTGTGCTGCGAATGCGCCGAGGAAGTACAGCACGAGCCCGCTGGCGGCGAGCGTGCCCAGGATCGGTACGGCGATTCCGGCCAGCAGCCCCAGCGCCCCGGCGGCCAGCAGCATCCCCAATGGGCGCATCCAGGACCGGGGCACGCCCAACATGTCCGCCTGGCTCTTGGGGTAGTCATGGCCGATGAGGTTGGCGATGGCTGCCATACCGTAGAGCACCGCAGCGAGAAGTGTGACCGTGAGATAAACCGCGAACATCAAGGTATTCCCTCTTCCATGACAACGATCGGCTGGTTGATCGCCTCACGGACGAGACGGCGGCCCGAGAAGTGACGCGTCGCCGTGTGATCTGTGTTACAAAGGGCAGCCGGAATACGAGACAAAGACACCGCGGGCTGAAGGCTGATCGTTGAGGTGGTCGTCATCATGTTGGTGACGGTCTCGGGGGTTGTGCGTGACCTCGATCGATCGGACCGCGTATCCACGGTTTCGCCGACTGGCTGATGTACGGCGGCAAGCTGATCAGCCACAACGACCCCGACCATCACGAGAAGGTCGTCAAATTCAACGAGCTGCTCGCCAACTGCGTCATCTACTTCGCCGCCTGTGACGTCACCGACGCCGCAGGCGCCCTGGCCGCCGAAGGCCACCCCGTCGATCTGGACGACCTGGCCACCATCTCGCCCTACATCACCCACACCATCCGCCGGTTCGGCAACTGGACCCTCAACCTCAATCCACCCGACCAGGCACCCGCCACCCGGCTGGACCTGGAACCGCGTGTTCTGTTCGGAGCCTCACCCGCCCCCTGACAGCGGCAAAAATGCACTCGCTCGCTGCACGGGGGCCCGCTAGTGTCGCGCGGATGAGCAACGTTTCTCTGCCTCTGCTCTGGCTGTCGGGGCCTACGGGTGTCGGGAAGTCCACGGTTGGCTGGGAGGTGTTTGCGCAGCTGAGCCGTGCTGGCGTCAAGACGGCGTTTGTCGACGCTGACCAAATCAGCCTGTGCTATCCCATGCCCGAGGGCGTGACGCACCACCTCCGCGCGCGGAATCTGGCTGCGATGTGGCCGAACTTCCGGCAGGAGGGGGTGCAATGTCTGGTCCTTGCGGGCTTCGTTGACACTCCCGAGGAGGTTCGTGAGTACACCGCCCATCTTCCTGAGGCCGCGTTCACGGTGTGCCGACTGCGCGTTGATAGCGCTGAGCTCAAGGAACGGTTC
Organism: Streptosporangium sp. NPDC050284; assembly: GCF_044459525.1. NCBI lineage: Bacteria > Bacillati > Actinomycetota > Actinomycetes > Streptosporangiales > Streptosporangiaceae > Streptosporangium > Streptosporangium sp. NPDC050284. Next base: position 23,623 of record NZ_JBITIZ010000035.1, read on the forward strand.
CTCGCGCGGGGATGGCGTCCGGATCTGGTCCAGGAGGCGGTCGTTGAAGCGGAAGCCCTGGAACGCAGTGACTACGCCGACGTGTGCGTGGATACGGGCGGCTTAGTGGTGTCCGAGGCGGCCCGGCTGGTCTGTGAGCGGGTTGGGGGATGGCCGGGTCTCCTCCCCGCCGCGACGTTCCACAGTGCCGCTGACCGGCAGAGTCATCCGAGCTCGACGGATGTCGCACCGGCTTCCGTGCCGGTACCCGTGCTGTGGCTGCGCGGCGCTACGGCGGTTGGGAAGTCGACGGTCGGCTACGAGATCTTCATGCAGGTCTACCGGAGCGGCGTGCGAGCCGCCTACGTCGATGTGAAACAGATCGGGGCGCTGCGTCCTGCCGCCGATGACGTGGAAGGCCATCGCCTCAAGGCCCGCAACCTCGCGGCCATCTGGGCAGGGCACCGCACGGTTGGCGCCCAGTGCCTGGTCGTCTCCGGGGAAGCAGACTCCGATGACACTCTCCGTGGCTACGCCGAGTTGCTGCCCGGAACCGCATTGACCGTGTGCCGCTTGCATGCGGGGCCAGAAACGCTGGCCGAGCGCGTCGCGCAGCGTGGATGGGGAGGTGGGCCGACCATACCGGGTGATGAGCTGAAAGGACTGAACTCGGACGCCCTACACCGCATCGCCGCACGAGCGCCGTTCGAGGCCAAGGCGCTCGACAGCGCCGGGGCAGATGATCTGCGCGTTGACACCGACGGTCGGTCGGTGAACGAGGTGGCCGCGGACGTACGCGCTCGCGGCGGCAACTGGCCGAATCTCTTCCCCTGAACACAGTCCTCTCGAGCAGGGTCAGCCGCCACTGGACAGCGAAACCCCTGACGGCTGAGGAGAGCCCAATACCGATCACGGTAGCCGGGCGCACTTCCGGACAATGACAGCATGTACGTGATAACTGTCTATTATCACGTACATGCGCTGCCAGCCGCTGTGGTCGAGCAGGAGATTCGTTCCCTGGGATGGTGCGCGACTTGTGCACGTTATCCGGCACATCGTCCGGACGTTGGTGTGAGCGCGGCCGCAGGCCGGAAGGTCTCGCCGCTGCGCGGCGACGGCGTCGACGTCGCCGAGGCCGCCGAGCAGTTTCTGTCGACGAACCGGATCGGCAATCCGAACACCCATCGCGCCTACGCATCGGCCATCGGCCATCGGCCGGACCGTCGCGCTTCTGGGTGCGGGTCGGCTGTTGGCTGAGGTCGCCGACGAAGGTCGGAGCTGCGCTCACCCGGACGAAACCAAAGCGGTCGCCAAGACGACGATCCACCGGCTGCTGTCGCGCCGAGACCTGCCGCTGCGGGAGAAGACCCTGTGGCGGATGCTCTACGAAACCGCCGCCCGCGCCGCCGAGATCCTCGCCCTCAATGTCAAAAACCTCGACCTCGGCGACGCCGAAGTCCCCCTACAGCTCATCATGGCCAGGACCCGGCACAAGAACCCCCGCACCGCCATGCGCTACACCCGGCCCGGCAGCGAAGCAATCGCTGCCGTCACCGAACATCTCGCCCCATCTGGCCAACGCCGCTAACCAGCGGGAACCCACGGTCGCGGTGTCTTTCTCCCGTATTCCGGCTGCCCCCTTACAGCGCGACGCCGGTCAGCTTCTCCGGGTTGCTGACCACGTGGATCACCTCGATTTTCCCCTTCACCAGATGGAAGGTGGCCGCCAGCACCGGTGTGCGCCCTGAGTGGATGATGATTCCCGGGCCGTCGTTGACCTGGAAGATCTGCGCCAGCGAGTCGTACGGCCGATGTGCCGACAGGATGACGGCGGCGCGGGCCACACGCTCGCGGCCGTGGATGGCCCTGCGAGGGGCGCCGGTGAATCCGCCACCGTCGCTCACCATGGTCACATCCGGCGCCAATACCTCCATCAGGGCATTCAGGTCGCCGCCGAGACAGGCCGCCAGAAACCGCTCGGTGGCCTGCCGCCTGGTCGCTTGATCGGTGTCATAGCGGTGGTGCCGCGTCTCCACCGCCTTCCTGGCGCGGAGCGCTATCTGGCGCACTGTCGCATGTTTGCGCCCGATGAGGTGCGCTATCTCGTGGTGGCCGTACCCGAAGGCCTCGCTGAGCACGAACACCGCGCGTTCCACCGGGGAGAGCGTTTCGAGCACCAGCAGCATCGCGGTCGACACCGACTCCTTGAGCAGCACGTTCTGCGCGGCATCCGGATCAGTCAGAAGCGGCTCGGGCAGCCACGATCCCACATAGGACTCCCGTCGCACGCGTGCACTGCGCAGCCGGTCGATCGCCAGCCGGGTGGCCACCCTGACCAGATAGCCTTCGGCGTCCGCGACGGTCGCCACATCGACGCGGCTCCAGCGCAACCACGCGTCCTGCACCACGTCTTCGGCTTCGGCGACGCTGCCGAGTACTCGGTAGGCCACGGCGTGCAGCAGACCGCGGTGCTCGGCGAACATCCGCTCGATTGTCAGGGGAAACACCTCGGCTCGCTCCGATACGGCTCGCGCGAACCTCAGGTACGCCGTCCGATCGATCGACGCCACCCGAACCTTCGAAACCGTTACCAATAGTGGTAGATGCCCTAGATCCTAATATCGGCGATCAAGCTCGCCGCCCCGTTTCTGCCGTATTCCGGTGGCACCCGAAGCACGCCACCTGTGAAGCCGCCGGAGCATCTCGTGAACCCCACCGCCATGACCTTCACCATTCACCCCCCACGACCTACACGGCCATCACGGGCCGCAGCTGAAGGGGCAAGCCGCGTCCCCGCAGATCGGCAACGGAACGTTTTCGGGCATAACAAAGACGCCTTTCTATGGAAAGGTGGAGGAATTACGCCTTTTCGAGTCGGCTGGTGAGCGGAAGCAGCACCAGCGGGATCACGACGGCCGCCGTGAGTGCGGCCAGCAACGGCACGCGTTCGCCGGGCGTGAGATGGTGCAGCAGTTGGACGTGGATCACTAGGTGCGGCGCGGCGAACACCAGGTACACGGCGAGCGCCGTACGGGCCATGCTCATCGCGCCGTAGTCCATCATCAGATGCGCGTTGTACGGCATGCGCATCCCCACCCACGGAATGTCGAAGAACGAGCGGGGCAACAACAGCGCCCAACACCCCACGGCGAACTGCGCCACGGCGAGGAAGGCCAGGCCCGCCCGCAGCCAGGTGAGGGCACTCATGCGGCGAGGAACTGCTCGAAGGTGATGCGGCCGTCGGCGTGCTCAGGGGTGAGATGTCCCCCTTTGCGGTAGCCGCGGATGCCGGCCCCGGGCATCGGCACCGACACCACCGGCCGACGGCTGGGGCGCGAGCGGGCGTAGGCGCGGGCCAGATCGGCAGCGGGGCGCACCTCGGGCCCGCCCATGTCCGGCGACCGGCCGGCCGGTGGCGCGCCGGCCGGCGTGACCAGGCGGTCGACATGCGCTCCCGCCTGCACTATGACAAGCGCCGACCAGAATCGGCCTTCCTGACCTCCGCCGCCCGATCCATCGGGATCCTTAGTCGACCCTGACCACGTACTTGCCCCGCACCCCGCCCGCCTCCAGCGCCCGGTGTGCCGCCGCTGTCTCCTCCAGCGGGAAGCACCTGTCCACCGCAGGGCGCAGTCCCCCCGCCGCCGCCTGGCGGGCGAGGTCGTCGAAGAGCGCCCGCGTAGGGTTGCCGCTGAAGAAGCGCACCCGACCGCGTCCGTGCACAGCGCTGGCGGCAATGTAGCCGAGTGAGGCGGCGAGCCGGGTCAGGTCGAAGGAGATGGTGACCATGCGTCCGCCGGGTGTCAGCAGGCGCCGGAAGGACCGCAGGTCGGTGCCCGCGGTGTCGAGGACCACGTCGAACAGGCCCAGTTCCCTCGGTGGGACGGTCCGGTGGTCGATGGCGTGGTGGGCGCCGAGCGTGCGGACGAAGTCGAGGTTGGCGGCGCGGGCCAGGGCAGTGACTTCGGCACCATATGCCCGTCCGAGCTGGACGGCGGCGTTGCCGACGCCACCCGCAGCGCCCCGGACGAGCAGTCGTTCGCCGGGGCGCAGCCTGGCCTTGTCGCGCAGCGCCGTGATGGCCGTGGTCGCGACCGGCAGCGCGGCGGCTGCCACCAGATCCAGTCCGTCCGGGACCCGGCCGAGCCGCTCGGTCCGGACTGCCACGTACTCGGCGGCGCTGCCGAATCCGGTGCGGCCCACGATGCCCCACACCCGGTCGCCGACCGCGACGTCCGTCGCGCCGGCGCCGAGCGCGGCGACCTCGCCGGTGAAATCCAGCCCGACGCGTTGCGGGAACTTCTGTCCGGTGAAGAGCCGGAGGCGGCCGGAGCGGGCCGCCAGTTCGCCGCCGTTGACGCTGAACGCGCGCACCCGCACGAGTACTTCGCCGGGTGCCGGTTCGGGGCGTGGTACCCGGCCCACGTACAGCACCTCGGGGCCACCGAAGCGGTCGAAAAGTACTGCTCTCATCATGCGGTCGTCCATCTTTCTCACCTTCGTCACCAGCGGCCGTGCGGGGGTCTGGCCCCGAGCGTAGGCTCTTAACCGGACGGCACCGTCCGTTTGGACCAGAGGTGAGAGACAATGGTGGAGGAATCCTCTCGGATCGCGGGCCCGGGGCTGCGGGCCGACGCCCGGCGCAACCGGGAACGCATCCTCGTCGCCGCCCGTGCGGTCTTCGCCGAGCACGGGATCGACGCGCCCATGGCGACCGTGGCCCGACGGGCCGGGGTCGGCGTCGCGACGCTGTACCGGCGTTTTCCGACCCGGGACGACCTGGTGCAGGCCGCGTTCGCGCAGCAGATGGAGACCTGCGCCCGAGCGCTCACCGAGGCGCTGGCCGACCCCGACCCCTGGCGAGGCTTCCAGCGGGTGGTCGAGACGGCCTGCGAGCTTCAGCGGGAGGAACAGGGGTTCTCGGCCGCGTTCGTCGCGGTCTTCCCGGGCAGCACGGTGGAGCACGCGCAGTCCCGGGAACGGGCCGAGCGGGAGCTCATGACCCTGGTCCGCAGAGCCCAGGCAGCGGGCGCGCTGCGTGCCGACTTCCATCCGTCCGACCTCGCCGTGGCCCTGCTGTCCCATTGCGGGCTGGTCACCGCGCTGCCGCATGACAGTGCCGCGTCTCGGCGTCTGGTGGCCTACCTGCTCCAGTCGTTCCGCGCCGAGGCGGCTCACGGGGCCCTGCCTCCGCCGAGTGCTCTGTCGCTGCGTGATTTCCCGCTCGCGGCCGACGGCTCCCAGAGACAGCGGCCCTCCATGGCCTGACGCGAGGCGCCTGCCGCTTCGGGTCGAAGTAATCAAGGAGCTGGTAGGGCGGACGCGCGCATTGCCGCAGCCAGCCATTCGAACGGGAACCGCTCCGGTGGCGCGTTGTTCACGGCGTTGACCAGCGCCATGTACCGGTCGAACGGTCCCTCTGGCTCCGGCGGCGTGCGGTCCCACTCCGCGCCCGCCAGCATGTGGTCGGCCGTCTGGATCCGGAACTCGGGCGTGTCCGGCTTCCCGGGGCTGTCCGGTGTCGTGAGAATGCCGGTCAGCCACTCGATCCATTGGTCGGCGATCTCGCGCCCTCGTGGCGAGTCCGGCGGCACCTGCTCCCGCGCCGCGTCCATCGCCGCCTGGCCGATCGGTGTGGCCGCCTCCAGGCTGTCCAGCATCGACGACGAGGTCATCAGCGGCCCGGCCCCGGTGGTGCACACCTCGTACAGCTCATGGCGCACGGCCTGCCGGACTTCGGTGTCCCGGACCATCTCGGCCAGCTCGATCCACGCCTCCAGCTGGGCCGCGGTGGGATGTTCCGGCAGCTCCGGCCGGGCCGCCCGCCACCACTCGACCATCCGCTCCGGCGCCTCCCAGCCGGTGGAGACCTCAGTCCAGAACTCGTCGATCAGCCGATCGCGTTCCTCGTCTGACATACCGACAAGTTTGTGCATCAGCGTGACTTGCTCGGCCGTGGAGTCCTGCCGCAGGATGGTCGACAACACCGCGCGACGGCTGCGCAGCCGCGTCTCCTGTCGTGCCAGCAAGGTCAGATGGGTGGCGGCCAACTCGCGCAGCGTCGCCTCGCCGGCCAGCACCTGCCGGATCTCGTTCAGGCCGGCGTCGAGTTCCCGTAGCGTCCGGACCAGTTCCAGCCGGGCGATGGCCGAAACGTCGTACAGGCGGTGGCCCGCCGGGGTGCCGGCGGCCGGCGTGACGACACCGGCGTCCGCGTAGTACCGGACGGCACTGACGCTCAGGCCGGTCCGCCGGGCGACATCCCCAATGGCATACAGCTCGTTCATGTCCACGACGCCCACTATGCGACCTCAAGCGGCTTGAGATGCAAGCCCTTGATGCCGCGTTCGCAGACTCTTGCAGGTCGACACCCCTGAGCGCGGCGCGTGCTGGTTCACCGCGGCCACCAAACGCACCGCTACCTTGCTGCCCGTCGGTAAAAGGACGTACCTGCTCGCCGACAAGGAGCCCAAGGATCACTACGGCCGGTCGCTGTTTTACGCGTGGACCGCCGGCGGCGTGTTCGTCAACCGCAACCTGGTGCGCTACGAGGCTTCTGGAAGGGAGCGACTCGGCGTCGACGGAGACGGGATCGTCCGCACAATCGTTCAAGACCGTTACCGCCACCTGCTGCTAGAACTGTCCTGCCGGTGCTCCGCCGTGGGGCGCGGCGGAGGTGGGTGATGGACGTCGGTTTTATCGGTCTTGGCCTCATGGGTCGGCCCATGGCGCTCAACATGGCCCGGGCGGGCACGCCCCTCATCGTCTGGAACCGCTCCCCGGGCCGGTGCGAGGACCTGCGCGCGGCCGGCGCGAGGGTGGCGGCGGGCCCCGCCGAGGTGTTCGAACGGACCCGCGTGGTGATGCTGATGCTGGCCGACGAGGCCGCGATCGATGCCGTGCTGAAGAACAACCGGCTGATCGCAGAGGCCGCGCGTGGCTCGGGGACGGCCTCTCCCCTGGTGGACGTCTGCCTCGCCCTGTTCGGTGAGACCCTGGCGCTGGGACACGGCGGGGCGGACATGGCGGCCGTCATCCACGCCATCGAGGCCAGGACCTCCCGGCCGCCCGCGGAAGGCCGCGATGACGGCTGACCGTCCAGCGGTAGCGGTCGTGGCCCGCTCAGCGTGGGCGGCTGAGGGCGGCCTCGGCCAGATCCGTCCATTTCCCGGCCCAGGAGTGAGGCACGACCACCCAGTCCTTCATCGCCCTGCCCCGCCCCGAGGGGTCGAACAGGGACGCCCCGGCCAGCTGGAGCGCGGCCGCGTGTTCGACGGTGTCCCTGACCAGCCGGAACACCATCGCGCCGTCGCGCTGCAGGCTCGCGAACACCTTCCCCGCCTGATCTTTCAGCGCGGGACTCCCCATCATCGTGGAGATCCATACGCCCAGGTCGGCCAGCTCGGCGCCGACCTGCTTGAAATCCTCTTCCGCGCTCATCGTCAGTCGGTCCCAAACTCCACGGCGTCATGGTCGAACAGCTCGTTCGGGTCAAGGGCTCTTCCCACGTGACGCGATCACCTCGGCCCCGCCTCCCGGCAGTTCGGCGATCACGCTAGCCGTCCCGATGGCACCGATCAAGGCCGGGTGGCCGACCATGCCGACAGGCTGATCGGGCATCGGGGAAGTGGGTTTCCGGCGGAGGCCGGCCTCCCAGTACTAGTGGAACGATGAGTCGGGGTTAGCGTCACATGATTTGACACACTGTCTCTGACCAGGCCAGTCTTGCGCCGTGGCGGATTCAGAGGGTGTGGCGTTCCTGCGGTCTTACTGACCGGGTGGGGGCGTGCGCAGCGGGCGCAGGGCGCCGTCCCGGATGGTCTCCGGCAGGGCGAAGTTGTAGCGGCCCAGGAAATTGAAATGCTCAAATCCCAGCGGGGACAGTCGGGCGATGTCGGCGGCGGCTATCTTCTTTCCTTCGGCGCGGATTTCGTTCAGCGCGCGAGCCGTGTAGACGGTATTCCAGAGGATGCAGACGTTGGTCATGAACCCCAACGTCCCTAGTTGATCTTCCTGGCCTTCTTTGTATTTCTGCCGGAGTTCGCCTTTTTGGCCGTGGAAGATTTTCCTGGCCAGGGTGTGGCGGGATTCTTGGCGGTTGAGCTGGGTGTGTACGCGGCGGCGTAGGAGTTCGTCGTCGAAGTAGCAGGCCAGGTAAGTGGAGCGATCCAGCTTGCCCAGCTCCATCAGGGCGCGGCCGATCGGGGTGGGCGTGCCGCCGCCGGCGAAGTAGCGAAACAGTTCGCTGGCCTTGACCGCGCCGGTGGACAGGGACGCGGCGACGCGCAGCAGGTCATCCCAGTTGTCGCGGATGAGGCCGAGGTTGACGCGGCTGCGGATCAGGCTCTCCAGCCGTCCGTAGTGGGCGGCCGGATCGGCGCGGAAGAGGGTGGCGCTGCCGACGTCGGCCAGGCGTGGGGAGAACTGCCAGCCCAGCAGCCGGAAGATGCCGAAGGCGATTTCGGAGGCTCCTGAGGTGTCGGAGGCGATCTCGGTCGGCTTCAGTGAGGTCTCCTGTTCCAGCAGTCCTTCCAGGATGTAATACCAGTCCTTCGGCGTGCCGGGAATGACGATGCCGTGAAAGCCGGTGAATTGGTCGGAGGTGAAATTGTAATAGGTGGCGCCCTTGGCGCCTTTGCCTTTCCCCCAGTATTTGGTGTTGGTTCCGGCGTTGATGGTTTTGACCGGGACGACGAAGCGCAGTCCGTCGGCGGAGGCCAGTTCGCCGCCGCCCCAGGCTTGCACCAACTCCAGGGTGGTGTGGTGGTCGACCAGGGCGGCGTTGGCGGCAGTGATGGTGGCCGCCCTCAGGTAATTTTGCTCCACCCAGAACAGGCGGTCCAGGGCGAGTGCCGGATCACCTTCGCAGACCATGGGGCGCATGCCGACGTTCATGCTCTGGGCGACCAGCACGGCGGCGATCGAGGTGATCATGTCCTCTTTGCGGGAGGGCGCGTCCCCCGAGACGTGGGTGAAGTGGTCCAGGCAGCCGTCCAGGCGTGCACTTCCAGCAGCGCCTCGGGCAGGTCGACGACGGGGATGCGGGCATCGATGTCGGCGCGCAGCGCGGTCAGTGAGGCGGGCTCGTCCAGGCGTTCCAGGCCGGTCAGGACCAGCCGGTCCTTGCCGCTCTCATCCCTTTCCAGGCGAACCCACTTGTTTTGGCCGTCTTCGTCGCCCGACAGGCCCGCGGCGAGTTGCTTGTAGGCGTGGTCAAGGGTGGTGGCCCAGCGCTGTACGTCGTGCTCGGGATCGGGTGACAGGCCCAGCTCCTCACAGATCTTCGGGCGCTCCTTCTCCCACGCCGCTCCGGTCAGCAGCCCGGCGGTGGGGTCACCCCATTTGCGCAGGCCCGGCACGAACACCTCGTGGCGGCGCAACGACTCGCGCAACCGCTCCACCGCGGCCAGGGTGTAGGCCTGCTTGTCGAAGGTTCCGGCGAACTCGCCGCGTTTGGGGAAGACCCGCCGGTGCCAGGCGGAGGTCAGGAAGGCGGCCGGGACCTCCTCGGGAGAGATGTCGGTGCGGCGGCGTTCGATCGCGCGCAGGAAGTCGATCGCCTCCAGCACCTCATGACCGGGCCGCACCCCCTGCCCTGGCGCGTCCAGGGCCGCTCCGGCATCGAAGTCGAGGTGCTTGAGCAGCTTGGGCAGGAAGCGCCGCACGGTGGCGTAGCGCTCGGTCAGTTCCTCGTGCAGGTGCTCATCCGGTTCGCGAGCGATATCGGCGACGACGTCGGCGGCGGCGTGGATGGCGGCGACGTCCATCTCCTCCAAGGTGGTGACCCCGGGCAGCAGGATCTTGGCCTCGACCAGGCGGTGGGTGACCAGGTCGAACAGCACGATCGGGCGTTCGCTGCCGCTCCACACCCGCCGATACACCCACCGGGCCAAGCCGAACCACTGCTCGAACTCGAAACTGGTGTAGCCGTGCGCTTGGCGGATCAGCTTTTGGTGATCCCAGCGCGCCTCCTTCTCCCCGTACCCCTTCAGGTCGGCCGGATCCAGGCCGAGCTGCTCGGCGACGTAGTCGACGACCACGGCCGGGGCGTCGGTCGGGTCGGACAGGAAGGTGCCGAGCATGGTGTGCACGATGGCGCGATCACGCAGCGGCCGGGCGTGGCGATGCGTGACGCCCGTTGCGCCAGTGGCGGCACGGGCGCCGCCGCGGTGGCGGCGGCCGGTCAGCTGGTGGAAGGACTCCAGCCAATCCAGCACGTTCTTGACCGTTGCGATGGGGGTCCCTGCCGTCAACTGGCGGGGAAGTAGTGGCCGTTGTCCAAATCGGCGAGCAGGCTGGGCTGAGCGGGTTCCCAGCCGAGGGTCCGGCGGGTGATGAGGTTGGACGCCGGGTAGCTCTGCGTGACTATGTTCGCGAGGAACCCGAAGTATCCCGGCAGCATCAGTTCGTCCAAGGGCACGCTCACGGCGGGCAGGCCCAGGCGGCTGCCAATGGCCTCGGCGATCTCGCGGAGCGGGATGCCCCCGTCGTCGACCGCGTGCCAGTATTTGCCGGCCGGGCCCTTCTCCAGCGCCAGGCGGAACAAGGAGGCGGCATCGCGGATGTGCACAGCGTTCCACAGGTTCGCGCCGTCTCCGGGGTAGCCGATGAAGCCCTTCTCCTTCGCGAGCGCGATCAGCGTGGGGAGGAAGCCGGCACGGTCGGTCGTGCTGTGCGCGATGTTGGCGAGCCGCACGACCGAAGACCGCACGCCCTGCTCGGCGAGGCCGATTACGGTGGTTTCCACGATGTTTCGAGCCCGCAGGGTGCCCTTGTGCTCATCGCCACTGGGAAGGGCCGGGTCCTCCTCGGTGGCCGTCCGGCCCAGGAATCCCTGCCCGGGCGAGCCGATGCTCCCTGCCGCGACCAGCGGCTTTCCGGTTCCCGCGAGTGCCTCCCCGTACGCGAGCATGATCGGGAGCTCGGCGGCGGCCACGGCGTGGATCCCGCCGGAGAAAAGCAGGTCTTGCCGGTGCGCGACGTGGATGACGCCGTCGGAGTCCGCAGCCGCTTCCTTGAGCCCGTCGAGATCCTGGAGGTCGCCGCGGCGCACCTTCGCGCCGAGCGCGGACAGCGCCGCCGCGGCCGTGTCCGACCGGGCCAGGCCGGTGACCTGGTGCCCGGCGGCGATGAGCTCGGGGATGATGTACGAACCGGAATGGCCGGTCCCGCCAGTGACGAAAACGCGCACGCTACTGCTCCTTGTGATTGATGTGGCGCGAGAAGTGGTGGTGCGGGCGCGCTCAGGCAGAAGTGCTGACGCCGAGGGTGAAGTTGAAGCTTCCCGCGCCGTAGCGGCCCAGGCCTATCATCACCAGGCCCGTTCCCTCCAGCCAGCGCGCCATTCCCAGGGGGCCGGTGTCCATCGGCCGCAACCCGAGGCTCTTGATGAATGCCGACACAGTCGCCTTGGCCTCAGCGTCGCCGCCGGCGATGAGCACGTCCAGCGGGTTGCCCTGCGCCAGCATGTGACCGAAGACGGTGTTGAACGCCTTCACGACGTGCGCGCCGGCGGGGGTTCGATCACCTGGCGAGCCTAGCGGCCACGTCCGCCCGGGCCGAGCGACGGACGGGGACCACGTGACCACGCCGGTGTGCCAGCCACATGAACACGACGGTGGCCACCACGCCGAACACCACGGCGTACACACTGCCCTCCGGTCCGAAGTCGCCGCCCGTGACCAGCGCTGGACCCGACATCGTCGCGTCCAGCAGGCCCTGCGGGGTGTTGCTGCCGGACACCTTGGTGCTGAAGATGGCGCTCGCGGCAATGTTCCAGCCGAAGTGCAGACCGATCGGCACCCACAGCTTGCGGGTGGCGATGTACGCGGCGGTCAGCATCCCGCCTGCCTCGATGGCGATAGCGATGGCGCCCCACAGGGTGGCGTTCGCGTTGAGCAGGTGGATCAGGCCGAACAGCGAGCCGGTCAGCACGAGCGCGATCCAGGTTCCGGTCCAGTGCTCGACGTTCCGGAACAGGACACCGCGGAAGACCAGCTCCTCGGTCACGGCGGCACCCGCCATGATGCCGAGCAGGTCGACGGCGCTCGCTGTCGTGCCCAGGCCGTTGATCGTGTAGTCGCCTAAGAAGGCGATGTTCGCGATGACTGCCCCGAACAGCGCGATGCCGAGCAGCGTGCCCCAGCTGATCCCCGCGCCTGCTCCCTTCAGCGCCACCTCGACGGGGGCCCGGTGCTCGGTGCGCCGCACCACCCAGCCGTAGACCAGGACCGCGACGACGGCCGTCAGCAGGCCGGCGACGAGCGCCGGCCAGGGGTTGTCCTTCACCGCCGCGGTGCCCAGATTGCCGAGGATCCAGACCGCCACAACCGCCAAGAGCTGCCATATCAGACGCACGATGACTCCTTCGTGAGAATCCGCGGCGGGAGCGCTGCGGGCTACTAGCAGGGGTGCGCTCAGCCGGGGAGGTCGACGCCGAGGGCGACGTCGAAGGTCCCCGCGCCGTTGCGGGCCAGGCCCATCAGCAGCGGTCCGACCCCTTCCAGCCAGCGGGCCATCTCCAGGCCGCCGACATCGAGCGGGCGCAGTCCGAGGCTCTCGATGAACGCCGACACGTCGGCCTTGGCCCGCGCGTCATCTCCGGCGAAGAACACGTCCAACGGACGCCCCTGGGCCAGCACGTGGCCGAAGACCGTGTTGAACGCCTTCACGACGTGCGCGCTCGCCGGGACTGCCTTGGCGATCTCCTGCGCACCGGACGTGCCGTCAGGGATGACGAGCCCGGTGGCGTCGGCGTTGAACGTGTTGGAGATGTCGATGATGAACTTGCCGGCCAGTGCATCCCCGTACTGGGCGACGACCGGCACGGCGCTGGCGTATGGCACGGCCAGGACGACGATGTTGCCAACCGGGACGGCGCCGAATGTCCCGACCGTAGCCCCGCCGCCGAGCGTCGCGGCCAGGTCCTCCGCCTTGGCCGGGTCGCGGCCGATGAGCTCGACGGCGTTGCCGCCGGCGACCGCGCGTGCGGCCAGGGCGCCGGCCATGTTCCCCAGGCCGATAATGCTGACGCTGCTCATTGGTGTGCCTGCTTTCTGAAGCCGGATAGGACGCGCCATGCCCACCCCGTCGTTGTCAACGGGTTGTGTCGTCGACGCCCCACATTTGGTTAACGTGTGAACCAGACTGTATGTCGCATTTGGTTACCATGTCAACCAGACGGTAAAGTGACGTGCATGACCGAGCCGCGGTGGTTGGACGAGCGAGAACAGCAGGCCTGGCGCAGCCTGATAAAGATGCAGGACGGGCTGTCGGAGTTCATCGAGCGGCAACTGCGCAACCGGTGCGGGCTGTCCGCCGCTGACTACAAGGTCCTGGCCCATCTCTCCGAGGCGCCCGAAGGCCGGCTGAGGTCGTTCGAACTCGGCCAGCTGTTGCGCTGGGAGAAGAGCCGCCTGTCGCAGCACCTGGGCCGGATGCAAAATCGCGGCCTGGTGTCCCGCGAGCGGTGCCTCGCCGACCAACGGGGGGCGGTGGTCGCCATCACTCCCCGGGGCAGCGACCTGATCAAGGTCGCGGCTCCGCAGCACGTGGCCGACGTCCGCGACGTGCTCATCGATCATCTCACTGCGACAGAAATGGCGATGCTCGTCACCATCGGCGACAAAGTAGCCGAACGGCTGGCGGCGCTGGAACACAAGCGCTGATACCCGATCCCGGACCTCATCGCTCACGAACTGCGTGCGTGTCAGACCGCCGCCTACAGAATCCCGCGGGCGCCGGCACAGCTGTTCGCTATGCATGACCCACAGCTACGACCCGCTCAACGCCTGGCTTGATCAGCGACATGCCCTTGGAAGGCGCGGCTCACGGGTGCGGGGCTGAGCTGGACGACGCTCACCCGCGCGGATCTCACCAACGCGACGCTGACACACGCGAACATGAGATTCGCACGACTGCGCTCAGCATCACTGGTGCGGATCTGTGCGGGGCGGCGCTGAAGGATGCTGACTTGCGGGGTACGAACCTGAGCGGGGCGCAGCTGTATCACGACAGCGCCCGGGCCACCGCCCGGCTGGTCCTCAAAGCGGCCCGCAAGACCGCACGCAAGGTCAACAACGCCTGCCCCGGGCGTGTGACTCACATGTGTCTCACCGTGACTCACGATGAGACGACTTGAGAGACGACTCGGAACCTGTCAAACCTGCTGAGACATCAGGCTACTTGTGGCGTTTGTGCTGAGGTCTCGATCTGGAGGGGCGTGGATGGTTTGTTGATCCATAC
>NZ_JBITIZ010000036.1:0-29420 GCF_044459525.1 Streptosporangium sp. NPDC050284
GGGGGGGGTCCTGTGGTCCACCGGTCGGGGGGGCCGGGGGGGGGGGCCCCCCCGCGGGGGGCGCGGGGGGGGGGGGGGGGGGGGGGGGGGCGCCCCCCCCCCGCGGCCCTTCGGTCAGGCTCGGCGGTTATCCGGGGGTGCTATCCGCCTATCGCGACGGCGAAGATGTGCATGGTCGCGACGCCCGACTGCGCTCTCGCGCTGATGTTCGGCAGGTCGAGGCGGGAGACCTCCTTGTCCTGCAGCGCCACGCCGACGTAGTAGATGGTCGCGGCGGTGTTGACCTGCTGGTTTCCCGGACGGTTCTGGTAGGAAGCCACGATGGCGGCGTCGCCCTCCGGCCTGGGGGCGCCGTACCAGTCGGGGGAGCTGAGGGTGAAGGTCTGCCTCGTGCCGTCCTTGTAGACGATGGTGGCCGGCCCGGAAACCGCGCCGTACGTTCCGGTCAGCAGGAAGCCGAGTTTCGCGCCCGAGCCGCTCAGCTTGATGGACTGGCCGGAGGCGATGGCGTTGTCGGCGGTGCCCACCGGGACGGCCGGCCACTTGAAGTCGATCCCGCCCTTGCTGACCGTGCTGCCGGGGGTGACGCCGACCTGGGCCAGCGCCTGGGCGGAGATGCTGGCGCCGTTGCCGTCGAAGTTGCCGGGGGCGGTGTTGCCGTTGTCGGTCACGGCGATGTTGGTGAAGTTCTGCTCCAGCGGCGTCTCCCTGCCGTCCCACAGCCGGACCGAGGTCTTGGCGGAGGCGGTCCAGTCACGGCCGGTCGCCTTGCCGGTCACGACCACGCTGGTCGCCGAGCCGGTCGCGGCGGGGGTGACCTTGAACTCGGCGGTGGCCTCGGAGTCAGGCGACAAGGGCTTCAGCACGACCTGCGCCGGAGTGACGGTCCACCCGTCCGGAACCTCGAGGGACACGCTCGTCCTGGGTGCGATCGGCATGTCGATCGCCCGGAGTGTGAAGGTGAACGTCGCCTCCTGGCCCAGCGCGACCTCGGCGGGCCCGTCGAGCTTGACCTTCTGCAAGGCGTACGCGCGGTAGGTGTGACCGGCCTGTCCGGTGATTTTGAGCAGGTCGGGCTCTTCGGTCCGCTTGGTGCGAGCGGTGCCGCCGCGGGTGGCGTCGAGCACCCGGTAGCGTCCGGCGAACATCTGGCCGCGTACCTTGATCGTGCCGTCGCGATCGGGCGTGATCAGGAATTCGTCGGCCTGGGAATCGCTCCACGTCGCGCCGACGGTGTAACCTCCGCGCCCTCGCAGGCCTTCGATCCGCCCGGTCGGCCACGCCTCCGGCAGCGCGGGCAGCAGGTGCAGTTCACCGGCATGGCTCTGCAGCAGCATCTCGGCGATACCGGAGGTGGCGCCGAAGTTGCCGTCGATCTGGAAGGGCGGGTGCAGGTCGAACATGTTGGGGGCGAGCCTGGCCGGCGTCACGAGGAAGCGGACGAGGTCGTGCGCGCGCTTGCCCTCCTCCATCCGCGCCCAGTAGTTGATCTTCCAGGCCAGTGACCAGCCCGTTCCGTCGTCGCCGCGCAACTCCAGCGTCCGCCGGGCGGCCTCGAACAGCTCCGGGGTGCCGCGCTTGGTGATCTGGTTGCTGGGGTGCAGGCCGTACAGGTGGGAGACGTGCCGGTGGCTCCGCTCGGTCTCCACCCAGTCGTACAGCCATTCCATGATGTTGCCGCGCGAACCGACCTTCATCGGCGGCAGCCGGTCCGCGGCGGCCAGGACCTGCGCGCGGAAACTCGCGTCCACACTGAGGACTTGGCTCGCCTCGGCGCACCCGTGGAAGAGGTCGCGCAGGATCTGGTTGTCCATGGTGGGGCCGGCGGCGACGCTGGCGTTCGCGTGGTGGGCCAGTTCGGGGGAGTTGGAGGGGTTCGTGACCAGATATCCGAGCCTCGGTTCCTCCACCAGGGTCTCAAGGAAGAACTGGGCGGCGCCCTTCATGGCCGGGTAGTTCTTCCGCAGGAACTCGACGTCACCGGTGAACAGGTAGTGGTCCCAGATCATGGTGGCCAGCCATGCTCCGCCGGTCTGCCACATGCCCCAGAACGCGCCGTCCACGACCGAGGTGGCCCGCCAGCCGTCGGTGTTGTGGTGGGTGACCCAGCCGCCGGCGCCGTACTGCGCCTGCGCCGTGCGGGCGCCGGTCACCGTGAGGTCGTTGATCATGCTGAACACCGGCTGGTAGCACTCCGACAGGTTCGTCGTGTCGGCGGGCCAGTAGTTCATCGGCAGGTTGGCGTTGATGGTGTACTTCGAGTCCCACGACGGGGACATCGATTCGTTCCAGATGCCTTGGAGGTTGGCCGGTTGCGTGCCGGGACGCGAAGAGGAGATCAGTAGGTACCGGCCGAATTGGAACAGCAGCGCGGAGAACTGCGGGTCGTCGACGGCGTTGTGCTGCGCGATCCGGACGTCGGTCGGCTGGTCGGCCGCCGAGGTGCGCGGGAGTTCGAGATTCGTACGCCCGAACAGCTTCTGGTAGTCGGCGACGTGCCGGCTGCGCAACTCGGCGAAGGTCTTGTCCTGGGCGGCGTTGAGGTGCCCGAGCGTGATGCCCTGGTAGTCGCCGCTCACGTCCTGGTAGTTCACGTAGCTTGAGCCCATGGAGACCAGCACCGTCACGCTGTCGGCGGCGGAAACCTGAAGTGTGCCGCCGGAGCTGGAGACGGTGCCGCCTTCGGCGAAGGCCCGGGCCAGTGCCTGGAACCGGACCGAGCCGGTGATGCCCCGGTGATTGCCGGACCGGCCGTCGAGCGCGACCGTCGCGCCGTCCGGGCTGGAGCGCGTGTTCTGCTGAGGGCTGTCGAAGGTCGCGGAGAACGTGATCGAGCCGGGCTGGTCGGCGGTCAGGCGGATCGCGATGACCTGGTCCGGGGCGCTCGCGAACACCTCGCGCCGGAAGCGCACCCCGTTCTTGAGGTACGTGGTGGATGTGGTGGCGGTGGTGAGGTCCAGCTGGCGGTTGTACTCCGTCGAGCCGGTGCCGCCGGGGAAGCTCAGCCTGAGGTTGCCGACGGGCTGGTAGGCCAGCTGGCCCACGGGGTTCCCGAGCATTGCCTGGTCGATGAGGTTCTGGGCCTGAATCCACTGGTCCTCGAAGACCAGCTGCCGGATCTCCGCCAGCGCCGCGGCGCCCCTCGGGTTGCTCTGGTCGTACGGGCCGCCGGCCCACACGGTGTCCTCGTTGAGCTGCAGCCGCTCCTGGTCGACGTTGCCGAAGACCATGGCGCCGAGGCGTCCGTTGCCGATGGGCAGCGCGCGCAGCCAGTCGGTGCCGGCGGACCGGTCGTACCAGAGGGCCAGGTCGTTGGCGGCGAGTACTTCCGGAGGCGCCACCGAAGCGGCTCGGGCCACCGCCGTCCATTGCATGGGGAGCAGCAGAGCTCCGGCTCCGGCTGCGCTGATCGACATCAACTGCCTGCGGGACAGGTCTGGCATGGTGCTTCTCCAAGCGTGGTGCAGCCTCGCCGGCAGCCGAAATCGCGCATGCGACGACGAACTCGACAACAGGTCAACTCGGGAGTCCGGTCGAATCGGCAGGTGGCGGGGTTTGGGACTGGGGGGTTTCGGTCAAGTTAAAAGATTTGATGTATCGCGTCAATAGCCGTAACAAAAGCCAACGAAAATCCGCTCATGCGTCGTTCGTCGCCCCTAGACATCCGACCTATCAAGGTTTCAGAATGAAGGCCGAGGGTGTGCGGAGACCGCTGGCGCAACATTTGGCCACGTGAGGCGCTTCACACCATCGAGACCAGAGACGGGAAGTCCTGACCGACGACGCCCAGAGGAGACGCGCTCGCCGGAACGCCCGGCGGAAGGAATGGGAGGCCGGGCTTCAAAGGCCCAGGTCCTCGGCCTGGCGGATTCGATTCCCTTCCGCCTTCGCCTATGTTCGGAGAGTGGACCCACGCAGGCTCGTGCCGCGCACCGACGCCGTCCTCGCCGACCCGCGGCTGGTCGCGGCGGCGGGGAGGCTCGGGCGGACGGTCGTCAAGGACGCCGTGGTGCGGGCACAGCGACGCGTACGGCAGGGCGCGCTCGATCCGGGAGAGATCGCGGACGCGGCCGTGGCGGCGCTCCCGCCGTACCCGGCGAGCTCGCGGCAGGTGATCAACATGACCGGGGTGCTGGTCCACACCAACCTGGGCCGCGCGCCGCTCTCGGCTGCGGCGGTGGAGGCCACGGCCGCCGCGGCGGGCTACGCGGACGTGGAGTTCGACCTGGCCACCGGAGTCCGCGCCCGCCGGGGGCGGGGTGCGATGGACGCGCTCGCGCGGGCCGTTCCCGCCGCGGAAGGCGTGCACGTGGTCAACAACAACGCCGCCGCGCTCGTGCTCGTGGCCACCGCGCTCGCCGCCGGGCGGGAGATCGTGATCAGCCGCGGCGAGCTGGTGGAGATCGGCGACGGGTTCCGCATCCCCGACCTGCTCGTCTCCACCGGCGCCAGGCTACGCGAGGTGGGCACGACCAACCGCACCTGCCACGCCGACTACCGGGCGGCGGTGGGACCGGAGACGGGCTTCGTCCTCAAGGTGCACCCGTCGAACTTCCTGATCGAGGGTTTCACCGGCTCGGTCGAGGTCGCCGAGCTGTCCGCGCTGGGTGTGCCCGTGGTGGCAGACATCGGCTCGGGTCTGCTCGCGCGGGAGCCGCTGCTGCCGAACGAGCCCGACGCGGCGAGCGCTCTGGAGGCCGGAGCCGACCTTGTCACCGCGAGTGGCGACAAGCTGCTCGGCGGTCCGCAGGCCGGGCTGCTGCTGGGTCGGCGCGACCTGGTCGAGCGGTGCGCCAGACACCCGCTGGCCCGTGCGCTCCGGGTGGACAAGCTGACACTGGCCGCGCTGGAGGCCACCCTGCGAGGCCCCGCCACCCCCGTCCACCAAGCTCTGCACGCCGACGCCGCGCTGCTCGGCGAGCGTGCCGCCGCGCTCGCGGCCAGGCTGGCCGAGACGGGGATCGACGCGAGGGCCGTGCCGAGCGAGGCGGCGGTGGGCGGCGGCGGGGCACCGGGCGTGAGGCTGCCGAGCGCCGCGGTCAGCCTGCCCGAGCGGTTCGCGGTGCCGCTGCGGACCGGGCGGCTCCCGGTCGTCGGCAGGGTGGAGGGCGGCCGTCTCCTGCTCGATCTGCGTGCCGTGCCCGCGGACCGGGACGGTGATGTACTGAGCGCCGTTCTCGGGGTGAGGGCCGCCGTGTGTGACCGTCGGGACGGCCGGTCGGCACACGGGGCGTGGACGGGTGGCTGATGCACGTCGTCGCCACGGCGGGCCACGTCGATCACGGTAAGTCCACCCTGGTGCGGGCGCTCACCGGGATGGAACCCGACCGGCTGGCCGAGGAGCGCCGGCGGGGGCTCACGATCGAACTCGGTTACGCCTGGACGGAGCTGCCCTCGGGGGAGCGGCTCGCCTTCGTCGACGTTCCCGGCCACGAGCGCTTTCTCGCCACCATGCTGGCCGGGGCCGGTCCGGCGCCCGCCGTCATGTTCGTGGTGGCGGCCGACGAGGGCTGGATGCCGCAGTCCGAGGAGCACCTGGTGGCGCTGGAGACCCTGGGGGTGCGGCACGGCCTGCTCGTGGTGACCCGCGCCGATCTCGCGGAGCCGGCTCCGGCCGTGGAGCGGGCGCGGGCCCGTCTGGCGGCGGGTGGTCTGAGCGGTGCCGAGGCGCTGGCCGTGAGCGGACGCACCGGGCAGGGCCTCGACGAGCTGCGCCGGGCACTGGACCGGCTGGTGGCCGGACTGCCCGTACCCGATCCAGGGGCGCCGGTTCGGCTGTGGATCGACCGGGCGTTCACCGTACGTGGCAGTGGCACGGTCGTGACCGGGACTTTGCCCGCGGGCACGATCACCGCGGGGGACGAGCTGGATCTCGACGGCGTGCCCGCGCGGGTGCGGGCGCTGGAGTGCCTGAAGGAGCCGGTGGCCTCGGTGACCGGCGTGGCCAGGGTGGCGCTCAACCTGCGGGGCATGCGCGGCCATGGCGATCCCTGTCGTGGCCTTGCCCTGGTCACCCCGGACGCGTGGACGTACACCGACCTGGTCGACGTGCGCCTCAGCCCGTCGGGACCCGCGGGCGGTGGCCCGTGGTGGCCTGGTGAGTTCGAGGTGGACGGCCTCGGAGGTGGTGGCTCGCGCGTGCCCGCCGGGGATACCGGGTCGGAGGGCTCCTGGGAACACATCCCTGGGGCGTTCGGAGGCGAGGGACGCTCCGAGGGCTGGGACGCCGGTGATCTTCCGGGGCGGCTGACCGCGCACATCGGCTCCGCGGCGGTGGTGTGCGACGTGCGGCCGCTCGGTGGGCGGATCGCCCGGCTGCGCCTGGCCGGACGGCTCCCCCTGCACGCGGGCGACGTGCTGCTGCTGCGCGATCCCGGGCGCGACCGGGGCGAGGTGCGGGTCCTCGCGCGGGCGAGCGTGCTCGATCCCCGCCCGCCTGACCTGCGCCGCCGGGGCGCGGCGCGGCAGCGGGCGGCCGAGTTGGCGGCGGCCCCGCCGGACGCGGCCTCCCTGCTGCGAACCCACCTGCTGCTGCGTACCGGTGATCTGGTGGCGATGGGGTGTGCTCGGGGAAGGCCGGTGTGCGGCGACTGGCACGTCGATCCGGCGCACTGGTCGATGCTGGAGGAGCGTCTCCCCGAGGTGGTGCGGCGCCACTCCTCGGCGCATCCGCTGGAGCCGGGCATGCCGGTGGAGGCGGCCCGTCACGAGCTGGCCCTGCCCGACCGTCGGCTGGTCGCGGCGCTCCTGCGCCCGCCGCTCGCCCTGGAGGCCGGACGGATCGTGAGCGGCCCCTGTGTCCGCCCGGCGCTGCCCGCGCCGGTCGTCCGGGCCGTCGAGCGGCTCGGCGCCGAGCTGTCCGCGCGCCCCTTCCTGGCCCCGGAGGCGGGCAGGCTGGCCGAGCTGGGGCTGGGGCCCAGGGAGCTGGCGGCCGCCGTACGGGTGGGGGCGCTGCTCCGGGTGGCCGACGGGATCGTGCTGCTGCCCGGCGCGGACGTCCTGGCGGGCCGGGTGCTCGCCCGGCTGCCGCAGCCGTTCACGGTCAGTCAGGCCAGGCAGGCCCTCGGCACCAGTCGCAGGGTCGCGGTGCCGCTCCTGGAACACCTCGACGAAAGAGGGCTCACCGAGCGGGTCGACGAGGTCCACCGCCGCTGCCGACCCCACGCGGGATAGGGATCCTTCGGTATCACGCCGGTCACCGGCTCTGGCGGATTGGGGGAGGCGGATCCCGGAGGGGGATGGCTCCCCGATATCGCCGCAACCAGCAGGTATATGGTGAAAAAAGGCGAAAAATCATCATCGGTTCGGATGTGGTCGTCACCATTCCCCTCACGTCCCCTCGACGGCGGCGGGCCGCTCCGCCGGCGTCACGCGGAAGGGCACACCACGAGGAAACGAACAGGGAGGACGTCATGCCGAGCAACAGGGCCGTCTCGTACCAGGGGACAGGCAAGGTGGAGGTCCGGGACATCGACTATCCCGGGTTCGAGCTCAAGGACGGACCCGGGGTGAACCCGGCGAACGTGGGCCGTAAGGTGCCGCACGGCGCGATCGTCAAGACCGTCGCGACGAACATCTGCGGCAGCGACCAGCACATGGTCCGTGGCCGCACCACCGCGCCCGTCGGCCTCATCCTCGGGCACGAGATCACCGGCGAGGTCGTCGAACTCGGCCCGGACGTGGAGTTCGTCAAGAAGGGCGACCTCGTCTCCGTCCCCTTCAACATCGCCTGTGGCCGCTGCCGCAACTGCAAGGAGGGCAAGACCGGGATCTGCGAGAACGTCAACCCCGACCGGCCAGGCTCGGCGTACGGCTACGTCGACATGGGCGGCTGGATCGGCGGGCAGGCGCAGTACGTCCTGGTGCCCTACGCCGACTGGAACCTGCTCACGTTCCCCGACAGAGACCAGGCGATGGAGAAGATCCTCGACCTGTCCATGCTCACCGACATCTTCCCGACCGGCTTCCACGGCTGCGTCAGCGCCGGGGTGAAGCCGGGATCGACCGTCTACATCGCGGGCGCGGGACCGGTCGGGCTCGCCGCGGGCGTCTCGGCGTTCCTCCTCGGGGCGGCCGTGGTCATCATCGGCGACCTGAACAAGGAACGGCTGGAAAAGGCCCGCAGCTTCGGCTGCGAGACCGTCGACGTGTCGCTGGGTGACCCGAAGGACCAGATCGAGCAGATCCTCGGCGAGCCCGAGGTCGACTGCGGCGTCGACGCCGTCGGCTTCGAGGCGCGCGGCCACGGTGGCGACTCCGACAGGGAACAGCCCGCCACCGTGCTCAACTCGCTCATGGACATCACCCGCGCCGGCGGCGCGCTCGGCATCCCGGGCCTGTACGTGACCGGCGACCCGGGTGCCCCGGACGAGGCCGCGAAGCAGGGTTCGCTGTCCATCAGGCTCGGCCTCGGCTGGGCCAAGTCGCTCGCCTTCACCACGGGCCAGTGCCCCGTCATGCGCTACAACCGCTATCTGATGCAGGCGATCCTGCACGACAGGGTGCAGATCGCCAAGGCGGTCAACGCCGTGCCGATCCCGCTGGAGCGGGCGCCCCAGGGGTACGAGGAGTTCGACCAGGGCGCCGCGTCCAAGTTCGTGCTCGACCCGAACGGCATGCTCGGAACATCCGGCTGACCACCCGCACCACGCCCTGAGGTGTGACAGCGCCGCCTCGGATCCTGTTCGTCGGCCCGGGCCGAGGGCTTCGCCGCGAAGTGTCCCGGTTCGCGGAGCTCGGGAAAAGAGGGGCGGAGGTTTCGAAGGACTCGGGGAAGGGGGCTTGAAGGGGCCGGGGTGAGTCAGAGCGCTTCGACGAAGAGCTCGGCCTCGCGCTCGCCCATGCCGGTCTCGCCGCGCACCAGGTGGATCGCCTGCTCGGCACGGCCGGCGGCCTTGAGCTCGCGCACGCGAGTGGCGAGGTCGGGCCCAGTGATCGCGATGGTGCTCGGGGACTCCACGGGATGGGCGGCGCGAACGCGCGCCATGAGGGGATGGCTCCACAGGTCGCGCCCCATGGCCACGGCGTCGACGACATCCTTGGCCTCCTTCAGACCGAGCCCGGTGTACTGGCGCAACTCCTTGATCGCCTGGATCTTCTGCCCCTGGCGCGTCAGCCCGGTGACGGTCTCATGCAATCCCTGGGGCGTCAGTGGCGCGGTGGGCACCCCGCCGGAGACCGCGCGGCCGCCCTTCCTGGCCGCCATGACGACACCGACGACGATCGCCAGGAGCACGGCGGGCAGAGCGACGATGATCAGCAGCTCAGTGGGCCCGAGGTTCGGCATGCCCGCATCGTACGCCGGATCCGCGCGGGTCGTGCGAGGCGATGACGGGTCGGGTGAAGAGGGTGCTGAGGAGCATCTGGCCCACCTGCCCGAGGATCCGCGCGGGCGGCGTGGGACGGCGGTGGGTCGGGCGAAGAGGGCGTCGACGAGCGCGTGGCCCGCCTGCCCGAGGATGCGCACGGGCCGTGTGGGACGGAGCGGAAGGCTTTCCGACCGGGGAGTTCTCCCTCCTTGGGCAGGCGGTGAACACGATGGACGCCGACGGCGGTTAAATGGCAGCGTCCACATGGCAGCGTCCCAACCTGCCCCCAACGAGCCCGTACCCCCCTGTCCGCGACCAAGGTTCGTTCCCCACCCGCGCCCCGTGGGCATCGGATCGAGAGGATCGTCATGTCCGCACACCATCGAACGGGCCGGGTCACGGCCGCGCTGACCGCCTGTCTCGCCGCGGTGGCGCTCGCCGGATGCGCGAGCGGCGACGCCACGGCGCCCCGCGCGACCACCCCCGCCCCGGCAGGTACGGGAGCCGAGAAGGACGGCGGCACCGTGCTCCCTGGCCAGCCGGACGTCAACGGCGACGGCCGGGTCGTCATCGGGGTGCTGAGCCCCGGTGACATCAACGACAAGGGCTACTACCAGAGCTTCGTGGACACGGCGGAGGAGTTCGCCACCTCGAAGGGTTGGACGATCATCAAGCGCGGTGGCGTCAACACCAGCGAGGCGCTCAACGCCGCGCGAGCGCTCTGCCGCCAGAAGGTCGACATGGTGGCCCTGGGCGCCGCGGACCTCAGGGACGCGATTCCCGCCGCCGAGGAGCCGGTGTGCGCGGGCACCGCCTGGTACGTACCTTCCTCCGACAACATCCCGCAGACCCCGAAGATCATGCTTTCCACCGACGAGGCGGACCAGAGCCTGCTCGCCGCCGGATACGCGGCGGGCCTGCTGATGAAGGAGAAAGGCGAGACCAAGGCCGGGTTCGTGACCGGGCCCGAGGTCGACTTCACCACCGCGGCGGCGAGGGCCTTCAGGGCGGGCATCCGGCTGGTGGTCCCCGAGGCCACGCTGACGGTCACCTACAGCGGCGACCTCAACGACTCGGCCAAGGCCAAGGAGGCCACCCAGGCCCAGATCAGCCAGGGCGTCAAGGTCGTCTACCCCTACCTGGGCGGCGCCACCGACGCGTCGGCGGAGCTGGCCAACGCCAACGGCGTGCTCACCCTCACCCCGGGCACCGACCGGTGCGCCTCCACCGCGCCCACCTTCGACATCTCGGTGCTCTTCAGCCCCGGAGACTACTTCAGGGCCGCGCTGGAGGAATTCGCCGCGGCGAAGCTGCGGATGGGCGTGGAGAAGGTCTGGAAGCTCGGCGTCGACCCTTTCCCCACCGTGAGGATCTGCGAGCCCACCCCCGAGCAGAAGGAGAGGCTGGAGACGTTCATCGCCGACGTCGGCAGCGGCAAGATCGACCCCAAGGCGGAAGTGCGGAGGCTCGGCTCCTGAGATGCGGGAAGACGAACAGGCCGGGGAGCTCTCCCCACCGCCGGTGCCCGCGCTGCGGCTGCGGGGAGTGAGCAAGAGCTACGGCCAGGTGGTGGCCTGCGACGCCGTGGATCTCGACGTGTACCGGGGAGAGATCCACGGCCTGCTCGGTGAGAACGGGGCCGGCAAGTCGACGCTCATGAAGATCCTGCTGGGACTCGTCCGGCGGGACGCCGGAACCGTCCTGCGCGATGACGAGCCCGTCGACATCGGCAGCCCGAGGCAGGCCGCGGCGCTAGGCATCGGCATGGTGCACCAGCACTTCAGCCTGATCGACCCGCTCACGGTCTGGGAGAACGTCGTCCTGGGCGACACCGGGAGAATCGACAGGGCCGCCGCCCGCGACCAGGTGCTGGAGATCTCCCGGCGCTACGGTCTGCCGGTCGACCCGCTGGCCAGGGTCGCGGGACTCTCCGCGGGCGAGCGGCAGCGGGTCGAGCTGATCAAGTGCCTGCGCGGGGACCCGTCGGTGCTCGTCCTCGACGAGCCGACGTCCGTGCTGACCCGGGCGGAGTCGGCCGAGCTGTTCGGCGTGCTGCGCCGCGCGGTCCGTTCGGAGAACCGCGCCGTCATCCTGATCAGCCACAAGCTGGACGAGATCACCGCGGCCACCGACCGGGTGACCGTGCTGCGCGGGGGAAAGGTCGTCTTCCGTGGCGCGACCGCGCGGACGGGCCCGCGGGAACTGGCCAGGTGGATGGTCGGCAGGGAGGTCTCCCTGGGCGCCGAGGCCGCCGCCCTCGGCGTGCTGCCGGGGACGTACGGGTCCGCGAGGGGTGACGGACCCGGGAAGGCCGCGATGACCGAGACCGGTCCCGAGGCCGGAGCCGGAGGAGCCGTGACGGGTGAGGCCGGGCCGGGAAAAGCCACGATGACCGAGCTCAGGCCCGAGGAGCTCAGGGCCGAGAAGATCGGGACAGATGAGGCGGGCACGGCCGTCCAGGACCCCCCGGCGCCCGCGCTGCGGCTGCGCGGCCTCACCCTCACTGTCGACGGCGTGCCCGTCCTGTCCGATCTCGGGCTGGACGTCGCCCCCGGTGAGATCGTCGGCCTGTACGGGGCCGAGGGCAACGGCCAGTCGAGCCTGGGTGACCTGCTGTCCGGGCTCGCCGTACCGGACTCGGGGACGGTCGAGATCTCCGGCAGACCGGTCGATCTGAACCGCCCGGGTGCGCTGCACGCCGCCGGGCTCGGCATCGTGCCCGAGGACCGGCACGGTTTCGGGCTGGTGCTGGACATGAGCGTCGCGGCGAACCTGGTCATGAAGTCGCTGGACGCCGTGAGCGGCCGGGTGTTCCTCGATCGCAGGAGGACACACGCCCTCGCCCGCCGCATGGTGGCTGAGTTCGGCATCGTCACCCCGTCGACGGACACCCCGGTGCGCGACCTCTCCGGAGGAAACCGGCAGCGGGTCGTGCTCGCCCGCGAACTCTCCGCCCGCCCGGCCGTCCTGGTCGTGGCCCAGCCCTCGCGGGGGCTGGACGTGGGCGCCATCGAGGACATGCACCGGCGGCTGCGCGACGTCGCGTCCGAAGGGATGGCCGTACTGCTGATCTCCACGGAACTGGAGGAGGTCATGACCCTCGCCTCCAGGATCGCGGTGATCTCCTCGGGAAGGATCACCGGCGTCCTCTCCGGCGGGGAGGCCACGGCCGAGCGGCTCGGAATGCTGGTGGGCGGGGCGACCGCGTGAGAGAAACCCCCCCGAACGCCGGCCCGAACCCGTCCGGACGCCTGCTCGCCCTCCTCACCCCCGGCCCCGGCGCGTCCGGCTGGAAGACCGGCCTGGCGACCGTCGCGGGCGTGGTCGTGGCGCTCGCCCTGTCGTCGCTGCTCATCGCCGTGACCGGCGGATCCCCGCTCGCCTCGGTGCGGGCACTCTTCCAGGGCAGCGTGGCTGACTGGACGGCCTGGACCTCCACCCTGCTGTACACGGCGCCGCTGTTGCTCGTCGCCGTGGGCGCGTGCGTCAGCGCCAGGTCCGGTGTGTTCAACATCGGGCAGGAGGGCCAGGTGCTCGTCGGGGCGCTCTTCGCCGCCTGGGTGGGACTGCGCCTCGCGGTCACCGGCCCGGCGCTGCTGGTGGTCGTGCTCACGGTCGCCGCGCTGGCCGGTGGCGCGTGGGCGGGCCTCAGCGCGCTGATGTACCGGCTGCGGGGCGTCAACATCGTGGTCAGCACGCTGCTGATGACCTTCGTCGCCCAGCAGCTCGTCGCGTTCGCGGTGAACACGCCGTGGCTGCTGCAGGAGTCGCGGATCGGTGACGCCGTCGTCGCGCCGCAGTCCAACCCGCTGCCGGCGAGCGCGCTGCTCGGCTCGATCGGGGAATATCCGGACCTGCAGGTCAACGGCGGCCTGCTGATCGCGGTGACCGGAGCGGCGATCGTCGCGACGGCGATCACCCGCACCCGCTGGGGGTTCGGGCTCACCATGCTCGGACTCAATCCGCTCGCCGCCAGGCACGCGGGGGTACGCGCCGACGCGCTGGGCGGCGCGGCGCTGGCCGTCTCCGGCGCCTTCGCCGGGCTGGCCGGGGCCGTGCTGCTGACCAGCCCGGTGGGCGTCCACCGGCTGCAGCCGGGCATGGCGATGAACATCGGCTGGGACGGACTGCTCGTCGCCCTCGTCGCCCGCAACCGGCCGGTGCCGGCCGTGGCGGTCGCCCTGCTGTTCGGCGCGCTGCGCTCCGGTGGCGGCTTCCTCGCCGCGACCGGTGTGCCCTCGTTCGTCGTGGACGTGGTGAAGGCCCTGCTGGTGCTGGCCTTCGTCGCCCCGCCCGCCGTCATCGCCGCGCTCCGGCGCCGCGGAACCGGCGTGCGCGCCGCACGCGACGGGCACGGGGCCGCGCCCGTCGCGGAGAGGACGGCCCTGTGATCGGCGCGGACGACGTCTCCACCATCCTGTCCAGCGGGGTACGGCTCACGGTGCCGCTCGCCTTCGCGGCGTGCGGGGAGTATCTCGCCGAGCGGGCCGGTGCCATGAACATCTCCGTCGAGGCGATGATGCTGGGCGCCGCGTTCGGCTCGATCGCCACGGCCAGTGCCACCGGCAGCGCCACCGCGGGGCTGGTCGCGGGCGTGCTGGTCGGGCTCCTCATCGGCCTCGTCCACGGCAACCTCTCCCACCGGCTGGAGATCGACACCTTCGTGGCCGGTCTGGTGCTCAACGCCCTCGTCCTCGGGGTGACCGGCTACCTGATCACGGTCAGCGACTTCGACTCCCACCAGGTGTCACAGGTCAGCGTCCCCTGGCTGCGCGACATACCGCTGATCGGCCCCCCGCTGTTCGTCGAGCGCTGGCCGGCCTACCTGCTGGTCGTCATCGTCCCGCTGACCTGGTGGCTGGTCGAGCGCAGCAGGTGGGGCCTGGAGTTGCGGGCGGTCGGCGAGCGGCCGCGTGCCGCCGACGTCACCGGCATCCGGGTCAACGCGCGCCGCCGCCAGGCACTGCTGTGGTGCGGCGCGCTGGCCGGGCTGGGCGGCGCGTACCTCGCGGTCGGCGAGGTCGGCTCGTTCAACCAGAACATGACGGCCGGACGGGGGTACATCGTCGTCGCGGCGGTGATCTTCGGCGGCTGGCGGCTGGGACGCACCCTGCTCGGCTGCGCGATCTTCGGCCTCGCCGACGCCATGCGCCTGGCGCTGCCCGCGCTGGGCCTGGAGTTGAACGCGCAACTGCTCATAGCGGCGCCGTACCTGCTGGCCCTGCTCGCGATGCTGCTGCTCACGAACCGGCGCCGCGAACCCGGGGCGCTGGGACGGCCCTTCGAGCGTGGCTCACCCTGAGCCCCCAGGCCACAGGGACGGCGGGGCCGGTCTCACGGGCCGGTGTCGGCGCCCGGTGTCGGCGAGGGCTTCGCCTCCCTGACGCGACGCTCCCGCTTTCCCCGCGCGATCTCGGTGCCCAGGGCGTCGAGGTGCTGGTTCCAGAAGTGCCGATAGCGGTCAAGCCACCTGTCCACCTCCCGCAGCGGGGCGGGGTCGACGGCGTACAGCCTTCGGGTCCCCTGGGCACGTACGGTCGCGAACCCGTTGTCCCGCAGCACGCGCAGGTGCTGCGAGACGCCGGGTTGCGAGATCCCGAACTCCTCCTGCACCACGGCGCTGATCTCACCGGCCGCCCGCTCGCCGTCGGCGAGCAACTCCAGGATCCGGCGCCGGACCGGATCGCCGAGAACGTCGAGCGCGTGCATGGCCTCACTGTCTCAGTATCGACTTATATAAGTAAAGTCTGACGCCGATGGGGTGCTCCAGCAGGCCTCAGGGTGTCTCCCACCTGGACGAATGCGCCGCAGGGTGATCCCATGGAAAGGGAGGATGGCCACGGAGGCAGCATCTTCCCCATACGGGAGGACACCATGAAGGCAACCATAGGCGACAAACTGATCGTGGAGGGCGCCCGCAACGGCGATCCTCGCAAGGTCGGCTTGATCATCGAGCTGCGCAACGAGGACGGAAGCCCGCCCTACATGGTCCGCTGGGAGGGCGACGAGCACGAAAGCCTCGTCTTCCCCGGTCCCGACGCCCACGTGGTACCGAGCGTGTCGCGGTAGGAGGGGGACACCGCACCGCCGGCCTGCCCCGCCCGGGTGCCGGTGATTCCCGCCGTGCGTGCGGGCTACGATCACTGATGTGGAACAGCGCGAATTGGGAAGAACGGGCAGGCAGGTCGGCGTCGTCGGGCTCGGCGCATGGCAACTGGGTGCCGACTGGGGTGAGGTCGGCGAGGACGAGGCCCTGGCCACCCTCGACGCCGCGGTGGAGGCGGGGGTCACCTTCGTCGACACCGCCGACGTGTACGGCGACGGACGCAGCGAGCGGATCGTCTCGCGGCTGATCAAGGCCAGGCCCGGGCTGACCGTGGCCACCAAGATGGGCCGCCGCGTCGCGCAGGAGCCCTCGGCCTACACCCTGGACAACTTCCGGGCGTGGACCGACCGCTCCCGCGCCAACCTCGGCGTCGACACCCTCGACCTGGTGCAGCTGCACTGCCCGCCCACCCCGGTCTATGCGACGGACAGGGTCTTCGACGACCTCGACACGCTCGTCGAGGAGGGCCGCGTGGCCGCCTACGGGGTGAGCGTGGAGACCTGCGACGAGGCGCTCACCGCGATCGCCCGGCCGGGCGTGGCCACCGTGCAGATCATTCTCAACGCCTTCCGGCTCAAGCCGCTGGAGAAGGTGCTCCCGGCGGCGGCCGAGGCCGGGGTCGGCATCATCGCCCGTGTCCCGCTGGCCAGCGGCCTGCTGTCCGGCAAATACGACGAGTCCACCGTCTTCGGCGCGGACGACCACCGCACCTTCAACCGGCACGGCGAGTCCTTCGACGTCGGCGAGACCTTCTCCGGAGTCGATTTCGCCACCGGCCTGGAGGCGGTCCGCCGCCTGGCACCGCTGGTGCCGCCGCAGGCCACCATGGCGCAGTTCGCGCTGCGCTGGATCATCGACCAGCCCGGTGTCTCCGTGGTCATCCCCGGTGCCCGCAATCCCGGACAGGCCCGTGCCAACGCGGCCGCCGCCGCCGTGGACGCGCTGCCCGAGCCGACCCTCACGAGGGTGCGGGAGATCTACGACGAGCTGATCCGCCCGCAGGTCCACCAACGCTGGTGAACCGGTGGCCGGGTGAGGCGGCCGGATCAGCTCAGGCGGGCCAGCAGCCGCAGGCTCCGCTCCTCCAGGTGGGCCAGGCCGAGCCGCCGGTGCGTCTCGACCGCCTCGCGGGCGTGCTCACGAGCCCGGTCGGCGCGGCCCAGCCGCGCCGCCAGCTCGGCGAGGACCAGGTGGGTGGAACCCCACGCCGTGCTGCCCGTCCCGGCGACGATCAGCTGGTCGCCGTGCGGGGCGAGCCTGTCGTACAGCTCCTCGGGGTCGGGGACGCCGAGCCCGGCGGCGACCAGGCCCCAGACAGGGATGAGGAAGTCGGCGATCCAGTCGTCCGCGACCTCTGTGCCCCAGCGGGCGACCAGCTCGCGGGCGAGATCCGGACGGCCGGAGTCGAGGGCGGCCAGCACCGCGATCGGGCGCAGCGGCACCAGCGACGGGTCCTCCGCCGAGGCGAGCAGCCCGTCGAGGGTCTCCGCGACCCGGCCGCGCCCCCGGTCGCAGGTGAACATCGTGAGCAGCAGCCGGAACTCCTGCCCCCAGACGCTGGAGCCGTAGCCCATCTTCCCGAAACGGGTGACGAGCGATTCCGCGTCCGCCCAACGGCCTTCGAGGGTGCATCTGGCGGTCTGGGCGATGCGGACCATGGCCTCCAGCTCGGGGCGGCGTACCTCCTCGACCAGCCGTTCGCAGCGGGCCAGATCGAGATCCCAGCCGGTCAGGTCGCCGGCGCGCATCAGGCAGGCCATCCGGAAGACCCGGGCCACCAGCTCGGTGGCTCGCGGCAGATGCGGCAGGGACAGCATCTCCTTCGCGGCCCGCAGTCGCTCGGGGTTGCGGCCGGGCACCCAGCAGGCGAGCAGGTAGTTGTTCAGGGTCCGTGCCAGCAGCGCGGGATCGTCCAGGCCGCGGGCGATCTCCACGGCTCGCGCCGCGTGCCGCTCGCTCTCGGCGCGCCGCGGGCCGTAGTGCAGCTCGACGGCGAGGGTGCCCAGCAGCGCGGCCCGGTCGCGGTCGTCGAGCGGCCCGGCCAGCAGGTCCTCAAGCACGGCGACCATCGCGGTGTCGACCACCCCGTAGGGGCGCCACAACCACAGGGCGAGTCCGCCGGAGACGGTGATCGCGGAGATCAGGGCATCCCTGTCACCCAGCCGCAGGGCGAGCTCGATCGCCTCCTCCAGATCCCGGCGTGCCGCCGCGGCGTCGCCGACCGTACGGCGAGCCTGCCCCAGCTCCGTCAGCAACGCGCACCTGGACCTGCCGCCGTCGCCACGGCCGCGGTCGGCGGGCAGTGAGTTCAAAGCCAGCTCCCACAGCTCGACGGCCTCGGTGTACGCGAGCTGGGCCGTGGCCCGCCTGGCCGCGCGGGAGGCGTACTCCACCGCCTTGGACGCGCCGCCGACCCTGGCGGCCGAGGCGAAGTGATGGGCCAGGGTGGCGGGCTCGGTGCCCGGCATGGCCTCCAGGCACTCGCCCGTACGCAG
Source organism: Streptosporangium sp. NPDC050284 (assembly GCF_044459525.1). Taxonomy (NCBI): domain Bacteria; kingdom Bacillati; phylum Actinomycetota; class Actinomycetes; order Streptosporangiales; family Streptosporangiaceae; genus Streptosporangium; species Streptosporangium sp. NPDC050284. Next base: position 17,910 of record NZ_JBITIZ010000036.1, read on the forward strand.
GTGCAGCCGGGCCCGCGCCAGGCGGCCGAGCCCGGCGAGCAGCGCGTCGCGCACCAGGGCGTGGGAGAAACGGTAGTCGGGGCCACCGGGCGGCTCGGCCAGCAGCCCGCTCGCCACCGCCGGTTCCAGCAGGGCCATCACCCGCTCGGCGGGAATGCCCGTGACGGCTTCGAGCACGTCGATGTCCACCTCGCGCCCGGTGACCGCCGCCGCCCGCAGCAGCTCCCGCGTCTCCTCGGGAAGCCTCGCCGCCCGGCGTTCGATGACGTCACGTGCTCCGGCGGGCAGTCCCGCCACCAGGCAGTGCTCGCCTTCACCCTCGCGCAGGCGCAGCAGCTCGCCCAGGTAGAAGGGGTTGCCGCCGCTCCGCTCCAGCAGCACCTCGACCAGCCGGGGATCGTCGGGAATCCGCCGCAGACGCAGGTAGGACGACACGTCCTGCGCACGAAACAGGGCCGGCTCCAGGTGCATGGTCCCCGGCTCCCCGGACAACGCGCCGAGGGTGTCGCGCAGCTGCGCGGGGTGGTCGCCCGGTTCGGGACGCAATGTCGCCATCACCAGCACCGGGTGGCGTGCCAGCTCGCCCGCGACGAAGGTCAGCAGCCGCAGCGAGGAGGCGTCGGCCCAGTGCAGGTCCTCCAGGACCACCAGGAGCGGGCCGCCGGTGGAGGTCAGCGTCGCCGTCACCCGCTCGTACAGCTCGAACAGGGCGGCGTCGGGATCGAGACCCGGGCTGGAGCCGAGCCCGGGAGGAGCACCGGAGCCCGCCGAGGCCTCACCGTCCGGACCGGGCCCGGAACTCGGAAGGGCCGGGCGAGGATCAGGGCTCGGACGGTCCTGGCCGGGTTCAAAGCTCGGACCGCGGACCGGTGACGCCGTCTCGCCGTGGAACGGGTTCTTCCCGCCGCACTCGCGCAACACCTGGATCCAGGGACGGAACGCGGGGGCCGCTCCGTCGACGCAGCGCCCCCAGGCCACCCGGAAACCCCGCCCGGCGGCCTCGTCGGCCACGGCCCGCGCGAGCCGGGTCTTGCCGATCCCGGCCTCCCCGGTCACCAGCACCACCCCGCCCTTCCCGCGCCTCGCCAAGGCCAGCCGCTCGGCCACCAGACGCAGCTGCGCCTCCCTGGCGACCAGGGTCTCGGCGGTCACGAGGTCACCGGCCCCGTCTCCCGTCGCGGCGCGGGCCGGTGCGGGCCGGACGAGCGCGGCGAGAGACGGCACCGGGTCCGCACCGGGAGACGGGCCGGGAGCGAGGCCGGAGGTCTCCAGCTCGACGGCCTGCTCGAACACCGCCCGCTCCAGGCGCCGCAGCCGCGGCCCCGGCTGGATACCGAGGTCATCGGCGAGCAGGGCGCGGACCCGGCGCAGCGCGGCGAGCGCGTCGGCCTGCCTGCCGGTCCGATACAGCGCCAGCACCAGCAGCTCCCAGAGCCGCTCCCGGTAGGGATGGGTCTCGACCAGGGCCTCCAGGTCCGGCACGCGTGCGCCGCTCTCGCCCAGCGCCAGCCGTGCCTCGAATCCGTCCTCCACGGCGGTGGCCCACAGCTCGCGCAGCCGCGTGACGGCGGGCCGGACGAACTCCTGATCGGTGAACTCGCCCAGCGGCTCACCCCGCCACAGCCCCAGCGTCTCCTCCAGCACCCGGAGCGCCTCCCGGTGGTCGCCGCGCGCCAGTGCCCTGCGACCTTCCTCGGCGCCCGCCGCGAAGCGCGCCAGGTCGATCTGACCGGGAGCGACGGCCAGCAGGTATCCCGGCTCGCGCGTGAGCAGCACCCTCGGCGGGGTGCGCGGCCTGCGGTCGGGCTCCAGCACCCTGCGCAGGTGCGCGATGTAGGCCTGCAGGGTCCTCGTCGCGCCGGAGGGCGGCTCGCCCGCCCACAGCCTGTCGATCAGGCCGTCCAGCGAGACCACCCTGCCAGGCTCCAGCGCCAGCATCGTCACCAGGGCACGCTGCTTCCTGGTGCCGAGGTCAAGCGGGTGACCGGCCTCGTCGGTGACCTCCAGCGGGCCCAGCAGCCGGAAGGTCAGGTGCGTCGAAGAGTCCTCTTTTTCCATGGCGGCCGGAAGCCTACGCTTTCCCACCGTCAATTTCGTGGCCGGTGGATCCGGTTGCCGGCGGGTCCCCGCGACACCGAGAGGCCGCGTGCCCTTCCGTTCTTCCCCGGCCGCACCGGCCGTCAGGGGCGGAGGGCTCTCCTGGTGTGATGTCGACCAGGGTCTCGGCGTACCCGGCGCCGAGGAGGCCGGGGACGGTGCGGCCGTCCGCTGTACCGAGCCCGGGAGCATCCGAGCCGCACCGTATCGGTCGAAGACTCAGGAGGGCCGTGCGTAGGTACCGTCGCGGCGGGCCAGCAGCTCCTCCAGAAGGGCGTCCCACATGGCGCCGACCGATTCCACGTCGTAGGTGGCGGCGGTCGCCAGAGCGCCTTTGGCCAGCCGGCGACGCAGTTCCTCGTCCTCGATGACGCGGTTGAGGGCGGCGGCGAGGTTGGCGTCGGTGCGCGGCGTGACCAGCAGCCCGTCGACCTCGTCAGTGATCATCTCCTTGGGGCCGTGCGGGCTGTTGAAGCTCACGATCGCCAGCCCTTTGGCCATCGCCTCGAGGATCGTCATGGGGAAGCCCTCGTGGCGGGAGCTGAGCGCGAAGATCGAAGCCTTCTCCAACTCGGCGCCGATGTCGGAGGTGGGGCCGGGCAGTTCGACCCTGCCCTGCAGTCCCGCCTCGGCGATCTGGGACCGCAGGTTGTCCTCCTGCGGTCCCGCGCCGAAGATGCGCAGGGTCCAGTCGGGATGGGTGGCCGCCACGGTCTCCCACGCGGCGATGAGGCGGTGGAAGCCCTTGAGCTTGGTCATGCGGCCGACGGCGACCACGACCTTGCCCTCCAGTTCGGAGATCCCGCCGGTCATGGGTGGCACGGCGTTGGGGATCCTCGCCAGCTTCCCAGGCTTTCGCCGCAGCGTCGCGCGGTAGTCGCGCATGTCGGCCTTGGTGAGGGTGACGAGGGCGTCGAATCTGCGGTAACGCCGTTTGATGACCTTCTGCACCTCCTGCGACTGTCCCCGCAGGGCCACGTGCTCCTGGCCGACGGTGATGACGCTCGGCAGGGCCAACTGGGCGAGGGCCAGGTTGAGCCCGGGTCTGGTGGCGATGATGACGCCGGTGTCGACCGAGCGGATCCATCGGGCCAGTCGCAGGTCGGTCCACACGTTGAAGCGGTGGTAGGCGGCCTCCTGCGGCGGGATGAGCCTGCTCGGCATCCTCGACAGCCGGCCGCGCAGGCCGGTCGGCGGGACCAACCTGTCGTCGAGGAAGCGGAACCTCACCCTCGGGTCGATGGGGAAGAACGGCTCCTCCGCCTCCTTGAGGATGGAGACGATCTCCACGTCGTGTCCGGTCGAGGCCAGGTAGCCGGCCAGATTGAAGACCGTTCTGATGGTGCCGCCCATGCCGTACGCGTGCAGGAGCAGGATCTTGACCTGGTGTGTGGACGGGGGTGGCGCGGTCCGTTCACGCCTTCGGTTCCTCGCCTCGAACAGCCGGTAGATCGCCCTCTTGGCCTTGCCCGTCAGTGCACGCACCTGTGGGGGTCCCCTTCTCGCAGGCTTCCGGGCTCACACGCCTGTCTGTCCCCGTGGCGCATGCCCCGCTTTGACCCCTATAGACGCTGCGATGAGACGGAAGGTTGCACGGGATCCGCTCGGGTGCGAGCGGATCCCGGATCTCAACCCGACCTCAGCTCGACCCCAGCCGACTCGTTCGACAGTGGGACCGGTAACGGTGAAAGGGGAGAGGCGATCATGACGATCGGGGACGATCTGCGGCGCGCGGTCAGAGGGCCGGTGCTGGCGGCGGGCGACGAGGGGTTCGAGCAGGCCAGGCGGGCGTGGAACCTCGCGGTCGACCAGCCGGTGGCGGCGGTGGTCGAGGCGGAGGACGCCGACGACGTGGCGGCGCTGGTCACCTGGGCGCGCCTCGCCGGGCTGTGCGTGACCGCCCAGCCCTTGGGACACGGCGCGAGCGGCGACGTGGAGGGGGTGATCCTGCTGCGCACCGGGCGGCTGGGCGGGGTGGACGTACGGCCGCAGCAGCGCACCGCGCGGGTCGGGGCGGGGGTGAGGTGGGGCGAGGTGCTCGCCGTCGCCGGACCACACGGGCTGACCGGGCTGGCCGGCAGTTCCTCGGGCCCCAGCGTGGTGGGCTACACCCTGGGTGGGGGGCTGAGCTGGTTCGGCCGCCGGCACGGCTTCGCCGCCGACAGCGTGCGCGCCTTCGACGTGGTCGGCGCCGACGGCGTGCGGGCCACGGTCGGCGCCGAGTCCGACGCCGAGCTGTTCTGGGCGCTGCGAGGTGGCGGCGGCGACTTCGCCGTGGTGACCGCCGTCGAGTTCGACCTGCACCCGGCGCCGCACCTGTACGGGGGACGCGTCATGTGGTCCGGCGAGAGCGCCCCGCTCGTGCTCCAGGCGTTCCGGGAGATCACCGCCGACGCCCCCGACGAGCTGAGCGTCTGGTTCGACCTGCTGCACTTTCCCGGGGCGGCGCCCATGGTCGCCGTGGACGTGACGTTCCTGGGAGAGGCGGGGGAGGCCCAGGACCTGCTGCGCCGTCTGGACAAGATCGACGGAGTGATCTCGGACAGCAGGGGCCCGTTGCGGGTGGCCGAGCTGGACTCCGTCTGCGCCGAGCCCACCGCTCCCGGAGCGGGGGTGAACCGGGGAGAGCTGCTGACCGACCTGGCCGACGAGGTCGTGGCGGCGCTGCTCTCCGCGCCGATCGCCCCGCTGCTGAGCGTGCAGATCCGCCACCTCGGCGGCGCCCTGTCCCGCCCGGCCGCGAACGGTGGCGCCTGCGGCCACCTGGCCGAGCCCTACATGCTGGCCATGCTGGGTCTCTCACCCTCACCCGAGGCGGCCGCCGCCGTACGGGCCCGCCAGGACGCGATCTCAGCGGACCTGGTCCCGTGGAGCAGCGGACGCAAGCCCTACACCTCGCTGAGTCCCGGTGAGCGGGCCACGGCCGCGTTCCCCGTCGACGTGCTGGCCCGGCTGCGCGACCTCAAGCGCTCCCGCGACCCGCACGGCCTCATCCGCGCCAACTACCCGGTGCTGCGCTGAGCGGACGTTCGATCCGCGGCCCGGTCAGCGCAGCAGGGCCCGGCGCAGCGCGACCACCCGTTCGGCGGCGGCTCTGCGGCTGATCTCCGCCTCGGGGATTATCCCGTCGAAGCCGTGGAAGGCCCCCGGGTAGAGGTGGAACTCGGTGGAGACACCCGCCCGCACCAGCCGCAGGGCGTAGTCGAAGCACTCGTCCCTGAAGACCTCCAGCTCGCCGACGTCGATGTACGCGGGGGGCAGCCCCGACAGGTCGGTCGTCCTCGCCGGGGCCGCGTACGGGGAGACATCGTCGCCGCCCGCCCGCTCGCCGAGCAGTGCCCTCCATCCAAAGAGGTTCGCCGCCCGGTTCCACACGACCGCCTCGACGAACTCGTGGCTGGAAGGAGTGGTGTTGCGGTCGTCCAGCATCGGGCAGATCAGGAGCTGGAACGCGAGGGCCGGGCCGCCGCGGTCTCGTGCCAGCAGCACGGTTCCCGCGGCGAGCCCGCCCCCCGCGCTGATCCCGCCCACCGCGAGACGCTCCGGGTCGATGCCCAGCTCGGCGGAGTTCTTGGCGGTCCACACCAGCCCCGCGTAGCAGTCCTCGACCGGCGCCGGGTCCGGGTTCTCCGGCGCGAGGCGATAGCCGACCGAGACGATCACGCATCCCAGCGCCGCGACATACTCGTTGAGGCGCGCGTCCTCCGTCTCCACGTCGCCAAGGATCATCCCGCCGCCGTGGATCCAGTACAGGCAGGGGACGGCGCCCTCCTGTCCGGCCGGCCGGTAGATCCGCAACCGGATGTCGGGATCGCCCTCGGGGCCGGGTACGGTCCGGTCCTCGATCACGACTCGCCCGTCCGGGGCCGGCGGGGGCATCGCCGCACGCGCCGCGTCCAACTGGAGACGGACGTCGGGCAGGTCCTCCAGCCGCATGGCGCCGAAGTCGGCGGCGGGCAGAGGGTTCGCCTCAAGGGCGGCGGCCAGTCCGGGATCGATATTGGGGTGAAGTGCCATGTCACTCACCTAACCAGAAGACGGGGGACGCCGGTTCACACGATCGGTTCTCTCGTCGATCACGCGTGAGCCCGCGCAGCCTCCCAACCGCGAGGTGGTCGCGAGGAGAGCCCCCGGCCCTCCGCGGCCTGCCGCCCACGCGGGAGCCCGGTGAGGAGGTGACGTTCGGGCGGGCGGAGATCGGTGGAACGGATCCGGCCACCCGGATTCGCGGCGAGAAGAACGCGGGCACGGGCCGGGAAAGCCCGGCGCACGACGAACGGTGAATTCTCCGCGGGTCGAGGGAAACGGCCACCGAAAATCTCCGAGTGGAAGCACGGATAAAACCACTGGCATCGAAGGTCGCCTTTGCCCTTCAATGGAGAAAAGGCCGGGGCATCCGCTCCGCACCTCGGAAAGGATCGACGATGAAGTACGGCGCGTCACCGGTGCGGCAGGGAAGCCTTGAGGTGTTTCCACTGCTCGACGACGGTGCTCCGGCTCCCGGAGGGTCAGGTGGCTAATCCTCTCAAGGGAAACCACCGAGCCGCCCAAGACGTCGGTCCAGGCGGCTTCTTCATTTCCCGAACCATGTGAGACCGCTTCGACCAGTGGGCGCGGGAGCCAGTTTCCCCGCTCTCCATAAATTCACAGCACAGCACGTTGAACGCTTTCACGCCTTCTCGCGGGAAGGGGCGAAAGGATTCATCCCGGAAGACACGCCGCAGAGGCCGAATCGGTAAGGCAGCCGGTTTCCACCCGGCAGGACGGGGTTCGAACCCCCGCTGCGGCTCTGCCCTCACAGGAGAAGGGCATGGGACTGGGACTCGGCGACGGGAGTGGCGACCCCCGCCCGGTTCGCAGGCCCGCGGCGCGTCCGGTACGGCCCACGCCAACCGGCCCGGACGCGTGACGGAGCGTAGCTCAGCAGGAAGAGCATCCGGCCAGGGACCGGAGGGCCGCAGGTTCGAGCCCTGCCGTTCCGACGACGCAGTGACTTCCAGCGAAGGCGACCCAGGACGCGACGACTTGAGACGCGACGACTCACGACGCCCAGCGCCCCGGGCCATCGAGCGAAAACGGTCAGGCGACCCAGACGACACAGTGACATCGGCGACACCGGCGTGCCGTACGGCACGCCCGGCCGCTCTGGCCCAACGGCAGAGGCACCGGTTTCAGGAATCGGAGGTTCGGGGTTCGAATCCCCGGGGCGGCACGTACACGGTGATGGGGGGCGCCCGCCCGTCACCGTCGGCGGGAGACTACTCGTCGTGGTGCCAGGGCAGTGGGACGGGTTCGGCGGGGAGGTCTCCGTCCAGGAGATCGGACAGCAGGGCTCCAAGGTTGAGGGGGAAGATCGTTTCATCGGTGGTGAGGAGGTCGTGACGGGTCCACCAGCGGTGCGCCGAGATCAGCGAGCGCTCCAGTTCCTCCTGTCCCGAGACCTCGACGGTGTGTTCGCCGACGCGCAGGAAGAAGAACGAGTCGATCGCGGTGATCTGGACGTCTCCGAACCAGGTGAGGCCGGAGGAGCGGGCCACGACCGGCCCCAGACGCTCTTCCGCGATCTCCAGCCCTGTCTCCTCGCGTAGCTCGCGGACCGCGGCGGCGGTCGGCGTCTCACCGTCGTGCACCCCTCCGCCAGGCGTGATCCAGCAGTGCTCGGCGGGCCACTGCGCGGGGGCCGGGTACCGGAACAGCAGGAGGCGCTCGTCGGCGTCGACCAGCAGGATCCGGGCACTGGAACGTGAAATCGGGGCGGTCACGTCCTCGATCGTAGGAGAGACCGCCCAGCCGGCCCAGCCTTCCCGCTCGCGAGGACCTCGTGTGCCTGTGGCCGGACACTTCCCGGATGGGCCCCCGGCCCTCTCGCTCACGAGGCCCCGTATCTCCGGCGGCGATCTGCCCGACGGTCGTCGGGAGGGCGGGAGCGGATCGACACGAAACGGGTCGTGCCATGCCGCCCGCCGAAGCCGTCAGGCTCCGGCGGGCGGCATGATCGCGGCCGGGTCGTTGACGATCTGGTTGATCACCACGTTCGCGGCACCCCGGGAGGCGGCGCCGAAGCCGTGGTCGGAGGCGATGAAACGACAACGGGCCGCGGGGCCGGCGACGACCAGGCGCTCCAGCTCCGCCTGGGCGAAGGGGAGCAGCCATGCGGCCAGGGTGGCGAAGTAACCGCCTACGACGATCACGCGCGGGTTGAAGAGGTTGACCAGGATCGAGCCGCCGAGCCCGAGCCAGCGGCCGACCTCCGCGACCGCGACCAGTGTCTGCTGGTCGCCGGCGGCCAGGTCGCGGGCGATCTCGGCCACCCGCTCCTCGGGGTCGGGCACCGGGACCGTGTCCAGCCCGTACGCCCGCTCGGGGGTCGCCATGCGCACCAGCGCTGCCAGGCCCACCTTCGTCTCCCAGCAGCCGAACCGCCCGCAGCCGCAGCGCCCGCCGCTCGGGTCGACCGGCAGGTGCCCGACCTCGCCGGAGAAGCCGTCCGCTCCGCGCAGCAGCCTGCCGTTCACGACGATGCCGCCGCCCACGCCGACCTCGCCGGTGAGGTAAACCATGTCGGCCGTACCGGCGGCGACTCCCGAGGTGTATTCGGCGAGGGCGGCGAGGTTCGCGTCGTTGTCGACCGTGATCGGCACGCGCAGCGGGCCGAGGGCGGAGGAGAGCCGGGCGGCGAGCGGCACGTCGTGCCAGTCGAGGTTGGGGGCGAAGGCGACCACCCCGTGGTCGACGTCGACCAGGCCGGGGACCGCCACCCCGATGCCCGCCGGCGCGGCCCCGGCGCGCGCCATCTCCTCGATGGCCTCGCGGGCCGTCAGGCCGAGTTCGCGAAGCGAGCGGCTGGCGCCGCTGCCCGCCGCGTCGAAGCCCAGGCGGCGGTCGACCAGGACGTTTCCTCCGAGGTCGACGCCGTGGACGGCGACGTAGTCGACGTTGATCTCCAGGCCGAGGGCACCGATGTGCGCGCCGTGCAGCGCCACCGCCCGCCGGGGGCGGCCGACCGTGCCGGCGTGGTCGACGCCCACCTCCTGAACGAGCCGCCGGTCGAGGAGCTCGACCATCAGGTTGGAGACGGTGGCCCGGTGCAGGCCCGTGGCCTCCGCGATGTCGGACCGGGAGGTGGACCCGTGCTCGCGCAGGTGGCGCAGGACCAGGGAGAGGTTCGTCCGGCGGAGCAAGGCGGGTCCCGCGGCCTGAGGCGTGCCGCCCACCGTGCGGGCCTGGTGCTGCTCCTGGGTCACACGGCCACCTGGGTTTTATTTGTCTCGGATAGAAATTAATTGGATTTGTAACACACAGGTGTCCTGTCGCGCACCAGGGGGACGGTAACGACTCGGTATCTGTCGTTCGTGTGACGTACACGCGTAAACGCGCGACCGTGTTACGAAAACGTTACGCAGATCGAAACGTTTCGGACCTTGCGCCCCAACCTGGACTGAGCTTTTAATTCGGCCAGTCATGCAAATTAATTGAGGGGAGTGACGTGCACCGTAGCTGGACCGGCAGTCGCAACGGCGGTTCGACGAGCTCGAACAGGTCGGCCGGTACACCCGCCGACCAGGCCACCGTGCGCCGGTCCAACCTGTCCCTGGTGCTGCGTCACGTCAGCGAGTACGGCCCGCGGTCCAGGTCCGTCGTCGCCATGGAGACCGGTCTGAACAAGACCACGGTCACCAGCCTCGTCAGCGAGCTGCAGGCCCGAGGACTCCTCAAGGAGATCGGGCCGCAGCACGCGGGCGCCGTCGGCCGCCCCGGGCTCGCCCTCGCGCTGGACGGGGCGGGTGTCGGAGCTCTCGGCCTTGAGGTGAACGTCGACTACATCGCCGCCTTCGCCACCGACCTGGGCGGCAGGGTGCTGATCGACCGGCGGGTGAGCTTCGACGCGATGGGCTGCGACTCCGAGCGCTCCCTGACGGAGCTGGCCCGGGTGATCGGGGAGGCCATGGCCGAACTCGACCTCCTGGAGGTCAAGGTCGCCGGGATCACCGTGGCCGTTCCCGGTCTCGTCGACACCGCCACCGGCACCGTGGACGTCGCCCCCAACCTCGGCTGGTACGGCGTTCCCGTGGTGGACTGGCTGGTACGCGCCGGAGTTCCCCCGAACGTACCGATCAGCGTGGACAACGACGCCAACCTGGCGGCCCTCGCCGAGTTCACCGGCGGAGTCGCCTCCGGTACGTCCGATCTCGTCTACCTCACCGGCGAGGTCGGCATCGGCGGCGGCGTGATCTCTGGAGGACGCCTGCTGAGCGGCGCCGACGGCTTCGCGGGAGAGGTGGGCCACGTCATGGTCGACCCCTCGGGCGAACGCTGCGGCTGCGGCCGGATCGGCTGCTGGGAGACGAAGGTCGGCCTGGCCGCGCTGGTCCGGATGGCCACCCCCGACCACGCCTACGGCATGCACGACGGGGTGATGCGCGACCCGGAGGAGCGGTTGGCCGAGATCGAGCTGCGGTGGGCCGCGGGCGATCCCCGGGTCGACCTGGCCATCGGCGAGGTGGGCCGCTGGCTCGGTCGGGGCTCGGCCACACTGGTGAACCTCTTCAACCCGCGCGTCATCGTCATCGGCGGCTACTTCGCCAAGCTCGCCGACCGGCTCATCCCGGTGGCGCAGGCGGAGTTGAAGCGGCTGGGCGTGGAGGGATCCGCTGCCCGCTGTGACTTCGTCGCCTCCGATCTCGGCTTCGGCGCGGCCTCGCGCGGCGCCGCCGGGATCGTCACGGAGAGGGTGCTCTCCAACCCCACTGCCATAGACGTCCGCCTGGCGGCACCGGCACCCGAGAAGGAGCGCGAATGAGACGCCATACCTCGTGAGCTCCGGTATCGCCCCATGAACATCCCGTCCGTCCGGCCGGAGAACCGGATTCGTGACGCCGTCGTTCACGCCGACCTCGGCGGCGCCACGCTGGTGCTGTCCGGCCCGGCCGGACGGGCGGGATCCCACTCATCCCCTTCCATCGAATTTCCAGTGAATCCCCATCGAGATTCAGTCGTAAAGATCCACGGAGGCCCCCCATGCCCGAGCCGTCAACCGACTCGGCACCCCTCCTCGTCATGCGAGGGATCGTCAAGCAGTTCCCCGGAGTGCGCGCCCTGGACGGCGTCGACCTGGAGGTCCGTGCCGGCGAGGTGCACTGTCTGCTCGGCCAGAACGGTGCCGGGAAGTCCACTTTGATCAAGACCCTGGCCGGTGCCCACCAGCCCGACGAGGGGACGATCACGCTGAACGGTGAGGAGGTGCGGCTGTCGAGCCCGATCGCGGCGATCAGGCTCGGGATCTCCACGATCTATCAGGAGCTCGACCTGGTGGACGGGTTGAGTGTGGCCGAGAACGTGTTCCTGGGTCATGAGCCGGCCCGGATGGGGTTCGTGAGCCGCGGGGAGGCGGCGCGGGCGACGCGGGAGTTGCTG
>NZ_JBITIZ010000037.1:0-29192 GCF_044459525.1 Streptosporangium sp. NPDC050284
GGGAGAGTAGGTCACCGCCGGACAATCTTTTACGAAAAGGGCTCCCACCATGTGGTGGGGGCCCTTTCGTGCTTTCACGGCCCCCCTTTTTTTCAGCGGCGCTCCCGGGTGGCCCAGCGGTGTCCCGGACTTCCGGGCGTTGAAGGCCGGGGCCGGCAGACGCGTAGGAGCAAGGGCTCCAGGGGAGCTCCCGGGCCTTTGTGAGGGGAAGGGGCTCGCCGTGAGACGGAAGCCCTTTTCGCTTCACGGGCGTCACGTTCTGACGGTGGTCACCGGATCGGCCTGGGCACGACGAAACCCTCGACGCACAACCCTAGACGTGGAGCTCGCCGGAAAGAACGGTCACCGCGTTTCCCGCGAGTTCGACCCGGTCTCCTCGCACGGTCGTGCGGACCACGCCCCCACGCTCTGACAGCTGGGCACCCACCAGGCTGTCGGAACCGAGCTTGGCCGACCAGTACGGCGCGAGGGCGCAGTGGGCGGACCCCGTCACCGGGTCCTCGGGAACTCCGGCCGTGGGAGCGAAGAACCGGGACACGTAGTCGGCGCCCGGACGCGAGGCCCGAGCCGTCACGATGACTCCTCGTGCGTTGACGGCCTCCAGCGCCCGGAAGTCAGGGGCGGCGGCGAGCACGGCCTCCTCGGACTCGACCTCCACGAGGTAGTCCCAAACATTTTTTCCTGTCCAAACAGGTTTAAGTCCCAGCGCATCGATCAGTCCCTCTGGAGGGGGTGTCGCTTGGAGTACCTTTGCCGGGAAATCCATGTGGATTAAACCGGATTTATCCCTGGTCACGGACAGGATTCCGCTCTTCGTTGAGAATTCGAGGGTTTCTGGGACCGTTCCCGTGGAATACAGCACATGCGCCACGGCCAGGGTCGCATGCCCACACAGGGTGACCTCGGTCACCGGCGTGAACCATCGGAGCTGGTACGGTCCGCCGTCCTCGGCTCCAAGCAGGAAGGCTGTCTCGGAGTGCCTCATCTCCGCCGCTACGGACTGCATCCAGGCGTCAGGAACCGGATCGCTGAGTATGCAGACCCCGGCGGGGTTACCCTTGAAAAATTCATCGGTAAACGAATCGACCGTGTAGATGAGCATGACGCGATGCTAGCGGCGCTGGAGATATCGGTTGAAGTTAGGTCAGGGGATCGGGCAAAGTCGTAGATCAGACCAGTGCGGTAGCCGTACAAAATGGAAATAAGCGCTGGGCGTGTCGCGTGGCGAACTTCATGTCGTCGGTTACCGTCCAAGGTGTAGGGACAGGCCGGGCACGGCGTGGTCCTGGCGAAAGGACGAGCCGATGGGGGCAGTGCGCAAGGTGGCGAGCTACCTTGGCCTGGGCGGGGCCGAGCATTATGACGAGTCCTACGACTACGGGGACGAGATCGAGGGCGAAGAGGAAGACTGGCAGTCTGCCTCGGAGCGCGCAGCCAAGCGCTGGCGCGCGATGAACGAGCCCTCGCGGATCGTGATGCTGACACCGATGAAGTACAACGACGCACCGGTCATCGGGCAGCACTTCCGCGAAGGTCAGACCGTCATCATGGACGTGAGCGGGATGAGCACCGCCGAGGCCACCCGCATGGTCGACTTCGTCGCCGGGCTGGCGTACGGCTGCGAGGGGCGCATCGAGCGGATCGCGGAGAAGGTCTTTCTGCTGGCTCCGGCCGAGGTGGAGATCACCAACGGCTGACATCGAGGCTGCCGCCCGCATATCGCGGGCGGTCAGCCCGCCCGAGGACCCCTGCGGAGCAGGCGGATGAGTTCGGCCAGGTCGGAGGTCGCCGTCTTGATCCGGCCCTCCGACTCGTGGGCGTACTCGTGCAGTGCCCACACCGCGCCCTGGGCGAGTTCTCTGAGCTCGGAGAGCCGCGTGACGACGTATTCCGCGTGGGCTCGCTCACGCTGCCGCCTACGCCACAGTCTGTAGGCGCCTCCGGCGGCCGGCAGGAGTGCGAGCAGCGCGAGAGGGAGGACGGGGAGGACGAGCGCGACCACCAGGATCACCGGAGCGAGGGCGAGCAGTGCGTAGGCGGCCCAGGGGCGGCCGCGGGCCGGAGCGCCCTCGGTGGTGATCCGCTCCTCGGCGGCGCCCAGCGACTCGGGATCAGGGCCCTCGGGCCTGAGCGTCACACGGTAGCCGAGGATCGGTATGGTGACCGACTCGGGGGCCTCGGCGCGGGTGGCCTCGGCGAGGCTCTCACCCGCCGTCCGCACGATGGGCGCGGCCACGTGCAGCGCGATCGCGGCCAGGGAGGGGTGGGAGCCGGGGCGCAGGTCGCCGAGCAGGTGCTCGGTGAGCGACCTCATCGGCCGTTCCGGGGCGTCCGCACCGGCCAGCCGGCGGAGCACGGTCAGCGGCTCGTCCTGGCTCCACACGACGGTCGCCTCGCTTGAACGGTCCGTCTGCGCGGCGGTGACGAACGCGAGATCGCCCAGGTCGCGGCTCGCTCCCCCCGTAGGGCCGGGCGCCTCGCCGACGGTGTCACCGTCAGGCCGGGCCGCGGAACCGCTCGTGGGACCGCTCACGGAACTCGTCTTCTCGGTGACGACGGTGCCATCGCCCCTGCTTTCGCGGGCCGAGGTGATCTCGGTGCAGCGGTCGAGCAGGTGGGTGAGCCGGGCGGCGGCGTGTACGGGGTCGGCCAGCTCGGGAAGCCCAGCGAGCTCCTCGAAATCGGCCAGAGCCGGTGACACGGCCGCGGAGGGCTCGTCGGGGATGAGCGCACGCAGCCACCGGTCTGGCTCGGACACGGGAGAGGCGGTCATCGCGTCGAGCTTGCGGAGAACGAAGATCTTGCCCGCCGGGCCGTACGCCCCCCGGGCGGCGGCGAGCCAGAGCGCCCGCTGGCCGTGGGTCACCGGGCGTTCCAGGGAGAGCTCCCCGAAGGCGGTGCCGAGCCATGAGGCGTGGATGCGGTCGCCCTGGCCGGCCACGGCGAGGGCGAGGCAGAGGAAGAGGGCGGTCCGCTGCTCGTCGCGTTGCGCGGCGCGGGCGAGGGGTTCGAGCGACTCCTCGCCACGCGTGATCAGCACGAGCGCCTCGACGGCCGGGGCGAGCCAGTGATCGGAGGCGGTCTCGAAGTCCACCGGCATCCCGAGGGGCACGATGCCGGTGGCCAGATCGGTGAGGAGCGAGTCGATGCCTGAAGTCGTTCCCAACCCGGTGCCAAGGTTCGCGGTGTCCCTGCTCAGGCCCGCGGTCAGGTCGGTGCCGGGGTTCGCGGTGTCCGTGTTCAGATCCGCGGTCAGGTCGGTGCCGGGGTTCGCGGTGTCCGCGCTCGGGTCAGCGGCCGGGGCGGTGCTGGAGTTCGCGGTGTCCGTGCTCAGGTTCGCGGTCAGGTCCGTGCTCAAGGCAGAGAGCTCCTCGAAGTTGTGACCGATGACCGCGCCAGCGTATTGCGCTTCGGATATCCCCGCAGGGAGGCGCGCCGAACATGACTTTGCCAGATGATCGCCTTCACTTTCTCAATAAAGACGATCATCTGGTGGACAGGTTACATGCGCTCGGGCACCGGGACGCCAAGAAGGCTCAGGCCGGTCTCCATGACCTTCAGGGTCAGTGCACACAGGGCGAGCCGTGAGGCGCGGACGGCCGGCTCGACGTCCTCCCTCAGCACCGGGCAGTTCTCGAAGAACGTGGTGAAGGCGCTCGCGGTGTCGAAGAGGTAGGAGGCCGTCTTGTGCGGCGCCGAGTTCTCCGCCATCTCCTCGACGACCGAGCCGAACCCGAGGAGCTGCAGCGCCAGGGCACGCTCGGCCGGATGGCCGAGCACGATCGGGCCGGTGGCTTCGGCCGGGTCCACCCCGCCCCTGCGGAAGATGGAGCGGATGCGGGCCTGGGCGTACTGCAGGTAGGGGCCGGTGTTGCCGGTGAGGGCGAGCATGCGGTCGAAGTCGAAGACGTACTCGCTGTCGTGGCTGACCGACAGGTCGGCGTACTTGACCGCGCCCATGCCGACGTCGTGCGCGATCCTCGTGCGCTCGGCGTCGGTGTAGTCGCTGTCCCTGAGCACCTCGGCGGCCCTGGTCTCGGCCTCGTCGAGCAGCTCCACGAGCTTGATGGACTTACCGCTCCTGGTCTTGAACATCTTGCCGTCGGAGCCCAGCACGCTGCCGATCTGGATGTGCTCGGCCCTGACGTGGTCGGGCAGCCAGCCCGCCATCCTGGCCGAGTCGAACACCAACGACATGTGCAGCGACTGGGTCGCGCCGATCACGTAGAGGATGCGGTCGACCTTGAGGTCCTGGACCCGGTAGCGGATCGTGGCCATGTCGGTGGTGCCGTAGCCGTACCCGCCGTCGCTCTTGCGGATCATCAGGGGCAGCGGCTGACCCTCGCGGCCGGTGTAACCGGGCGGGAAGACGCAGAGCGCGCCGTCGCTGAGGACGGCGACGCCGCGCTCCTGCAACTCGTCGCAGACCTGGGCGAGCACGTGCTTGTACATGCTCTCGCCGGCGATGTCGTCGTCGGTCAGCGTCACACCGAGCTGGACGTAGACCTTGTTGAAGTAGCGGAGCGTGGCGTCCATGAAGATGCGCCACAGGCGCATCGTCTCCGGCTCCTCGGCCTGCAGGGTGATGACCCGCGCGCGGGCGCGCGCGTTGAACTCGGGGTCGGTGTCGAACTTCAGGCGGGCCGCCTGGTAGTAGGCGTTGCCCTCCCCGGCCTCCAGCTGGGCGACGGCGGCCTCCTCGCCGATGTCGAGGAGGTGCTCGATGAGCATGCCGAACGGCGTGCCCCAGTCGCCGAGGTGGTTCTGCCGGATGACCTTGTTGCCCAGGTGCTCGTGGACCCGGGCGAGCGCGTCACCCACGATCGTCGTGCGCAGGTGGCCGACGTGCATCTCCTTGGCCGCGTTGGGCGCGGAGTAGTCGATCACGATGGTCTGCGGCGGGCTGGACAGGCCCACGCCGACGCGCGGGTCGGCGAGGATCTCGGAGGCCCGCGCCGCGATCCATTCGTCGGAGAGGGTGAGGTTGAGGAAACCGGGGCCGCTCACCTCGACGCTGCCGGGGAACGGGTCGTCCTGGGCGTCTCCTGCCCGGCCGGTGAGGTGCTCGGCGATCTCCTGGGCGACCTCCCGCGGGGCCCTTCGCAGTCGCTTGCTCAGGCTCATCGCCACGTTCGCCTGGTAGTCGGCGAACTGCGAGGGGCGGATCAGCGGGTCTGCTTCGGAGTATTCCGCACCGAAGGCGGCGGCCAGTGCCTGCTGGACGCGCTCGGTCAGTGCGAGCTGCGGGTCGGTCATGCCCTAAGGGTATCGGCTGGCCGGTCCTGAACAGATTGGATATCACCCTGGATCGGCGCGCTTCGACGGGATCGAGTGATCATGAAGACGCCCGTCAGCACGGCCCCGGCGGTGACGCCGAGTCCGGCCGCGGTGAGACCGGCGGCAGGGCTCGCGATGGTGAGCGCGAAGAACTCGCGGACGAACGGGATGGTGAGGGCGAGCGCGAACATCCCGGCCATGGAGGCCACGAGCGCGACCCGCCACCACACGTAGGGGCGGGCGACCAGGGCCAGCACCCACCAGGCGGCCACGAACAGCGTGATCACCGCCGAGGTGCGGCTCTCCTCCAGGGGGGAGGACCCGCTCTGGGCGATCCAGTACGACAGGTAGACGGCGGTGGCGCAGACGATCCCGGCGGGGACCGCCAGGCGCAGGACGCGGGGTACGAAGCCGCTTCTGGCGCGCTCGTTGCTCGGTGCGAGCGCGAGGAAGAAGGCGGGGATGCCGATCGTCAGCGCGTTGATGAGCGTGGAGTGCCGGGGAGCGAACGGGAACGCGAGCCCGATGACCCCGGTGAGCAGGGAGAGCACGATCGCGTAGAAGGTCTTGGTCAGGAAGAGCCCGGAGACCCGCTCGATGTTGGCCAGCACCCGGCGGCCCTCGCCCACCACGGAGGGGAGACCGGCGAAGCCGTCGTCCATCAGCACGATCTGGGCGACCGCCCGGGTGGCGCCGCTGCCGGAGCCCATCGCCACGCCGAGGTCGGCGTCCTTGAGCGCGAGCACGTCGTTCACGCCGTCGCCGGTCATCGCGACCGTGTGCCCGCGCGACTGGAGCGCGCCGACGAACAGCCGCTTCTGGTGCGGGCTGACCCTGCCGAAGACGGTGTGGGTCTCCATGATCTCGGCGAGCTTCTCGGGGTCGTCGTCCGGCAGGGTGCGGGCGTCCACCGCGCGCTCCCCACCGGGAATGCCCAGAGAGGTGACGATCGCCGACACCGACTCCGGGTTGTCGCCGGAGATGACCTTGAGGGTGACGCGCTGCTCGGCGAAGTAGGCGAGGGTCTCGGCCGCGTCGGGGCGGATCCGCTGCTTGAGCACGACGACGGCCGCGGCCTCGACGGTGCCGAGGTCGTCGGGGTCGCGCAGCGAGGCGACCCGGCACAGGGCGAGCACCCGCAGGCCGGTGGCGGCGAGCGCCCCCGCCTCCTCGTACGCCGGGCTGCCGGGCGGCAGGAGGACGTCGGGGGCGCCCAGGACCCAGCCGCCGTGGCCGTCGAATTCGGCTCCGCTCCACTTGCGGGCCGAGGAGAAGGGGACCTTGGTGAGGGCGGTCCAGTCGGGGGAGTCGGGGTATCGGGCCTGGACGGCGAGGGCGGTGGGGTTGGGGTGGGGATCGATGTTGGCCAGCGCGGCGAGTGCCTCGTGCACGGGCAGGTCGTCGCGGAGCGGGCGGATCTCGTCGAGTTCCATCCCGCCCGAGGTGAGGGTGCCGGTCTTGTCGAGGCAGAGCGTGTCGACCCGGGCCAGGATCTCGATCGCGGGCAGTTCCTGGACCAGGCAGCGGCGCCTGCCCAGCCGGATCACGCCGACGGCGAAGGCGATGCTGGTCATCAGGACCAGGCCCTCGGGGATCATGGTGACGATACCCGCGACCGTGCCGGTGACGGCCTCGCCGACACTCGTCTGCCTGCTGACCTGGCTCCAGGTGAGCAGGGCGCCGATCGGGATGACCAGCCAGGTGACGTACTTGATGAATCGCGTCACGCCTTCGCGCAGCTCCGAGTGGGACAGACTGAACGCGCTGGCCTCCTCGGCGAGTCTGGCCGCATAGGCGTCGCGGCCGACTCTGGTCGCGACGTAGGCGCCTCTCCCGGCGACCACGAAGCTGCCGGAGAGGACCTCGTCGCCGGGGTCGCCGGGGTCGCCGGGGTCGCCGGGACGCTTGTGCACCGGGTCGGCCTCGCCGGTCAGCAGTGACTCGTCGACCTCCAGCCCGTCGGCGTCCACCACCTCGCCGTCGACGAGCAGCTGGTCGCCGGGGCGGAGCAGGACGAGGTCGCCGAGTACGACCCGCTGGGGCGGGATGTCGGTGTCGACGCCGTCCCTGCGGACCTTGACCGGGGACTCGTTGACGATGGCGAGCCGGTCGAGGGTGCGCTTGGCGCGGAGCTCCTGGATGATGCCGATGCCCGCGTTGGCCACGATCACCAGTCCGAAGAGGCCGTCCTGCCACTCCCCGAAGATCATGATCAACACCCAGAGGGCCCCGATCACCCCGTTGAAAAGGGTGAGGACGTTGGATCTGAGGATCGCCGAGACGGACCTGCTCGACCTGCGCCTGACGTCGTTGACCTGCCCCGCGGCCACCCGCTCGGCGACCTCGGCCGAGGTCAGTCCCCGCTCCGCCACCTGCTCCACCCAGTCCCCCGCCCGATCGACTGGGACTCAGGGTACGCGGGGCCGGAAAATTCGGTGGAAGGTGTGTGCAGATACATCGGAAATATCACCCCAGGTAGGCGGCTCGTGCGCGGGTGTCATCTGAGCCGGTGTCTTGCTGGGGATTCGGTGCGGATGTCGGTGTGGCGGATGGGACCGGCGTAGGTGTCGCCGGATGGCCGTGTGCGCGGGGCCGTCCGGGTGTCGCCGGAGAGGCTGCGGTTGCCGGGCGCGGGTGTCACCGGAGACGGTGTCATGCCTGGGTGTCACCGGAGACGGTGCCGTGGGTGGGGGGCACCGGAGACGGCAGCACGCGTGGGTGTCCCCAGAGGCGGTGCGGGCGGGGGGCTGAGGCGAGGCGCTCGCCGATGCGGTTGACCACGCCCTCCCGGGCCAGCGTGGCCGCGAGCACGCAGGCCGCGCTCACTCCCTTCGCCTGCGAGGCGCCGTGCGCGATGACCACGGTGCCGTTCAGGCCGAGAAGTACGGCTCCGCCGTGGACCTCGGGGTCGAGCCGCCGGTAGAGCTCCCTGATGCGCCTCCTCTGCAACAGGCCGCCCACCCTGGCCGTCCGGCTCTCGTTGATCGTCTCGCGGAGCTCCGAGAAGGCGTAGCGGACGCTGCCCTCCATGGTCTTGAGTGCCACGTTGCCGGTGAAGCCGTCGGTGACGATGACGTTCACGGTGCGGGTGAGCAGGTCGTGCCCCTCGATGTTGCCCGCGAAGTCGAGGCCGGGGGCCGCCGACAGCAGCTCGTGGGCTCGCTTGACGAGCTTGTTGCCCTTCTCCGGTTCGCTGCCGATGGTGAGCAGGCCGACCCTGGGGCTCTCGATGCCCAGGGCGGTTTCCGCGTAGGCGGCGCCGAGGTGGGCGAACTGCACCAGCATTTCCGGCTTGACCTCGGCGTTCGCCCCGGCGTCCAGCAGGACGGTCGGGGTGGGCCTGGTCGGCAGGGCGACGGCGATGGCGGGCCTGAGCACCCCCGGCTGGCCACGCAGCCGGAGCTTTCCCGTCGCCACGATCCCGGCGGTGGAGCCTGCGGAGACCACGGCGCAGGCGTCGCCTCGCCGTACGAGGTGGCAGGCGACGGCGATGCTGGAGCGGGGGCGGCGCAGGCTGGCGAGCGCGCCCTCGTCCATGGCGAGGGCCTCCTCGGCTCGTACGATCGGGATCTCGGTGGTCGCGTCGTGCTGGGAGAGCGCCTCGGCGAGGGGGCGGGGAGCGCCGACGAGCACGATGGAGATCCCGTGCTCTCGTACCGCCCGCACGGCTCCCGCCACGATCTCGTCGGGAGCGTTGTCGCCGCCCATCGCGTCCAGGGCGATGGGCATGACGCCGGGAGCATGGGTCTCAGGCAAGCGGTCACCTCGTGCGGGATGGTTTGTCCGCATCGTAGGCGGGTTCAGGACCTGATCGGTCCGTCGGGTCGATCAGGGAGTGCCGGGGAGATTCCAGTCGCTTCTCTCCCGCGAGACAATGATCTTGCCGAAGGCGGCCCGGCCGACAACCCTGATGACCGGCCCTTCTCCGTCGCCCGTGCCGCCGGAGACGGCGCGTTTGGCGAACAGGGCGTCGACCTCGTCGATGACATGGGCGTTGCGGGGGACCCTGACGATCAGCTTGCCGCAGTAGGAGTTGACCTCAAGGGTGATCTCCCTGCCGGGGAGAACCGCCTCGGACAGGTCGACGATCAGCGCGCCGAAGGTGGCGCTCAGCGCGGTGTGCCGCCCGGCGATCCAGCGCCCGCCGCGCACGACCTTGCTGAAGACGGCGGCGACCTCCTGCCGCTCGGCGGTGGCCACGCGGGCGGGAGCGGTGGTGTCGGGCAGGTCGCGGGTGAGGGGGGCGAGATCGTTCATCGTGACGGCGGCGTAGGCGGCTTCCAGGCGGTCGGCGTGCTCGACGCTGGTCAGGCGGCCGGCGGCGAATGCCTCACTCAGCACTGCGGATGCATGGTCGCGGTCGGCGTCCGAGGCGCGCAGAACGGGGTCGTAGGACGTCATGACTGCGAGTGTACGGCTATTCAAGATATATCGCGATATCCATCACGGCAGAAGAAATTACCTAGATATGGAACCGACCGTAGGTCGATTTACGTCGTGTATGTAACGTGCACGTGACGCGCGAAAGGCTGGCAAGGTTTACAGCGACAGCGACAAAAATCTCGGCGAAGGACTGGTGATCTTGAACGAAGGCGCCAAGCGTGGGTTCCGTGCCTACACCGTGAAACATCTCGACGACCTGCTGCGCAGAGGCGGTCTGGACGACGCCGAGCGGCTCCGGATCAGAGCGGTGGCCACGGTGTTACCCTTCCGTACCAATGCCTACGTGGTGGATCAGCTCATCGACTGGTCCGCCATCCCCGAGGATCCCATCTATCGGCTGGTCTTCCCCCAGGAGGACATGCTGCCCGAGGCGGATGTCACCAGGCTGGCGGGTCTCCTGGAGGCCGGGGCGGGGAACGCGGAGATCCAGGCGGCCGCGAACAAGGTGAGGGCGGGGCTCAACCCGCATCCCGCCGGGCAGCTCGACCTCAACGTCCCGCGCGTCGCAGGGGAGGCGGTGCCCGGCATGCAGCACAAATACCCCGAGACGGTGCTCTTCTTCCCCAAGCAGGGGCAGACGTGCCACGCCTACTGCACCTACTGCTTCCGGTGGGCACAGTTCATCGGGGAGCCCGACCTGAAGTTCGCCTCCGACGACGTCGACGCCCTCCTCCGCTATCTCAAGGACCACCCCGAGGTGACCAGTGTGCTGTTCACCGGCGGAGATCCCATGATCATGGGTGAGCCGGTGCTCCGCCGCTACCTGGAGCCGCTGCTCGACGTCGAGCAGCTCGAATCCATCCGCATCGGCACCAAGTCACTGGCCTACTGGCCGCAGCGGTTCGTCTCCGACCCCGACAGCGACGACACGCTCCGCCTGTTCGCCTCCGTGGTCGAGGCGGGCAAGAACCTGGCCTTCATGGCGCACTTCTCGCACCCCAGAGAGCTGGAACTCCCGATCGTCGAGGCCGCCGTCGCGAGGATCACCGCCACCGGCGCGGTCGTCAGGACGCAGGCGCCGCTGATCCGGTCGATCAACGACGACCCCGGGGCCTGGGCGGCCATGTGGCGCAGGCAGCTCACCATGGGCATGGTCCCGTACTACATGTTCGTCGAGCGCGACACCGGACCGCAGGACTACTTCGCGGTGCCGCTCGCGAGGGCTTATGAGATCTTCAGGGACGCCTACGCGAGCGTTTCCGGGCTGTGCCGCACCGTGCGGGGCCCGTCGATGTCCGCCACGCCCGGCAAGGTCTGCCTGGACGGCGTCGCCGAGGTCGCGGGGCAGAAGGTCTTCGTGCTCCACCTCATCCAGGCGCGCGATCCCGAGCTGGTCGGGCGCCCCTTCTTCGCGAGGTACGACCCGAACGCCGTGTGGCTCACCGACCTGCGCCCGGCCTTCGCCGACCGCTTCCCCTTCGAGCTCGCCACCGCCGCCCCCCAGCGGCTCTCTGCCTGATCCGCCCTCGGTGCCGTCCTCTCGGCGGCTTGTCCCGCCTCCCGGTGGGCCCAGGTGGCCCCGTGGGGCTTGGCCGGCGGAGGGTCGGCGAAACGGGGGGAGGCCGGGTCGGTGGCCACCGACCCGGCCTCCCCGCCGGCTCAGCGTCCCGGGCCTCGTACGGAGGTGCGACGGGCGATCTCGGCCTGGAGTCTGGCCATCTGCCAGTGCAGCTCGATGAGCTGCTCGGTCAGCTGGAGACGCGGAATCTCTGATGGGTCCTCGACGGACAGGTGGTCGATCGCGGTGGACAGCTCTCGCATCGCGCGCCCCCACTCCATGACGGCTTCCTTGGATCGAAACAACGTTCGAATCATACCGGAACACCGAACACGCTGTCAGTCAATTGCCTCCCGTGTCCCGCCCGGGGACGTGCCGGATCGCTAGTTCTGGTACTCGGGCGTCACGTATCCGCGGGCCAGAGTGTGGGCGGTGATGTTGAAACCGACCACGGCGGGCGGGGCGTCGGCGCCGACACCGAGCTTCTCCACGTCGAGGGCGTGCACCGCGAAGATGTAGCGGTGCGGGTCGCCGGGCGGCGGTGCGGCGCCGCCGTAGGCGTTGTGGCTGTAGTCGTTGCGCCCGTGCACGCCCACGCCGCCGTCACCGGCACCCGCGCCGGCGGGCAGCTCGGTCACGTCGGCCGGGATGTCGAACAGCAGCCAGTGCCAGAACCCGCTGCCGGTGGGGGCGTCGGGGTCGAAGCACGTCACGGCGTAGCTGAGGGTGCCCTCGGGAGCGCCGGACCAGCGCAGGTGGGGAGAGACGTTCTGGCCGGTGGAGCCCCAGTCGTTGAACACGTGGGTCTCCGCCATGCGCTCACCGTCGCGGACGTCGTCGCTCTCGACGGTCAGCGCGGGGACCTGGGGCAGGAAGTCATATGGAATCGGTGGCCGCGTGGACACGATTCACCTCCGATGGAAGCGTCTTGTCGGTCGCTTCTCATCCTGCCCTGCCCACGGACCGCGTAGCGATCAACGCCCCGGTGATCGAAGACCGCGTGATCGGAGACCCGTGGTCAAAGGGCGCGTGATCGTCGATCGGACCGGTGTCGTCGAAGGCCGCCGGTCGAGCTCGTGGCTCGGATTCGTCCGATCACCCGCGTGATCGGGCTCCCGTCGCGGGCGCGATCAGACCTTGTTGTAGGCGGCGAGGACCGTCTTCGGGTCGCCGTCCATCTTGATCTTGCCCTTGTGCAGCCAGAGGACCCGGTTGCAGGTCTCCTCGATCACGTCGAGGTTGTGGGCGACGAGGAAGACGGTGCCGGCCTCGTCGCGCATCTTCTTGATGCGGTCCTGGCTCTTGCGCCGGAACTCGCGGTCACCGGTGGCGAGGGCCTCGTCGATGAGCAGCACGTCGTGGGACTTCGCCGAGGCGATGGCGAAACGGAGCCTGGCGCCCATGCCCGAGGAGTATGTCGACATGGGGAACTGCACGAACTCCCCGATGCCGGAGAAGTCGACGATGTCGTCGTACTTCTCCTTGACCTGCTTGGGGTTCATGCCCATCGCGTAGCAGCCGAGCACGATGTTGCGCTCGCCGGTGAGCTCGCGCATCAGCGCGGCGTTGACGCCGAGGAGGGAGGGCTGGCCGTCGGTGTAGACGGCGCCGGAGTGCGGGGGCAGCAGCCCGGCGATGGCGCGCAGCAGCGTGGACTTGCCGGAGCCGTTGCGGCCGACGATGCCGATGGCGTCGCCGTGGCGGGCCACGAAGGAGACGCCGCGCACGGCGTGCACCTCCTTCATCTGCGGCCGTCCCTGGCGCTTGACGAGGCGCATGAGGGCGTTGACGGCGTTGCCCTTCTCCACGTCGCTCGCCGCGCCGTACACCCGGTAGATGATGTGCAGGTCGTCCACGATGACCGTGGGGGCGCCCTCGGGGACAGGGGCGGGTTCCGGGTTGGGGTGCACCCTGACGTCCGTGCTCGGCACGGCGGGCTCCTCGGCCTTCACTCGGGACAGCTCCTCGGTCAACTCAGCCACGGCCGTACTTCTCCTCGGCTCGCCAGAAGTACCAGAAGCCGCCGAGCAGAGCGAACAACGCCCAGAATACGCAGACCGCCCAGATGTAGGGACGGGCCGGGTGGGTGTGCATGAGCAGGTCCCGCATGAGCTCGATGTACGCGGCGGCGGGGTTGAAGTACATGACGTCGGCGACCCACTGGGGGAGGCCGGCGCCGTTGGGGCCCACGACCCTGTCCTCGATGGAGAAGAAGACCCCGGAGGCGTAGAGCCAGGTGCGCATGATGAAGGGGAGCAGCTGGTTCAGGTCGCGGGCGGTGGAGCCGACCCTGGCGAGCACCAGGCTCGCACCGACGTTGAACATGGTCTGCAGCGCCAGGGCGACCGGAATGAGCAGCCACAGCAGGGTGATCTTCTCACCGGTGATCAGCACCAGCCCGAACAGCACGCCCATGGAGATGAGCAGCTGCTGGAACTCCTGGATCGTGTAGGCGAGCGGGAGCGAGGCGCGCGGGAAGTGCAGGGCCCGGATCAGCGACAGGTTGCCGGAGATCGCCTTCGCGCCGCTGCTCACCGAGCGCTGCGTGTAGGTGAAGACGAACATCCCGGTGATGAGGAAGGCCGGGTAGTTGGGGATGCCCTTGCTCGCGCCCAGGATCACGCCGAACATCAGGAAGTAGATGGCGGCGTTCATCAACGGGGTGAGGACCTGCCACAGCTGGCCCAGGGCCGAGTTGCTGTACTTCGAGACGTTGCGCGAGGTGGCGTACGTCGTGATGAAGTGGCGTCGTTCCCACAGTTGGCGCAGATAGACGGGCAGACTCGGGCGTGCGATGGCACGCCGAAGACCGTGACGCGCGGCGAGCTTGGCCAGCGGCTCTTGCCCCTGGGCGGGGGTGCCGTTACTCGGGCCGCCCGCCTGGGCGTCCGCGATCGCGGATTCCGGCTGGCTCATGGCAAGGACTCTATTGGATGCGAGTGAATGAAGTGCCTGCGGCGGGGGTTCGCCGCACACATTGGACGGGATCTCCGGGCAACAGGTTCCAGGGCAATTGTGCGGTTCTTCTGCGGGAGACCTGGCCCTTCGCGGTCAGGTCAGCGCAGGCCCAGGTCAGGGTCATGGGAGGGCAACGGATGCGATCAGTGTCGGCGCGGGGGTATTTTGGCGTGACCGTTCACGTCCTACGTGTGCCTGGATGTCGTTTTCATGTACATCCGAGGTCTTGGTCTCGTTGAGTTGACAGGCATATGACATCGAGTCAGTCAATGCGTGACCGAACTGCAACATCACAGATATAAGTCGGTGTGGAGCAGTAGGGGATAGTCGCGAGCGATCGGTGTGGCGTCAGCACCCGGACAACGGCAGCGGGAAGCAGGGACCACAAGATCCTCCTTCGCGGTGCTCGGGGTCACGGAGCTCAGTGTCGACGCAAGCCTGCAAAGGGAGGATTTACCGCAATGCGTGTTACCAAGAGTGCCCGGTTCACCGCCGGCGCCGCGTTGCTCGCCCTCGCGCTGACCGCGTGTGGTGGTTCGACGTCCCCGGACGGTGGGGCGGCAGGGGCCGACCAGCCCGTACGGATGGAGCTCGGTGAGCCGCAGAAGCTCTTCTATCCCGGTGACACCACCGAGTCCGAAGGCTCCGAGGTCCTCGCCGCCATCTTCGCCCCGCTGGTCGGCTACGACGAGAACAAGCAGGTCGTGGACGAGGTCGCCGAGTCGATCGAGTCGCCGGACAACACGGTGTGGACGATCAAGCTCAAGCCGGGCTACACCTGGCACAACGGCGAGAAGCTGATCGCGCAGAACTACGTCGACGCGTGGAACTACGCCGCCAACCAGGACAACGTCCAGGGCGCCAACGGCTTCTTCAGCCGGATCGACGGCTGGGCCGACCTGAACCCCGGCGAGGGCCAGACCGTCTCCACCAAGGAGATGAAGGGCCTCAAGGTCGTCGACGAGAGCACCTTCACCGTCACTCTCGGCAAGCCGTTCTCGCAGTTCAAGACGATGCTGGGCTACACGGCGTTCTACCCGCTGCCCAAGGCGGCCTTCGGCCCCGACGGTAAGATCACCGAGGAGTACGCCAGGAAGCCGATCGGCCAGGGCTACTTCCAGATCGACAAGCCCTACAACAAGGGCACCGACCAGACGATCGACCTCACCCGGTACGACGCCTTCGCCGGGACGAAGCCGAAGTTCGCCAAGCTCCAGTTCAAGCTCTACACGAGCCCGGAGACCGCGTTCAACGACCTGGCCGCGGGCAACCTCGACATCCACGACTCGCTGCCCCCGTCGGCGATCGCGAGGGCGAAGTCCGAGCTCGGCGAGCGCTACATGGACGAGGCGGACGCCGGCGTCGGCTACATCGGCTTCCCGATGCAGTACAACAAGACGTACGCGAACGTGAAGGTCCGCGAGGCCATCTCCATGGCCATCGACCGCAAGACCATCGCGGAGAAGGTCTTCTCCGGCACGCGCGCCCCGGCCGACGACTTCATCAACCCCCTCCTCGACGGCTACCGCGCCGGCGCCTGCGCGGCCTGCGGCTACGACCCCGACAAGGCCAAGGCGCAGTACGCGGAGAACAACGGTCCCAAGACGCTGGAGCTGGGCTACAACACCGACGGCCCGCACAAGGAGTGGATCGAGGCCGTCGCGAACAGCCTC
This sequence comes from Streptosporangium sp. NPDC050284, assembly GCF_044459525.1. Classification (NCBI taxonomy): domain Bacteria; kingdom Bacillati; phylum Actinomycetota; class Actinomycetes; order Streptosporangiales; family Streptosporangiaceae; genus Streptosporangium; species Streptosporangium sp. NPDC050284. The sequence continues at coordinate 15,850 of NZ_JBITIZ010000037.1, forward strand.
CGCGCCAACCTGGGCATCGAGGTGACGGTGAAGCCCTTCGAGAAGTTCGCCTCGATCCTCGACGAGCTCGACAAGAAGACCTACGGCGGCATGTTCCGGATGGGCTGGGCGATCGACTACCCGTCGGCGGAGAACTACCTGACCCCGATCTTCTCCACCGTCGCGATCAAGACCGGCTCCAACTACGCCGGCTGGTCGAACAAGGAGTTCGACGAGCTTCTGTCCAAGGGTGACACCGCCTCGACGCAGGAGGAGGGCCTGAAGTTCTACCAGCAGGCCGACGACATCCTGATCAAGGAACTTCCCTACATTCCGGTGTACTTCTACCGGACCAACGCCGCGTTCTCCCAGCATGTCAAGGGCGTCAAGATCAACCTTCTCAACCAGATCGAGTGGGCCGAGGTCGAGAAGACCGGCTGACGAACGGCTGAGGGGGCGGGCGGGAGCCCTGCCCCACCGGCCGCCCGGAACGATCTCGCGGCACCGCGCGACCCGCCGGTCAGCGAGATCGTCCCGGGCACCTACGGGAGACACGAATGGGCCGTTACATCCTCAGGCGCCTGATCCAGTCGATACCGGTGCTGCTGGGCGCCACCCTGCTCATCTACGCCATCGTCTTCGCGCTGCCCGGCGACCCCATCGCGGCGCTGGCCGGCGAGAAGCGCATAGACCCCAACATCGTCGCCATCCTGCGCGAGCAGTATCACCTGAACGATCCGTTCCTGGTGCAGTACTGGTACTACATCACCGGCCTGTTCGGCGGTGACTTCGGCACCACCTTCGCCGGTGTCGGAGTCGGCGAGATCATGGCGGGCAAGTTCCAGGTGACCATCAACCTGGCGGCGACCGCCCTGGTGATGGAGGCCGTCATCGGCGTGGGGCTCGGCCTGTACGCGGCGCTGCGCCAGGGCAGGGCCGGCGACTCGATGATCCTCGCCTCCACCCTGGTGCTGATCTCCATCCCCACCCTCGTCACCGGCTTCGTGCTCCAGCTGCTGCTGGGGGTGAAGCTCAAGCAGGCGGGGATCGACCTCTTCCCCGTCGCGGGCGTGACGGAGGGCTGGCGCAGCTACCTGCTGCCCGGCTTCGTGCTCGCGGGGACGTCGATCGCCTACCTCACCCGGCTCGCGAGGAACAGCCTGGTGGAGATCCTGCGCGCCGACTACATCCGCACCGCGGTCGCGAAGGGCCTGCCCCGGAAGCGGATCGTCGGGCGGCACGCGCTGCGCAACGCGCTGATCCCGCTCGTCACCTACCTGGGCGCCGATCTCGGCGTGCTGATGGGCGGCGCGGTGATCACCGAGACGATCTTCAACCTGCCGGGGATCGGCCAGCAACTGTTCAGCTCCGTATATCTGCGCGAGCAACCCGTGGTCGTCGGCATCGTGACCGTCCTGGTGCTGATCTACATCCTGGCCAACCTGGTCGTCGACCTGCTCTACGCCGTGCTCGACCCGAGGATCCGCTATGAGTGACACCCTTGTCCCGGCCGGAGGGAAGACCGGGGGCCCCAAGCACGGCAAACCGCGCAGGGGAGTCAGGGGCGCGAAGGCGCCCAAGACCGCGAGCCTGTGGGGCGACGCCTGGTACGACCTGCGCCGCCGCCCGCTCTTCATAGGGGCGTCCCTCCTCATCGCCGTCCTGGTCGTGATGGCGGCGTTCCCCTCGCTGTTCACCTCGGTGAACCCGTTCGACGCCAGGAGCTGCCAGCTTGGCGACGCCCGGCTGGGCATGAGCGAGGCCCACTGGTTCGGTACGGACAACCTGGGCTGCGACATCTACGCCCGCACCGTCTACGGCGCCCGCAACTCGATCGTGGTCGGCCTGGCCACCACGATCGTCACCGCGCTGGTGGGCGGCCTGCTCGGTCTGCTCGCCGGGTTCACCGGCGGCGCGCTGGACACCCTGCTCTCGCGGATCACGGAGATCTTCTTCGCGATCCCGTCGATCCTGGGCGCCCTGCTCATCCTGGCGGTGTTCCGCACGGGCAACGTGTGGACCGTCATGCTCGCGCTTGCCGTGCTGACCTGGCCGATGACGTACAGGATCATGAGGGCGGCGGTGATCACCGCCAAGAGCCAGGACTACGTGCTCGCGGCGAGGGCGCTCGGCGCCTCCGCGTCGCGGATCATGTTCCGGCACATCCTGCCGAACGCGATCGCCTCGGTGATCGTGGTCGCCACGATCAACCTGGGCTACTTCATCGCCGCCGAAGCAGGTCTGTCCTTCCTCGGCGTGGGCCTGCGCTCGCCGGACATCTCGTGGGGACTCATGATCTCCGACGCGAGGGAGCGCTTCCTTGAGGCTCCGTGGGCGCTGCTCTTCCCGGCGCTGTTCCTGAGCCTGACGGTGCTCGCCTTCATCATGCTGGGCGACGCGGTCCGCGACGCCCTCGACCCGAAGCTGCGGTAAGGGGGAGCCGTGAAGAAGACCTCGACACAGGTGGTGCCCTCCAGAGAGACGCCGGGCGGCGAGCCGCTGCTCGTCGTCGACGACCTGCACGTGGAGTTCGTGACCAGGCAGGGCGTGGTCAAGGCGGTCAACGGGGTCGGCTGCTCGCTGAACCCCGGGGAGACGCTCGCCGTGCTCGGCGAGTCCGGCTCGGGCAAGTCGGTGACCGCGCAGGCCATCATGGGCATCCTCGACTCCCCGCCGGCCCGCGTCACCCGGGGCGAGATCCGCTTCCGGGGCACGAACCTGCTCGGCCTGTCGGAGGAGGCCCGCGCCCAGGTGCGCGGCCGGCGGATCGCGATGATCTTCCAGGACGCGCTCTCCGCGCTGAACCCGGTGTTCACCGTCGGCGACCAGATCGGGGAGATGTTCCGGGTGCACCGGGGCGCCTCCAGGCGCGACGCCACCAAGAAGGCGATCGAGCTGATGGACCGGGTCCGCATCCCCGCCGCAAGGCAGCGGGTGCACGACTACCCCCACCAGTTCTCCGGGGGGATGCGCCAGCGCATCATGATCGCGATGTCGATCGCGCTCGACCCCGAGGTGCTGATCGCCGACGAGCCGACCACCGCCCTCGACGTGACGGTGCAGGCCCAGATCATGGAACTCCTCGGCGAGCTGCGGCGCGAGAGCGATATGGGCCTGATCCTGATCACCCACGACCTCGGCGTGGTGGCCGACGTCGCCGACAAGATCGCGGTCATGTACGGCGGGCGGATCGTGGAGAACGCCCTCGTACACGACATCTACCGCAGGCCCGCCCACCCGTACGCCAAGGGCCTGCTCGACTCGATTCCCCGGGTCGACCAGAAGGGCCAGGAGCTGTACGCCATCAAGGGCATGCCGCCGAACCTGCTCGACATGCCCACGGGCTGCGCCTTCCACCCTCGGTGCCCGTACCGTCAGGACAACTGCGTCGTCGACGCGCCCCCGCTGTACGAGATCGGCCCCACGCGCGCCAGCGCGTGTCACTACTGGAGGGAGGTCCTCGATGGCAGCCACGGGTGAGCCGATCCTTGAGGTTCGCGACCTGGTCAAGCACTTCCCGCTCACCCAGGGCATCGTCCTGCGCAGGCAGGTCGGCGCGATCAGGGCCGTCGACGGGGTCTCCTTCGACCTGCGCCGGGGGGAGACGCTCGGCATCGTGGGCGAGTCTGGGTGCGGCAAGTCCACGCTGGCCAAGCTCCTGATGGCACTGGAGCGGCCGACCTCGGGCTCGGTGAGGATCAACGGCCGGGAGATCGCCGACGCCAAGGGCGGCGAGCTCAAGCGGGCCCGCCGCAACATCCAGATGGTGATGCAGGACCCGTACACCTCGCTGAACCCTCGGATGACCGTGGGCGACATCGTCGGCGAGCCGTTCGAGATCCACGGTGAGGTCGCTCCCAAGGGCGACCGGCACCGCAGGGTCCAGGAGCTCCTTGAGGTGGTGGGTCTCAATCCCGACCACATCAACCGATACCCGCACCAGTTCTCCGGCGGCCAGCGCCAGCGCATCGGGATCGCCCGCGGCCTCGCGCTCCAGCCGGAGATCATCGTCTGCGACGAGCCGGTCTCCGCGCTCGACGTGTCGATCCAGGCGCAGGTCGTGAACCTGCTGGAGCGGCTGCAGGACGAGTTCGGCCTCGCGTACGTCTTCATCGCCCACGACCTGTCGGTGGTCCGGCACATCTCCGACCGGGTGGGGGTGATGTACCTGGGCAAGATGGTGGAGATCGGGAAGGACACCGAGATCTACGACCGGCCCGCGCACCCCTACACCCAGGCGCTGCTGTCGGCCGTTCCCGTGCCCGACCCCGAGGGGCGCGAGCGCCGTGAGCGGATCATCCTCCAGGGTGACCCGCCGTCTCCCGCCAGTCCGCCGTCGGGGTGCCGGTTCCGTACGCGCTGCTGGAAGGCCCAGGAGATCTGCGCCGTCGAGGAGCCGCCGCTGCGGGTCAGGCCCGGCACCGCGCACGCGAGTGCGTGCCACTTCGCCGAGACCCACGACGTGATCCACGCGTAGGAGGGCGTCGAGGAGACCGGCGATCCCCGGAAGAACGGCGGAGGGTCCGGTCCGCAGAGCGATTTCGCGGGCGGGGCCGGGAACGACGGAGGGCGCGGCCCCCACATGGAATTGTGGAGGCCGCGCCCTGCCCGCTTTACCGTAGGACGTCTTTACCGCGAGACGTCTTTACCGCAGGACACCCTCTGAAGGGACGTCCGTCCTGCTAGAGGATGTCGACGCCGACGCCGCCGATGCCGACAAGGCCGCCGATGCCGACGCCGTGGCCGATTCCGCTGCCGCTGCTGATGATGTTGCCGCCGCCGCCGATGGTGTTGCCGCCACGGCCGATGAGGCCACCGCCGAGGATGCCGCCACCGCCGAAGCCGCCGCCGCCGTACACGCCGCCGCCGTACACGCCGCCCCCGTAGACGCCGCCGCCGTACACGCCGCCCCCGTAGACGCCGCCGCCGTAGCAGCCGGCCCCGTAGACGCCGCCGCCGTAGACACCGCCGCCGTAGACGCCGCCGCCGTACACGCCGCCCCCGTAGACGCCGCCGCCGCAGCCGGTGGTCACGGCGGTGGGGATGACGGTGGTGCCGTACGTGACGGTGCTCGTCGGGATGAAGGCGGGAGCCGCGCTGACGACGCCGACGCCGACGCCGCAGCAGTCGGCGGCCTTCTTGGCGGCCTTGGCCTGGGCGGCGGCCTTGACGACCGAGGCGGCGGTGACCTTGGTCGCGGAGCTGGTGGAGGACGTGGACGCGGAAGCGGCCACGGCCGGCGCGAGGACGGCGACACCGACGCACGCGGAGGTGATGAGAAGACGACGAATCATTGTGTTCCCCCTGGAAGGAAATCGTCGCGGCAGCGTATGAGGCCTTTTGAAAGGACCGTCTGCGCGCGGCTACTCAAAGTAACGGGAGTGAGACTATCCAGCGACATGCTTTCTGGAGGGTCAAGAATGGTCAGCTTGTGGTAATGATCGCGGATCCGTGATTGAACGAATAATGGCCGCTCGCTGTTTCGATCCGGGCGCGCCCGCTCTGCCGTACCCCTGTGGATTCCTTAACTGCCAGGTCAGCTCGTATATCCGGTGGAGGGCAGGCTGCTCGCGGGCGGCGAGGGTGGTGAGCCTCGACACCGCCGAGGTCGGAGGCCGGGCCGGGGGGAGCGAGAGAACGAAAAGGTGTCATTGTCCGAGGGAATGCGGACACGTCACCGGAATTCCGGCATGTGTATTTACGGCTGAAACGATCCTTCAGTTATAACGATAATTCGGTAAACGGTATAACGCGTCGGGAGACTTCGTCCCGAGCCGCTTTTGCTGTGCCTTTCATGGGCAGGGGGAGAGGCGTACGTGGGCTCCGGGCGGCAGGCCGAGCCGCTGGGAGGCGTCGCCCGAGTTGACCGCGAGTGCGACCAGCCCGGCCGAGTCGGTGAAGGCCACGATCTCCCCGGGCGGCACGGAGGCGAAGCTCTCCTTGAACGGCACCGAGAGCCGCCGCCTGCCCAGCCAGACCACCAGCGTCTCTCCCAGCGCGACGCCCAGCGTCGCCAGGTCGCCGGAGCCGATCGAGAGCTGGGCGTTGCCGTGCCGGTCGATCGAGAGCACCTCCCCCTCGACGCAGTCCTCCTGCAGCACGGAGGTGGGCGCGGGCAGCGAGACCAGCCGCTCCAGCGGGATCTCCTGCCCCAGCTCGGACGGGTGGCGCCCGATCGCCAGGTGCGCCGCGACGGGGGCGAAGAGGTCGCGCCCGTGGAAGGTCGGCGAGACCGGTTTCAGGAAGAGGTCCGTGTTGGACAGCTCGTAGGCGGCACGCGCGCCCCCGCTGGCGTGGATCGCCCACGACAGGAGCCCGTTGTCCGGGCCAAGGAACACGTGCTCGCCGGCCTCGACCGCCACGGCCCTGCGCGAGCCGCCGCCGCCGGGATCCACCACGGCGACGTGCACGCCGGAGGGAAGATAGGCGATCGTCTGGGCCAGGATCGCCGCACCGCGGCGCACGTCCCCCGAGGGGACCAGATGGCACACGTCGATGATCCGCGACTCGGGAGAGATTCCGACGATCACGCCGTGACATGCGGCGATGTAGCCGTCTTCCAGTCCGTAGTCGCTGAGAAGGCTGATGACAGAGGTCACATCAGGTGACTGTACGTCTCCACATCCGTCATGAACAGCGCGAAATTCCGGACTATCCTGACTTCGGGCCGCGCGTGCGCGGTGTGACCGCCGCGTGCCCCCCCGACGGAGGAGGAAGCAATGGACACCGCGCCGAGTTCCGGTGACAGTGCCGCTCCGGAGCCCGCGCAGAGGGCTCTCACCGACAGGGAGCGCGAGTTGCTCGCCTTCGAGCGCCAGTGGTGGCGCTACGCGGGCGCCAAGGAGCAGGCGGTCCGCGAGGTCTTCGACATCTCCGCGACGCGCTACTACCAGTTGCTCAGCGAGCTCATTGACCTCCCGGCGGCGCTCGCCCATGATCCGATGCTGGTCAAGCGCCTGCGCAGGCTCCGCGAGACCCGCCGCCGCGACCGTTCCGCCCGAAAAATGGGCTTGCGCCGCTGATCTCCGGGTACGACCGGTCGGGGCGGGCCGATCACGAGCGACAGGTTGAGGCGAGAATGACGACGAACACGTCCGAAGGGCTGAAGGCGATCGTCGCCGACCCGGCGGGGGCGGTGATCGGGCTCGACTTCGACGGCACGCTGTCCCCGATCGTCCCCGATCCCGCGTCGGCGAGGATCCACCCCGGCGGGGCCGAGGTGCTGGGCAGGCTCGGCCGTCTGGTCGGCGCCGTGGTGATCGTGACCGGCCGCCCCGCCGCCACGGCCGTCGAGTACGGCTCCCTGGCCGAGGTTCCCGGGCTGGTCGTGCTCGGGCACTACGGCCTCGAACGCTGGGAGGCGGGCACGCTCGCCGCCCCGCCCGTTCACCCGGGTCTCGACCTGGCCAGAGGTGGGCTCGTCTCGCTCGTCGAGGGGATCGAAGGGGTGAGGATCGAGGACAAGGAGCGGTCGGTGGCCGTGCACACCCGGCAGGCGGCCGATCCGTGGGCGACGCTCGACGCGCTGCGTGAGCCGGTCGCCGCGCTGGCGGCGGGGGCCGGGCTCGCGGTGGAGCCGGGCAAGTTCGTGCTGGAGCTGCGCCCGCCGGGGACGGACAAGGGGGTGGCGCTGAGCGCCTTCCTGGGTGAGCGGGCCGCTCGGTCGGTGCTGTTCGCGGGGGACGACCTGGGAGATCTCGCGGCGTTCGCGGCCGTGCGGGCCTCGGGTCTGCCGGGTGTGACGGTGTTCAGCGGATCACCGGAGATCGAGGTCGAGGCCGACATCGTGGTGGACGGCCCTCCGGGGGTGCTGGAGCTTCTCACCTCGATCGCCGACGCCGTCGAGCGCGAGGCGTAGGAGGAACGCCCGTTCAGGCCGGCTCGCCCACGGCCGCCGGGGAACGTCCGCCCGCGGTGACGAGCAGTCCCGCGACGGCGAGCCCGATCAGGGCGGGGACCATGAGGAACGCCCGCTGGGTGCCGAACCCGTCGGCCAGCGCGCCCAGCAGGAACGGCCCGATCCCCACCGCGAGCCCGGAGAAGATCGAGGCCATCGCCGACGCGCGGTCCCGCCGCCCGCCGGAGGCGGCCAGCACCCGCGACAGCGCCATCGGGAAGTGCAGCGCCACCCCCAGCCCGGAGACGGCGAGGCCCGCGTAGGAGACGACCGGGTTCGTGCTCAGCCAGAAGATCGCCCACCCGGAGGCCGCGACCAGGAGCGCACCGAGGAACAGTGCGGTCGGCGGGATTCGCAGGGCGAGCCACGCCCCGGCCAGCCGCCCGGCCGCCATCCCCGCGGTGAACGCCGCGACCGCGGTCGCGGCCACCGCCGCGGGCAGCCCGGTCTGGTCGGAGAACAGCTTGGCCGCCCACAGGTTGAAGCAGAACTCCATCGCGACGCAACAGAACAGCACGGCCGCCGCCAGGTAGAACCGCCAGCCGAAGCGGGCCTCGCCGTCCGTGGCGGCACCGTCGACGGCCTTCTCCGCCTCGGGGATCCGTACGCGACCCATGGTCAGCGCGAGCAGCGCGGCCAGCACGGAGGTCACCAGCAGCGCGGCGCGCCAGCCGAGGGCGCTCTGCGCGGCGGCGCTGACCACGAAAGGGACCCCGATGCCGACGATCACGCAGACGGCGTTGGCCTCGCTGATCGCCGCCGGACCCGCGGGACCGTGCCTGTCGTCGAGCGCGGCCATGCCCAGGTACAGGACGAGCGAGGCGAGCCCGCTGGCGACGCCGTACCCGAGAAGGGTGACCGGCAGCAGGGTGGGGGCCGCCGCGACCATGAGTGTGCCGACGCTCATCCCGGCCATCCCGGTCCAGATGGCGGCCCGGCGGCCGATCCTCCCGACCAGCCAGGGCAGGGCGAGACCGACGACGATGCCGCCGAGGGCCATCGCGGTCCCGTGCAGCCCGGCGACCGCCTGGGAGACGCCCTGGTCGAGGCGGAGCAGCGGGAGCGCGGCGCTGAGACCGTACAGGTAGGTGGCGAAGACGCCGAGCTGGAGGTAGATCAGCCAGGTCGCGCGGTCGCGGATCAGCCGGACGTGCGCGGTCGCGGTCAACTCGGCCCCCGTACCCTGAAAAAGTGAAATAGCAGCCAAAATTATCCCATGTAGGGATAAAGCTGCTTAACGGGCTGGATCGTCACCCGAGGGCGTCGAGCTGCTCGGCGAACCACCGGTGCGGGGGGAGCGCGGTCGCCGCGGCGGCGAGCAGGCCGCCTCTCCTGGCGCGCTCGGCCGAGGGCATCGTCAGGCCCTCGTGCAGCGCGGCGGCCGTGGCCGAGACGTCGTAGGGATTGACCGTGAGCGCGTGCTCGCCCAGCTCGGCGGCGGCACCCGCCTCCCGCGACAGCACCAGCGCGCTGTGCGGAGACAGGACCGGTCCCTCCTTCGCCACCAGGTTCATGCCGTCGCGGATCGGGTTCACCAGCAGCACGTCCGCCAGGCGGTAGGCGGCGAGCGAGCGCGGGTAGTCGTCGTTGACGTTGAGGATGAGCGGATCCCAGTCCTCGGTGCCGTACTCGTCCTCGATCTCCTTCGCGCAGCGCTGCACCGCCGCGGTGTACTCGCGGTATTCGGGCAGGTCGTGCCGGGAGGGGTAGGCGAAGGCGAGGTGGGTGACCCGGCCGTGCCACTCCGGGTAGGTCGCGAGGAACTGCTTGTAGGCGAGCAGGCCCCGCACGATGTTCTTCGACAGCTCCGTCCTGTCGATCCGCACGATCAGCCTGCGGTCGCCCACCTGGTCGCGGAGCGCGGCCATGTGCGACTCCACGTCGGGCTCGGAGGCCCGGGTCCACAGCGCCTTGCCGTCCACGCCCAGGCTGTGGGTGCCGATCCTGGTGGTCCTGCCCGCGTGCGTGACCGTACGCTCCCCGCGGTCGACCCGCGCCCCGAGCACCGTCTCGCAGCAGTCCATGAACGCCCCGCCCCAGCGGTCGGTGAGGAAGCCCGCGTGGTCGGCGCCCAGGATGCCTTCGAGGAGCTCGGTCGCCACGTCGTCGGGGAGCAGGCTGAAGTATTCCGGCGGGGCCCACGGCGTGTGCGAGAAGTGCGCCACCCGCAGGTCGGGGCGCTCCCCCCTGAGCATCGCCGGGGCGAGACTCAGGTGGTAGTCCTGCACCATCACCCGCGCCCCGTGCGGGGCCTCCTCGGCCAGCGCCATCGCGAACGCCTCGTTGTAGGCCTGGTACGACTCCCACTCCTTGCGGAACCTGGCGTCGAAGTGCGGCCTGTTGGGGGTGTCGTAGAGGAGGTGGTGGACGAACCAGAGGGTGGAGTTGGCGACCGCGTTGTACGCGCGGTGAAAGGTGGCCGGGGGGATGTCGAGCATCCGCACCGTCCCGGTGTCGTAGCCCGCCTGGTCGAGCCTGCCGCCGGGCGCGAGCCGCACGGCACCGCGGTCGCCGTCGGACAGCGCCGCGCAGACCCACAGGGCGTTGACGTCCCTCGCGACCTCCGACAGCCCGGAGACCAGGCCGCCCCCTCCCCTGCGCATGGACAGCGAGCCGTCCTCGGAGAGGGTGAAGGAGACGGGGCCGCGGTTGGAGGCCACCAGGATCGCGCTCATGAGATCCCTTCTTCACTGGCTGGGGACACGCCTGTTTTCGAAGGTTAACCGGCACCGCAGCGGGTGTCCTCGCCCTTCGGGTCAACGAAAGAACGGTGTTCAACGAATTGTGTCAGCTCTTGTCGGCAGGTGAAGTGATGAGGCCCGACGTATCACCTTTTTGGCGGCAAGAAGGGGAGGGCTTTGGCAGGGAGAAGGTGAGGGGCGCCGTCCGAGAGCCGGACCATAGGATGTCCAGCGACCGTGACCGCTGATGGGGGCCCGTGATGGCGCTGGACGAGACGACCGAGGACCTGGCCCGATCGGCCGCCCAGGGCGACCACCGCGCGCTCGGTGAGCTGCTGAGGCGGATCGAGCCCGCCGTGCTCAGGCACTGCGGCCGGATCCTTCCCTTCAGGCAGGACGCAGAGGAGGCTTGCCAGGACACCCTGCTCGCGGTGGCGCGCAACATCGGCCGTTTCGAGGGACGTGCCCGGTTCAGCACCTGGCTGCACATCGTGACCGCCAACTGTGCGAGGACCACCTACCGCTCGCTGAAGCGCCGCGCCGCCGAGCAGAGCTCGGACGAGCTGCCGCTGCAGAAGCCGGACGTCGCCCGGGTGAGCGTGATCGCCGGGTCCCGGCTGGACCTGCTCGACGCGATGGAGGCGCTGGAGGCCGAGAAGCCGGAGCTCGCCCAGGCGCTGGTGCTGCGCGACATCTGCCAGCTCGACTACAACGAGGTGGCCGAGCAGCTCCGGATCCCGCTGGGCACCGCGAAGTCGCGTATCCACCAGGCGCGCAAGTACGTCCAGGGCGCCCTGGGCGACGCCTACGGCTTCTGATCCCGATTTTGACCCCGGCCGCCCGGTCTGGGGTCGGTCCCGGCTGTCCGGCCAGGGGTTTGGTCTCGGCCTCCCGGTCCGGGAGGGGCCGGGCGGGTGGCGGTAACCGTTCGAGAACACCTTCCGCGTGGCGCGCGGCCTCGGCGGCCTTACCTGATCTAAAGTGGCGTTGCCCACGTCGCGTGATCAATTGGTGACATGTGGTGACCTCCCCTCGTGCTTCACAGGAAAAGGTCGAGGAGAGCCCACATGTCCCGCAGATACGCCGTCATCGCATCATGCGCCCTGACCGCCACCGCACTCGCCCTGGCCGCGGTACCGGCCGGAGCCGAACGCCAGGCGGCGGGCGCCCAGGCCCCGCGCGCCATCCCGTCCGCCGACACGGCCGTGCCGGTCGTCTCGGCCGCACTGAAACCGCCGCCCGGCATGCTGGAGGCGCTTGCGCGCGACCTCCGGCTGACCCCGGCCCAGGCTCAGGAGCGCCTGCTCAACGAGGCCCGCCTCACTCCGATCGCGCTGCGGCTGGCGAAGAAACTCGGTCCCCGTTTCGGCGGCGCCTGGCTTCGGGGAACCACCGCGAACACCCTGGTGACGGCCACCACCAGTGCCACCGACATCCCCTCGATCCTCGTGGCGGGCGCCGAGGCCCAGGTCGTCTCCAGGTCACTGGCGGAGCTCGCCGAGGTCCAAAATAAGCTCAGCTTCTCCCCGAATTCCTCACCGCGCGTGGCGGCCGTGCGCTATGTCGACGTGAAAAGAAACAAGGTGCTCGTCCTCTCCCTGAACCCCGACGCGGCCGAGGGCGTCATCCTGGGCAGCGACGTGGATCAGGATGCGGTGCAGGTGGTGCCCACCGCCGAGGCTCCCCTGCCCCTGTACGACCTGGTGGGCGGCAACGCCTACTACATCGAGAGCGTGGAACGCTGCTCGATCGGCTTCCCCGTGCTCAAGGGCACCCGGCCGGGTTTCGTCAGCGCGGGCCACTGCGGAAAGGCCGGCGACACCACCACCGGCTACAACCGAAACCGCCAGGGTGTCTTCCAGGCGTCCACCTTCCCTGGCAACGACTACTCCTGGGTCGCGGTCAACGCCGACTGGACCCCCACCCCGTCGGTGAACAACGGGAAGGGCGGCACGGTGCCCGTCGCCGGCGCCGGGGTCGCCATCGAGGGGGCCTCGGTCTGTCGGTCCGGCTCCACCACCGGCTGGCACTGCGGCCTCATCCAGCAGCGCGACGCCAGCGTCACCTATCCCCAGGGCGCCGTCCACGGGCTGACCCGCACCAGCGTCTGCGCCGAGCCCGGAGACTCCGGCGGCTCCTTCATCTCCGTCGACCAGGCGCAGGGCGTCACCTCAGGCGGCTCCGGCGACTGCGACCAGGGTGGCACCACCTACTTCCAGCCGATCGGCCCGATCCTCACCGCCTACGGTCTGACCTTGGATACCACCGCGGGTAATCCGCCGCCGTCGGCCACGGGCAACTGCACCGGCTTTCCGAACACCTACACCGGCACCCTGGCCGTCGGCGCGTCCGCCTACCAGCCGAAGGGCCTTTACTACAGGTCGACCGCAAGGGGCGTGCACTCCGCCTGCCTGGCCGGTGCCGACGGCACCGACTTCGACCTGTACCTGCAGAAGTGGAACGGCAGCAGCTGGGCGGTCGTCGCCACCTCCGACGGCCCGACTTCCAACGAGAGCGTCTCCTACACCGGCACGGCCGGCTACTACCGCTACCGGGTGGTCTCCTCGGCCGGCTCCGGCCCCTACACCCTCGGATTCAAGGTGCCGTGACACATTCCCGGACACCTTCCGCGGGCCGTGTCCGGCGCTGACCGGAAAGGGTGAGGCCCCCGCCGGGGGGGGGGGGGGCCCCGGGGGGGCCCCCCCCGGGGGGGGCCCCCCCCGGGGGGGGGGGGGGGGCCCCCGCCCCCCCGGGGGGGGGGCGGGGGGCGGTGTGGGGAGGGGTAC
>NZ_JBITIZ010000038.1:0-21316 GCF_044459525.1 Streptosporangium sp. NPDC050284
CGCGTGAGGTCTGCCGGGACACCCTGGCCGAAGCACGACGGTTGGGCATCTCGGTACCGCGACTGGAAGCGGCGGAACCGCACTTCGCCCGCGAGATGAAGGACTGAGTGCACGGCCACCCATAACAGCGGAGTACGGGCAACCGGCCGCGCTTCACTTCGGCAGGCAACCGGAGCGACCAGGACACGGGCCGGCATCGGCACCACGCCGGCTCCGCAACGGCGAGAGCCCGGTCACAACCGTCCTCCGCCCGCGTAACGGCGCCGGACCGTGCCTTTCGGAGTGCGCCAGGAGACCCAAGTTATTTGACGAACGGACTTCGCCGTACCGGGAGCGCCTGGATGAACCCTTCAGGGCGGCGGAGCGTCCCTTAGGTGTGAAGAAATTGCTTTTGACCATTGCGATGCTTGCGTCGTTGTGCGCCTGCGGCCAGTCCGGTGCCGGTCCGGCACTCACTGTGGCCGGAAGTGAGACGATCGTGTTGCCGCGGGCCGATCAGCCCAAAGCGCATCGGCCCACCCTGGAGCGGCTCAAGCGAGAGGCGGCGTCGTCGGGTCGGCCTTTGGAGGAGGTCGTCAAGCGGTACGCGACCCGGATGGCTGCTACCTCGTCGCCCAAGCCGACGGACTTCGAGGGTTACGACCCCGCGGTGACCGACCCGGGCGTGACGATCGACGGCATTCCCTACGCCGAGCTGGTCGACCTTGGGACCGTCGCCAGATCGGAGGGCATCTCCTACGAGGAGGCCATCGACCGCTTCGGCTCACAGTCGTCCAACAGTCAGGTGATCGACAAACTTAATACGGAGTTTCCCGACGAGATCTCCGGCGTCAGGTACGTCGACGACCAGCGAGGGCTGCGCGTCGGCTTCAAAGGGCCCATCCCGACTCGCGCGATCGAGCTGGCCAGGACCCTCCCCGTGGAGGTCACCCTGATCGGCGGCAAGGGATTCTCGGCCGCGGAGCTCCGGCGGGCCCAGGACACGGTCGTCTCCTGGCTCCAATCCCGTCCTGAGGTGGCCACGATGACGACGCACCCAGATGACGAGACCGGCCACGTCAAGGTCACAGTTCAGCCGAAGACGATGCCGGACGATGCGGAGGAGTTCAAGCGTGGGCTTCAGCTCCCGCAAGTGGACAATCCGCACATCACCATCGAGGTCACGCTCTCCGCCGAGTCGGTCGCCGTTCGCCCGTAGTGAGCCACCGACGCGCACACGACTGGGCCCGAACGGTGGCCGGGCCGTTAAGCTCTCCGGTGTGGATGGTTCGCCCGTCTCCTTCAGGGGGCGGGCGTCGTAAGAGGGAACCCGGTGTGAATCCGGGACTGCCCCGCAGCGGTAAGCAGGAACGACCGCCGTCACAAGCACTGGGCTCGTGCCTGGGAAGCGACGGCCAGTAGGTCATGCCTCAGGCATGGTGCCCGCGAGTCCGAAGACCTGCCTCCGCCCGCGTGCCGCTCGGCGCGCGGTGGTCCGCGGCCTCGTGGGAGGGCCTGGGACGCGCTCGCCGGGGCCTGCTCCGCGTTGCGTTTCTCTCTCCCGCCTGGCCGCATACTGGCGAGACGAGGGAAGTTGCCATGAGGACGACCGTTTTGGGCTACCCGCGCATCGGCGCGCATCGGGAGCTCAAATTCGCTACCGAGGATTTCTGGGCCGGCACGATCGGCGCCGACGAGCTGGAGGCGACCGCCGCGTCGCTGCGTGGCTCGGTCTGGACCGAGCTGCGTGACGCGGGCCTTGATGCGATCCCGTCGAACACGTTCTCGTTCTACGACCAGGTGCTCGACACCACGGTCATGATCGACGCCGTGCCCGCGCGTTACCGCGACCTCACCGGGCTCGACCGGTACTTCGCGATGGCGCGAGGCACTGCCGAGCTTCCGCCCCTGGAGATGACCAAGTGGTTTGACACCAACTACCACTACCTCGTCCCCGAGCTGGCGTTGGACACCCGGTTCCAGCTGGCCGGAGGCTCGGCCGCCAAGCCCGTGGCCGAGTATCTGGAGGCCAGGAATCTGGGGATCGAGACGCGGCCCGTGCTCGTCGGCCCGCTCACCTATCTCCTGCTGGCCAAGGCCGCGCCGAACTCGCCTGAGGGATTCACCCCGCTCGACCTGCTGGACTCCCTGGTGGAAACTTATGCCGAGCTGCTGGAACGGCTGGCCGGTGCGGGCGCGCGGTGGGTGCAGTTCGACGAGCCGATCCTGGCCCGCGACCTCGGGGTCCGGGAGATCGACGCGCTCGGGCGGGCCTACCGGCGGCTTGGCGGCCTGTCCAGCCGTCCGAAGATCCTGCTCGCCACGTACTTCGGCGCCGTCGGCGCGCAGGCGCTACGGATGGTCACCTCCACCGAGGTCGAGGCGGTCGGGCTCGACTTCGTCGCCGGACCCGGCAACCTGGAGGCGGTGGCCTCGGTCGGCGGGCTGGCCCGCAAGACCTTGGTCGCCGGGGTGGTCGACGGCAGGAACGTGTGGCGCGCCGACCCCGCGCGGGTGAAGTCGACGTACGCGGTGCTGCTCGGGTTCGCCGACACGGTGGAGCTGAGCAGTTCCTGTTCACTGCTGCACGTTCCGGTCGACCTCGACAGTGAGACGGCGCTGGACCCGGCGGTCCGGGCGCGGCTGGCGTTCGCCCGGCAGAAGGTCGCCGAGCTGGTCGGTCTCGCCGCCGATCTACGCTCCGAGAACCCGTCGGCCGTGAAACCCCCCGCCGTACCGGCCGATCCCGACGTCCGGGCCCGGCTGGAGGCTCTTGGTGACGCGCGGCGAGCCGATCGGGCGGTCCGGTTCGCGGCGCAGCGGGCCAAACTGGGATTGCCCGAGCTGGCCACGACGACGATCGGTTCGTTCCCGCAGACCGCGGAGATCCGCAAGGCCCGCGCGGACCGCAAGGCGGGACGGATCGACGAGAACGCCTACGTCGAGGCGATGCGCGCCGAGATCGCCCGCGTGATCACGCTTCAGGAGGAGCTCGGCCTGGACGTGCTCGTCCACGGCGAGCCCGAGCGCAACGACATGGTCCAGTACTTCGCCGAGCGACTCGACGGCTACGCCGCCACCGACCACGGCTGGGTCCAGTCGTACGGTTCCCGCTGCGTGCGCCCGCCGATCCTGCACGGCGACGTCTCCCGCCCCGGGCCGATGACGGTGGAGTGGGCCTCCTACGCCCAGTCGCTCACGCCCAGGCCGGTCAAGGGCATGCTCACCGGGCCGGTGACGATGCTGGCCTGGTCGTTCGTCCGCGACGATCAGCCCTTGGCGCAGACCGCTCGCCAGGTCGCCCTGGCGCTGCGTGACGAGATCACGGATCTGGAGACCGCCGGGATCGGGATCGTTCAGGTGGACGAGCCGGCGCTGCGCGAGCTCCTGCCGCTCCGCAAGGATGACCAGGAGGTCTATCTGGCCTGGGCGGTCGGGGCGTTCCGGCTGGCCACCTCCGGCGCCGCCGACTCCACCCAGATCCACACCCACATGTGTTATTCGGAGTTCGGCGAGATCATCAGTCCGATCGCCGACCTGGACGCCGACGTCACCAGTGTCGAGGCCGCCCGCTCCCACATGGAGCTGTTGCCCTACCTGACCGAGGTCGGCTACGCCAACGGCATCGGCCCCGGCGTCTACGACATCCACTCGCCGCGTGTCCCGACCACCGAGGAGATCGAGAACAACCTGCGCAACGCCCTCCAGGCCGTTTCGGCCGACCGTCTGTGGGTCAACCCCGACTGCGGGCTGAAGACCCGCGGCTACCCCGAGACGCGAGCCGCCCTGGCCAACATGGTCGCCGCCGCCCGAGCTGTCCGAGCGGATCTCTGATCAGTGCCGCTTCCCGGCCCGAAGCCCTGCTTCGGGCCGGCGTTCAGGAAGCTTCCTGGCCACGCACTGCATGATCGCGTTCAAGTCATCGACAGCTCACCCCCGGGGAGTGAACTGGGCCAGGTCGTAGATGCCGAGGCTCTTCTCGATGTCGGCCACCTGGTTGACGACGCCTGCGAAGCCGGCCGTACCGAAACGGCGGTGTTCCTCGTCTTCGAAGATCTCGCCCAACTCGGCGAACTGCTTGGCGGAGACGACTTCACGCAGGGCGGGGAAGACGACGGTGTCCTCGCGCGCCTCGTGCGGTTCGTACATGCGGACGAAGGCGGCCATGTCGGCGACCAGGGCGCGGCGGGCCTGGGCGGACGGCGTCGCGACGCCGGTCGTGCCGGTGGCGTTCAGGATGCGGTCGGTCACCGTGCGTCCGCGCCGATGTTGCTGGAGCAGCACCGTGACGGTGCCGGTCAGCTTGCCGGCCTTGACCAGCGGCGGGAAGACGTACTTCTCTTCCAGGCGCTCGTGGTACTCCTCGATGAAGGAGCGGATGAGGCCCGCCGAGGCGTGCAGCGCCTGGGCCGGTACGACCTGGCCGCCGTCGATGCGCCGGATCCCGTCCCGGTAGATGAGCAGGATGCGCTTGAGCACGCCGTGCTCGCGCATCAGATCCTCAGGTGGGGTAACGGGTTCGATCTGCCCGGCCGGGGCGGAAGGCGTCGGCGAGGTGGCGTAGGAGACGTTGGTGGTATGCGTCCCGCAAGCCGTCAGCGCCGATCCGCAGACCACCACGAGCGGCAGGCCGAGCAACTCGCGCCGGTGCACAGGCGGCCTGTCGGCGCACGTCTGGTCGTCCTGTCCCACCGGCCGCATCCCGAGCCCCCAATTCATCTGCCGCATGCCCGCGCATCACGGGCATGCCCGGGTTCAGGCGATCCGATACGACGAATCGGGTAATGCCTGATCAAGGCCCCGATCAGGGGACGATCTGCCAGGGGCGCATCATCTCGGTGTTCTCGTGGCCCCGTGACGCTCCCAGGAAACCGGGTGATGACGTGGGAGGCGACTATCTGGATGTGCAGGGGGCGGCGCCCGGCCGTCCGGTTGGACCATTCACCAAGGAAGGACGGACGGTCGGGCGCCGCGGTCATGGGGTCAGGCGCCCTTGGCCGCGTCGAAGCGGGCGATGACGTCGTTCCAGTTGATCAGCGACCACAGCTTCTCGACGTAGTCGGGACGCACGTTGCGGTACTGCAGGTAGTAGGCGTGCTCCCAGGCGTCGAAGACCAGCAGCGGGGTGGTGTTCATGCCGACATTGCCGTGGTGGTCGTAGACCTGCTCCACCACCAGGCGTCGGCTCAGCGGTTCCCAGGCCAGGATGCCCCAGCCCGATCCCTGCACCGTCGCGGTGGCGGTGGTGAGCTGCTTCTGGAAGGCCTCGAAGGAGCCGAAGTGCTCGGTGATCGCCTCGCCGAGGGCTCCGTCGGGGCGGTCGCCGCCGTCGGGGGAGAGGTTCTGCCAGAAGATCGAGTGCAGGACGTGCCCGGACAGATTGAAGGCGAAGGTCTTCTCCAGCCCGACCAGCCCGCCGAACTCGCTCTTGTCACGCGCCTCGGCCAGCCTCTCCAGGGTGTCGTTCGCGCCCTTGACGTAGGCGGCGTGGTGCTTGGCGTGGTGCAATTCCAGGATCTCCCCGGTGATCGCGGGCTCCAGCGCCGCGTAGTCGTAGGGCATGTCCGGAAGGGTGTATCGGCCCACAGTGATCTCCTTGTTGCGCCAGACTTTATCGCGACTAGTTCGCAACAACAATAACTGTGCAACTACTTACGGGGTGTGCCGTGTGCTCCACCTCGCACGGGAGGCCCCCTCCGGCCCCCTCCGGCCATCGCCGACCTGATGCGACTTGCTGGCAATTGCAACTTATGTGCAGAATGTGGTGCTTTGATGCACAACGATCGTTTGATCTCGAACCTCCGGAGACTCACCACATGAGCCGCCCGCCCCGCATCACCCCGACCATCTGGCGGCGACGCGCCACCGAAGGCGGTACCCCGATCATGAGAAGACTGCTCGTCCTGGCAGTCGCTCTGACGCTGACCGCCTGCTCACCGGCTCCCGCCACTCAGGGGACCGGCCAGAAGGCCGAACAGGCGGCGGCGCCGCAGGCCGGTTTCCCGGTCACGGTGGAGAACTGCGGGCGCGAGCTCACGTTCGACAAGCCGCCCGCCAAGGTGGTGACCGGCTACCACCCCTCCCTGGAGACCCTGCTCGCGCTCGGTCTGGGCGATCAGGTCGCCGGGCGCACGAACTTCTCCGAGAGCCCGTTCCTGCCGGGGCAGCAGGAGCAGTACGCCAAGATCCCGGAGATCTCCGGCACGATCATGCTGCCGCAAAAAGAGGTCATGCTCTCCCAGGGCGCGGACTTCGTCCTGGACAACGCGATGGCCGGCTTCGACGCCGCCGGTGGTTACGCCACCGTGGAGGAGCTGGACGCGGCGGGCTCTTCGGTGTACATCCTGGGCGGCTGGTGCAGCCCCGAGGAGGTGCTCGAGTTCACCATCGACGACACCTACGCCGACCTGCGTAATCTCGGCGCGATCTTCGGTGTCCCCGACCGTGCCGACGCGTTGATCGGCGAACTTCAGGGCAGGCTCGCCGATGTCACGAAGCGCGTCGCCGGCCGCAGCCCGGTCAAGGTGCTGGCCACCGACGGCGGCAAGGGCCCGGTCAACGCCTACGGCGGCTCGGGCATCACCCACCAGATGATCACCGCCGCCGGTGGGACGAACGTGCTGGCCGACGTCAAGGGCGACTACACCGAGGTCAGCGCGGAGAAGGTCAGCGCCGCCCAGCCCGAGGCCGTCCTGATCAGCGACTACTCCACCCTGCGCGGCGAGGACATGCCGAGCTCGCCGGCCAAGGCCGCCGAGGCCTTCGCCATCGCCAAGAACAGTCCCGCCGCCAAGGAGCAGCGCTACCTCGCGCTTCCGGTGGCGGCCCAGCACCCCGGCTACCGCAACATCCTGGCCATCGCCGACATCGCCCGTTTCCTGCACCCCGACGCCTTCACCCGGTGACCGGCGCGACCCGGCAGAGCCCGGCACAGACCGGGATCGTGCCGAAGAGACGTCGTGCGAACGGGTTTCTCCTGCTCATCGCCGCGCTCGCCGTCGCCGTCGTCGTCTCGACCTGGCTGGCGGTGAGCATCGGCGCGGTGCACGTCGCGCTGCCTCAAGCCTGGGGCATCGTCGCCGACCGTCTCCTCCCCGGCGTCCTGACCGATGGGGGAGCGCGCACCTGGACCCCGGTACAGGAGCAGATCGTGTGGGAGTTCCGGCTGCCACGCGCGCTGCTGGCACTCCTGGTCGGGGCCGGGCTCTCTGTGGTCGGCGCGGTGCTGCAGGCCCTGGTACGCAACCCGCTGGCCGACCCGTTCCTGCTCGGCATCTCCTCCGGCGCCTCGTTCGGCGCGGTGCTTGTGCTGATCCTGGGCGCCTCGGCGCTGGGCGGGCTGTCACTGTCGGCCGCCGCCTTCGCCGGATCCCTGCTCTCGCTCGCCCTGGTGTACACGCTGGCGCAGCGGTCCGGCCGCCTGTCCCCGTCCCGGCTCGTGCTGGCCGGGGTGGCGCTGGCCTACCTGTTCCAGGCCGCCTACAGCTTCGTCCTGCAACTGGCCCAGAGCGGCCGGGCCGCACAGCAGGTGCTGTTCTGGCTGATGGGAAGCCTCGGCGGCGCCCGCTGGCACATGCTGCCGCTGCCGGCCGTCGTCCTCGCCGCCGGGGTGACGTACCTGCTGCTGCAGCACCGTCCGCTGAACGCGCTCGCCGCCGGAGAGGAGACGGCCGTCTCGCTCGGCGTGAACGTGCACCGCTTCCGCCTGATTCTGTTCGTGCTGACCTCGCTGCTGGTCGGTGTGCTGGTGGCCACCAGCGGCGCGATCGCGTTCGTCGGCCTGATCGTGCCGCACGCCGCCCGGCTGCTGGTGGGCGCCGACCACCGCCGCGTGTTGCCCGTCAGTGCCCTGCTCGGAGCGGTGTTCCTGCAGTTCGTGGACATCGCCGCGCGCACCGTCAACGCGCCGCAGGAACTGGCGCTCAGTATCGTCACCGCCCTGTTCGGCGTGCCGTTCTTCCTGTGGCTGCTGCGCCGCCGCTCCGTGGACCGGGCGGTGAGCGTCACGTGAGGCTCGATCTGCGCGGCGTGTCCGTCACACTGGACGGTCACCCGATCGTGCACGAGGTCGACCTGGTGGTGGACGACGGCGAGTTCGTCGGCCTGGTCGGACCGAACGGTTGCGGCAAGTCCACCCTGCTGCGTTCGATCTACCGGGCGCTGCGCCCCGCCGCCGGGCTCATCACCGTCGACGGTGACGACGTGCACCGGCTGCCCGCCCGCCAGGCCGCCCGGCGCACCGCCGTGGTCGCCCAGGAGACCCCGGCGGACCTCGACTTCACGGTGGCCGAGATCGTCTTCATGGGCCGCACCCCGTACAGGGCCGACGCCGCCAGCGACGAGGAGCTGTGCGCGCGGGCGCTGGAACGCGTCGGCCTGGCCGGCGCCACCGAGCGGATCTTCGCCACCCTGTCCGGCGGGGAGAAACAACGCGTCCTGCTCGCCCGCGCCCTGGCCCAGCAGACCCGCCTGCTCCTGCTGGACGAGCCCACCTCCCACCTCGACATCCGCCACCAGCTGGAGATCCTGCATCTGGTGCGCGAGCTGGGCATCGCCACCCTCGCCGTGCTGCACGACCTCAACCAGGCCGCCGCCTTCTGTGACCGCCTCTACGTGATGAACGCCGGCCGCATCGTGGCCGGCGGGCCGCCCGACCGGGTCCTCACCCCGGACCTGATCTGTCAGGTGTACGGCGTGCGCGCCGTGCAGCGCACCCAGCTCGTCTTCGAGCGGCTCAAGGAGGAGCGGTGATTCCCTGACCGCCGCCCCTGTCGCCGTTCATCCGGGTGGCGCCGCGTGTCCTTGCCGCCGTCCAGCACGGCCATCTACGTGGGACTCTCCAGCAACATCGCTTGAGCGCCGTCGGGGGACTATCGTGCTCAGCGTGTCTGATCGCGCGCTGAGCTTCGGAGTGATGGCGCAAGCCTACGAACGGTTCCGGCCGGGGTATCCCGTGGAGCTTTTCGACATGGTGATGGCGTACGCCGCCCGGCCGGTCAGGACCGCCCTCGAAATCGGTGCCGGCACGGGCAAGGCGACCCGCCTGTTCGCCGAGCGAGGGGTCGCGGTGACCGCGACCGAGCCCGATGAGGCCATGCTCACCGAGTTGCGTAAGCACGTGCCGGCACATGTCAGGACCGTGCGAGCCGCGTTCGAGGATCTGCGGCCGGGTGAGAGATACGGCCTGGTCTACGCGGCCGCGGCGTTGCACTGGACAAGCCCGGAGGATCGGTGGTCACGGATGGCGTCGCTGGTAGAGCCGGGCGGGGTGATCGCCTCGTTCGGCGGGCCGATCGAGCCGGCCGATCCGGCTGTGGCGCGCACCGTCCACGCGGCACGATCACCGTTCCTGGCCAGAGATGACGTTCCGTCCCCGGACGGGACACCCCCGGAGGCGGAGATGCAGTGGCCGGGCACCGAACTTCAACGGTCTGAGTGGTTCACCGATGTCCGGCAAGCCGTGATCGAACGCCGCTTCACGCTGACCGCCAACGATTACATCGGCCATCTCTCGACCGTCTCGGCCTATCTCGTCCTGCCGGACGCGGAGCGCGAACAGGTGTTCAGTCAGATCAAGAGGGTTCTGCCGGAGACGGTCGAGATCACCGCCGACGTCACCGTTCACCTCGCACGCCGCCACCACGAGCCGTAGACCGGAGCGGTCACCGGGCGGTGCGGCTTCGGGCGAACATGCGCGGCAGGTCGTAGGCGTTGATCTGGCCGATGGACAGGAAACCTCCGCGAGGCGTCACCGCCGACGTGGGCGGCTTCGCCTCAGGTGTGCATCCGCCTGCCCAGGGCGGTCTCGTAGGCACGCATCGTCCGTACGATCGTGGCGCGCTCGGCCGGTGTGAGGTCGGCCAGGACCTCGGCCCACGCCAGCGCGCTGCCCGCCAGCCACTCGCGGATCGGCTCGGCGTACTCCGGTGCGATCGCGACGACCCGCCGCCGCCGGTCGGTGTCGTCCTCCTCGCGTGTCAGGACACCGCGTCGAGACAGGTCGCCGACCATGAGGCTGATGGTTGTGGGAGCGACCTCCAGCCGCTCCGCCAGCCGGTTCACCGTGCTGGGACCGTCGTACTGCAGGTAAGCGAGCAGCGACAGGTGACGGGGCGCGAGATCGAACGTCCGCAGCGACTCGGGAACGGGCATCCGCTTGGCCCGGCCGACGAGTCTGGGCATCAGCAGCAGCATGGACCGCACCGCCTGCTGGGTCGTCATGCCGTCCGCGTCGTTGACCATCTGGCACCTCACCAATTACCTTTGCACATAAAGCTGATTTGAGAACAAACAGGAGGCCCTCGATGCCACATCTGACGGTCCGGGTACTGGAGCCGCAGCTCGAAGGCAACGAACCGGCCCTCATCGCCGCACTGACCGACGCGGTGGTCGAAGTGTACGGCGAGTGGGCGCGCGACGTCGTGGTGATCCACCTCGACGGCGTACCCGCCGGACGCTGGGGCCTGCGAGGCAAGCCGGTCGACGAGGCCCCACCCGTGATCACGTTCGGTATCCGCGAGGGGGCGTTCACCCGTCCCGACAGCGGCGAGCTCATCGCCAGGCTCGTGCGAACCGTCACCGACGCCACCGCCGACGTCCTCGGAGCGCACCTGCGCGACACCATCGCGGTCGAACTCGTCGCGACCCCGGCCGGCCGCACCGCGATCGGGGGTGTGATCGTCGACGGCTGATCTCGTCCTCGCACATCGAGGCGGCCGAATTCGGGTCGGCCCTTGAGGAACAGTGAAGAGAAAACGTACGCCAAGGAGTGATCTTGGGGTAGCTGGCGGTCGTTCGCGTATCCGCCGAGGGGCTTAACGTACGTTTCCGCGCTGGCGGTCCCGTGGTTCCGATCTTTTGCGGGACACGGTTTGGTCACTTCAGCCACTTCCGATAGCGGGGGTCATAGCTTGTGGGGCTGTGTCCGGTGAGTTCCTGACTGAGCAGCAGGCGATGGCATATGGCCGCTACGGTGGCCCGCTGACGCGTGGTCAGCTGGAGCGGTACTTCTTTCTCGATGACGCCGACAAGGCGCTGGTGGCCCAAGCGTCGTGGTGATCACAATCGGCTAGGGTTCGCCGTCCAGCTGGTGACGGTCCGCCACCTGGGCACGTTCCTGGCGGCGCCGATCAAGGTGCAGGTGGTGGAGTATGTCGCCGAGCAGTTGGGCGTCGCCGATCCGTCGTGTCTGATGAAGTACGCGATCCGGGAGCCGACGCATCGCGAGCATGCCGGGGAGATTCAGCAGGCCTACGGGTTGCGGGATTTTTCCGAGGTCGTCGAGGAGGTCACATCCTGGCTCGATGCCCGGTCCTGGACGACGGGTGAGGGGCCGAAGGCGTTGTTTGACGGGGCGGTGGGCTGGCTGCGGGAACGCCAGGTGCTGTTGCCGGGAATGACCACGTTGACCAAGCTGGTGGGTCATGTCCGAGAGGAGGCGACGCAGCGGCTGTGGGAGAGCCTGTGTGAGTTGTTGTCGACCGAGCAGCGCCGGATGTTGGACCTGCTACTGGAGGTGCCCGA
This sequence comes from Streptosporangium sp. NPDC050284, assembly GCF_044459525.1. NCBI lineage: Bacteria > Bacillati > Actinomycetota > Actinomycetes > Streptosporangiales > Streptosporangiaceae > Streptosporangium > Streptosporangium sp. NPDC050284. Next base: position 11,503 of record NZ_JBITIZ010000038.1, read on the forward strand.
CGGGGCGCGCATCTCGGAGCTGGAACGGCTACGCAAGGGCCCGACCAAGGAGTCGGGGCCGCAGATGGGAAAGGCGCTGAAGCGGATCATCGAAGTCGCGGGTCTGGGGATCAGCGAAATGGATGTGGCGGCGGTTGGTGGAGCTGGCCCGCTACGGGCTGAACGGGAAGGCGCCGGCGATCAAGCGGCATCCGGTGGTGCGCCGGCTGGCGACGGTGCGGCAGCTGGAGGTCCAGGCGATCGATGATGCGCTGGAGCTGCTGGACGTACTGATGGTCACCAAGCTGCTGGCGCGGGCCGAGCGAGAGTCGAACAAAGAGAAACTGCGCACCTACCCGCGGTTTTCCAAGGCCTCGGCGAAGCTGGCCGCCGCGGTGGAGGTACTGCTGGAGGCCGGTGAGTTCGGCGGGGACCCCACCTTGGAGCAGATATGGGAGTCGATCGAGGCGGTGGTATCACGGGCGCAGCTACGGGCGGCGGTGGAGGCCGTCATCGACGTCGCCCCGCCGCCGGACGCCGACCCGGACGGAGAGTGGCGGGCCCAGCTGACCGAGCGGATCGCCACGGTCCGCCCGTTCTTGCCGCTGCTGACCGAGGCGATCGAGTTCGGCGCGACCGCCGAAGGCGCGCCGGTGCTGGCCGCGATGCAAGCGTTGCCCGGCCTGATCACCAAGGCAACCAGGAAAAAGCTAAAGGCCGCTTACCTGCCCGCCAACAGTATCGACGAGGCGTTGGTGACCGGGGAGTGGAAGCGCTTCGTCTACCGGCCCGGGTTAACCGATGGCATGGTGGATCGGGCCGGGTATGTGTTTTGCGTGCTGGAGAAGTTCCATCGGATGCTGCGCCGCCGCGATATCTACGCTGTCCGCTCGGCTCGGTGGAGTGACCCGCGGGCGCACCTCCTGGTCGGTGCGGCGTGGGAGACCGCAAAGGGGCCGGCGCTGGCGGCGCTGCGGCTCCCGGACGATCCCGCCGAATTGCTCGCCGGGCATGCCGCGACGTTGGATGAGACCTACCGGGAGGTCGGCGGCCGGTTGACGGTGAACACCGGCGTCAGCGTCGATGCGGACGGCAAACTGCACGTCGCGCACTTGGAGGCGGTCGACGATCCGCCCAGCCTGGTCGATCTGCGCAAACGGCTGGAAGCGATGCTGCCCCGGGTTGACCTGCCCGAGCTCATCTTGGAGGTGATGAGTTGGTATCCGGACTTCGTGACCGCGTTCACCCCGGTCTCGGGCGGCAAGCCACGCCTGGAGGCCGATCTGCACGTCACCATCGCGGCGGTGCTGACCGCGCATTCGCTTAACGTCGGCTACGCGCCGATCATCTCACCCGGCATCGCGGCGCTGACCCGGGACCGGATCGGCCATGTCGATCAGACGTATCTGCGGCCGGAGACCTACGGCCCGGCCAACGTGCCGCTCATCGAGGGGCAGGCCGACGTCGGTCTGGCGCAGGTGTGGGGCGGCGGGCTGGTCGCCGCGATCGACGAGGTCCGCTTCGTGGTCCCGGTGCCTAATCCACGCCCGCCCCAACCCCCGCTACTTCGGCCGCAGGAAGGGCGCCCAATGGCTGAACCTGATCAATGATCAGGCGGTCGGTCTGGGCGAGCTGGTGCTGTCGGGCACGCCGCGCGATTCGCTGCACATGATCGACGTGCTGTACAGCCAGGACGGCGGCCGTACCCCTGAAGTGATCATCACCGACACCGGGTCCTACAGCGACATCGTGTTCGCCCTGATCCACCTGCTGGGGCGCAAGTTCCGGCCGGCGCTGGCCGACCTGCCCGATCAGAAACTGTGGCGGTTTGACGCGACGGCTGACTACGAGGCTTTGAACACCGCAGCCCGGGGGAAGATCGACACCGCGTCGATCGTCCGCCATTGGCCCGATGTCCTGCGGGTCGTCGCCTCCATCCATACCGGTGCGGTCCGCGCGCACGACGTGATCCGGATGCTGCAACGCGACGGGCATGCGTTGGCCCACTACGGGCGGATCTTCAAGAGTCTGCATGTGCTTACCTACGTCGACGACGAACCCTATCGGCGTGACATCAAGGCGATCCGCACGCTGCCGTCGCCTTCCTGGTCTCGGACGATGCGTCGTACATCACCGGTCAGGACCTCGTCATCGACGGCGGCCTCGTGGGAGCGGCGCCCCTCGGGCTGCGCCTTTGACAGCCATACAACAGTCGTAGCAGGCCCACCGCTATGCCGCCTCGGACAGCCAGTTGGAAGAGGGAGTGGCGCGCCGCCGAGAGCATCCGTTCTCCACGATGTTCGGACCCGCGACCGAGGATACCGTCGAATGTAGTTGCGGCTATGGCGTGATGACGTCGGTCACGATCGACGACGAGCGCGCCAACGACCCCCGATCGATTGCGATCGCCGAGTGGGACCTCATCGCCCTCATCCACGACCAGATCGTGGATGAGGGCGATATCGTCACTTACACGGCCGCCGTCCGCTCCCGCGCCCGATGCGATGTCCCCCGTCGATATGTCCGCGCGTTCGGGGGCACGGCCAGCGCGGCCAACGCGACCCCGGGCCGTCGTTCCGTCGCGAGGGAGCGGCCAACGTGCCAGGATAAATCACGTCAAGCCGTAACTCGCGTGGGCCGGTATCGCAGGGCGACCGCCCCCGACCGGAACTCACGGCGGTCCACGGGCTCGAGCTGGATGCGCTCGCGCAGACCGGCGAGCAACGTCGGCCCGTGTCCGGCAAGGACCGGCTGCACAAGGAACTCATACTCGTCGATCAGTCCCAGATCTGCCAACGCCAGGGGGAGCGTCACGCCACCCACCCACAGGCCCTCGCCTGACTCCTGCTTGAGCCGCTGAACCGCTTGCCCGAAGTCGCCTCGCACCAGCTCGGCATTCCAATCGACCGCGCTCAGCGTGCTCGACACGACGTACTTCTTCGCCTGGTCGATGGTCTCGGCGAACGGGATCTGCCACTCATCCATCCAGTCAGGCCACGTGTCCGTGGCCGGCTTCCGCCACGCCGACTCCATCATCTCGTAGGTCACCCGGCCGAATAGCAGGGCATCGGCTCGCTCCATCTCAGCGGTCCAGTAACGCATCGACTCCTTGTCCGGGGGGAGCCCTGCCTCGTGATGGCAGCAGCCGTCGAGCGTGACGTTGATCGAGTATCGAAGTGGTCTCATCTTGTTGCTCTCCCTTGATGCGCGCAGCGCGTTTTCAGCGGACGTCTACTTAGACGACTGTCGGCGCCATTTCTCATCGGCGCCCGATCCCACCTGCTCAACTTGGATTTTCGCTGTTGCTACGGGAAACTCCCACCGGCCACAGTCCAGGGCTGGCGAGGTCGCCGTGCGTCGTGTGGACCCACTCCACCCAAGTCGCGCATCACAGCTGTTGCGCGCGGAGATGATGTCAGTGGCCGTGCGGACTTGATGTTTGAATAATCATGACCGCGCGATATGACGGCCAAGCCGAGTGGTACGACGACTACATCGGGCCCGGCGCCACCGCCGACATAGCCGATCTCCTGGGCCCCGGTGAAGGCCTGTGTCTGGACGTCGGCTGCGGCACCGGCCTCTACCTCGATGCCATCCGATCCACTGGTCGAACCGTCGTCGGTCTCGACCGCTCCGCCGACCAGTTGCGTCTTGCCCGCCGCAGGGACGGCGCCCCGCTCCTCCAGGTCCCCTTCGCCGCGGACACCTTTGGCACCGTCACCGCGCTCTGGGTCTCCACCGATATCGACGACTTCGCCGGGCTGATCAAGGAAGCGGCCCGAGTGCTGCTTCCCGGGGGCTTCTACTGTTCTACGGGGTAAACCCCTGTTTCAACGGGCCGCACATCGAGCTCCGCACGGACGGAGCGGTGGTCATCCACCCCACCTACCGGCTCAAGGGCCGACACAGGCGCTCGCCGTGGTGGCGCGAAGGCGGGGTCCGAGACCGGGTCGGCATGAGCCACGTGCCGCTGCCCGACCTGATCAACGCGTTCATCGACGCGGGACTGAGCATCGATCGGCTCTCCGAGCCACGCGAGCACCCCGTCCCATCGGTGCTGGCGGTAAGAGCGTTCCACCGAAACTGACATGACCGCCCTCAGTGGGTGGCCACCCCTCACCGGCTCACCCGCAAGCCGTGACCTGCGAAAACGCTCTCGTGATACTGGTGTGATCGCCTAATCAACTGTCGCCAGTTCCCCGGGGAGTCCAGTCAGCTGGTGACTGACTGTGGTCGCCAGCGGCTTGTCGCCCCACCGGGTGATGGCCTTGTCCTGGTAGCCGAGCGAGTCCGATACGACGGCGCAGGATTCGGCACCGGGCCGGAGAACAGCTGAGAATGGGGGGTGCTAACTTCCTTCCCGTGGCGAAGCACCAGGACGAGACCAGGACGGCCTACGACGGGGTCGTCGAGTTATATGCGTCGATGTTCGCTAACCGACTGGAGACGCAGCCGTTCACGCGGAACATGATCGGCACCTTCGCCGAGTTGGTGCGTGGGACGGGGAATTCGCGGGTGGCGGATGTCGGCTGCGGGCCCGGACATCTGACGGCCATGCTGCACGACCTGGGGCTGGATGCCTTCGGGCTCGACCTCTCTCCGGCCATGGTCGACCACGCTCGGCGGGCCCATCCGGCGCTGAAGTTCGATGAGGCCCGGATGGAGGAACTCCCAGTTGAGGACGGCGCGCTCGGCGGCGTGCTGGCCCACTACTCGATGATTCACACCCCTCCTGGGGAACTACCCGCGCTGCTCGCCGAGCAGGCGCGTGTCCTGGCGCCGGGGGGCCTTCTCCTGGTCTCGTTCTTCGGAACCGACGCGCCCGAGCCGGTCCGCTTCGACCACAAGGTGACACCCGCCTATAGCTGGCCGGCGGACCGCTTCGCCGAGTTGCTGGCCGGGGCTGGGTTCGCCACATTCGCGCGGCTGCTCCACGACCCGGCCTCCGAGCGGGGCTTCCTGGACGCCCACTTGCTGGCCCGTCTCCGCTAGAGAATGGCCTTCTGCTGTGGGCTCTCGTAGTCAACTGTCGCCGGCTCCCCGAGGAGGCCGGCTTGTCGGTGACCTTGTGTGATCGCCAGCGGCGTATCGGCTCCATGTCCCGCCGGTCTCTCTGATGAGGCGGCTGGTGGTCTTGTTGTGGTAGCCGAGAGCGTCGGCAACGACGGGAGCGGGCAGTTCGAGGAGCTGCTGGCGGATGGCGGCGCCACGTGCTGCGGAGGCCGGGATCCCGGCCTCGTTCAGGAGCGCGGACAGGTGGTCGGGGCGGGCTGGCTGTCCTGCCCGGCGGCCCGGGAAGAGCCATCGGGAGGCGGGGTTGGTGGCGGTGTTCATGTTGTCGCGGTTCGCTATGTGCTCCAGCAGCAGAGCGGCGACCGGTGCGGGAACGGGCGAGGCGGGTTCACCGAGCCGTAACAGTAGGGTGTCGCCGTCGTGGACCACGTCGTCGACGCTGAGCCGGACGATGCGGCTCACGGGCTGCGCATAGAGGAGCACGATGACCCCCGCGACACGCAGACGTATCGGAATCTCCGTGTCGGTCAGCAGTCGGCCAAGGGCGTCGAGGCGTTCGTCTTCGCTCAGTGCGGCCCGCCGGGAGACCTTCATCGCGGGGATGGACAGGGAGCGTGGGCAGTTACGGGTCTGCATGGCCCAGCTGAGAAAGGCCCTCAGGCAGGTGCGGCCGTGTTCGCTGCTCTCGGCCCACCAGGCGTCGATGTCGATCTGGCCGCAGGACGCGAGGCTGTTGTTGCGTTGGCCGAGCCATTGCAGGAAGGCGGTCGCGTACTTGATCTGTTCGGCGGCGAACCTCCGGACGCTGGGTGTGATGTGGCTTCGCTCGGCGCGGGCCCGCAGCCGCGGGAGGACGCGCCAGGTCGCGAAGAGCCTGATCGTTTTGACGTGCTCGGAGTCGGTGATGCTGGCCAGATGCCCGGGAAGCCAGCGTTGGAAGGAGCAGAGGTACTTGTCGACCGTAGGCAGGACTCCGCTGGTCATCAGGAGTTCTTCCAGGTGAGCGGCGGTTCGCCAGGGCTGGAGCTCGTGGAAGGCATCGTGGGTCAGCGAGATCTGGCCGAGGCCGAGCTGTTGCAGCAATCGGGAGGCGTTCGCCGGTTGGCTGCGGCGCATGGCCAGCCAGGCCAGTCCGCTGCCGGGCTTCTCCATCGCCACCAGCAGGTTGAACAGCGGGACCAGCGCGGGACGGATGCGGCCGGTGCCGTCGTCCAGGAGCGCGGTGAGGCGGTCGCTGAGCGTGCAGCGCTCACACAGCCGCCCGCCCAGGAGCTTGCCCTCGAACCCGCAACGCGAGCAGTCGAATGTCTGGGAGAAGCCGGCGCAGGTGGCGCAGATCGCGACGCCGTCGTCGCGTCGACGTCCGGGTAGAGCGCGATCCTGACCGCATCCAGGGCAGGCGCCCCGGGTGCGGATCGCCCGGTCGGCGCAGGTCCGGCAGACGTACCCGTCCGGCCAATGTCCGGCCTTGTGGCGGCGGCGACCGCAGCGGCAGCACTCGGCCATGAACCACCGTTCGTATTGCTCATCGGTGGCGTAAGCGCGGGTCATACGTCGGGCAGGATACGGGCCGGGCGTGGCCGCAGTTTCTCGACCCCGGCAGGCAGCGTGGGCAGGTCACCGGTGGCGGTCTTACGGACGCCGGCGTTCTCGGCGCTGGTGACGACCAGATCGGCCGGGGTGCAGGCGAGGATGTCGCAGAGCGCGGACATCACCTGCAGCGACAACCGTTCGGGAGTGCCGGAGACCAGGCGGTGGACTTGGGAGGCCGACAGCTCGATGCCGCGCTCGCGCAGGAGCAGCACCAACTCGGTGGCTGTGTAGACGCGCCGATCGGCCATGATCTCGCGCAGTTTCCAGGTGTAGCCGACCTTGCGTTTCATGATTCTCTCCCCGTCTGGGCCTGGAGTGCGGCGGCGATGGTGGCGTCCAGGTGCCGGCGCAGGGTGCGGGTGCGGAAGTCGGAGCTGACGCAGGTGTAGATCGCGGTGGTGCTCGCGTGCTCGTGTCCGACCTGTTCCTGGACGAAGCGCGGGTCCCAGCCGTCCTCGATCAGGTGGGTGACGTAGGAGCGGCGAAAGGAGTGGAAGTCCAGGCCCTCATCCAGGCCGAGGGCCTGGCGGTAGGCGATGAAGCGGGAGTTGAGTCGCTGGCAGCCGATCCGCAGCCCGCGCTCCGACGGCCAGGCTGCGGGGTTGTTGTCGGTGCCGAACAGCGGGCGGACCTCGGTGAACCATTCCTCCAGGATGTCGGGGGTCCACTCCCACACGGTCAAGGCGGTGCGACGTTTGGGCGGCGAGCCCTTCTTCGCCTTGCCGTATCGGACCTGGCAGCGGCCGTACTCGCCGAACTCCGTGCCGTGTGGGTTGCGGCCGAAGTCGGCCGCGTCCAACATCCTCGTCTCGTTGCGGCGCAGCCCGTAGGAGTAGGCGGTCTTGAACAAGGTGGCATCCCGGAAGGCCGGTAGCCAGCCCTTGCGGCCGAAGGCCCGGATGCGGGCGACCTCGTCATCGCAGTGGGTGAAGAAGGCGTGCAACTCGGCCTTGGTGAACGCGCGCTTGGCCGCGTCGGCTTCGTGTTCTTGAACGTGGACCGCGGTGTTCCACTCGTGCACGATCTGGATGGGGTGGGTTCCGAACCGCTCTTCACACGTCGCGGCCCACTCGTAGAGGGGATCGGTGACGAAGTGGCAGAACGCGCGTACTGCCTCGGAGTAGGAGCGGATGGTCGAGCGCTTCAGCTCGCGCAGGGAGCGCAGGTCGCCGAGCCATTCGTCCACCATGGCGGGCATCCACTGCCACGGGTAGGCGTTGACGTAGGCGGTGAACGCCTTCACGGTGTTCTCTCGTCCCTCCACGGTGGAGCGGGCCAGGTTCCGTGCCAGCTGCTGGTTGGCGAACCCCGTCAGCATCGCGGTGAAGACCTGCTCCTCCGGCCGGAGCAGCGTGATCCCGTCGATGAGGTGCAGCCTGGCTGCTCCCGGTATCGACCCGTCTGTCCCCACGTGCCCACCACCCTCCGCTACTCGCATCAGATGCGAGGAAGTCGCATCGTATGCGAGTCGCTCGGTGACCCGCAGGCCATTCGAGTAGAGACTCGAATCAGCGGACGATCACACCCCTCCAATCGCTATCGTCATTGTTGTCGCCCGCGCTCTATCGTTGCTGGTCGGCCCAGGTGGCCACTCACCCTTCAGTGACCGTTCACAAAGGGTCGCGAATTCGCATCCGATGCAATTGGCGGCACTTGACGTATCCGAACGGAAAGTCACGGTAAGCCGCTCAACGCTGCTTTGCTAACGGGACTTTTCGTTCCGATGCTCGTCATGCCCCGAGACTGGCCCTTTCGGCGTTATCCGGTCTGCGCCCCTTCTACGAGCGACCGGCGACGGCCAGCTTGATGCCGAGGGCGATCAACGCGCTTCCGGTGAGCCCGTCCACGGTCTTGCGTACGGCCGACTTGGCGAACAGTCGGCGCAGTGACCCCACGATGTTGACCACCAGGAAGAACCACAGTACGGTCCCCGTCACCGCGATCAACGACAGCACCAGCGCGTCGCCCAGCCCGGCGTCGCCGGAGACGAACTGGGGCACCAGCGCGATGAGGAACAGTGCCATCTTGGGATTAAGCATGTTCGTCAGCAGCCCCTCGGTGAACGCCGCCAGCGGGCCGCGCTTTCCCGGGTCGGGTAGATCCAGTCGCAGGTCGCCGCCCTTACGCAAAGCCGCACGCCAGGCCTTGACCCCGAGATGCAGCAGGTAGCCGGCCCCGACGACTTTGACCACGGTGAATGCCACGGCTGAGGTCGCCAGCAGAGCCGCGATGCCGCTCGCCGTGGTCAGAACCCAGACGAATACGCCGGCCGAGACCCCGGCCGCAGCGGCCATGCCGTACGCGCGGCCGGACACGGCGGAACGCCGGACGACCACAGCGAAGTCAGGCCCGGGAGACATCGCCCCGAGTGTCATCACACCAGCGAAAGCCACCATCTGCGCCACATTTGTCACGGCGGCCACGGTATAACCTCGCAGAGCCCACCCCACAGAAGTCCAGCTCACTGGCCACCGACCCTTACCGAGCATCGAGGCGAGCCAGCAGCGCGGCCGCGGCGGTCGCTCGCGCGGCCGTTTTACTGGCCCCGTTCCCCTCACCGCGCACGGGCGTGTTTGTGGCGAGCAGGCGGGTGGCGGCGGCCGCGGTGAAGGCCGGCGCATGCGAGGGCCCGGTCGAGGTCACCGTCCAAGCGACCGCTTCGATGCGGCCCTGCTGGGTCAGCTCGTTCAACACGCTCACCGGATGACGTTCCCCCGACCCCACCCCGACCGACAACCCCGGCGAGCCCGCCGCCACCGGCGCGGCCGGGCTGATCTGGATGCCCGCTTCCTTCAGCCACCCCTTCAGGGTGAAGGTCTCCACATTCAGGCTCTCGGCGGCCTGGCGGATCGTCAGCCCGCCCGACAGTAACGTCTGGGCGACCTCGACGACGCGGGCGCGTTCGCGGCGCCGGTCCTCTTCGGTGGGCAGGTCCATCCGGGCCGCGTGCTTGGCCGCCCCGGCCTCCAACATCTCTCCTGCGCGCACCAGGCAGTCGACGCTGCAATACAAGCCCAGGCGGATGTGGCGGCCCTTGCCGCCCGGCGCGCGCTCGAGTAAATACCAGCCCGCCGGCACCCACACTCCGCGCTCGGCGCGCTGGCAGATCCGGCAGAAGAATGACCGCTCATTCTCTCGGAACCTGTCAAACCTGCTGAGACATCAGGCTACTTGTGGCGTTTGTGCTGAGGTCTCGATCTGGAGGGGCGTGGATGGTTTGTTGATCCAT
>NZ_JBITIZ010000039.1:0-19021 GCF_044459525.1 Streptosporangium sp. NPDC050284
GCGGACGTCGAGATCGTGGCCTACTGCGGTGGCCCCTACTGCGTGGTCTCCCCGGAGGCGGTGCGGCTGCTGCGCGACCACGGATTCCGGGCACGTCCGCTGGAGGGCGGACTCGCCCGCTGGCGTCGTACGGGCAACCGGCTGCGGACCGGTTCCACCACCTCGGGCCTGTGACGGATCCGTGGAACCGCGAGGACGGCGACCATCCGAGGTCCTCATGACGCGGAGATACCGGTCGACAGGGGGAGTACGGCCTTCACGAGTGTGCCGCCGCCCGGTGCCGGGCCCACCACGCAGCTCCCGCCGAGTTCGCGGGCGCGCTCACGCATCGAGACGAGACCGATCCCCGGCCGGGGAGCCGGGGGCGGCCCGCTCCCGTCGTCGCGGATCCGGACCGTGAGGAAGGAGTCGTCACGCCGGAGCGAGATCGTCGCCGTGCGAGCCCCGGCGTGTCGGCGGACGTTGGTGAGCGCCTCCTGCGCGATGCGGTACGCGGCCACCTCGACGGCCGAGGGCAGGCCGGACAGGTCGCCCTCGGTCTCGACGATCACCGAGGGCCCGTTGTCCGCCAGTGCCCGTACGGCCCCGGCCAGGCCGAGCGTGTCCAGGGTGGGCGGGTGCAGGCCGTGTACCAGTTCTCTGATCTCCTGGCCGACCGCGTCCATGCCGTCGCGCAGTTCCGCCAGGAGGCGGTCGGTCGAGGCGGGGGCGGTGCGCAGGCTGATCCTGGCCATGTTGACGACCATCGCCATCTCGGTCAGCGCGTGGCCGAGCCCGTCGTGCAGATCTCGGCACAGTCGGCGGCGCTCTTCTGCACGGACACGTGCCAGCACGGTCGTCGGCGTGCCCTCCGGATCGGTGACGGCGGTCACGGCAACTGCCAGATGCCGGAGAGCACCGCGGTCAGAAGCAGTGTCGCGCCGATCCCGAGCCAGAACCCACGCCGGACCGAGTCGCGCAGCATCGCCAGCGCCGCCGCTCCCAGGCTCAGCGCCAGCAGGTAGACCGCGTGCCAGAGCGCCGACCCCTCGGCCTCCTGGAACGTCCACACGGGGGAGGTCCACAGCACGAACTCCACGAGGAAACCAAGGAAGCGCTCGGAGCCCTGGTAGACGATGTAGTTGAAACCGACCAGCACGAACATGACCGCGAACGGCACGCCCCGGTGGGGTGCCCAGTGGGCGGTCGCGGTCCCCAGGAGCGTGGCTCCGAGCACGCACAGCGGCCCGGCGGCCATCTCCCACACCGTGGGAGTACGTCCCAGGTCCACCTGGAACGTCAGGCAGAGGCGCAGCAGCACCGCCTGGAACAGGCAGGCCAGCACGAACGGCCCGAGGGCGACCAGGCAGGCGGCGGCCGTACGGTTCGCGCGGTCGACCGGGGCGGTGGACAGCAACTCGTCCGTGCCCGCCCGGTGCGCCGCGGTGCCGATGAGATTCGCGGCGAAGAAGGCAGGTACGCCCCACATCATCACCATCTGAGCGGTGATCACCCTGAAGGAGTCCTGCGGCCACTCCCAGGTGTGGCCGAGCAGCACCGCCGTCATCAGCGCGGGCCCGAGCAGGGTGAGCGGGTGGCGGAGCAGCCGCCGGAGCTCGGCGTAGGCCAGCGTGGGCACCGCGTGACGCGTGGTGGCGGGCCACCGGCCGGCGAGCGATGACGAGCCTGTCATGACAGTCCTTTCCGCGGCCGGATGGCCGGTCCGCGTGTCCGTACCCGGGGCGACGCGCCCGCCCGGGATGGTGTCCGCGTCCTCGTCCGTCCCCGGCCCGCCTGCCGGGGACGGGGTCCGTGGTCGCACGTCATGCCGTCGCCGCCGTCTTGTCGCCGAGCAGCAGCAGGTAGCCGTCCTCCACGGTCGGCTCGGCCGGCCGGGCACCCTCGGGAGCGGGCCCGATGTTGCGGAACAGCCCGTCGCCGGTACGCCAGGAGAGCACCCCCGACTTCTCCGCCGAGAACCAGACCCTGCCCTCGGCCAGGGCCCGGACCTCCTCGGGCGTGCCCTCGAACACGCACCGTCCCGCCTTGAGCACGACCACCCGGCTGCACAGGGCGGAGACGTCCTCGGTCTGGTGGGTGGAGAGCACGACGGCGCGGTCCTGTCCGATGTGCGAGATCAGCTCGCGGAACCGGAGCCGCTGCTCGGGGTCCAGGCCGACGGTCGGCTCGTCCAGCAGGATCAGCTCGGGGTCGCCGAGCAGCGCCTGCGCGATGCCCAGTCGCCGCCGCATCCCGCCAGACAGCGTCCGGATCCGTTTGCCGCTCACGGAGGTCAGCCCGACCTCCTCGATCACCCGGCGCACCTCGTCGTGCCGGGCCCGCCGCTCCACCATCTCCTTCAGGATCGCCACGTAGTCGACGAACTCGAAGACGGTGAACCCCCGCTGGTATCCCGGCTCCTGCGGCAGGTATCCCAGCCGTCGCCGGATCTCCAGCCGGTCTCCGGCCGGGTTCCTGCCGAGCAGTCTCAGCTCGCCCTCGTCCGGGGCGAGCACCGTCGCCAGCATCCTGATGAGCGTGGTCTTGCCCGCGCCGTTCGGCCCGAGCAGGCCGGTCACCCCCTTGCCCACGGTGAAGGTGAGCCCGTCCAGGACCCGGTTGCGGCCGTAGGTCTTCACCAGGCCGACTGCCTCGATCATGAGAACTCCCTGCGGCGAAAGAAGAGAAGCGCGACGGACACGAAGGTGACGACCAGGTAGCCCGCCTGGCCGACGCCGCCGAACATCGCCAGGCTCGGCTCGCGAAGGTTGACGGAGACGACCACGACCAGCCAGGTCGCCGCCACGGCGGCCCCGCAGTGGCGCGGATCGAACCGGCTGGACAGGGCGAGGGTCAGCGAGGTCAGGGCGAGCGAGGGCAGCAGCCACGCGGCCGCGGTCCAGTCGTGGTCCAGCAGGCCGAGGCCCATCACCAACGCCAGCGCCGACGAGGACGTCAGCACTGCGGCGGCGCGTATCAGCATCAGCCGGAACATCGAGTACGGAGCCGCCAGGCCGATCTCGTGGGCCGGATCACCGTCCCTGCCGAAGGCCACGGCGACCCCGGCGACCGGCAGGATCGGGGCCAGCGTGAGATAGACGAGCAGCCCCCATCGCGTCGTCTCTCCCGAGGCCAGCGCGGCGAACAGGAGCGCCACGGCGCTGGCCGCGATCCACGGCAGGCGTAGCGAGTGGGCGGCGCCCAGCAGCCGGGCCGTGTGCTCGTGGACACCGATCGCCCGCAGCAGCCGCTCGAACGGTCCCGGCACGGGCGCGTCCACCGCGTCGGCCACCTCCGCCCAGACCCGGTCCAGCCGGGAGCGCGGCACCTGGGGCGCGAGCAGGCTCCGGCATTGATCGCAGGCCAGCAGGTGGGCCTCGACCGAGGCGGCCAGGGTCGGGTTCAGCTCCCCGTCGGCGTACCTGACGGCCAGGCCGTCGTCCATGTGCCAGGTGCTCATGCCAGTTCCTCCCTCAGCAGTGCCTTCGCGCGCATCATCCGGGTCTTGACGGTCCCGGCGGGGATGCCGAGCAACCGCCCGGCCTCACGGGTGGTCAGGCCGTCCAAGACCGTCGCCTGGACCACGGCGCGCAGCTCCGGGGAGAGCCGGCCCATCGCCTGGCCGAGTTCGCCGTACTCGATGCCGAGCAGCACCTGCTCCTCGGCCGAGACCATGACCTGCTCGTAGGCGGGCAGTGGCACCGCCGGACGACGGCGGAGCTGGTCCAGCAGACGGCGGATGCCGATGCCCCAGATCCACGCGGCCACCTCCCCTTTGCCCTTCCAGGTGCGTGCCGTACGCCAGACGGCCACGAAGGTGTCCTGGATCGCCTCGTCCACCAGCGCCGGATCGGCGCATCGGCGGGTGAGCCGGATGACGAGCCAGGGTGCGTGCCGGGCGTAAAGGACCTCCAGGGCACGGCGGTCCCCGTCGGCGACGGCCTCGAGCAGTCGAGCGTCCGTCCAGCTCTCGTGCTCACTCATGGGAGCCCCTTCAACGGTGTCATGCCTCTCTGTCGCATCGGGCCGCTCCAGCGGTTCACGGTTTGGTGGTGTCCGGCGCCGTACGGGTTCGCCGTGTCCGGAGATCCGAGGTTCGAGAGCTCGGAGGCCGGGTGATCAGGGGGCTGTCGTGTTCGGCGGCCCCGGTGGTTCATCGCATGGAACGAACCGAACGCGGTGTTACGTCCGACAAGTGAGGCATGAGAAGGAAAATACTATTTTCGCTGGTGGTGCTGTCCACGGTGTGCGCCGCGGCGTCGTGCTCGCCGGGGGTGCCGCTCGACAGGCCCCCCGGCACCGGGAAAATCATCGTCGACGCGGACATGGGCGAGCTGAACGACGACGCGCAGGCCATGTTCCTGCTGGCCGCCGCCGAAGGGGTGGAGGTGCTCGGGGTCACGACCGTGGGCGGCAACACCTGGCCGGAGGAGGGCACCGCGTACGCGCTGCGCCAGCTGGAGCTCATCGGCAGGGCCGACATCCCCGTGGTGACCGGCGAGACCAACACGCCGGAGCCGAGGGACGACTACGCCGGAGCCCTGGACCGGCCGCGACCGGCGTCCCACCGCGCGCTGGCCACTCCACCGCACGGTGGCTACGCGACGACCCGGCCCGCGGCGGGCAGTGCCTCCGACTTCATCGCCGACCAGGTGCGGCGCCACCCCGGAGAGGTGACCGTCTTCGCGCTCGGCCCGGCCACCAACCTGGCACGCGCCGTACGGGAGCATCCCGAGATGGTCCCCCTGGTCAAGGAGGTCGTCTATCTGGGAGCCGACACCGAGGGGGAGGAGTTCAACCGCTGGTTCGACCCCGAGGCGTCCCGGGTCGTGTTCGAGGCCCCGTTCCGGCGCGAGCTGGTCGTCACGCTGGAGGCGGCGCAGCGGCTCACCCTGGACAGGCGGACCTACGAGCGGGTGGTCGCGGGCGAGGAGACCCCGGTCAGGAGGCTCTTCAAGGAGCTTCAGGGGCCGCTCTTCGCCGGTGACCCGGGACATCGGGCGTTCGTCTGGGACGCCGTGGCCGCGGCGGCCTTCCTCCGTCCCGAGATCGTCTCCGACTCGGACGGCCGCACCGTGCTGGAGGTGGACCGGGACCGGTTCTGGGACCTCTACGTCACGCGGATCGGCTCGGCCACGCCGTGCTGCGGACCGGGCTGAGGGAGGTCACCGGGGCAAAGGCGCCTTCCCTGCGACGGGCCGTGAACCGGAGCCTGTGGCACCTCAGGTCTCACCGGGCACCAGCCCGGGATTGACCGTGGCGTTGAACTCTTCGTCCCGGAGCTGATGAATCGCGTTGGCCACTCTTTCGACGTGGTTCGACATCTGTCGCTGGGCCTGCTCATGGTCGCCGGCGAGGATGGCGCGCAGTACCGCTTCGTGGTCGCGCTGCGACAGCAGGCGCTGCTCGGGCTGGGTGCGTGACTGGTAACGCAGACGATGGACGGGGAACTCGAGCATCTTCCAGTGCGCGAGCAGCAGCTCGTTCCCCGACTGTTCCACGATGCCTCCGTGGATCTGCGACTCGGAAGGGTTTCCCGCGCCTCCCCCGGGTGTCTCGTCGTTCCCGAGGTCGTGCGCGTCCGGGTCGTGCACGGGGCAGGCGAGCTCCAGCAACTTCATGATCTGGTCGCGCATGCCGGGCTCGTTGATGCGCTGGGCCGCGAGTCGCGCGGCCATTCCCTCGACGGCCATGCGGACCTGGAACAGCTGGGCGATGTGGTCCCTTGTCAGTATCCGAACGCTGGCACCCCGGTGAGGGTTGATCTCGATGGCTCCCTCGGCCGCCAGTCGCCGAAGCACCTCCCGCAACGGAACGCGGCTCACCCCGAGCTCGGCGGTCAGCCGCGCCTCGGTGAGCCGCTCGCCCGCGCGGTAGTGGCCCGTGCGCAGGTGCTCCGACATGGTCTCGTAGATGTAGTCGGTCACCGACACCTGTCGGCCCCCGTCCGCACGGGTCTCACCCGCAACCGACTGACCGGCCCTTCTCAATCGACTCTCCATCTCCGGAACTCGCATCCCCGTACCTCATCTTGTTAGTCAATCCTCGCTAGAGCGTACCGTCAAGCATTTGGATTCTCTCAAGTTCTCGTACATCGGCAGACTTCTCGCACATCTACCGCAACCCCTTGACCCCCCGAGTGACCTCGGTTACATTCGCGATTGTTATACAAAGAAGGGAGAAGCTGGTTGGCGACACACACTCAGGCCCGCATGCTGGCGCCTCGCGGCATCGGTCACCTGCTCTCTGACGCGGCGGCGTCGCATCCGGACGACGTCGCCCTCGTGACGACCCCCCGGACACTCACGTACGGTGAGCTCGATGCCGCTGCGGCCCGGCTCGCACACGCTCTGACCGAGCAGGAGATCCAGGTCGGCGACCGGGTCTCGATCTACTCGGAGAACCGATGGGAGTGGATCGTCGCCTACCACGCGGCGATGAGGATGGGGGCCGTGGTGAACCCCGTCAACATGATGCTGACGGCGGAGGAACTGGCCTACGTCGCCAACGACTGCGGGGTGAAGGCACTGTTCGTCAGCGCCTCCACGGCCGTGGCTCTCGGCCCCCTCAGGCAGGAGGCGCCCGGAATCAAGACGGTCGTGTCCTTCGACGGGATGCAGGAGGACGTCCTGGCGTTTGACGACCTGATCCGGGGAGACCTCTGCCTGGAGCCGGTGGACGTCGACGTGGACACGACGTCGACGATCGGGTACACCTCCGGGACGACCGGCCATCCGAAGGGCGCCTCACAGAGCCATCGCGCCGTGATGACGAATGTCGCGCTGACCGCGACCATGCACGTGCGTACCGCCGCGGATGTGATGGTGACGGCTCTCCCCGCCCCCCATGTGTACGGCAACGCGGCGATCAACGCGACGTTCCTCGCGGGCGGCACGGTCGTCCTGATGGCACGTTTCGAACCGGCCCAGGCGCTGGGGCTGATCGAGCGGCACCGGGCGACGATGTTCGAGGGGGTTCCGACGATGTACGCCATGATGTTGAGCGATCCGGCGCTGGAGTCCGCGGACCTGACGTCGCTCACGCGCTGCACGGTCGGCGGGCAGACGATGTCGGCGGAGTCGATCCGCTCCTGGGAACGACGGGCTGGGGCGCCGCTGCTGGAACTGTGGGGGATGACCGAGATCTCGGGTCTGGGAGCCACCCACAGCCCGTACGCGACCAACGTCCACGGATCCATCGGAGTGGCTCTGCCGGGCATCGAACTGCGTGTCGCCAACACGCACGGCGACGAGGTCCCGACAGGGGAGCACGGTGAGCTTCATGTCCGAGGGCCGATCGTTATGCAGGGCTACTTCGGCAATCCGGAGGCGACGGCCGAGGTCCTGCTCGACTCCGGCTGGCTACGCACGGGAGACATCGCCTATCGCGACGCCTCGGGCCACTATTTCGTCGTCGACCGGGTCAAGGACGTCATCATCACCGGTGGCTACAACGTGTATCCCGCCGAGGTCGAGAGGGTCATCGCATCCCATCCGGATGTCTCCCTCGTCGCGGTGGGCCGGGAGTTCGATGCCGTAAAGGGTGAGCTGGCGGTGGCGTACGTGGTGCCGCGTGGCGACGCCGAGATCGACGAGGCGGCTCTGATCGACTACTGCCGGCCGCATCTCGCCGCCTACAAGCTGCCACGCCGGGTGGTTCGCGTCAGCACCCTGCCGATGACGTCGACCGGCAAGATCATGAGGCGCAGCCTCGGTGCCGGATCCAAGGAGAGCCGGTGACCAGCTGTCGGACGCCGGTACTGATCATCGGCGGCGGACCCGTGGGCCTCACGCTGGCCATCGACCTCGGCCGTCGCGGAGTGAGCTGCCTGCTCGTCGACAAGCGCCCGGAACCGGGATTCCTCCCGAAGATGGAACGTTGCAACGCGCGGACCATGGAGCACTTCCGGCGGCTCGGCATCGCCGACACGGTGCGTGCGGAAGGATTCCCCACCGACTCCCCGATGGATGTCTTCATCGTCGAGTCCCTCGCTCGGAAGCCGTGGCTGCACCATCCGTACCCGAGCGTCGACGAGCTCAAGGCGCGGGCGCGAGCCGCCAACGACGGCTCACTTCCCGCGGAGCCCTACCAGCTTGTCTCGCAGTACCGGCTCGAACCGCTGCTGCGGTCGGTCGCCGAGGGCATCGACGGCGTGACGGTGCGGTTCGGGCACGCCTTCGAGTCACTGGAGCAGCGTGACGACACCGTGATCGCCCGGATCATCCGCGACGACGGCACGATCATGACGGTCGAAGCCGACTACCTGGTCGGGTGCGACGGTGCGAACAGCACGGTCAGGGACTGCATCGGAGCCAGACTGGAGGGAACGCCGGATCTGGGCAGGCTCACCCAGGCCCTGTTCCGCAGCGACGATCTCTTCGACCGGATCCCGATCGGCAAGGGACGCCACTACCACGTCGTCGACGACAAGTTCACCGCACTCGTGGTCCAGGGCGACCGGCGGCACTTCAGCCTCCACTCCATGGTCGACGAGCCCGGGCAAATGGAAGAGCTTTTCCGCACCGTCGTGGGGTTCCCCGTCGAGTTCGAGACACTCTACGTCGGGCAGTGGACGATGCGCCTGATGCTCGCCGACCGCTACGCCGACCGGCGCGTCTTCCTGGCCGGTGACGCGGCTCACCTCGTCATCCCGACCGGCGGGCTCGGGATGAACACCGGGGTCGGGGACGCGATCGACCTGTCCTGGAAACTCGCGATGACCATCCAGGGCAGCGGCGGCGGTGGCCTGCTCCCGACGTACGAGCTGGAGAGACGACCGGTCGGGCAACGGAACATCGAGGCGTCCCGGAAGGCGTTCGTAGGCCGCAGCTCGTGGCGGAGCACCTTCACCCCCGAGATCTTCGACGAATCATCCGCAGGCGCCGCCGCAAGGCGGAATCTGATCGAGGTCGCGGACGTCGAGCAGCGCAAGAGCAACGACCTGCTCGGCATCGAGCTCGGATACAGGTACGACGGTTCCCCCCTCATCGTCCCGGACGAGTCGATGACCTCCGATCCCGACAGCTTCGGGTACACGCCCTCGACGGATCCGGGAGTGCGTCTGCCGAACCATTACCTACCGGACGGCACGGCGGTCAACGACCTGCTGGGGTGGGGATTCACCCTGCTCACGTCCGTATCGGCGAGTCGGGAGGCAGAGCCGCTCATCGACGCCATGGCCCGTCTCGGCTCGACACTCGGCCACGTCGTCGTCGACGACGAGTTCGCGGCGCGCGCGTACGGCTACCCCATGCTGCTGGTGCGGCCGGATCTTCATGTCGCCTGGCGTGGCCACCACCCCCCATCGAACCCGAATGAACTCGCCTCGACTGTCTCGGGCATCATCGGGACGTAATAAGTAGGAGAACGAAATGAAACACCGACTGGCCTCGAAGATGAGCGCGTGCTGCGTCCTGCTCCTGCTTGGCACCGGCCTCGCGGCCTGCGGTGGCGACACCACCGTCGAAGGCGGGAAGAGCGTCGTCCAGCTCGGGATCGTGTCCGCATCCATGGCACAGGCCCCGATCTACGCCGCCATCGACCAGGGCTACTTCGACGACGCCGGTATCGAGATCAAGATCACCGACTTCTCGGGGGGCGGCACCCAGCCGCTGTCCGCACTGGCCTCCGGCGACATCGAGGTGCTCTCGACGGGCGTGCCGCCCTTCGTCGCGACGATCGCCAGCGGCGCCCTCACCGGCAAGTTGTTCTACCAGTTGTACGACGCGCCGTTCGACGTGATCGCCAACAAGAAGATCTCCTCGCTCGACGAGCTGAAAAAGGGCAGCGTCGCCATCAGTAACAACGGGTCGCAGGATCAGATCTGGTTCCAGTACGCGGTGTCCAAGGAGGGACACAACCCGGCCGACTTCACCTACGCCGTCGGTGGGGGAGCTCCCCAGCGTCTCGCGGGTGTGATCAGCGGAGCCTTCGACGGGGCCGCGCAGGCCACCCAGATCCGGTCGCAGTACGAGGGCAAGACGAACATCCTCATCGACAGCGAGAAGAGCGGCAACCACCTGCCGGCGATTCTCCTCGGTGCCGCCACCAGCTATCTCGACAAGAACGGCAAGACCGTCGCAGGCTTCGTCGGAGCCATCCAAAAGGGCACCAAGTACGTGCGTGAGGCCTCGAACCGCGCGGCCGTGGTCAAGCTCTGTCAGACGTACACCAAGAGCACCGAGCAGGTGTGCGAAGGGTCATACGACCCGTACATCGAGGAGCCGAGCGGCATGACGTGGTCGGCCACCGGCGAGGTCAACGAGGCGGGCATGAAGGACGTGGTGGAGGCCACCGCGTCGGTTCTTCCGAACGTCAAGGGCGTCAAGGCCGAGGACATGTACACCAACGAGTTCACCAAGGCGGGCAAGTGATGATCGGCATGCACGAGAGGAGTTCGGCCGAGACCTCCGCCGAGCCGTCGGGTCTCTGGACCGACGCGAACGGCATCCAGACCCACTACCTCGATGTCGGCGAGGGGGATCCGGTCCTGCTGCTGCACGGTTCGGGCCCGGGTGTCACGGCCTGGTCGAACTGGCGCAGCACGATTCCATCACTCTCAACCACCTTCCGTACCATCGCCCCCGAATATGTTGGATTCGGGCAGACGGCGCGTCCCGAAGGGCTCGTCTACGGTGTCGAGACCTGGACGCGTCACGTTCTGGACTTCCTCGACGCTCTGCTGCTCGACCGGGTCCGGATCGTCGGCAACTCCATGGGCGGAGCGATCGCACTGCGCATCGCCAGATATCACCCCGACCGGGTGTCGCAGATGGTGCTGATGGGATCGGGCGGACTGGAGCCCAAGCAGATGTCTCCCGGCCTGCGTCAGCTGCGTGACTACGAGCCGACCCCGGAGAACATGCGCTCGCTGATCGCCGACACGTTCCTCTACGACAGCTCCCTGCTGACCGAGCAGTTGGTGCACGAGCGCTACGAGTCGAGTCGCCGGCCCGGAGTCCACGAGACGTACCGGAAGATGTTCCACGACGCGGGCCACCAGGGCAACGAGCACTGGCTGCCCCGCGACGAGATCGCGTCCGTTACCACCCCGACGCTCGTCGTGCACGGGCGCGAGGACCGGGTCATCCCCTGGGACGTGGGTCAGGACCTCTTCCACCTGCTGCCGAACGCGACGCTGCACATGTTCTCCCAGTGCGGACACTGGGCGCAGATCGAGCACGCCGGCGAGTTCAACACCGTCGTCGGAGAGTTCTTCCGCTCCGCGCCGGGCACGGGAGAGCACGGTTCGGACAAGGGGCGGTGAGGACGACAGATGGCTGAGCTGCTTGGCATCGGCATCACACACTATCCGCGCCTGGCCGGGCCGGACGACCAGATGACGGCGACGTTGAGGAGGACACTGTCCGACCCCGGCATCCCGGCACAGCTGAAGGATCCGGCCTCGTGGCCGGAGGACATGCGGGCCGAGTGGGGCGACGACCAGGGGACGACGGCTGCCGCGGCGCACCGCGAGCAGCTTCGGGAATCCTTTGCCCGGGTACGGGCGGCGATCGATAACTTCAGGCCGGACGTGGTCGTCATCTGGGGTGACGACCAGTACGAGCAGTTCCGCGAGGACATCGTTCCCCCGTTCTGTCTCTATGCGCTCGACCGGTTCGGCTTCCAGCCCTGGCGCGAGGCGAAGTACGCCAACGCTTGGGATGAGCCGGCCGACTTGACGCTGAGCTATCCCGGCGCGCGCGACATCGGCCGCCGGCTCGCGGGCGAGCTGCTCTCGCGCGGATTCGACCTCCCCTACGCGTACAAACTCCGTGAGGATCGCCCCGTTCCGCACGCCTTCGGGAACTCACTGCTCTACCTGGACTCCGATCGCACCGGGTTTCCGTATCCGGTGTTGCCGATAAGCGTCAACTGCTACGGAAGCGCGGTGATCAGTCGCAAGGGTGGGGTCGTCCAGATGTCGGAGCTCGGCGATGTCGTCGCCGACCCCCCGGGCCCCACACCCCAACGGTGCATGGAGCTCGGTGCCGCGGTCGCCGAGGTACTGGCCGGCAGTGACCTTCGGGCCGTTCTGCTGGCGTCGTCGAGTTGGTCCCACGCGTTCCTCAACGACCGGTCGATGCACCTGTGGCCCGACATGGAAAGTGATCGCGAGTATCTCGCGGCCCTCCGGGCATCCGACTTCGACACATGGAGGGGGGCCTCGACGGGTGACCTGGAACTTTCCGGTCAGCAGGAGATGCTGAACTGGCACTGCATGCTCGGTGCCGCCGAGCGGGCGGGCCTGAAGACCGAGTGGGCCCACATGGTCGAATCGTGGATCTTCAACTCCAGTAAGACCTTCGCGATCCTGCGATGAACACCACAGCCTGTCGCACTCCCCGCACCTTCACGAACGAGAACGCGGCCGGTCGGCGAATGTCGCCGCTCCTCGACGCGCACAGTCATGTCGTGCCGGCCGGTCTGCCCTCGTTCGATGATATCGACAGCCGGCTGCCCCGCACGGTGATCGACGGCGAGAGCGCCAATGTGATCATCGGAGAACGGCCGTTCCGCACAGTCAGCCGGGTGGCGTGGAACCTCGATGCACGCCGCGTCGAGATGCGCGGGCACGGTGTGGACGCCGCGGTGCTCTCACCGATGCCCGAACTGTTCTGCTACTGGTCGGACGCCGCGGTGACCCGCGGATACTACGAGTCGGTCAACCGGTGGATCGCGGCGAGTGTCGAGGAGCATCCCGCCGTGTTCCGGGGGCTTGGGATCGTGCCCCTGCAGGATCCGGACCTGGCCTGCGAGATGCTCTCGATGTTCGCCGAACTCGGTCTGGTGGGCGTCGAGGTGGGCAGCAACGTCAACGGACGCTCGTTCGCCGATCCGCTTTTCCGTGACTTCGTAGACGAGGCTGCCCGACTGGGCCTGGTCGTTTTCGTCCACGCGTTCCATCCTCCGTACGCGGCGACCCATGTCGCTCCCACCGTCGACATCGCGGCCACCTACCCGCCGGAGATCGCGTCGTACGTGCTCTCGCTGGCCGCGCGGGGAACGCTGGCACGTCTTCCGCACGCGAGGCTGTTCGTTAGCCACGGCGGTGGCGGCGCGGCCTGGGCGATTCAGAGGCTTGAGTGGTTGTGGAACACCGACCCGCAGGCACGGGACCTCATGGGCATATCACCTCGGCAGACGCTTTCCTCGCTCTACTTCGACTCGGTGGTCTTCGGCGCTCGGGGACTGCGCCAGCTGGTCGACGTGGTGGGGGCGGACCGGGTCTGCGCGGGGTCCGACTACCCCTTCGTCCGGGAGCCCGCCGACTTCAGCCTCGTCACCGACGGGTCGTTCACCCGCGACGAGATCGAGTCGATGAGACACCGCAGCGCGGGCGACCTGTTCCGCTGGCATCCGCCACTCCAAGAACGAGGAAACACATGATGTCCATGATCGAACGATTTTACGATCTTCCGGGACCGGGCCATCTGAGCGGCCAGCCCAAGGCGGTGCGCTGCGGTGACTTCGTCTTCTTCGCCGCCATGCGAGGAGTGAACGAGGACGGCTCCATCTCGGACGACCCCCACGTCCAGGCCACCCGGCTGCTGGAGATCCTCCGGGCGCAGCTGGAGGCACTCGGTCTCTCACCGGCCAACGTCGTCAAGGCCGGTATCTACCTCAAGGACATGCACCGCACCCGTCCGATCCTGAACAAGGTCTGGGCGGCCGAGTTCGGCGACGAGCAGCCGGTCCGCTTCGCGGTCGAGGTCAGCGACATGGGGGGCGAGGGTGACAGCACGCTGATCCTGATGGAAGTCGTGGCTTACCACACGTCCACCCCCTCTTCCGGCGAGACAAGCCGTCGACCGTCGGCACAGTGACAGGGAAGTTCGCGTGACAGTTCAGACAACAGACAAGAAGTTCCCCGTAGAACCCGAAAAGCCGGCCGGGCGCCGACGTGAATCGACCGTTGCCGGCAGGCTGGTCACCAAGAACCGCCTGCTCGGAGTCGCGGGAGTAGCACTGTTCCTGGCCGTGTGGCAGCTCGTGTGGTCGCTGGGCCTGGTGGAGCCCATGTTCTTCGCCGGTCCCGTAGACGTCGTTCGGGAACTCGTCAGGCTGTTCGCGTCGGGCGAGATCTGGCCGGACATCGAGGTGACGTCGATCGAGTTCTTCCTCGGAATGGTCATCTCCATTGTCCTCGGTGTCGTGGTCGGAATCTTTTACGGGGCCTCCGAAAAGGTTCACGCCGTGCTCTCGCCGCTGATTCTCGGCTGGAACGCGACACCCCAGATCGCGCTGGTCCCGGTGCTCACGCTGTGGTTCGGCATCGGCACGACGTCGAAGGTCGTTATCGTCGTGCTGAGCTGCATCGCGATCATCATCCTCAACACGGCGACGGGCATCAAGACCCGCGAGGCGCGGCACATCCGCCTGGCGAAGAGCTACAACGCCAACCAGTGGCAGCTCGCGTGGAGTGTCTCGCTTCCCCACGCGCTGCCGTACATCGTGACCGGCGTCAGGCTGGCGATCGGACGCGGCCTGATCGCGGTCGTCGTCGCGGAGCTGCTGTCGTCGCGAGCCGGCCTGGGCAACAGGCTGGCGAAGGCGAGCTCGAACTTCGACATCGCCCAGCTCTTCGCCGTCGTCATCATCACCGCCACCATGGGGATTCTCCTGGCGGCACTGGCAACCAGGACGGAAAGGAAGCTGGCGGCATGGCGGGCGTAGCCAACTCGAACGACACCGAAGGAGCGGTCGTGACGACGAAGCCCTCAAGCCTTCGCGCGGAGAACATCTCGGTCTCCTACCGCTCCGACGATCAGATCACGTCGGCGATTCAGGGGCTGGACCTGGACGTCGCCCCGGGTGAGTTCGTGTCCGTCGTCGGGCCGAGCGGGTGCGGCAAGAGCACCCTGCTCATGGCGCTCGACGGGTTGATCCCCATCGATTCCGGTGCGATCTACGTCGCGGGCAAGAAGGCCTCCGCCCCGGGACCCGACCGGGCCGTCGTCTTCCAGGAGTCGTGCCTCCTGCCGTGGCGGACGGTCATCCAGAACGTCAGGTACGGGCTCGACATGACGAAGGTCGGCAGCAAGGCAGAGCGAAACGACATCGCTCGCCAGCATGTGTCGCTTGTCGGCTTGGAGGGATTCGAGGACTACTATCCCCACCAGCTCAGCGGCGGAATGCAGCAGCGGGTGAACATCGCGCGGGCACTGGCGCTCCGTCCCGAGGTTCTCCTGCTGGACGAGCCGTTCGCGGCACTGGACGCGCAGACACGCGAGACGATGCAGGCCGAGCTGCTCCGGATCTGGGAGACACACAAGATCACAGCGCTGTTCATCACGCACCAGATCGACGAGGCGCTCTTCCTGTCGGATCGGGTCGTGGTGCTCAGCCAACGTCCCGCCAAGGCGATTTTGGATATCCAGGTCCCCTTTGGGCGCCCGCGTCCGCTGGAAATCAAGAGGACTGACAAGTTTCACGACCTGGAGAACGAGATCTGGCAGTTGTTGAGCCAGTCGACCGCGGAATCGCACGCCGAGGTGGCCGAGAGCCGGCGGGGAGCCTAGCGATGCCGGTACGCCGACCGATGACGCTGGTGGAGAAAGTGCTGGCCAGGGCCTCCGACGAGCTCGAGGTGGTTCCCGGGCAGATCGTACGTCCGGTCCCGGATCTGGTGACCTTCCACGACGGATACGCCGAGCTACTCACCCGTCAGTTCGAGGCGGTCGCGCTGGAACGCCTGGCCGACCCCGACCGGGTGCTCATCTCCACCGACCACAACGTCTCGTACGAGAACGAGATCGCGGCCACTCGGGGCCGGATGCTGCGAGAACTGGCGAGACGGTACGGCATCCGCCAGTTCTACGACTGCGGTCGCGGCGGCCACGGCAATGTCTTTCCCGTCGAACGTGGGATCGTCGGACCGGGCCAGTTCGTGTTCGCAGCCGACGGCAACGCGACGAACTTCGGGGCGGTCGGCTGCGTCGTGATCTGCCTGGGCAGCGAGATCCTCTCGGCTCTGGCCCTGGGAACGAGCTGGGTCCAGGTACCGGAAACGGTCCGTGTGCGGCTCGTGGGGCAGCTTCGCGAGGGAACCTCTCCCCGCGATCTCTCGATGTGGGCGCGCACGCGACTTGAGGCGGTGCTGAGCGACGCCGACCACTTCGACGCGGTCGAGATCGGCGGGCCCGGCGCCGAGGCGCTCAGCCTGGACGCTCTGGTCACGTTGTGTAACAGCGTGACGTCCGCCGGACCCGCAACGGTCGTTGTCGAGCCCACGCCGGAGCGGTGCGAGCGGCAGTCACGAGCCGGCGGCAGGGAGTTCGAGCGGGTGGTCTCCGACGACGATGCCCGGTATCGGGAAGTCGTCTCCCTCGACCTGTCAACGCTCGAACCACAGATCGCGGCGCCCGACGGCCAGGGTCTCCGCGATCTCACGACGCTGCGGGGCCACAGGATCGACCAAGCGGTGATCGGGTCATGCGCCTCAGGAATGTACGAGGACATGCTCGCCGCGGCGCGGGTGCTGGCCGGCGGACGCATCGCCGATCACGTGCGGCTCATCGTGACGCCGGCGACTCAGGACACCTACGATCGCTGCCTCGACGAGGGGCTGCTGAAGATCTTCCGGGACGCGGGGGCGATGGTGACCGAGCCCGGCTGCGGACCGTGTGCCGGAGGCAGGGCCGGCGCCCTGGCCGGAGGAGAGACGTCCATCGCCTCGATCAACGACAACCAGCAGGGCAGGCTTGGCGCGATGGGGGCTCACATCTACCTCGCGAGTCCGGCGACGGTCGCCGCGTCTGCTCTGGCCGGAGAGATCACCGACCCACGGGACGTGCGCTGATGGACACCATTACCACCCGGCTGAGCGGTCGGGCCTGGTGTTTCGACCGGGATCTGCCGTCTGATGGAGGAGTGCTTCCGCTGCGTTTCGCCATCCAGAGGATCGCCGACGGCGAAGAGCTGCGTCATCACCTGTTCGAGGGGGTCCGGCCTGGCATCGCGGAAAGACTGAACCCCGGCGACATCCTTGTCGTCAACGGGCACTTCGGCACCGGCAAGCTGCACGTTCAGCCCTTCCTGGCACTCAGGGCGGCGGGCGTTGGAGTGGTCGCCCGCTCACTGCCTCACCTGGCGGTCCGCCGCCTCGTCGCCGAAGGCATCCCGGCGGCGACCCTGCCGGGAGAACAGCTGAGCACGATTGAGGACGGAGACCGCCTCACCGTGGACTTCGCGTCGGGAGACATCGAGAATCACACGAGGGGAGGCAGGATCGCCGCCGTGCCGTTCGATCGATTCTTGGTCGACATCGTCAGACACGGCGGGCTCGAAGGTTCCGTGCGGGCCGAGTTGAGGCGCCGCGACCGGTGACCGGTCGGGTTCACCAACCGTTTCGCGGGTCGGGAAGGTGATCCGTCGAATGGCGGATGTTCTCGAAGCGGACGGTGCAGCCCTGGCCGTTGGGTGGCTGGGGCGGGGAACCACCGATGGCGATGTGGGGGCGGAAGCCCAGCTGGATCATCCTCCTGCAGAGCCGGGCCGGGCCCTCGTCTCCACGGAGTCCCGATGGCCGGTCGCGGTGGAGAGGGTGGAGAGGGTGGAGACGAGGGCGGACGCGCGCCTGCCGGTCAGGATGTCACCGCGCACGCCTTTCCGCTGAGCTTGAAGGCGGTGGGGGCGCTGTTGATACCGGGCTGGCCGGCGATGAAGCCGAAGCTCGCCGAACCCTTCGCCGGAATGGAGGCGTTCCAGCTCGCACCGGTGACCGCGACGGTGGCGCCGGTCTGCGCGTAGGTGGCGTTCCACGCCTGGGACAGCTGCTGCCCGCCTGCGAAGGACCAGGTCAGCGTCCAGCCGTCGATGCTCCCCGTACCGGTGTTGGTGACGGTCACCTCGCCCTGGAAACCGCCCGGCCACTGGTTGGTGACCGCGTACCTCACCGCGCAACTCGCCGAGGTCGTCGGCGTGGGCGTGGGCGTGGGTGTCGCGCTCGGGGTCGGCGTCGGCGTCGGGGTGGGGGACGCCGTCGTGCCGATCCTCGCGGAGATGATCGGGGCGAGCAGGCCGGCGATCCTGATGTGCCCGGCGTCGTTCGGGTGCACGGAATCGGTCAGGTCGGCGCTGGTCAGCCAGCCCTCGGTGTTGACGTAGAGGACGTTGGCGTCGCCGCCGTCGTTGAGGGTCTTGACCGCGGCCTGGGTCTGCGCGGCGAACCGCCTGGTGAAGGTCTCCAGGGCGAAGATCACGGCTTTCGGATACGCCGCCCGCACCCTGCGCAGCAGGTTGGTGTAGGAGGTCTGGAACTCCGGGGTGTGCACGCCGTGGCCGACGTCGTTGGTGCCGAGGTTGATCACGACGGCGTTCGCCTGGTAGCGGGAGAAGTTCCAGTCGGGGGTCGCCGCGTTGGGGTTCAGCTTGAGGAACTGGTTCTCCAGGCCCACGCATCCGTCGGAGGTCGCCACCAGGCAGGCGCCGCCCTGGGCGATCTGCGTGTGCCGGACGCCGAGCCGCTCGCCGATGAGCCAGCCGTACGCGGTGAGCGCGTTCTTCGAGCTGGTGGTCCCGACGGTGATGGAGTCGCCGACGAACTCGACGAGCTTGGTGGAGAATCCAGTCGGTTATCCGGCCCCGCTGAGCGCCCGATGGCTGCGGCGCAGGAAGTCGCGTACGGCCGCGTTCTCGGTGCAGGCACCGCCGGACGACGGCCAGCGTTGCACCGCGATGGTGAAGGCGTCCTGGACCGCCTCCTCGGCGATGTCGATGTCACCGAAGACGCGGACCAGGACCGCGACCGCGCGACCGTAATCCTCGGCGAACACGCGGGCGATCTCCGAGGTGTCGGGCGTCACCGCGGGGGCTCCCCGGCTCACCGGTCCGGGCCGCCGAGGCCGGCCCCAGGCGGCCTCGGGGTGCGCTATCTGGGCACCGGTGCCTCGACGAACGGGCAGTTCGGCCTGTATCGCTGGGACATGGGGCCGAAACCCTCAGGGCCGGCGGCTCACTTCCATCGGACGATCTCCGAGTCCTTCTTCGTGCTGTCGGGGACGGTGCGGCTGTTCGACGGGAGGTCCTGGACCGACGCGAC
>NZ_JBITIZ010000040.1:0-17891 GCF_044459525.1 Streptosporangium sp. NPDC050284
GAAAGTTACCTCGCCGGCCTTCATCTACGCGGAGCCATCTTGTGGATTCGAAGCCTTCAACCCGCCTGAAGATCCGAAGTCCGTACAGGCCCTAGCCGGCTTGTCTGAGGCAGACAAAGAGATCCTGACCCTGACCACCTGGCATGGCCTATCCACCACGGAAGCGGCCGAGGTACTCGGCTGCACCAAGGCCGCCTTCTTCGTCCGCTTGCATCGAGCGCGCCGCCGACTGCAGTCGGCGATCGAAGCCACCGGTACCACATCCCGAAAGCCCGTGACCGTTCCAGGAAGGAAACTGCGATGAGCCGCAAGCCCGATGCGATGGACCTGCTAGCCATGGCCCGCCCGGCTTCGCTGGACCGCGGATCACGCATCTCCGCTGACGACATGCTGTTCATGGCCACCGCCGAGGCACCACCAGAACCCTCGCGCAGGCCATCGCGCCCGAGACGGACCCTGCTGGCGGCCCCGGCCTCGCGGACCCGGTCCCGCCTGTGGGTCCTGTGGGCGCCGCTGTCCACGGCCGCGATCGTGGCCCTGGTCTTCGCGCTGGTGACGAACCTGGCATCGGCCCCTGCCGTGCTCAGTCCGACGAGGACCAACCAGGAGCTGTTCGACCTGGCCGACAGGATCGAGAGACTCCCCGCAGAGAGCGGCGCCTACTGGCGCGAGGTGAGGATCGACGGCAGCCACCTGTCTACCGGTGGCTACAGGCTCGTGGTGGTCGGCCGCCGCGAGACCTGGCAGCCGCGCGATCCCGCTGATCTGGTGCTCACGCAGGTGTGGCGGCAGGACAGCGCCCGCCCGGCCACGGCCGAGGACGAGCGCGCCTGGCGGGCGGCGGGAGCTCCCGCCCGGGTCAAGGGGCACTGTGAGACCAGCGGGCCGTGCGATTCGGTTCTGGTCGCCAACGAGCCGAAGGACTGCAGGTACACCTTGAGAATGGATCCCACGGGAAACTATCCCAACACCACGGTCAGCGAGTTCACCATGGCCGATCTGGCGGCGATCCCCACCGATCCGGCCGAGCTTGTGAAGCAGCTCCGTGCCTACCACGAGATCTGGAACGGCCGTGGTTTCACGCAGCCCTTCGAGAAGTTCCTACCGACCACCGCGAACCTCCTGGGCATGCCGCTCAGCCCTGCCCAGCGCGCCGCGATCATCCGCGTCCTGGCCGGTCTGCCGACCACCAAGGTTATGGGCACAGTGACGGATCCGCTTGGTAGAAGGGGCATATCCGTGGACTTCGGCGGGGCGGGAGGCTCCCTGGTGTACTCCAACAAACCACGCAAGGAGCTGCCGGTCTACTACAGGCAGATCCTCGACCCAGGGACGGGCGAGACGCTCTCCGGCGTCTCCTACGCGGCCCGCACCGCTCTGGGAGCGACCAAGGATGAGGCCATGGGCTACCAAGCCCGCGGCCCCGAGTCGGGCTGGACCGGGCCGCCGGCTTCTCCACCGAAGGGGTGCAAGAAGGGGAAGTGAAAGGGTGCCCCGGCGGCGATGAGCGCGCGGCCGGGGTCCGCACGGTAGACGACTCAGCTGACAGACGCGTTCAAGTAGTTCTGGATCTCTGCAGGGATGACAACGGCGCTCACGTGGCCCCCCGCATGGATCAGGTGGCCTGCTGGACTTCCAGGCCCGAGACTGGCCCGAGGTCGAGCTGTTTGCTCATGTCGAGCTCGAACTTGCCGTACAGGTTCAGATGGGACCAGAACAGAGCCGACAGGGCGCGCCGGTCGGCGTCGGTGAGCTTCTTTCGCCAGTGCGGCTCGGCGAGGACGATCTGCACCATCCTGGTGTTCAGGTAGACGATCGCGGCCTGGACCAGGTGAAGGGCCAGCGCGGAGACCTCGACGTGCTCACGGTCGTCGCCGGTCAGATCACCGGCCTTGCCGTAGAAGATGTCCTTGTTGGCCGAGTTCCAGTTCTCCACCACGTTGAGGCCCTCGTGGATCTCGTGCCGCAGCTCCTCCTCGGCCAGGTAGTCGCAGATGAAGACGGTGCGGATCACCCGGCCGAGTTCCTCGATGGCCCGGTAGGTGGGGTGCTTGGGGCCGCCGCGGGTGAAGCGGCGCAGCATCTGATGGGCCTCGGCGGTGCCGAGGCGCAGCGCCGTCGCGTACTTGATCATCTGGTCGTACTGGTTGGCGATCAATTCCCAGTCGACGGTCTTGTCTGACAGGACGCCCTCCAGCTGCGGCCAGGCCTCGCCCTCGGTCAGGCCGGCCGGTACAGGCGGGCCGAGCCGATGTTCTTCAGCCGGGGCAGCAGCTTGAAGTCCAGCAAGTGCAAGAACGCAAAGCCAACGATCGAAGCTCCGTGGGTATCGGTGTACTGGCGATCGATCTCCGCGCTGGTCAGATGACGGAGCAAGCCCTCGATCATCGAGGCGACCTCGGAGTCCGTGGTGGATCGCACCTGGCTGTAGATGCAGACGTTCTTGCGTTCTACGTGCCAGTACACCATGATCCCGGCACCGCCGTAGCGCTGATGCCATTCGGTCATGAAGTTCGCCGACCAGGAACCGAACTTGCGCGAGTCCGACGCGCACGCCGTGCCCGGCCCCCACAGCGAGACGTCGCGCACCTGGAGTGTCTTGCTGACCACCGTGCGGATCGCGGCCCGCAGGTTGTCGCGGTTGACAAACAGGCGGCGGGTCCGGCGCAGCGCGGCCTCGGTGTCGGCCTCTATCCCCGTGCTCCAGCGGTACCGCCTCGGCGGCGTAGAAGGTCTCGGCGGAGCCGTCGTAGCGCTTCAGCAGGTCCAGGGCGTCCATCACCGGCTTGAAGGTGTCGTTGCTGGAGCGGAAGGCCACCGCTTTGAGCAGCTTGGGCAGGCCGCGCCGGTAGTGGTGGGAGTAGGAGCCACGCAGCTTGGTCCGCACCCGGGTACGAAGCTCCTTCTCATTCGCCTTGGCCTCGGCGATGATGTCTTCCAGCGTCCGCTCACCGACCAGCGGATACAGGGCCTTGCGGACGATCTCCTCCAGTAGTTCCAGCGCCGCCGTGGCGAGCTTCACCAAGATCCCGTTCTTGCCCTGCACCCGCCGGAACTCGGCGTTGAGCTCGCCCTCGACCTTCTTCTCCGCCAGCACGCTGATCCTGTGCACGAGCTGGATCAGCGGCTCCACCAGCCCGTCGATCAGCTCCGCCTGCCGCACCTGGCGCAACGTGGCCAGCAGGGGGAGGCGCACCGGCGGTGCCGCCGCCTCGAAATCGGACGGGGACATCTTCATCGCCCGGGCCCGCCGGCCCGCCACCACCTTCTCCGAGACCCCCTCGAACAACGCGGTCGGCAGCCCGATCGCCTTGACCCGCTCCAGCTTCACGATCTCCGCCAGCAGCGTCTCCAACTGCAGCGGCCCCGGGTCCTCCTTCAGCTCCTGCAAGAACGCGCGCCGGCCGCCAAACGCGCCAGCAGCGCGCCGCGCAGCCGATCCCGCGACATCTCCACCGGACAGATCTTGGTGGCCAGCCAGTCGGCGAGCTTGTCCTCATCACCCACCGTCGGCTCACGAAAGCCGTGAAACTCCCGGATTTACGCCCGATGGTTCTTGATGGTCCGGCCGGACCAGTCGTAAGCGGCGAACAGTTGCGCGTCGACCTTCACCTGTCCCGCCATGAACTCCACCGCCGGGCGAGGCACGTCCTCCCTGCGGGGAAACCTGGCTTCCAGCTCGAAGAACTTCAGCATCAGACCGAAGCCGAGCCGCGTCGCCCCGGATTTGTTCGCCAGCAGCGCGAACTCCTCCTCATCCAGCGTCCAGCACTCGATCAGATCCTCTAACTCCCATTCGCGTCGCATGCCGCACCCTTTCTCCCGATCTCCAGCGGAGCATCAGGAGAAACACGATTTGTAACCATGTGACTACCAAACGGTATCTCCGAGTTGTGATCGCGACGTAGCGGACCCGAGATGCAACGCTCAGTTACATTGCCCCCGCCTCAAAATGCCTCTTCATCATGCGGGCTACTCGAATTACGATCACTCAGAGCTACTTTGCCCCTGGTGACGGCGACCCGAGCGCCGGGCCCACATGAGTGGTTCGCGGAGATGCAGAGACATGCTCCGTCGACACCTGACCCGGCGGCCGAGAGGGGGCCGCGCCAGGGCGATCGAACTTCGCACGTTTCCGGATGTCGAGAATGTGGTGCCTGCTCCGTCCCAGGTACACCGGTGGCCACGACGGGCCGCCCAGCGAAGAAGGAGAACCACCATGGCGATTCAGCGGATGGACAACGTCGGCATCGTCGTCGACGACCTTGAGGCCGCGATCGCGTTCTTCGTGGAACTCGGCATGGAGCTGGAAAGCGAGGCGCAGATCGAAGGCCTCTGGGCGGACCGTACCGTCGGGCTCGACGGTGTCCGGAGCGACATCGCGATGATGCGGACCCCGGACGGCCACAACAAGCTGGAGCTGATGAAGTACCACGCCCCCGCGGCGATCAGCGCCGGGCCGGAGAACCCGCCGCCCAACACGCTGGGCCTGCATCGGGTCATGTTCGCCGTCGACGACATCGACGACGTCGTCGCCCGCCTGGGCGCCCACGGCGCCGAACTCCTCGGCGATCTGGTGCGCTACGAGAACAGCTATCGGCTCTGCTACCTCCGCGGTCCCGGGGGGATCATCGTCGCGCTGGCCGAGCAACTCGGCTGACGGCCCCCCGGGACGGCCCGCGACCGACCGGAACGATCCGCCGGATGGACCGAGAACGACAAGCGGGAGGGGGCGGCCAAGTGCGGCCGAGCGGCACACGATCGCTCGCGTGGGATGGATCTCCCACGCCTCGCCCCCACAGCGGTACGCGGACTTCGTGAAGTCCGCCGGAAAATGTCGCGACGTGATGTCGAGAAGCCGCGCGCCGCTCCGTCCCCGCGGTGAACACCGCCACAATGGGCCGTACTTCACCAAGGAGAACACGATGGCCAAGTACCTGCTGCTCAAGCACTACCGGGGCGCGCCGGCCTCGGTGAACGACGTGCCGATGGACCGGTGGGAGCCGGAGGAGATCTCGGCCCACGTGCAGTACATGCGTGACTTCGCCGCCCGGCTTGAGAGCACCGGCGAGTTCGTCGACAGCCAGGCACTCTCCCCGGGGGGCACCTTTGTCCGCTACGACGGAGAGGGACGGCCGCCGGTCACCGACGGCCCGTTCGCGGAGACCAAGGACCTGATCGCCGGCTGGATGGTGATCGACGTCGAGACCTACGAGCGGGCACTTGAGCTGGCCGGCGAGTTGTCCGCGGCTCCAGGAGCGGGCGGGAAGCCGATCCACGAGTGGCTTGAGGTGCGGCCACTCGTAGGTGAGCAGCCCACGGTGATCGAGTGAACGAGTCGCTGCTGCGGGAGCTGGTGCCCGCGGTGATCGGCGTTCTCGTCCGTCGTGGAGCCGCCTTCGCGGCGGCCGAGGACGCCGTGCAGGACGCCCTGGTCGAGGCCGTACGCGTGTGGCCGGACGATCCGCCGCGGGACCCCCGGGGCTGGCTGATCACTGTGGCCTGGCGCAAGTTCCTCGACGCCGCCCGCGCCGACACCTCGCGGCGGCACCGCGAGGTGCGTGTCGAGACCGAGCCCCTGCCCGGCCCGGGGGAGGCGGTGGACGACACGCTCCGGCTGTACTTCCTGTGTGCGCACCCGTCCCTGACGCCGGCCTCGGCCGTCGCGCTCACGCTGCGCGCGGTCGGCGGATTGACGACACGCCAGATCGCGCAGGCCTATCTCGTGCCGGAGGCGACCATGGCCCAGCGGATCAGCAGGGCGAAGCGGACCGTCTCGGGCGTCCGGTTCGACCGGCCGGGGGACGTCGCCACGGTGCTGCGCGTGCTCTACCTGGTCTTCAACGAGGGTTACTCCGGCGACGTCGATCTCGCCGCCGAGGCGATCCGGCTCACTCGCCGGCTGGCCGCGGCGACCAAGCATGAGGAGGTCGCGGGCCTGCTCGCGCTCATGCTGCTGCACCACGCCCGCCGGCCCGCACGAACCGGCCCCGACGGCAGGCTCGTGCCCTTGGCCGAGCAGGACCGCGGCCTGTGGGACACCCGCCTGATCGCCGAGGGCGTCGACGTGCTCCAGGCGGCCCTCGCCCGTGACCGGCTGGGCGAGTTCCAGGCCCAGGCCGCCATCGCCGCGCTGCACGCCGACGCCCGAACGGTCGAGGAGACCGACTGGGTGCAGATCGTCGAGTGGTACGACGAACTGGTGCGTCTCACCGGCAATCCGGTGGCCCGTCTCAACCGGGCCGTCGCGGTCGGCGAGGCCGACGGCCCGCGGGCCGGTCTGGCCGCCCTCGCGGAACTCGACCCCTCCCTGCCCCGCCACACCGCCGCCGCGGCGTACCTGCGCGAACGTGACGGCGACCCGGTGACCGCGGCACGTCTCTACGCCGAAGCCGCCCGATCGGCACCCAACCTCTCCGAACGCGACCACCTCATGCGACAGGCCGCACGACTCAACGCGCGACTGCGCGGTTGAGCGGCGGACACCAGGCGTTCACCCAACACCCTCCTGCCGGCCTTCGAAGCTCCGCGAAGCAGGACTCAGGCGGCTCGATCGGCGGCTTCCAAGGACTCGATGAGCTGGGTTCGGGCTCGCGCCACCCGTGAGCGCACCGTGCCGATCGGGCAGCCGATCAGCAGGGCGGCCTCGGCGTAGGGCATACCGACGATCTGGGTGAGCACGAAAGCCTCCCGCCGCTCACGGGGCACCTGGGCCAGCAGGTCGGCCAGAGCCACCTGATCCTCGCAGCCTGGCAGCCCGACGGGTTGACGCCGTTCGGCGACGCCCTGCCAGTCGGCGAGATCGGCGATCGCGGGACGGCGGGACGCGGACCGGAACCGGTCGACGACGACCCGCCGGGCGATGGACAGCAGCCAGGTCCTGGCCGAGGAGCGGCCCGCGAAGTGGGGCAGGCTCCGCAGGACGCGCACGAACGTCTCCTGGGTCAGGTCCTCAGCCGAGGCGCTCCCGGCCAGATGGGCGACGAACCTGCGGACCTCGGCGTAGACGGCGCGGGTGAAGGCCTCGACGTCCGCGGGCGCTCCCGAGCGTGCGGTCAGCGCGAGCACCGTCAAATGGTCATCGGGACACGCGGTGGCTTCGTGGTCGGCGGTGGGTTGATCGCGCGTGGCGGAAATCATGGTGATCGTTCCTCGGGTCACGGTGCAGAACGGATACACGGGTCGAAGACACGCCCTCGACAGGACGGTCGGATAGAAGCCGGGAGCGGCTCAGCCGCGGATGTCCAGGCAGGTCGTGGAATCGGGGCACGACGGCGGCCGAACGGACCGGGTCCGCCCGGGAGAACATCGTGAGGAGACGGAACCGCCTTCAACCAGAGGTCGGCCCGTGATGGGGGAGCGGCTCAGCCGCGGATCGACAGCGGCGGGGCCCGCCCGCTGAGCGCGTACCGCAACAGCACCGACCGCAGGAGCGGCGGTGCGGGGGAGGTGGTGAGCCATGGGCGGGTGGGTTCGGCCGTTGGATCGCACCGGACTGTCAGCAGCCGTAGAACCCGGACGGCGAGGCGGCGCAGCACCGCCCAGAGCGCGGCCTCGCCGCGCGCCAGCCACAGGGCGGCCAGCGCTCCGGCCCAGGCGTGTGTCACCACCATGCCCAGGCCCGGGACCAGCCCGGACCCCGGATGTGTGTGCCCACCGATCTCGGCCGGCGGCGCGATGAGATGAACGGTGGAGAAGAGCAGGTGCAGCGCCACCTGCGTGGCCGCCAGCAGCGGCCAGATCACCGCCATGCCGCGCTCGCCGCCGGTCGCGGGCAGTGCCGTCAGGAACGCCAGTGCCAGGGCGCCCGCCGCCGCCGGTGCGGAGACGACGCCGCCGCCCAAGACGTGGGCGAGCGCGCCCAGCCCCAGGCACACCACGGCGAAGGCCGCGGCGCGGGCCAGGCGTAGCGTCAGGTGCGCGGGCGTGCTCAGCGGATCACTCCGCCCCGCCGCCGGGACGGTCCCTGCGGGAGGTCAGCGACCAGATGCCCGCGCCGAGCACCACGAGCGCGACCAGCGCGATCCAGGTCCAGCCCGGCAGGCCCTGGGAAGCCTGCCGGTCGTCGGCCGCGGAGACGGGGCCGTCGGCCACGGCGGGGGCGGGCGAGGAGGGTTGCCCGGCCGCCGACGGAACGGCGGAGGCGTCCGGCTCCGCCGTCGGCGTGCGGGAGGGGGCGCTGGACGGGGTCGCCGGGGCGGTCACGGTGAAGGGGATCTCCCCTTCGATCGGGTGGCCGTCGGGGGAGACCACCCGCCAGGCGATCACGTACCTGCCTGCCGGCAGCGGCTCGGGAACGTCGGAGGTGACCGTGTCACCCGCGCCTTTCGCCTTGCCGATGTCGATGACCACATCGCTCGCCGAGCGCAGCGCGACCACGGGGAAGCGGATTCGGGAGCTGAACTCCAGTTTGATCCGCTCGACGGCGGATACCTTGGCGTTTTTGGCCGGAGAGCTGCTCTTGAGGCGGTCGTGGGCGAGTGCGGCGGGGGCGGCGAGAGCGCTGAGCAGGACGAACAGGGCACAGCACAGCGTGGTGACAACGGTCGTGCGGACAGAGCGCGGCAGGGATGCCATCGTGGGCTCCAGAAAGGACCTTTTCGCCGTGCCTCGGTACGGGCCGACGCGAACGGAAGGGACGCCTCCGGCGAAAGAAGAGAGGAGGACGTCGTGGTCACAGGGGCACGCCGCCCGCCGGACCCTTTCTTCCGAGGTCCCTCAGCCGGCGTGGTGCGACACGGGCGGGCCGCGCCGCCGCAGCGCCGGGAGAATCTCCCAACCACCGTACGGCCGCACCTCCGCGGTCGGAACGGCCCGCCACACCGGCGCCGTCACCTCGACGGGGACGGCGAACAGCAGCCGAATCAACGGCCTCGGCCCGCCGTACAGGCGGATCATCAGCCACAGCGCGCTCTCACCCCGGTGCAGCCACCAGCCGGTGCCCAGTGCCACCACCAGATGGACCACCGTCATGCCCGGCCCGGAATGGTCATGCTCGGTGGGCGACATCGTGTGCGAGGCGGGCGCGGCACGGCTGAACAGCTCGTGCAACACGATCTGCGTGCCGATGGTCGCGCCGAGCACGACCTCCATCCCGCGTTCGCGCCCGTTCAGCGCGTACGCGACGCAAAAAGCGATCAGCGCGCCGAGAACGGCCAGGTACGGGGGGATCAGGCCACCTCCGGCCAGGGCGTGGCCGCCCGCGGAGACCACGAGGCACATCGTCGCGAAGACGACGGCTCGCGGCACGCGCAGCGCCGACGCCGGAGGGGTCACGAAAGACATCTTGTCAGGCAGGTAGCCCGCCGAGAAGACCGGGACCGTGGATCATGTCATCGACCATCGCCGCCCGGGGCGCCCACCTCATGTCCGGAGATACGCGGATGGGCGGTCCGGCGGTTCACCCGGTGGGCGTCCGGCGTTCCGCGCCGGCCGTGCGTACGAAGCCGACCCCGGTCGAGGCGCGAGGAGCTCCCGTGGACCGTGCCGACCAGCAGCCCGTCGCCGCAGGAGGCCGCGAAGGTCGTTCAGGGCCTGCGGCCGTGGAAGGTGCGGCGCAGGTCGTTCACCCAGGCGTCGGGGTTCTCCCAGGGGATGAAGTGGCCGCCGTGGTCGTGGGCGTTGACGTTGACGTGGTTGAACCAGTCGCCCTGCGGGCCGGTCTTGAACGCCTGGACTCGCTCGGTGGCGGTGTGGATGCCGGGCGGGTTCTCGTACGTGACGAAGGTGAGTCCGACCGGGGCCTGCACGACCGGGAT
This sequence comes from Streptosporangium sp. NPDC050284, assembly GCF_044459525.1. Classification (NCBI taxonomy): domain Bacteria; kingdom Bacillati; phylum Actinomycetota; class Actinomycetes; order Streptosporangiales; family Streptosporangiaceae; genus Streptosporangium; species Streptosporangium sp. NPDC050284. The sequence goes on from NZ_JBITIZ010000040.1 coordinate 9,759, forward strand.
GCGGTCGTGGGCGGGGGTCCAGGGGTAGCGGTTGGCGTTGGCGTAGTAGCGCATCGACGTGGCGATGGAGTTGTTCACCCAGTAGATCGTGGCGTGGGTGAGCAGGTCGTCCTTGGTGAAGACGGATTCGACGTCGCCGCCGTTGTCGCTCCAGGCATTCCAGCGCTCCAGCAGCCAGGCGAGCAGTCCGGCGGGTGAGTCGCTCAGCCCGTGGGCCAGGGTGGCGCCGTCGAGCATGTGCACGGCGAGGTGGGACGCCCAGCGGTGGTCCAGCTCGATGATGCGGGCGCGGATATCTGCGGGCTGGTCGTCGGTGAGAGGCTGATTCCGGGCGAAGTTCCAGGCCCGGGGGCCGGCGAAGAAGTTGAGCGGCAGCCCGGAGCCGATGTGGATGCCGTACAGCTCGTCGGCGTACTTGTGGCCGAGCTGGCTGGTGACGATCCCGCCGATGTCACAGCCCCCGGCGGCGTACTTCTCATACCCCAGGGTCTCGGTCATCAGGGTGTGCCAGAGGTCGGAGACCTTCCAGAAGTTGACGTCGGGAAAGCCGGTGAGCGGGCCGGGGAAACCGAAGCCGGGCAGAGACGGCACGATGACGTCGAAGGCGTCGGCGGGGTCACCGCCGAACGCGGCCGGGTCGGCGAGCGGATCGATCACCTTCGACCAGTGCCAGAACGTCCACGGCCAGCCGTGGGTGAGGATCAGCGGGATCGGACGGGGGCCGCGGCCGGCCTTGCGCATGAAGTGCACCGGGACACCGTCGACGCTCACCTGGTAGTGCTCGTAGACGTTGATGGCCGCCTCGGCCTTGCGCCAGTCGTAGCTGTCCCGCCAGTAGGCGACCAAATCACGGAGATAGCCGTCGGGGACACCGTAGGACCAGTCCTCATTTCCCTCGTCCAGCGGTGGACGGGTCGATGCGAGACGGGCGCGCAGGTCATCGAGAGCCTCGTCGGACACGTGGATCGCAACGGGCTTCAGGGGGAAGACGTGCGGGGTGCTCATCGCGTGGTTCCTTACTCAGGATGTCTCTGGGTTTACCGGCCGGTGCGGCTCAGGACCCGCTGGAAGATCTCGGCGAGGCGGCGCAGATCTTCCGGCTCGCAGTCGGCGAACGGGGTCTCGGCAAGTGTCACGCCGATGACGCGCTCGCGTGCCCGCCGGCCCTGCTCGGTCAGCACGACAACCCGAGAACGCCGGTCGCCGGGGTCCACGGCACGCTCGACGTACCCGCGGTCGGCCAGCTGGTTGACGACGAAACTGAGGTTGGGCGCGTTGCAGAACAGCCGGCCCGCCAGCACCGTCATCGACGGGGCGGGCTGTCCGGGGTCGATCGCCCACAGGGCCTGCGCGGTCGCGTGCGTGAGCCGGAGCTCCTCGAGTGCCTTGGCGATGCGGTCACCGGTCAGCATGAAGACCTCATGACTGGCCCGCACCACCTGCTCCAGCGCCTGGTCCGTCATGCTCTGAGGATAGCAGTTTGTTTCGAGACTCGAAGCTGTTAGCCTGCTTTTGCTTTGAGCCTCGAAGTAAATGGAGTTGGACGATCATGTACAGGTATCGCGGTATCACCGCACTCGTCACCGGCGCGTCCAAAGGGCTCGGCGTGGCCTACGCGCACGAACTCGCGCGGCGAGGGGCTCATGTCGTGCTCGTGGCCCGCTCCGGCGACGCGTTGCGCCGGGTCGCCGATGAGATCCGTGAGGCGCACCCGGTCGACGTGAACCCCGTGACGGCCGATCTCGCCGGGCCCGACGGAGTGAAGGGGCTGATCGCGGAGCTGGACCGGCAGGGTCGTACCGTCGACCTGCTGGTCAACAACGCGGGCGCGGGCGCCGTCGGCCCGTTTCTGAGCACCCCGCTTCGACGGAACGTCAGTTCGGTCGAGCTGAACGTCACCGCCCTGATGAGCCTGACCCACGTGCTCGGCGGCCGCATGGCCGAAAGGGGGCGCGGCGGAATCATCAACGTAGCCTCGACGGCCGCTTTCCAGCCGATGCCGTACCAGGCCGGCTACGCGGCGACGAAGGCGTTCGTGCTGTCGTTCACCGAATCACTCGCCGAGGAACTCCGCGGCACAGGAGTCCGTGTCATGGCAGCCCACCCCGGAGCCACCGACACGGGGTTCTTCGACGGCACCTCCGTCACCATGAATCCGGCGTTCACCGATGCGCCGGAAGGCGTCGCGGTCAAGACCCTCGACGCCTTCGCCAAGGGCACCGTCAACTCCTACCCGGGGCGCGCGGTCAACAGGGCGGCGACGTGGGTCCCTCGCGCGCTGCCCCGCACCACCGTTACCCGGCTGACCGGGCGCCTGAACCGTAAACTGGGCTTGCATCGTGCCCACGACATCGACCATTCGGGGCACTGACTCGACAACAGGACAATCACCGCTCAGATCCCCCGATCGGATCTACCCGCGTCATCGATCGCTGCCACGCCAGACCTGCGCCAAAGGGTCAGCGGGCCAGCAGGCCCCGGATCGCCGCCGCGATCTCGTCGGGTGCCTCCTCCGCCATGAAGTGCCCCGACCGGGTCAGCCGGTGGTCCAGATCCGGCGCCCACGCCTTCCACACCCCGGCAGCGTCGTAGCCCAGCTGCGCGCCCCAGTCCTGCTGGACGACCGTCACGGGCATGGCCAGCTGCGATCCGGCGTCCAGGTCCGCCTGGTCGTGCAGGACGTCGATGCCCGCCGAGGCCCGGTAGTCCGCGACGATCGACGGCACCGCCGCGGCGCTCGCCCGCAGGTATTCGGCACGCACATCCTCCGGCACGGCGGTCGGGTCGTTGGCCCAGGCGTCGAGGAACGAACCGAAGAACGCGTCCACACTGCCTGCGATCATCACCTCCGGCAGGCCCGGCGGCTGCGCCATCAGGAAGAGGTGGTAGCCGACCGCCGCCGAGACGCCGTGCAGGACGTCCCACATGTCGAGCGTCGGCACGATGTCGAGGATGCCCAGGTGCGTGATGGTCTCAGGGTGGTCCAGCCCCGCCCGGAAGGCGACCAGGGCGCCCCGGTCGTGGCCGACGAGGGCGAAGCGCTCGTGCCCGAGCGCCGCCGCCAGGGTCACGACGTCGGCGGCCATGGTGCGCTTGGCGTACACATCGGGGTCGGTGGCCGCCGGCTTGTCGCTGGCGCCGTAACCTCGCAGGTCAGGACAGATCACCGTGTGCTCGCCGACGAGCCGCCCGGCAACGTGTCGCCACATCAGGTGGGTTTGCGGGAAACCGTGCAACAGCACGACCGGGCTGCCGCTGCCGCCGACAGCGGCGGCCAGCTCAACCCCGTCCGCGCCGGGCAGGCGAATGTGATCGAAGCCGGGAATGGTGAGCGTCATGAAGGGCCGTCCTTTTCTGGTGGGGGACTGACCTGGTCAGCCTGGGCGACGGCGATCAGCAGCCGATCAGTACGGTTGGGCGCGGCCGACCCCCGGCAGAGAGGATGGGGGCATGCGAATCGACGTGCTCGGTGCCGTGCGGGCCCTCCGCGACGACGGCAGCCCGGTCGACCTGGGCGGACCCCGCCATCGTGAGGTACTTGCCAGGCTCGTCGCCGCCGAGGGGCGGATGGTCACCACCGACACCCTTGTCGACGACCTGTGGGCCGATCCGCCGGACCGCGCCGTGGGCGCTTTGCAGACGTTCGTCGCCGCGCTGCGCCGTGCCCTCGAACCCGACCGGCCGCCCCGCAGTCCGCCGCGAGTGATCGTCACCGAAGGTCCCGGCTACGCGCTGCGCCTGTCGCGCGAGGACGTGGACGTCTACCGGTTCCAGGACACCCTGGTCCGCGCTCGCCGCAACCCCGACGCGGTGACCGATCTCGGCGCGGCGCTCGCGGCCTGGCGCGGACCCGCCTACGCCGATGTGCCCGGCTCCCCATGGGCGCGGCGCGAGCGGACCCGGCTGGAGGAACTGAGGTTGGAGGGGGTGGAACTACGTGCCCGCATCCTCCTCGACTCCGGGGAAGGGGCCGATCTCGTCGCCGAACTGGGGGCCCACGTCGCCGAACATCCGTGGCGCGAGCCGGCCTGGGGGCTCCTCGCCCGCGCGCTACACCGCGCGGGCCGCCAGGCCGACGCGCTGGCCGCACTCCGCCGCGCCCGTACGATGCTCGTCGACCAACTCGGACTGGATCCCGGTGCCGACCTTCAGCGCCTGGAGACGGACATCCTCAACGGACCCACGCTCCTCGAAGGCGCACGTATCGCGTGGAACGGTCCCGGTGCCCGGCTCGGCCCGCGCACCACCGTGGATCTGGCCCGCACCCTCGCACTGGCGGGTGGCGACGCCCTCGTCCACTCGCGGCGCGACCGCCTCGCCGCCATCCAGGCGGCGGAACGTACGGGAGACCTCTTTCTGACCGCCCGGATCATCGGCGCCTACGACGTGCCCGCCATCTGGAGCCGGGCCGACGACCCCGAGCAGTCCCGCGCCGTCGTCGCGGCCGCCGAGCGCACGCTCACCGCGCTCGGCCCCGGCGGCCCCGCCGACCTGGCCGGCCGCCTCCTGGCCACGATCGCCGTCGAGAGCCGCAGCGCCGATCTGTCCGGAGCCGAGCTGAGGCGCGCGCGACAGGCGGCGCTGCGGGCCGAGGCGCTGGCACGGGACCTGGCCGATCCCGCCCTGCTGGCCTTCGCCCTCAACGGGGTGTTCCTGCAGTCCTTCACCCGCCCCGGGCTCGCGGCGGTACGGGACGGGATCGGCGCCGAGATCCTCGACCTGTCCACCCGGCACGAGCTGCCGAACTTCGCCGTACTCGGCCGACTCATCCGCCTGCAATCCGCCTCGGCCCTCGGCGACCTCGACACCGCGACCGCGCACGCCGAGGCCGCCGAACAGCTCGCCGCCACCACAGAGGCGCCCCTCGTCACAGTCCTCACCCGGTGGTTCAGGGCCCGGGCCATGGCCGCCCGCAGCACCGAACCCGGTGGACCGAGCGCCGCCACGACCGCAGCGCACTACCGCTCTTGTGAGGGCGCCCTCCAGGTGGCCGGAATGCCGGGACTGCACCGCGGCCTGTTCCCGCTCGCCCTGCTGGGGTTGCGCCTGCTGCACGGCAGGCCCGCGCCCGTTGACCCACACCTCGACTGGGGTCCGTACCGGCCTTGGGCACGCCCCCTCGTGCTACTCGCCCAAGACCGGGGTGAACAGGCCCGTACTGCCCTGGCCGCGGTGCCCGAACCACCGCGTGACCACATGCAGGAGGCCATGTGGTGCCTGACCGCCCACGCCGCCGTACGCCTCGGCGAGCGCGAAATCGCCGCGCACGCTGCGGCGGCCCTGAGCGATGCCGGTGCGGAACAAGCCGGCGCCGGCAGCGGACTGCTGACGCTGGGCCCGGTGGCGCGGTATCTGGCGGAGGCGAGGGCATGCGCCGAAGCGGGGTAGGCGACGACGATCCGCGAGCTCCGAGCCTGTCCGCGCTCGCCCCACTCCCGCAACCCGTGCGCTTGGACGCCGAACGTCCGGTGAACGGTCCGGCCTGGCCTGCCAGTAGGAGTGGAACGGCGAACCGGGCTTGGTGTCACATCCGTTGACACTGTGCGGGATGATGACCGACGGCGCCCCCTCGTGATCTCTGTGGGGAGTCGCTGACCAGCTGATCTCCATAGGAGAGGGTGCCTGATGGCCCTGCCGGTGATGATGGTGGAGCAGCGTGCGAAGGCGTTGGCGAAGGCGGCCGAGGCGCGTACGGCGCGTCGCGCGCTGTTGGCGGAGGTGACCTGCAGCGTGGTGAGTGTGGCGGAGGTGTTCGAGCGCAGCGGGCAGGATCTGGTCAGCAGGACACGGGTGGTTCAGGTCTTGCGGGCCGTTCCCGGGTATGGGCCGGCCCGGGTCGCGGCGTTGATGGCCGTCTGCGGGGTGGCGGAGAAGCAGCGTGTTGGCGCGCTGACCGAGCAGCAGTGCGAGCGACTCTTGCGGGCTTTCATCGGCTGACCGCGCCGGGACTGGATCGGGTGCGCTATCGGAGTTCCGCGTCCGGGTGAGGTTGGCTCTGCAGGCGATGGCGAAGTTCGGCCTCCTGCTCCGTCAGCGCCTGGCCCGGGCGGCGAATGCGGGCTCGGACAGGGCGGGGAAGTCCTCTGCGTCCTGCAGGAGGGCGAAGTCGGCGTGGGCCGCCTGGACGGCTTCGGGGTAGGCCTGTGTCTTCTCGTGCTCGGCGAGGGCCCGGTAGATGCTGGCCAGGGACGGGTTCTCTCCTTTGCGTTTCCCGGTGGGGATGATCAGGTCTTTGCGGATGTCTTCGACGCGTTCCCCGGCGGCCTTGCGGCGCAGCACGGTGTGCAGCATGTCGTCGAGGATGACCGGGGGGCGGCCGCCGTGGTTGCCAATTCCACGTTCAACGGGCTGGCCCACCGCGAGGAGACCTCGATCGCGCAGGAAGTCACCAAGGCGGCCCCGGCCGGCGCCAGCGTGGTGAAGGCGTTCAACACCATCTTCCGTCATGTCCTGGAGAAGGGTCGGCCCGACGTCTTCATCGCCAGCGATAATGCGCAGGCCAAGGCAAGTGTGGAGGCGTTCATCGAGAGCCTCGGGCTACGCCCGCTGGACGTCGGCGGCCTGAAAATGGCGCACTGGCTGGAAGGAGCGGGCGTGGTCACGGTGGGCCTCGCCAACCACGGGGTGGGGAACCTGGACTTCGCCCTCAGCATCACCGAACTTCCCGTCTGAGCAAACGGTTGACGGATCGCCGAAAGGACTCGCCAATGAAGCTTGGTTTCACACTTCCCATAATCGGGCCCGCCATCAGCAGCGCCGCCGGCCTAAGCGCGTTCTGCCGCGGGATCGAGGACCTTGGCTACGACACGCTGTGGGTCGGCGATCGCCTGGTCCAGCCGGTCGAAATGCATAGCATCTATCCGGGCAAAGAGCAGCCGTACCCGCCGCAGATGAAGCGTTACCTCGACCCGGTGCTGCTGTGGACCGTCGCCGCGACGGCGACCAGCCGGGTACGGCTGAATGCCAGCACGCTCAGCACCTTCTACTACGAGCCGCCGCACCTGGCCCGGATGCTGACCACGCTCGACGTGCTCAGCGATGGCCGTCTCGAGGTCGGCGTGGGACTCGGGTGGATGAAGGACGAGCACAAGCGGGCGGGCCACCCATCTGGATCGGCGGCGCCAGCGAGGCCACGATGCGCCGGGTCGGCCGCAGCGCCACCGGCTGGCTCGGGCTCGAGTTTCTGCCGGACGAGGTCGCCGACCAATTGTGGTCGCTCGCGCGCCAGGCGGCGCAGGAGGCCGGCCGCGATCCCGACGCGCTGAAGAAGGCCATACGTATCAACCTCGAACCGGGCACGTCCGTTGATTCGCTGGCCGACAAGCTCAAGCGCCTCGCCGAGTCCGGTGCGGACGAGGCGTTCGTGGACGCCTTCGCACTGTTCCCCAGCCTTGACCAGATGCTTGACTTCGCCAGCCAGGTGATCGCGCGCACCGGTCGGTTGTGACCACCCAAGAGCCGGACAACCTTGACACAAGGAAGCCATGATCGAGTTCGTCCCGCACCGCGCCACCTGTGTTTCTACGAACAAGTTTTGGATCTGGATCACGTGTCGTCGACAGAACGCCGTAACGGGTCAGGTAGGCGGCGTCGCGGCCCCCTCTCTGTCAGACTCCTGCGAGACACGGACATATGAGTCCTTTTGATGTGAAGCAGGGCGAGACAGGACGATCAAGCAGTGACGATGACCTTCGCTGACCAGGGCGCCATGAGGGGGCAAGATGGTCAGGTGACAGACAAGCGGCCGAGCCGACCGGTGCGCCGGACGTTCACCGCGGCCTACAAGGCGCGGATCCTCGCGGCCTACGACGCGCTGCCCGACGGCAGCCCCGAACGCGGCGCCCTGCTACGCACCGAGAAGCTATACCACTCACATATCGAGCACTGGCGCAAGCAGCAGAACAACGGAACCCTGTCCGCCTCGACCGGTAAACCGAAGAAGGACACCGAATCAGAGGAGTTGGCCCGGCTGCGGGCCGAAAACAAGAAGCTCAAGGCGGACGCGGCCAAACTCGCGGCGCGAAACGACAAGCTCACTGGTGAACTCGGAAAGACCAGGACCGCGCTGGACATCGCGGGAAAAGCATTCGCGCTGCTGGAAAACATCTCAAGCAGCGCGGACTCCGACGAGAG
>NZ_JBITIZ010000041.1:0-17111 GCF_044459525.1 Streptosporangium sp. NPDC050284
GCGGTGTTGCGGCCCAAGGTGGACGCGGCGTGGAACCTGCACGAGCTCACCCGTGACCTGGACCTGTCGGCGTTCGTGATGTTCTCCTCGGCCGCCGGAGTCTTCGGTGACGCGGGACAGGGCAACTACGCCGCCGCCAACGTCTTCCTCGACGCGCTGGCGGCGCACCGCAGGGCTCAGGGGCTGGCCGGGCTCTCGCTGGCCTGGGGTTTCTGGAACCAGCGCAGCGGCATGAGCGCCCATCTGGACGACACCGACATCGCGCGCATGGAGCAGTCCGGTGCCCGAGGCCTCTCCTCCGAGGAGGGGATCGCCCTGTTCGACGTGGCCCGCGCCTTCGACGAGGCGCTGCTCGTGCCGATCCATCTCGATCTCGCCGCGCTGCGGGCAGGGTCCGCCGCGCCGCCGGCGTTGCTGCGAGGACTCGTCCGCACCCCGGCCCGCCGCGAGGTGACGGCGTCCGCCACCCCCGCGTCCGGCGGTGACTCTCCCCTGCGGCGGCAGTTGGAAGGACTCCCCGAGGCCGAGCGGGACCGCGTGCTCGTCTCCCTGGTCCGCACGCAGGCCGCCACCGTGCTCGGTCACACCGACGCCGACTCGGTGCCGCCAGGCCGCGCCTTCAGGGAACTGGGCTTCGACTCGCTCACCGCCATCGAACTGCGCAACCGGCTCAACACCGCCACCGGCCTGCGCCTGCCCGCCACCCTCGTCTTCGACTACCCGACCCCGGAGGTCCTGGCCGAGCACCTCAGGGGCAGGCTGCTCGGAGCCGGAGTCTCCGCCGCGCACGCCGAGCCACCCGCACCGGTCTCGGCGCCCGCGGACGACGACCCCATCGTGATCGTCTCCATGAGCTGCCGCTACCCCGGCGGCATCGACTCGCCGGAGGCGCTGTGGCGGCTGCTGGCCGAGGGCAGGGAGGCCGTCTCCGAGTTCCCCGCCAACCGGGGCTGGGACCTGGAGCGGCTCTTCGACCCCGACCCCGCCCGGCACGGCACCAGCTACGCGCGCGGCGGCGGCTTCATGCACGACGCGGGCGAGTTCGACGCGGGCTTCTTCGGTATCTCGCCGCGCGAGGCCCTCGCCACCGACCCGCAGCAGAGGCTGCTGCTTGAGGCGTCCTGGGAGGTGCTGGAGCGCGCGGGGATCGCCCCCGACGCGCTCAAGGGCAGCTCCACCGGCGTGTTCGTCGGAGCTTCGAGCACCGGATACGCCACCGGGCTGGCGAAACTGCCCGAGGGCGTCGAGGGCTACCTGCTCACCGGCAACTCAAGTTCGGTGATGTCCGGCAGGGTGGCCTACGTACTCGGCCTCGAAGGCCCGGCCGTCACGGTGGACACCGCCTGCTCGTCGTCGCTGGTGGCACTCCACCTCGCCTGCGACTCCCTGCGACGGGGCGAGAGCACGCTCGCGCTGGCCGGCGGTGTGACGGTGGTCTCCACTCCCGAGCTCTTCGTGGAGTTCAGCCGCCAGCGCGGCCTCGCCCCCGACAGCCGGGTCAAGTCCTTCGCGGACGCCGCGGACGGCACGGTGTTCTCCGAGGGCGTCGGCATGGTCGTCCTGGAGCGGCTGTCGGACGCGCGTCGTAACGGTCATCCGGTGCTGGCGGTGGTGCGGGGCAGCGCGGTCAACCAGGACGGTGCCAGCAACGGCCTGTCGGCTCCGAACGGCCCCTCCCAGCAGCGCGTCATCCGCCAGGCGCTCACCAACTCCCGTCTCGCGCCGTCAGACGTCGACGCCGTGGAGGCGCACGGCACCGGCACCACGCTCGGCGACCCGATCGAGGCCCAGGCCCTGCTCGCCACCTACGGTGAGGGCCGCTCCCCGGAGCGTCCGCTCTGGCTGGGCGCGATCAAGTCCAACATCGGCCACACCCAGTGCGCCGCCGGGGTCGCGGGCGTCATCAAGATGGTGCTCTCCATCCACAACGACATGCTCCCGCGTACCCTCCACGTGGACGCGCCCACCTCGCACGTCGACTGGTCGGCGGGTGCGGTGTCGCTGCTGACCGAGCCCGTCGAGTGGCCGGAGAACGGTCACCCGCGCCGCGCGGGTGTGTCGGCCTTCGGTATCAGCGGTACCAACGCCCACGTCATCATCGAGCAGGCCCCCGCCCCCGTCGACACCGACATCGACAGCGGCATCGGGAGCGACACCGGTGCCGAGGTCGAGGTCGAGGTCGTGGAGTTTGCCGGCGGGTTGCCGTTGCCGTTCGTGGTGTCGGCGCGCGGCGAGGAGGCGTTGGGTGCGCAGGCCGCGCGTCTGGCCGGGCACATCGAGGAGCGGCCGGAGATCGATCTGCTGGATATGGCGTACTCGCTGGCGACGACGCGTGCTGCCCTCGATCATCGTGCGGTGGTGGTGGGTGGGGACCGTGAGAGTGTGATGGCCGGGTTGTCGGGGCTGGCCGGGGGAGTCGCGGGTTCGGGTGTGGTGCGGGGTCGGGCGAGTGGTGGCCGGGTGGCGGTGTTGTTCACCGGTCAGGGCAGCCAGCGGGCCGGGATGAGCCGGGAGCTGTACACGCGGTTCCCGGTGTTCGCGGCGGCGTTGGACGCGGTGATCGCGGAGCTGGACCCGCTACTGGACGGGTCGCTGCGTGAGGTGTTGTTCGCCGAGCCGGGGTCGGTGGAGGCGGGGTTGCTGGATCGGACGGGGTGGGCTCAGCCGGCGCTGTTCGCGGTGGAGACGGCGCTGTTCCGGCTGGTGGAGTCCTGGGGAGTGCGGCCGGATGTGCTGGCCGGTCACTCGGTCGGGGAGATCGCGGCTGCTCATGTGGCGGGGGTGTTGTCGCTGCAGGACGCGTGTGCGTTGGTGGCGGCGCGGGCGCGGTTGATGCAGGCGCTTCCTGTGGGTGGGGCGATGGTGTCGGTGCGGGCCTCCGAGGAGGAGCTCGTCGAGCTGCTGGCCGGGCGGGAGAAGGAGGTGTCGGTCGCCGCGGTGAACGGTCCCGCGTCGGTGGTGGTCTCCGGGGCGGAGGAGGCGGTTCTGGCCGTCGCGGCCGAGTTGGACGCTCGTGGGGTGCGGACGAAGCGGTTGCGGGTGTCGCACGCCTTCCACTCCCCGTTGATGGATCCGATGCTGGAGGACTTCCGCACCCTGGCCGGGACGCTCACCTACGATTCGCCGCGGATTCCGATCGTGTCGACGTTGACCGGGGAGTCGGCTACGGCTGAGCAGCTGTGTTCGCCGGAGTACTGGGTTCGGCATGTGCGTGAGGCGGTGCGGTTCGCCGATGGGGTGGGGGTGTTGGTTTCGGCGGGGGTGGAGACGTTCGTGGAGGTGGGGCCGGAGGGGGTGTTGTCGGCGATGGGGCAGGAGTGCCTGGCCGGTGACGGTTCCGGTGGTGCTTTCGGTGATGGGCCGGGTTCGGCTGGTTCGGGGGGTGGGTCTGGGGCGGTGTTCGTGCCGGTGATGCGCCGGGATCGTGGTGAGGCTTCGGAGTTGGTCACGGCGTTGGGCACCTTGCATGCGCGGGGGGTGGCCGTTGACTGGGAGGCGTTCTTCACCGACGCCGCCACCGCCGCGTCCGTCGCTCCTGCCGACGTGACCGCCGAGAGCGGCACGGCCACGGGTGCGGTCGCCGTGGACGGCACCGTGGCGCGTGCGAGGAAGGCGCGCAGGGTGGAGTTGCCGACGTACGCCTTCCAGCACCGCCACTACTGGCTGGAGACCGGCGACCTCACCGCTGACGCGTCCGGTTTCGGACAGGTGCCCGCCGAGCATCCCCTCCTCGGCGCGGTGGTGGCGTTGCCCGACTCCGGCGGCGCCGTGCTGACCGGACGCGTCTCGCTGAGCAGCCATCCCTGGCTGGCCGACCACACCATCCTGAACACCGTCATCGTGCCGGGTACGGCCTTCGTCGAGCTCGCCGTCCGCGCGGGAACCCAGGTCGGCTGTGACACCGTCGAGGAACTCACCCTGGAGACCCCGCTGGTCCTTCCCGGCAGGGAGGGCGTCGCGCTCCAGGCGGTCGTGGGAGGCGCCGACGACTCCGGCCGCCGCCCGCTGTCGCTGTACTCGCGGACCGGCACGGGCGACGAGCCGTGGACCCGGCACGCCACCGGCCTCCTCGCGCCGTCCGGCCCGTCCGGCGACTTCGACCTCGGCGAGTGGCCGCCACCCGGCGCCGAGCCTGTCGAGCTCACGGGGCTCTACGAGCGACTGGCCACCGAGGGGGCCGGCTACGGCCCGGCCTTCCAGGGACTGCGCTCCGCCTGGCGACGGAACGGCGAGGTGTTCGCCGAGGTCGCGCTGCCCGAGGGCGTCGCCGCCGACGCCGCGCTCTTCGGCGTCCATCCGGCCCTGCTGGACGCCGCGCTGCACGCCATCGAACTCGGCGAACCGGCCGAGCCGGGCCGGCCCGTCGAGCTGCCGTTCGCCTGGAACGGCGTCGCCCTGCACGCGACCGGCGCCTCGTCGGTGCGGGTGAGGGTCTCCAGGAACGGTTCCGACACCGCCTCGCTCCAGGTGGCCGACGGCACCGGTGCCCCGGTGGTCACCATCGGGTCGCTGGCCATGCGCCCGGTCTCCGGCGAAGGGCTCGGTGCCGCCCGCGACTCGCTGTACCGGGTGGACTGGACGGCGGTGCCCGTCGTCGAGGGCGACGGGGAGTGGGTCGTCCTCGGGACCGAGGACGACCGGCTGGGCCGGGCGCTGCGCTCGGCGGGACTCGACGTCTCCTTCGTCGCGAACCTCGACGCGTTGCGCGCCATGCCCGTCAGGCCGAAGACCGTACTGGTTCCGGCCCTCTCCGGCGGGGACGGCAGTGCGACGGAGACGGCGAGGACCGCGACACTCCGTACCCTGGACCTGCTCGGTACCTGGCTCGCCGACGACCGCCTCGCCGGGACCAGGCTGGCCGTGGTGACCCGCGGCGCGGTCAGGACCGGCTCCGGCGACGGCGCGCCCGACCTCGCGCAGGCTCCCCTGTGGGGCCTGGTCCGCGCGGCGCAGGCGGAGAATCCGGGCAGGTTCCTCCTCCTGGACGTGGACGGCTCCGACGACTCCCACCGCGCGCTGTCCGGCGTGCTGGACATGGGCGAGTTCGAACTGGCACTGCGCGACGGCCTGGCCATGGTGCCGCGCCTGGCCAGGACCGGCTCGGCGGGCCTGTTGACACCACCGGCCGGCGGGGGAGCCTGGCGGCTGGAGGTGACCAGGCAGGGCACGCTGGACAACCTCGCGCTGTCCGCGTGCGACGCCCGTGATCGGCCGCTGGAGTCCGGCGAGGTGCGCGTGGCGATCCGCGCCGGCGGCCTGAACTTCCGTGATGTCATGATCACCCTCGGCATGTATCCCGGCCGGGCCGACCTGGGCGCGGACGCCGCCGGGGTGATCACCGAGGTCGGACCCGGGGTGGTCGGCCTCGCGCCCGGCGACCGCGTGATGGGCCTCATCGACGCCTGCTTCGGCCCGTACGCGGTGGTCGACCACCGGATGGTCGTGCCGATCCCGGCGGGCTGGTCCTTCGCCGAGGCGGCGTCGGTACCCGCCGTGTTCGCCACCGCCTACTACGGCCTCGTGGACCTGGCGGACCTCAAGGAAGGGGAGTCGGTGCTGGTCCACGCGGCGGCCGGTGGCGTCGGCATGGCGGCCGTCCAGCTCGCCGCCCACCTGGGCGCCGAGGTGTTCGGCACGGTGAGCGACGGCAAGCGGGACGCGCTGCGGGCCCTGGGCGTCCCCGACGACCGTATCGCCTCCTCCCGCGACCTGGACTTCAGGAGCCGCTTCCTGGAGGCCACCGGTGGCCGAGGCGTTGACGTCGTGCTCAACTCGCTGGCCCGGGAGTTCGTGGACGCCTCCTTGGACCTGCTGCCGCGCGGCGGCCGGTTCGCCGAGATGGGCAAGACCGACGTGCGATACCCGGAGGAGGTCGCGGCGCAGCATCCCGGAGTCGCCTACCGGGCGTTCGACCTCTCCGACGTCGGCCCCGGCCGGACCGCGGAGATCCTGGCCGAGTTGGTCCGGCTGTTCGAACGGGGTGTGCTCACCCCGCCGCCGATCCGCACCTGGGACGTACGCCGCGCGCCCGAGGCGTTCCGGTTCATGGCGCAGGCCAGGCACGTCGGCAAGCTCGTGCTCACCGTGCCCGCGCCGCTCGACGGGAACGGCACGGTGCTCGTCACCGGTGGCACCGGCGGTCTCGGCGCCCTCGTCGCGCGGCACCTCGTCACCGGTCACGGAGCCCGCCACCTCGTACTGGCCGGTCGGCGGGGCATCGACGCCCCTGGTGCCGAGCGGCTCCGCGACGAACTGACCGGGCTCGGAGCCGAGGTCACCGTCGCCTCGTGCGACGTCTCCGACAGGGAGGCCCTGGCCGCGCTTCTGGGCGACCTGCCCGGCGGCCACCCGCTCACCGCGGTCGTCCACACGGCCGGAGTCGTGGCCGACGGCGTCATCGGGTCGCTCTCGCCCGGCCAGGTCGACACGGTCTGGCGGCCGAAATCCGACGCGGCCTGGCACCTGCATGAGCTCACCCGCGGCCTCGACCTGTCCGCGTTCGTGCTCTTCTCCTCCTCGGCGGGCACGCTGGACGGTGCCGGGCAGGGCAACTACGCGGCGGCGAACGCCTTCCTGGACGCACTGGCCGAGCACAGAAGGTCCGCGGGCCTGCCCGCGCTCTCTCTCGCCTGGGGCATGTGGGCACCCGAGATCGGCGGCATGACGGCACAGCTCGGCGAGACCGACCTGCGCCGGCTGCGTGCCTCCGGCCTGCTGCCGCTCACGGCCGAGGCCGGGATGGCGTTGCTCGACCGGTCGCTCGAGTTCGGGGAGGCCACCCTGGTCCCCATCCGGCTGGATCTGGCGGCCCAGCGCTCACGGGCCGAGGCGCTTCCTGCGATGCTCCGCGGCCTGATCACCACCAGGACTCGCCGGGCGGTCCGCGAGGCGGCTTCGGCCCCGGTCGAGCAGTCGTTGCGGCAGCGGCTGGAGTCGCTGTCGGCCACCGGCCGCGACCGCCTGCTGCTGGACCTGGTGCGCACCCACGTCGCCGCGGTCCTCGGACACCTGGACGGTGACGCGGTGGATCCGCTCAGGCCGTTCAAGGAGCTGGGTTTCGACTCGCTGACCGCTGTGGAACTCCGTAACCGGCTCGGCGCCGCCACCGGCGTGCGGCTGCCCGCGACCCTCATCTTCGACTACCCGACCCTGGCCTCGGTCGCCGACCACATCAGGACCGAACTCGTCGCCGACGAGCCGCCCTCGGCGACGTTGGAGGCGGAGCTCGCCAGGCTCGAACACGCGATGGAGACCGCGGCGCCCGATCCGGTGGAGCACGAGAGGATCACCGGCCGGCTGCGCGCGCTCACCTCCAGATGGATCGAGACACACCGGAGGGAGGCGACGACGACCGGTGGGACCGAGTTGGAGTCGGCGACCGCGGACGAACTGTTCGACATCCTCGACAGTGAGCTGTGACGGGCTTCGACCTGGGATGGACTCCTCGCGCCCCGCGCGAGGAGGTCCTGCCCCGGGACATCCGGGCCCTCACCGCCACCCGTCGCAGGGATGAGCTGTATGGCCCCTCCGGCCGATGTGCCGGCTATCAGCCGCTGATTACGCTTCGGCCTATGGACAGCGAAGGGTTCCGCGCGGAGAGTCAGGAAGTCGAGGAGATCGTCCGGCTCGACTCGGTGCAGAAGACCTACCGGAGCGGAGCGGACGTCGTCGTCGCTCTGGGAGGTGTGACGATCGGCTGCCCGCGCGGCAGTCTCACCGCGATCATAGGGCCGTCCGGGTCGGGCAAGAGCACGCTGCTGCAGTGCGCGGCCGGGCTCGACAGGCCGACCTCGGGAACGGTGACCCTTGAGGGGAGGGAGCTGAACGGGCTCGACGAGGCGGCGCTGACGGAGTTGCGCCGTGAACGGATCGGCTTCATCTGCCAGAAGTTCAACCTGCTGCCCGCACTGGACGTTGAGGAGAACGTCGTCCTGCCCCTCTCCCTGGCGGGCAGGGCCGCCGACCCTTCGCTGCTTGCCGAGGTGATGCGCAAGGTCGGGCTGGCCGACAGGACGCGCCATCGGCCGTACGAACTCTCCCCCGGACAGCGCCAGCGGGCCGCCATCGCCCGTGCCCTGGTCACCCGCCACCCGGTGATCTTCGCCGACGAGCCGACCGGCGCGTTGGACGCCCGCGCCACCGAGAGTGTCCTCGGGCTGCTGCAGGAGGCCGCGCACGAGGGCGGCCGGACCGTCGTCATGGCCAGCCACGACCCGCTGGTCGCCTCCTACGCCGATCGCGTCGTCTTCCTCGCCGACGGCCGCGTCGTCGACGAGCGGAGCCTGCCGATGGACAGGGCGGTGGTCCAGAGGATGTCCCACCTCGGCATCTGGGACAGGCCACCGAGGCCCGAAGGGGGGAACGTCGGCTGATGTGGCGCCTCGCCCTGCGCACGCTGTCCTTCCGCAAGGATGTCTTCGCCGCCGTCTTCACCGCGATGCTCCTCGGTGCCGTGATCGTCTCGGCTGCCGGTGCGCTGATGGAGACCGGCATCCGGGGGAAGGTGCCGCCCCAGCGCCTGGCGGGGGCGCCGATCGTGATAGTCGGTGACCCGTCCTATCCGCTGCCCAAAGCCGACCTGCGAGACGAGGACACCGAGTGGACGCGTTTGACCGAACGCGTGCGGCTCGGTGTCGGCCTGCTCGACACCCTGAGGGCCGTCCCCGGGGTGGACCGGGTGATCGGTGACCTGTCGTTCCCCGCCACGGTCCTGCTGGGGGGCAGGCCTGCGGGCGTCGGGCACGACTGGAGCTCCGCCCGGCTCGCGCCGTACGAGCTGGGCGCCGGCACGCCGCCGGGGAGTCCGGGAGAGGTGGTGCTCGACGCCACGCTGGCCCGGAGTTCCGGCGCCGGGGTGGGAGACCGCGTCGAGGTCGCGGTCGGCGGCGTCGCCGAGACCTACCGGGTCACCGGTGTCGCCGCGCCCGCGGACGGTCGCGCGATCACCGAGGCCGCGATGTTCTTCTCCGCGTCCGACGCCCGGCGCCTGGCCGGGCACCCCGGCACCGTCGACGCCGTCGCGGTCCTGCCCGCCAGGGGGATCGACACCGGGGTGCTCCGGTCGCGGATCCAGGCCGCGCTGCACGGTCACATGGCGACGGCTCTGGTCGGTGACGACCGCGGACTGGCCGAGTTCCCCGAGGGCAGGGACGGCGGCGAGAACCTCGTCGTCATCTCCGGGGTGACCGCGGGGACGACGCTCCTGGTCGCCGCACTCGTCGTGGCGGGCACCCTCGGCATGTCGGTCGAGCACCGCAGTCGGGAGATGGCGCTGCTGAAGGTGATGGGCACGTCCCCGGCGCGGATCCGGCGCATGGTGTCCGGGGAGGGGATGACGGTCTCCGTGCTCGCCGTCGTGCCGGGCTGCCTGCTCGGCCCCTATCTCGGACACTGGTTGTTCGGGCGGTTGGTGGCCGACGGTCTGGTTCCCGAGGTCATGCCGTTCCAGCAGAGCTGGATCCCGGTCGTGGCCGCCGTCGCGACGTGCCTGCTCGCCGCCGCGGCGGCGGTGTTCCTTCCGGCGAGGCGGGCGTCGATGATCCCGGCCGTCGAGCGGCCCGCCGGCACCGTGCCCCAGCGGCGGCCGCTCGGCCTGGTGCGATCGGCGATCGCGCTGATCTGCCTCGCCGGCGGTGTGGCGCTCGCCGTCTCGGCGGCGGTGGCACCCCGCCCACCCGGGGTGATCGCCGTCTGTCTGACCGTGGTCGCGCTCTCCGTGGGGCTGACCCTGGTCGCCCCCCGCATGACGGTGGCGATGACCGAGGCCCTGCGCCGGCCGGTCCGCGCGGTCTTCGGCCAGCCGGGGCATCTCGCCATCCTCAACACCCGGGCGCGGACCGTCCGGGTGGCCGCCGCGGCCACGCCCATCATGCTCGTCACGGGAATCGCCCTGGCCAACGTCTACCTCCAGATGTCCCCGGCGGGCGTGGCCGAGCGCGCGTACGTCAGGGACCTGCGCGCCGACGTCGTGCTCACCGCGCAGACCGGCGGTCTGGCCACCGACATGCTCGCCCGGGTCCGGTCGATCCCGGGTGTCGCGGGGGCCTCGGAGTTCGTGACCGGCACCGTGTTCCTGGAGAGCCCGTACGACGCCTGGCAGGGCGAGGACGGGTGGCCGGTCCGGGGGGTCAACGCGGAGGGCGCCGAGCACGTCATGAAGCTCAGGCTCACCGCCGGTACGCTCGCCGCGCTGCGCGGGCACAGCGTCGCGCTGGCCGAGGGGCACGCCCGGCAACTCGGCCGCGGCCTCGGCGACACGGTCAGGATCCGCCTGGGCGACGGACACGCGGCCGAGTTGAGGGTGGTCGCGCTGCTGTCGGCGAGGGCGGGTGCCGAGACGGTCCTGATGCCCGCCGACCTGCTGGCTCAGCACACCACGGCCGGTCGGCCGCCCCAGATCCTCGTGCGCGCGGTCTCGGACGGAGACGTCCCCCGGGTGGCCGCGGCCCTGGCCGGAGTGGCGCGAGCCGTGCCGGGGCTGCGGGTGAGCGGTGACGACGTGTTGTCCGGCCCGCACACCGAGCGGCAGCGGACGCGGGCATGGGTGAATCACCTGCTCATCGGGACGACACTCGCCTTCGTCGTGATCTCGGTGATCAGCACCCAGGCGGCGGGCGCGGTACGACGGCGCAGGGAGTTCAGGCTGCAACGGCTGATCGGCTCCAGCCGGGGGCAGATCCTGCGGATGATGGGCGTCGAGGGGGTCCTGGTCGCCGTCATCGGCGTCGTGCTCGGCACCGCGTGCTTCGTGCCCTTGCTGCTGCCCTTCACCGTCGCGGTCAACGGC
The DNA here is from genome assembly GCF_044459525.1 of Streptosporangium sp. NPDC050284. Classification (NCBI taxonomy): domain Bacteria; kingdom Bacillati; phylum Actinomycetota; class Actinomycetes; order Streptosporangiales; family Streptosporangiaceae; genus Streptosporangium; species Streptosporangium sp. NPDC050284. The sequence continues at coordinate 10,787 of NZ_JBITIZ010000041.1, forward strand.
TCCCCGCTCCCCTCTGGACCGGTGTGGCTCTACGTCATCGTGGTCTGCTCCGTCGGCCTGTCCGCGCTGATGGGAGCTCTGTCGCCCGCGTGGATCGTCACCCGTCCCCGCCGCGTCCGCTCCGCCGACTCCGGGGGCTCCTAGCGGGTCACGGGTCGCCGGCTTCCGGCGCACGCCTTCCCCTCCGCCTGCCCGCGTGGCCCCGGTCGCGAGGGGGCGTCGCGCGCGGTGTTCCAGCCGGGGTTCACCGTCTAGGGGGAGGGGGGCACGACACCCCCTCCCCTCGCCGTCCCGGTACGTCTCCACATGCTCTGACCTGGTCGTGCCGCCGGCGGCACGACCAGGAAGCCCGGGTTCTCCTCAGGGGAGGCTGAGGGGTGCGCTAGGGGTCGGTTTCATCGCACCGACATAGGTAGCGTGCTACTTGGTTCGGCATGGAAAGCGGCGGACAGCAGTTTTCCCACCTTCTGGAATCGGTGCGGGTTATCCGCGACCGCGAAGCACGAAGACGAATTCGCTGATCTCGCGGTAGGCAGTCTGATCTCGTTTGAATGAAGTCCGGAGGAAATCTTCATGCGTGTCCTGTTCACCCTGCATGCCGCGAACGCCCATCTCTTTCTGGTGGTACCGATCGCGTGGGCGCTGAAGGCCGCCGGCCACGAGGTGATCGTCGCCACCCAGCCGGACATCCTCGACGAGGTCACCCGGACCGGTCTGACCGCGGTATCGGTGGGTGAGATGTCCAACGTGGCCGAGCGGCTCGCGGCCGTCCCCGTCGACCAGCAGATCTTCGGTTCCGGCTACGACATCGCCGAGGAGCGGCCCGACGTCCTCACCTACGAGTACGTGCGCGACTGCATGGCCTCCTTCGCCTCACCCCTCGCCTTGGATTTCATCACGGACGAGTCGATGTACGACGACCTCGTCGCCTTCTGCCGCCACTGGCGTCCCGACCTGGTGGTCTGGGACTCGATCACCTTCCCCGGCCCGGTGGCGGCCCGAGCCTGCGGCGCCGCGCACGTCCGGTCGACCTTCGGCAGGGACCACTGGGGGCGGATGCGCTCGCTGTTCCTGCGGCTGAGGGAGACACAGCCGGGGCACCCCGTCGAGGACCCGGTGGCCGACTGGGTCACCGCGAAGCTGGCGAGGTACGGCTGCGAGTTCCACGAGGACACCATCCTGGGCCAGGCCACCATCGACTCGATGCCGGTCTGGACGCGTTTTCCCGTCGAACACGACTACCTGCCCGTTCGTTTCGTCCCCTACAACGGCCCCGCCGTCTTCCCGGACTGGCTGCGCGAGGCCGGATCCGGGCGGCCCCGGGTCTGCTTCACCCTCGGCGTGTCAGGGCGCGAGGTGTGGGGCGGGAACGGCAGCATCGGAGCCACCGACCTGTTCGAGGCCGTGGCCGACCTCGACCTCGAACTGGTCGCGACCCTCAACACCGCCCAACTCGATCCGGGGGAGAAGGTTCCGGACAACGTGCGGATCGTCGACTACGTCCCGCTCAACTCCCTGCTGCCGGGTTGCGCGGCGATCGTCCATCACGGCGGCACCGGGACGTTCGGGACCGCGATCGCGCACGGGATTCCGCAGCTCGTCGTCCCCGCGAAACTCTACGACGAGGCGGGTATGGCCCGGCGGCTGGCCGCCGAGGGCGCGGGCCTCGTCGTAGAGCCGGAGGACCTCTCGGCGCGGACGCTCAGGGAGAACCTGCTGCGCCTGATCGACGAGCCGTCGTTCAGGGAGAACGCGACCCGGCTCGGGGGCATCGCCGAGGCCACCCCGGCCCCGCACGATCTCGTACGCGACCTGGAAGGGCTGGTCGCCCGCCACCGGGCGGAGAGCGGCGAGCCGACGCCGGCCGGCTGAGGTTCGCCGGCGATTCACCGGAACGCCGAACACGGGCCGCCCCGCGACGCGAGCGCCCTTTTCCTTTACGCCTCGACCCGAGACGCACGGTTCGACCGGGTGAGGCCTCCGAACGGTCTGACAGGGGTGACGTGGTGGAGAACGACGGCAAACTTCTCGATTATCTGCGGCGGGCGACGACCGATCTGCGAGAGGTCAGGCAAAGGCTGCGAGAGGCCGAGCGCAGGGAGACCGAGCCGATCGCGATCATCGGGATGAGCTGCCGGTTCCCCGGGGGTGTGGACAGCCCGGAGGCGCTGTGGCGACTGCTGGCCGAGGGCGGCGACGCCATCTCCTCGTTCCCCGAGGACCGTGGCTGGGACGTCGACGACCTCTACGACCCCGACGCGGACCGTCCGGGCAAGAGCTACACGCGCTCGGGCGGCTTCCTCTACGACGCGGCGGGGTTCGACCCGGCCTTCTTCGGGATCAACCCCCGGGAGGCGGTGGCGATGGACCCCCAGCAGCGGCTGCTGCTGGAGACCGCCTGGGAGGCGTTCGAGGACGCGGGGATCGATCCGCTGTCCGCGCGGGGCAGTGCCGTCGGCGTCTACGCGGGGGTGATCTACCACGACTACGGCTCCAGGGCCCGCGCCGTCCCCGACGAACTCGGCGGCTACATCGGCAACGGCAGCGACGGCAGTGTCGCCTCCGGGCGGGTCGCCTACGTGCTGGGCCTGGAGGGGCCCGCGGTCTCGGTGGACACCGCGTGCTCCTCGTCCCTGGTGGCGCTGCATCTGGGGGTTCAGGCACTGCGTCAGGGCGAGTGCTCGATGGTGCTGACGGGCGGCGTGACGGTCATGTCCACGCCGAGCACCTTCGTGGAGTTCAGCCGCCAGCGGGGCCTCGCCCCCGACGGCCGCTGCAAGGCCTACGCCGCCGCGGCGGACGGCACCGGCTGGGGTGAGGGCGTGGGCATGCTCCTGATGGCACGCCTCTCGGACGCCCAGCGCGCCGGACACCCGATCCTGGCGGTCATCCGCGGCTCGGCGATCAACCAGGACGGTGCCAGCAGCGGGCTGACCGCGCCGAACGGACCCGCACAGCAACGGGTCATCCGCCAGGCGCTGGCCAACGCGCGTCTGTCGGCCGCCCAGATCGACGCCGTCGAAGGACACGGCACCGGCACCGGCCTCGGCGATCCGATCGAGGCCCAGGCGCTGCTCGCCACGTACGGGCGGGAACGCCCCGAGGGCAGGCCGCTCCGCCTGGGCTCGATCAAGTCGAACATCGGCCACACGCAGGGGGCCGCCGGCGTCGCCGGTGTGATCAAGATGGTGCTGGCGATGCGGCACGGCGTCCTGCCCCGTACCCTGCACGTGGACGAGCCCTCACCGCACGTCGACTGGTCGGCCGGTGACGTCACGCTGCTGACCGAGGCCGAGACCTGGGAGAACGGCGGCGCCCCGCGCAGAGCCGGTGTCTCCTCCTTCGGAGTGAGCGGCACCAATGCGCACGTCATCCTGGAGGAGGCTCCACCGCTCACGCCGGAGGCCGCGGACGGTACGGAGAACGCGGGCGGTACGGACAAGGAGGGCGACGTCGCCGGCGGGTACGGCTCATCCCCTGTGCTGCCCTGGGTGATCTCGGGAAAGGACGAGGAGGCGCTGCGTGCCCAGGCGGAACGCCTCGCGGCGCACGTGGACGCGGACGCCGGGCTGTCGCCGGTCGACGTCGGGCACGCCGCCGTCACCTCCCGCGCGGCCTTCCCGCATCGCGCCGTGGTGGTCGGCACCGGCCGTGCCGACCTGCTGGCGGGCGTGCGCGCCGTCGCCGGACACGACGCCGCGCCGAACGTCGTGCGCGGCGTCGCCGTCCCCGACCCGAGGGTGGTGTTCGTCTTCCCCGGGCAGGGAGCGGCGTGGGCGGGGATGGCCGTCGAGCTGATGGACTCCTCACCGGTGTTCGCCGCCCGGATGGCCGAGTGCGCCGACGCGCTCGCGACCTTCGTCGACTGGAAGCTCGTGGAGGTGCTGCGCGGCGAGCCGGGCGCGCCACCGCTGGGACGGATGGACGTGGTGCAGCCCGCGCTGTGGGCCGTCATGGTCTCACTGGCCGAGCTGTGGCGCTCGTACGGTGTCGAACCCGACGCCGTCGTCGGTCACTCGCAGGGAGAGGTCGCCGCCGCCTGCGTGGCGGGCGCGCTGTCGCTGGAGGACGGCGCCCGGGTGGTCGCGCTCCGCGGCCTCGCCATCGGCGAGGAGTTGTCCGGCCACGGGGAGATGATAGCGGTCTCGCTCCCGGCCGAGCGGATGCGGGAACTGCTGGCACCCTGGGGCGACCGCGTGGCGGTGGCCGCGGTTAACGGTCCCGGATCCGTGGTGCTCTCCGGCGAGACGGAGGCCCTGGACGAGTTGCTGGAGCGGCTGGTGGCCGACGGCGTCCGCGCCAGGAAGATCCCCATCGACTATCCGTCGCACTCGGCCTACGTGGAGCCGCTCAGGGAGCGGATCCTGGCCGACCTGGAAGGGATCGCCCCCAGGTCGGCGGAGGTGCCCTTCTACTCCACGGTGACCGGCGAGCCGATCGACACCGCGGAGCTCGACGCCGGTTACTGGTACGCCAACCTCAGGCGGCAGGTGCGCTTCGAGGAGGCCACCCACGCGCTGGTGCGGGAGGGGCACGGGCTGTTCATCGAGATCGGCCCCCACCCGGTGCTCACCGTGGGCGTCCAGGAGACCGTGGACGCCGCGGCCGGTACCGCGGTCGTCGTCGGCTCCCTGCGGCGCGACGAGGGCGGCATGAACCGGTTCGTCACCTCGCTGGCCGAGGCGTACGCGCACGGGGCGCCGGTGAACTGGGAACCGCTGTTCGCCCCCCACGACCCTCGCCCGGTGAAGCTCCCCACATACGCCTTCCAGCGCGAGCGGTACTGGCTGGACGCCACCGACGCGATCGACCTGGCGTCCACCGGCCTGACCGCGGCCGGTCACCCGCTGCTCGGCGCGGCGGTGACATCGGCGGGAACCGGCGAGGTCCTGCTGACCGGACGGCTGTCGACGCGCACGCACCCGTGGCTCGCCGACCACGCCGTGGCGGGCACGGTGCTGCTGCCGGGTACGGCGTTCGTGGAGCTGGCGATGCGTGCCGGTGACCGGGTGGGGTGCGGGACGGTGGACGAGCTGACGCTTGAGGCACCGCTGCCGCTGAGGGAGGGCGGCGTGCAGGTGCAGGTGTCGGTGGGGGCGTCGGACGAGACGGGCCGCCGCCCGGTCACCGTCCACTCCCGCCCCGAGGGCACCGACGACGAGGCGGACGCGCCCTGGACCCGGCACGCCACGGGTTTCCTCGTCGCCGACATCCCCTCAGAGCCCTTCGACCTGGCCGAGTGGCCTCCGGCGGGTGCGACGGCACTGGAGGTGGACGGCCTGTACGAGCGGCTGGCGGGCCAGGGATACGAGTACGGCCCCCTGTTCCAGGGGCTGCGGGCGGCCTGGCGGCGCGGCGAGGAGATCTTCGCCGAGGTCGCCCTCCCCCAGGACGCGCGAGGAGAGGCGGGGAGGTTCGCCCTGCACCCGGCGCTGCTGGACGCCGCCCTGCACGCCGAGGCGCTGCTGGATGGCGGGTCCGGCGAGGTGAGCCTGCCGTTCGCCTGGTCCGGCGTCTCCCTGCACGCCGAAGGGGCCGCCGAGCTGAGGGTGCGTCTGTCGCCCGCCGGCACCGACACGGTCTCGCTCCGGCTCGCCGACGTCTCGGGGAGCCCGGTGGCCTCCGTGGAGTCCCTGCTGTCGCGTCCCCTCCCGGCGGACCGGCTTTCCGCGGCGGCCGACGCCCGCCGCGACTCCCTCTTCCGCGTGGACTGGACGGTGCCGCCACTCGCCGAGGTCCCCGCCGGGCAACGGTACGCGGTGCTGGGCGCCGACGGGATCGGGCTGGCCGAGGCACTGCGCGCGACCGGTGCGGAGATCGAGGAGTTCGAGGGGCTGGGGTCGTTGGCGGCCTCCGAGGTCGTTCCGGATCTGGTGTTCGTCCCCTTCCAGCCTCCTGAGGGGGAGGAGGACGGAGATGTCGCGGCTCGGGTACGGGCGGCGACGCACCGGGCTCTGCGGCTGGTGCGGGAGTGGCTGGCCGAGGAGCGGTTCGGGTCGGCGCGGCTGGTGGTGGTGACCCGTGGCGCGGCAGCCGTGCACGGCGACGACGTCACCGACCTGGCGGGCGCCGCGGCCCTTGGCCTGCTGCGCGCCGCCCAGGCGGAGAACCCGGACCGCCTCCTGCTGGTGGACCTCGACGAGAGCCCCGTTTCCGGTACGGCGTTGCTCACCGCGACGACCCCGGACGAGCCGCAGGTGGCCGTACGTGATGGAAAGGCGTGGGCGCCGCGCCTGGCGCGGGCGGCGGGCGGGGACGGGCTCGCGGTGCCGGCGGGGGTGGCCGAGTGGCGGCTGGACGCGCCGGTCAAGGGGAGCCTGTCGGA
>NZ_JBITIZ010000042.1:0-16632 GCF_044459525.1 Streptosporangium sp. NPDC050284
GTGGCGCGGGCTGGCCTTTCGCTTCGACAAGACCCCCGAAAGCTATCTCGCGGGCCTTCATCTCCGCGGAGCCATCTTGTGGCTCCGAAGCCTTCTCGGCGCGGTCGCCGAGTCGGTGCCCGGCACCGTTGTCAGCGCACCACCAGCAGGTCGGCCGAGTCCCAGGTGACGACCACCTTCGCCCCCACTGAGACGCCGCGGTCGGCCGCGGCGGTCGAGCGCACCGTCACCACCCGGTCGGTCGGGGTGCGAACCAGCAGTTTCCGCGACGAGCCGAGGAAGATCTCCTCCTCGACCTCACCCTCCAGGGCGTTCGTCAGGCCGTCGCGTTCCGAGCCGACGGGTGCGATGCGACACTTCTCCGGGCGAACCATCACCTGGATCTCCGCCCCCGGGTCGGCGGCCGACGGGGGAAGGACGAACCTGCCGTCGGGACACGCCAGTGCGCGGACACCGTCCACCTCCTGGACCGTTCCCTCGAAGACGTTCGACTCGCCGAGGAACTGCGCGACGAACCGGCTCTCGGGCCGGTCGTACAACTCCGCCGGTGTGCCGACCTGATCGATCGAGCCGTTGTTGAAGACGGCGATCCGATCGGAGAGGACCAACGCCTCCTCCTGGTCGTGCGTCACGAAGATGATGGTGACGCCCAGTTCCCGGTGCAGACCCCTGAGCTGGATCTGCAGCTCCTCACGCAATTTCCGGTCCAGTGCGCCGAAGGGCTCGTCCATCAGCAGAACCCGGGGCTCGAAGACGACCGCCCTCGCCACCGCCACGCGCTGCTGCTGTCCGCCGGACAGTTGGTCTGGTCGGCGGGCCCCGTACTCGCCCAGCTGCACCATCTCCAGCGCGGCCTGGACCCGCTGTGCGCGCTCCTTCGCCGGGATCTTGCGCTGGCGCAGCGGATAGGCGACGTTCTCGGCCACGGTCATGTGCGGGAAGAGCGTGAAGTGCTGGAACACCATGCCGATGTTCCGCAGGTGGGGGCGCACCGACGCGACGGACACCCCGTCCAGTTCGATCTCGCCCGCGTCGATGTCGACGAACCCGGCGATAGCGTTCAACGTCGTCGTCTTACCCGATCCGCTCGGGCCGAGGAGCGAGACGAACTCGCCCGCCGCGATGTCCAGCGACACCTCGTTGACGGCGGGAGCCGCCGCACCGTACTGCTTGACGATCCCCCGCAAACGGACAGCCGCACCCCGGGAGCGGTCAGCGGTGCTTCTTGGCATAACGCCTCCTGAATGCGAGAGCGGACAACAGAATGAGCAGGGTCGAGAGCAGCATGATCAGTGACGCGCCGACCGCGATGGTCGGGTCCACCTCCTGCGTCATGCTCGCGTACATCTGCACGGGCATCGTGCGGAAGTTGGGATCCGAGAGGAACAGCGCGATCACCGTCTCGTCGAACGACGAGATGAAGGCGAAGATGAAGCCGGCCAGGATTCCGGGCGCGATGATCGGCAGCGTGATGGTCATGAGGACCTTGTGCGGGGGAGCCCCGAGGCTCGTCGCGGCGCGCTCCAGCTGACGGTCCATCGTCACCAGCACGCCGGAGACCGTGAGCACCACGTACGGGATCGCGTGCACGGTGTGGGCGAGGACGAAGCCGAGGCCGGTCCCGACGAGCTGCCACTTCAGGAAGAGCGCGTACTCGCCAACCCCCAGAATGATGATCGGGGTGACCATCGGCGCGAGCAGCAGGCCGACGACGATGCTCTTGCCCCGGAAGCTGTGCCGTACGACGCCGAAAACAGCGACCGTTCCCGCGACGGTGGCGATGACCGCGACGATCAGGGCGGTCTGGAGCGAGTTCATCAGGGTCTCGGTCCACCGAGGGTCCGAGAAGAAGTTCTCGTACCACCGGAAACTCCACTCCTTCGGCGGGAAGACGAAGGACCGTCGATCGCTGAGGCTCATCGGGAACACGATCAGGCCCGGGAGGATCAGCAGCGCTCCCGTTATCACCGCGAACACGGCCAGCCCGTACGGCCGCCTAACGGGCATTCTTGCCTCCCATGCTGGTGAGCATCGAGGTCATCCCGAACCGGGCCGCGACCACCAGAACGATGAGGGTCAGCACGGAGAGGATGACCGACATCGCTCCCGCGCTTCCCCAGGCGAGCTTCAACGAGATCTCCTGGGCGGCCAGCTGGGCCAACATGGACTGCGACGGTGAGCCGAGCAGCGCCGGCGTGACGTAGAAACCGAGGCCGAGCACGAACACCATGACGCTGCCGGTGATGAGGCCTGGAGCCGTCAACGGCAGAAAGACCTGCCGGAACGCCGCCCTGGGCGTGGCCCCGAGTGACTGGGCGGCCATGACCAGCCGGCGGTCGATGGTGCGCATGTTGTTGTACAGCGGCAGGGTGATGAAGGGGAGCAGGACCTGCACCATGCCGATCAGGACCCCGCGGGATGTGCCCAGCATCTTTATCTCCATGCCCAGGACCGACAGGAAAGCGACGACCGGCCCGACATCCGACAGCAGAATGATCCAGGCGTACGTCCGCGCGAGCAGGCTCGTCCACAGCGGGACAAGCACCAACCCGAGCATGAGGGCCCGTGTCTTGCTGCCGACCAGGGCCATGAGATACGCGTACGGGTAGGCGATGAGGGCGCACACCCCCGTGACGATGGCCGAGGTGTATATCGTGCGCAGAAGGATCGTTACGTAAACTTCGGTGCCCGCGAAATCGGTGTAGTGCTCCAACGACAGCGCTCCGTCGTCACCGATGAAGGACAACCGGAAAATCTCGGCGACCGGATAGACGAAGAAGACGATGAGGAAGAAAACAACAGGGGCGGCTAGGAGAAAGCCCACGGGGGGCCTTTTTCGCGGGCGTTTCAACCAACGGAAACGGTCCCGCACATCATCTGTGCGCTCCAGGGGCTGCACCGAAACCATCTAGTCCTCCTCGTTACCACACATACGGATACTCGCGTCGGGATCCGCTGACCATGCCCGATAGACCTCCCCCGTGTGCCGCCGCACCCGAGGGAGGTCCTCGCTGTTCACGAGAATCCGCCGGGCGGCATCACCTCACTGGGCGGACCACTTCGTGTAGCGGTCGATGGCCTCCTCGTAGTGCTGCGCCCACCAGTTCAGGTCCAGTTGCACCGCCAGTTCCGCGTGTGCTGGATCGTTCGAGTCGAACTCCTGGCCCACCTGGTCCAGCGTCGGCTTGGAGTCCTTGTTGGCCGCCCCGTAGGACGTCTGCTCGGCCCAGAGTTTCTGCTGCTCCACGTCCGTGATGAAGCTCAGGAACTTGTAGGCCTCCTCCTTCCGGGGAGTGCCCTTGATCATGGCCACGGTGTCGTGCGTCCGGATGTGCTGGTTCCACACCGGCTTGAACTGCGCGCCGTTGCGCACCGACAGCTGCACCCGGCCGTGCCAGGCGAGCGACATGACGACATCGCCGCTCTCGATCTGCTCCATCTGCCGGGCGCCCGACTCGAAGAAGGAGATGTCGCCCTTGATGCTGTCGTACTTCTTGATCGCCCGGTCGATGTCGAGCGGGTACAGCTCCTCGGGCTTCACCCCGTCGCCGAGCAGTGCCGCCTCCAGCACGCCACCCGCGACGGCCGTCGAGAGCCCGCGCTTGCCGGGGTACTTCTCCACGTCGAAGAAGTCCTTCCACGACGTCGGCGGGTTCGCCCCGAACTTCTTGGAGTCGTACACGAGGATGTACGCGAAGTTGTCGATCGGCACCCCGCATTCACCGATCAGCGGGGGGAGCTTGTCGAGGGTCGTGATCTTGCTCTTGTCGAGCTTCTCGAAGTAGGTGCCGCAGTCGACGATCGCCCGGTAGGGTTGGACAAACATGACATCCCAGGCGATGTTCCCAGAATCGACCTGCGCCTTGACCTTCGCATAGTCATTCGGGGAGTCCTGCCGCATTTTGATGCTCGTCTGCGCGGTGAAGGGGTCCATCCAGATCTCTTTGGCGATCTGGGAGGTCGCGCCGCCGTAGTCGACCAGAGTCAGGGGGTCGTTGGACCCTTGCTCGGCGGTGGTGGCTCCGCCGCCGCACGCTGTCGCCGCGAGGCACACAAGCCCGATAAGCGCCATGCGAGTATGATTTTTCACACTATTCAACCAATCGGATAAAGAAACGACCGAAAACACGTCATTACGAGGTCATGGGGCACGACATCGGTTTCAGGGCGACTCCTTTCGGTTGTGCGCGTTGGTGCGCCCTATCCCGCCAGGGGGTTGGATCGGGCGGACAGATGCTCGAAGCGGTCGAGGAACCGGGCCACGGACTCCCGGGTGGCGACGCTCGCCTCGGTCATGGGCAGCCGCACGGCGGGATGCCATCCGTAAAGTGCCTGCATGACGGCCTTGAGCACGCCCAGGTAACCCTCCGGCGCGCGCAGCAGCTCGTCCCACGCGGCGCAGCACTCGGCCAGCTGCGGATCGACGGAGCCGTCGCCCAGCGCCGCCCGGACGTAGGCGATCGACGTGGCCGGGCTGAAGTTGGCGAGCGATGAGGTGATGACGTTGCCGCCCGCGCGGGCGTACTCGGTCCCGCCGATCTCGCCGACCCCCCACCACTCGATCCGGTCGCCCCAGCGCGCGACCCGTCGCCCCACCTCATCCGGCCCGAAGGCGGTCTCCTTGACGCCACGAAAGCCCGCCACCGTGACCAGTCGGTCCAGGTGGTCCTCCGTGACCGGCTGGGCCTTGCTGCTGTAGACGATCGCGGGTAGTCCGGACTCCCCGGTGATCCGCCGGACGTGCTCGGCGGCGCCGTCGGGCGTGGGGACAGCGAAGTAGTGCGGATTGAGCACCAGCACCGACACGCCCGCGTCCCGCGCGTCGACGGCCAGTTCGGTGGCCTCCCTCGTCGAGAACCCTATTCCGGCCACCACCGGAACCCGGCCGGCCGCCCCGGCCGCCGCCGCCTCCATGCAGGCGCGCGCCTCGTCTCGTCGCAGGGCGTAGAACTCCCCCATCCCGCCGAGGACCGCCGGCCTGATCCCGTGGCGGGCGAGCAGGTCGGCCAGGTCCCTCATCTTGCCGATGTCCACCGCCCCGTCCGGGGTGAAGGCGGTGGGCAGAAAGCTGACGATCGGTCGTGGAAGTGATTCGGTGTTCGGGGTGTTCATCGCTGCTCCGTCTCCTGACGATGGGGCTGATCGTTCGTCGCGGGGGACCGCCCGGTAGCCGCTTCCGTGGCCCGGTCCCGCGGGCCGTCACCCAGTGCTTCCTGGTACAACTTCACGACCGCGCTGAAGTCCGTCCGCCCGCCGAACGACGCCTCGGCCCGGCCGAACATCTGTCTCGCCAGTCCGCCGACGTGGAACGGCGACGCGACGTCCTCGGCGACCTCTCCCGCGACATCCAGGTCCTTCAGCAGGAGGGAGAGGGCGAACCGCGGGTCGAAGTCGTTCGCCAGGATCGTCTGGGGAACGATGTGCTCCAGCTGCCAGTTCGCGCCCGTGCTGGCAAGAATGATCTCCCGCAGCGTGTGCGGGTCGACGCCGGACGCCGTGCCCAGCGTCAGGGCCTCCGCGTTGGCGAGCATGCAGGCGGCGACGAGAAGGTTGTTACAGATCTTCGCGGCCTGGCCGGCACCGACCGGCCCGGCGTGGAAGACGGTGCTCGCCATGTGGGCGAGGACCGGCCGAGCCGTGGCGAGAGTGTCCTCGTCGGCGCCCACGATGGTAGTGAGCGTGCCGTTGTGTGCCCTCGCCGGCCCGCCGCTCACCGGCGCGTCCATGAACGCCAGGCCCATCTCCCCCAGCCGGCGCGCGATCGATCGGGCCGCCTTCGGCCCGATCGTCGACATGTCCACCACCAGGGTGCCGGGGCGCGCCGTGCCGGTCGCCCCCGACTCCTCGAACAGCACGGCACGGACCTCGGTGGCCGAAGGGAGCATCGTGATCACGACATCGGCATCCCTCGCGGCGTCGGCCGGTGTGGTGGCGATCGCGGCCCCGTCCTCGGCCAGCCGGTGTGCCGCGGTCATGGAGACGTGCGGCACCACGGTGACCGGATGTCCGGCCCGAACGAGTTGGTGTGCCATGGGGAACCCCATGGTGCCCAACCCGATGAAGGCGATCCTGGTCTGGTTCGGCTCACTCATCGCTGTCACCCTCCACCGCCCGGAACAGGGCCCTGATCCGGCTCGGGCTCGCCGGGCTCCGGTCGATCGTGATTCCCCTGCCGTCCAGGGCGTCCTGGACGGCGATCATCACTGCGGCGAGCCCTCCTTGGACCGGCCCCTCGGCCATTCCCTTCAGGCCGCGAACGGTGTGTGGATTCGGCGTCTGGACGTGCGATATCCGGATGTCGGGCACCGCGTCGATGGTCGGGATCAGGTAGTCGAGGAAGGTCGCGGTCTGGTTGTTGCCCAACTCGTCGTAGACGACCTCTTCGAGCAACGCCTGCCCGATCCCCAACGAGACGCCGCCGCGGATCTGGCCGTCGACGATCGCCGGGTTGATGAGGGTGCCCGCGTCCTCGATCACCCGGTAGTCCAGGATCTCCACCCGGCCCGTGCGCCGCTCGACCTCGACGACACACAGGTGTGCGGCGTTGGAGAAGGTCATGGCAGGCGGGTCGTAGGTCCGGTGGATCTCCAGACCCGGCAACTCGCCGGGGGGCAGCGCGAAGGGATCCATGTACGCCGTCCACGACACCTGGGACAGTGGCATGCGAGGCTCCGGCTCCCCCAGCACGTAGATCTGGTCGTCCCGGATATCCAGGTTGTCGACCGGCTCACCCACGAGATGTGCCGCGATGCGCAGCACCTTCGCACGGGCCTTTGTCGCCGCGAGATACGCCACCGCGTTGCCGGCGGCGGCGCCCCGGGATCCCCGGGAGCCCATCCCGTACGGGGTGAGGGACGTATCGCCGAGCAGCACGTTCACGTTCTCGACCCGGGTGCCCAGGGCCTCCGCGACCACCTGGGCGATCGTCGTCTCGTATCCCTGGCCGCTCGGCACGATGCCGACGCCCACGTTGACCGCTCCGCTCGGCTCCACCTTGACGGTGGCCGCCTCGTGGCCGCTTCCCCGGCCGCCCTTCTTGTACCACGCCGATCCGTACGTCGTCGGCTCCAGGACGCTCGCTATCCCGACACCGAGGTACCGATCGTCCGCTCTGGCCGCCCGCTGCTCGGCCCGGAACTCCGCCAGGTCGAAGCTCCGCAGCATCTGCTCGTAGCCCTCCCACATGGTGAGCGCCTCGTAGGTGTATCCGGTCGCGGACACATACGGCTGGTCCTGGCTTGTGAGCATGTTCCGGCGGCGTACCTCGACCGGATCGATCTTCAACTGTCGGGCGATGCGCTCGACCATCCCCTCGGTCGCCCAGGTCACGAGAGCCATGGGCGCGCGAAGGGTTCCGGCCGGGCACTTGTTCGTGATCACGACGTTGATGGAGTACTCGTAGTTCTGGAACTTGTACGGGCCGGGAAGGAGCCAGCCGACGGAGTCGATCGGGTACTTCGGCGTGAAGAAGGCGTACGCACCGTAGTCGGCCCAGAGTTCGGCCTTGACGCCGAGGATGCGCCCGTCCTTGTCCACCGCAGCCCTGATCCAGGCGGAGTCGTCCCTCGCGTGGTTCGCCGCCGTGAGGTTCTCGACCCGATCCTCGATCCATTTGATCGGCCGCCGCAGCTTGATGGCGAGGGCGGCCACCGTCAACTCCTCGCGGAAGAGCGGGATCTTCTGGCCGAAGGCACCGCCCACGTCCGGCGAGATCACCCGCACCTGGTTCTCGTCCAGCCTGAGCCGGCGGGCCAGGTTGGTCCGCAGCAGGTGAGCCGTTTGCTGGCCGCTGTGGAAGGTCAGTTCCATGCGGCCGGCGTCCCATACGGCGAGGACGCCGCGGGTCTCGATCGGGACATGCGTCATCCGCTGGGTACTGAAGCGGGCCTCGACGATCTCGTGAGCCTCGGCGAAGGCCGCCGCGACGTCGCCGAAGGTGTGCGTCTGCTGGGTGTGCAGGTTGCTCGAAAGATCCTCGTCCACCAGGGGCGCATCGGGCGCGGCGGCCGCCTCCATGGTGAGGACCGGCGCGAGCGGCTCGTAGTCCACCTCGACAAGTTCGATCGCGTCCTCCGCCACGTACCGGTCGACGGCCACCACGCACGCGACGAGATCGCCGCTGAACCGGACCTTGCGGGTCGGCAGGGTCTCCATGACCATCGGTTCTGCTCCGGCCTGGGCCGTGATCCCCGGTTCGGTCAGTTCGGCCAGGTCGTCACCGGTGAAGATCGCCGCCACGCCGGGGAGCGCGAGTGCCCGCTCGACATCGACAGCGATGATCCGCGCGTGCGCGTACGGGCTGCGCACGAAGGCCGCATGCAGGGTACGGGGAAGCTGCAGGTCGTCCGTGAAGGTCCCGGTGCCCATCAGCAGCCGATAGTCCTCGGTACGCCGCAGCGCCGCGCCGAATCCCTGGCCGGATTGACTCGTGGTTCGCCCAAAGGAACGTGCCAAAGTGCTACTCGTCATGACCGCTCGCTTTCCCTGCGCTCTGCCCGCCGGCGGGTGCCAGTTCGCGGGCGGCCTGCAGCACCGACTGGACTATCGACTCGTATCCGGCGCAGCGACACAGATTGCCCGACAACTGGGTGCGGATCTCGGACTCGGTGGGGGCCGGATTCTCCGCCAGTAGAGCGCAGGTGCTCATCACGAAGCCGGGCGTGCAAAAACCGCATTGCAGCCCGTGGTTCTCATGAAAGGCCCGCTGGATCGGGTGCAGTGACGTCCCGTCGGGGGAAACCCCCTCGATGGTCCGCACCGTCGCGCCGTTCACCTGGACCGCGAACACCAGACACGAACGGACCGCCTCGCCGTTCAACAGAACCGTGCACGCCCCGCAGGCCCCCTGCTCGCACCCCACATGGGTGCCGGTGAATCCGAGAACGTCCCGGAGAAAATCGGACAGCAGCAGCCTCGGCGCTACGTCGTGCTCCACGCTCTGCCCGTTGAGCCGGAAGCGTATGTGTCTCATCGTGGTCACTGTCGGCCTGCCGAGCGATCTGTCGAATGGAGGATTTTCTCGGTCGCCGCGGCGAGCGCGACCTCCGTGAGGTGGCGGACGATATCCCGCCGGTCCTCGCCGGTGGCGTGGATGTCGGTGCCAGGGGTGAGGTCCGCCGTCGCCGCCGCGGCCACCGCCCGGTAGAGCGCCTCGCTCGGTTCTTCACCGAGAAGACGTTCGGCCTCGGGCAGCACCGCCGGAGTCGCCGCGACCCCGCTCGCGGCCAGCCGAGCGCTGGAGTATCTTCCACCGGTCAGGGTGACGGTGGCCGCGACGCCGGCCAGGGCGAAATCTCCCTGCCTGCGGGCGAACTCCTCGAAGGCCCAGCCCTCGCCGCCGGACATGCGAGGCAGCACGATCGTCTCGACGACCTCGGTTTCTTCCAGGTCCGTGGTGAACGCCGAGACGAAGAAATCCCGGGCCGGAATGGATCTTCCGCGTTCGGCGCTACGGGCGACGATCCGAGCGTCGAGGAGCAGTGCGATGAGGGACAGTTCGGCGGCCGGGTCGGCGTGTGCGATCGAGCCACCGATCGTCCCTCGCTGCCGTATCTGGAAGTGCGCGATATGCCTCGTCGCCTCGGCGAGGATCGGGCAGGCCTCCCGGATGACGGGCGACAGTTCGATCTGTCGCTGCCTCGTCATCGAGCCGATGGTCACCGAAGTCTCGGAAACCGCGATATCCGAAAGCCCGGCCACCTTTTCCAGGTCAATGAGGTGCCGAGGCGTTGCCAGGCGCATATTCATCAGAGGCACAAGGCTCTGCCCGCCCGCCAGCGGTTTCGCTTCGTCGCCGAGTTGAGCGAGTAGTTCGCACGCCTCGGCAACGGTCAGCGGGTCGTGGTACTCGAATGCCGCGGGTTTCACTGACTCACCCATTCGTCACGGCGTCGCAGCCGTCGCTCTCGATTGGTCGGATGGCCTACCAGGCCCGGGGATCATGAATAATGAGGTGATTTGATGTGGAGCCCCAGGAGTTGTTCTGGTGCTGAAGCAGGCTCCATCCGGCCGGCGTGCCGGTCTCAGGTGTGGTTTTGTCATCGGTCGAGCACGTGGCTCGCTCTCGTTGCCCAGACCCTAGACATGAACGAATCTCACTGTCAATATATTGAACGTCGATTCACTGAAGTGATGAGGAGCGTCCTGCATTGAAGGGGAACCCCCCAGACGACGGTCATCTGGTCGCGCGTCTGGGAACGATCATCGCCGCTGAACGAGCCAGTCGCGGGCTCAGCATCGACGAACTGGCGCGGCGCGCGGGCATCTCAACCGGGCTGCTCAGCCAGTTGGAGCGCGGCATCGGTAACCCGTCGATCGACACGCTGTCCAACATCGCCGGCGCACTGGGACTCTCGATCGGTTCGTTCTTCCTCGGCGCCAACAACGACGCCGACGGTGTGGTCCGCCCGCACACACGGGCGCGACTGGTGCTGGCCGACCAGAACCTCACCTACCAACTACTCGTACCCGACCTGCAGGGCACGCTGTCCATGCTCTACATCGAGGTGCCGGCCCATTTCTCCAACGAGCACGCGCCCTTCAGCCACACCGGAGAAGAGGTCGTGTTCATCCTCCAGGGAAAGATGGAGGTGCATGTCGGGAGCCTGGTGCGGGTGCTGGAGAAGGGGGATTCGATGCGCTTCGCCTCCATCACCGAACACTGGTACCGCACCTTCGACGAGGACGTGGTCTCCATCACCGCGATGACGCCACCGTCGTTCTGACCCGCTATTCCTATCAGCGCAGCCACGAACCGAAACACGAGAGACCGGTATGAATCTCGAACATGCATTTGTTCTGTCGACCGACATTGACACGGCCTGGCAGCGGCTGCTGGATGTCGAAAAGGTCGCCACCTGCATGCCCGGCGCCTCGCTGGAGAGCCGGTCCGGCGATGAGTTCACCGGCCGGGTGAAGGTCAAGCTGGGCCCGATCACCATGGTTTACCGAGGCTCCGCGCGGTTCGTCGAGAAGAACCCGGTCGGCTATCGCGTCGTCGTCTCCGCGAGCGGCAAGGAGGAGCGCGGTGCCGGCACCGCGAGCGCGACGGTCTCGGCGACCCTCGTGGCCGAGGGGGCGAACACCACTCGCGTTCGGGTCGTCACCGATCTTGAGATCACCGGTCGGCCGGCCCAGTTCGGCCGGGGCGTGATCGCCGACGTCGGCGATCGGCTGTTGAGCCAGTTCGCCGACCGTCTCGCCGCCACCCTGACCGAGCCGGCGGTCGAGCCGCCGGTCGAGCCGCCGACGACGAGCCAGGTCGCCGAGCCGGCACCGGACCCCGTGAACCTGATCGCCCTTGTCGGGCCGCCCGTGCTCAAGCGTGTGGCGCCGGTGGCGCTCGGCGTACTGGTACTGATCCTCCTGCTGCGCTCGATCCGCCGTCCGCGCGCCGACCGATGATCCCCGCATCTGAAGGCCATCGGTCAGGACAGGTTCGGGCATCGCGACCGCAGCCGTGAGCCGGCGTTCCAGGCACCTGTTTCTCCAGCTTGGCGGGGGTCGTCCCCCAGGAGTCAGCTGAGCAGGCCGCGACGGTACCCCTCGCCGACGGCGGCGGCCCGGTCGCGGACGCCGAGCTTGTCGTAGATGTGCAGCAGGTGGGTCTTGATGCTCGCCTCGCTGATGAAGAGTTTGGCGGCGGCCTGGCGGTTGGAGGCACCGTCGGCGACGAGGGCGAGGACCTGCAGTTCACGGTCGGTGAGGGCGGCCTTGACCGGTCGGCGCACCTGGCCCATCAGGCGACCGGCGACCGAGGGCGACAGGACCGGCTCGCCCGCGGCGGCGGCGCGGACGGCACGCAGGAGTTCGTCGGTGGGGGCGTCCTTGAGGAGATAACCGGTCGCGCCGGCTTCGATGGCGGGCAGCACGTCGGAGTCGCCGTCGAAGGTGGTGAGGACGAGCGTTTTGATGTGGGGATGGTCCCGGCGGAGGGCGGTGATGGCGGTGACGCCGTCCACCTCGGGCATGCGCAGATCCATGAGGACGATGTCGACGTCGAGTGCGGCGGCGCGCTCGATGCCTTCGCGGCCGTTGGCGGCTTCCCCGGCGACGTCGAGATCGGGTTCGGCTTCGAAGACGGCGCGCAGGCCGTCGCGGACGATGGGATGGTCGTCGACGATGAGGAGGCGGATCACCGGGGGCCTACCTGGAGCGCGGGGACGGTGGCGCTGACAGCCGTGCCTTCACCGGGTGCGCTCTCGATTTCAAAGGTGCCGCCGACGCCACGTACGCGTTGTCTCATGCTGCTGAGTCCGAATCCTTGGCCGTTGGGACTGTCGATGCCCTTGCCGTCGTCACGGATGTCGAGGAGGACGACGGCGCCGGTGTAGGAGAGGGTGAGGCCGGCGCGGGTGGCGTTGGCGTGTTTGGCGACGTTGGTGAGGGCTTCCTGGGCGACGCGGAAGAGGGTGACCTCGATCGCGGGGCTGAGGGGGACGCGGTCGCCGGTGACCTCGACGTGGAGGTTGATGTCGGTGCTCTGTGTCCAGCTGTGGGCGAGGGCGGTCATCGCCTCGGGGAGATGGGCGTCTTCGAGCTGATGGGGGCGGAGGGCGTCGACGGAGCGGCGGGCTTCGGACAGGCTGTCCTGGGCGAGGGTGAGGGCGCGGTCGATGTGGGCGTCGCGGTCTTGGACGCGTTGCGCGGCGCGAAGCTGGGTGATGATGCCGGTGAGTCCTTGGGCGAGGGTGTCGTGGATTTCGCGCGCCATGCGTTGGCGTTCGTCGAGGATGCCGGCCTCGTGAGCGTGGGTGAGAAGGTGGGCGTGGAGTTCGGCGTTCTCCTCCAGGGCTTTTTGCAGGTCGGTGAGCGCCTGGCGGTATTTACGCTGCCGCTCTTCGATCCGGACGGCGAAAATGTGGCCGCCGCCGATCGTGAGGGTCTGAACGGCGACGATCGCGACGTGGAGAAGGACGAGCTGGACGGTGGCCTGGGACCAGTCGAGCGTGGTCCCGTACAGGACGATGGAGGTGGCGGTGACGGCCGCGAAGGTCCACCTGGAAGGGGCGAAGGAGCCAGCGAGAAAGAAGCCGGAGATGCAGTAGATGACGAAGATCGGATCATGGAGTGCCAGGAGCGCGGCGGTGACCAGGACGCCGCAGAAATAGGTGATCGTGGTGGCGCGGCGCCTGCGGAGGTCGGCGGGCAGCAGGGAGTGGGAGCCGAGGATCCAGGCCAGGGCCAGGGCGCTGAAGGCGAGGGTGCGGGGGATCCCACCCTCGGGCTGCTCGGGTGAGGTGAGGCTGATGGCCAGGGGGGCGGCCAGGGTGATGTAGGGAACGACCTCGACGAAGCGCTCGTAACGTCGTTCCCAGATCGAAAGCGGGAAAGGGTCGTTCACGGTGCCGAGCTTATTCGCATGGGGATGAGGATCGCGTAGCCGTACATGAGGAACCCCAGGGTGATCATGAAGATGATGGTGGGCCACTGCCAGGCAGACGGCAGGTGGAGGGCGAGGAACCAGAGGCGGTCCTCGACGCCGAAGATCTTGAAGGTCATGGGGACGACGCCCTGGGGGAAGGTGGGCAGCCAGGCGACGCTGTAGCAGAAGATGACGGCGATGCGGTGCTTGAGGGGCAGGTCGGCGGTCGTGCGCTTGTCGGTGGGCTTGGGCTGGGCTGCGGGGCCGTGCTTCATGAGGGTGAGCAGTTCGGTCCCGTGACTTTCGAGCCTGCGGTAGGCGATCTTGCCGAACCCCCAGACACCGAGGGCGCCGGTGAGCAGGCCGACGGGGACGCCTGCCCAGGGGTGGAGAAGGATGGCGGCGGCGGTGGGGAGTCCGATGCTGGGGACGGCGATGAGGGTGAGCCAGGCCAGACCGGTTTCCGAGCTCTCGTCCGCACCGGTGTTGAGCGGGTTGCCGCCGCGCTTGTGGGGGTCGGTGCCGGGGACGAGGGAGTTGACGGCGAAGCAGACAATGAGGCCGGCGGCACCGCCGAGGAGGGCGGGGAGCAGGCCGAGCACCCAGGGCCAGGCCCAGGTCTGACCGCTGACGGCGGTGCCGACGAGGGTCAGGACGGTGGCGGCCGGGCCGATGGCGAGTAGCCACGCGAGCTGGCGACCGCGCACGTCGGCGCGTTCGGCACCGGGGGTCATGAGGGTGAGCCACAGGGCGGTTCCGTCCGCCCCGTAGAGGTTGGCGGAGACGGCGGCGGCCATGACGACGGCGATGAGCCCGACGAACGGGACCATGATCCACAGGTCGATGGTGACGAGGAGCAGGGGGAAGACGAGGGCGTAGGAGAAGGCGATGCCAAGGAGCTGGATGCGGACCAGGTCACGCCACCAGACGCGCAGTTCCTTGGCGGCGACGATACGGGCGCCGCCGACGGCGGGGAAGGGACGGGGGGTGCCACGACGGGCGGGTACGCCGCCGCGGGCGGCCGAGGCGACACGCCGGGCCAGCAGGGCTGCCCAGGCGAGCAGAAGCAGGACGATGACGGCCCCGTTGGCGGCGAGGATGGCCAGGGCGAGAGGCCAGGACGCCTCGACGGCGGCCACGCCCCAGCCGGAGGGCAGCGCCCGGACGAGGACCTCGGTCCATACAAGGGTGTCGCCGGTGCCGAAGGCCACGGCGGGGGCCCAGCCGTTGCCGCAGAGGGCGAGCGTGGTTCCCATCACGATGCCGACGATGGCGGCGGTGGCGCGGGACCTGACGAACAGGCCGAGGGCGGCGACGACGACCCGGGAGATCATCACCATCGTGGCGAGCGTGGCCAGGGCGGCGACCAGCCCGATGAGGACACCGGCGAAGCCGTGGCGCCAGCCGTACACGGGCAGGGACAGCAGGGCGAGGAGGGTGACGAGTGGTGCGGGGCCGACGAAGGCTCCGGCGAGCAGCCCCGCCGCGACACGACGGGGCGTGGCGGGGAGCATGGTGAAGTACTCGGGGCGGAGGGTCTCGTCACCGCCGCCGATGAAGATGGGGCCGAAGATCCAGCCGGTGAGCCAGATGGTCAGGGTCAGGGGAAGGTAGTCGGGCCACAGGACGGCGACCGTGATCGTTCCGATGGCCAGAACGACGCCGATCAGGACACCGGAGAACAGGTTGGTGGCGCGGTCGCCGCGCAGGGAGTTGCGCAGCAGGGCGAGCCGCATCCGGATCATGACGTGCGCCATGCCGGTCTGACCGAGGGGCGTGCCGATCTGGCCGAGGGTCATGCTGTCAGCCATGCCAGCCCCTCCGTCCCGCGGGTCCGGGCGCCGACCAGGTTGACGAAGGCGTCCTCAAGTGTGGCGGTGCCGCGTACGTCGGCCAGGGGACCGGCGGCCATGACGCGCCCGTTGGACATGACACCCACGTGGTCACAGAGCTGCTCGACCAGGGCCATGACGTGGCTGGAGACGATGACGGAGCCGCCGCCGTCGACGAACCTGCGCAGGATGGTCCTGATGGAGGCCGCCGAGACGGGGTCGACGGCCTCGAACGGCTCGTCCAGGACGAGGAGGCGGGGGGCGTGCAGGAGTGCGACGGCCAGGCCGATCTTCTTGCGCATGCCGGTGGAGTACTCGATGACCAGAGTCCGCTCCGCGGAGTCGAGTTCAAGGACGTGGAGGAGTTCGTCGGTGCGTTCGGCGACGACGCCGGGCGGCAGACCGCGCAGGAGGCCGAGATAGGTGAGGACCTCACGCCCGGTGAGCCGTTCGGGCAGGGCGTTGCCGTCGGGCAGCACGCCGACGAGCGCTTTGGCCCGAACGGTGTCGCGCCAGACGTCGACGCCGAAGATCCGGGCGCTGCCGGCGTCGGGCCGCAGCAGGCCCACGGCCATCGCCAGGGTGGTGGTCTTTCCGGCGCCGTTGGGGCCGACCAGCCCGTAGAAGGATCCGGCGGGGACCGTGAGGTGGACGTCGTCGACGGCGACGTGGTCACCGAAGACCTTGCGAAGTCCAGTGGTCTGGAAGGCGGGCTCCGGATGCGTTGACATGCTCTGAGGATCGCGCGGGGACAGGGGGTGGCGAATCAGCCAAGCAGGGAACGGGATGGTGGATTCCGGCATCAACCGATCAGTTGATTCGATCAACGCCGCCTGTGGCTTGCGGCCTGCCGCCGACGTGCTTCAGGTGGAGTGCCGCTCGGGGATCACCGACAAACGCCGGTGGTCCCGCATCGAACGTCGACCGGGAAACTCTCGGCGGGGAACGGGCGACCCGGTTCGGTGACGCCCCGCTGGTTTCAGCAGGTACGGAGCATGTTGAGCAGAGCTACCCTCTCCTTGCGGGTCACGAAGAGCCCGTAGTGGCGCTTGACCGTGATCCACGAGGTCGCGTACTGACACCAGTGGGCGCGGCGCTGCGGGCGCCAGCTCTGCGGGCCTTTGCCGCCTTTGGCGATGTTGGCGGAGTGGCTGACGGTGAGCAGTTCGGGGCGGACCAGGTCGTTGGCGAAGGCGCGCCGCTTGGCCGGGCTCCATCGCTTGGCACCCGAACGCCAGGCGTAGGCGAGCGGTACCAGGTGGTCGACGTCCACGTACTTCTCGCTCTTGAGCCACTTGCCGTCGTACGGGCTGTACCAGCGTCCCTTGACCGGGTGGCAGGCCGAAGTCACGCCAGCCCGGCTCCTCGGCCAGACCCGTGGTGACCATCTGGATCAGCAGACCCGGCAGGTAGGCCACCAGCACGACGACGGGCGGC
>NZ_JBITIZ010000043.1:0-8023 GCF_044459525.1 Streptosporangium sp. NPDC050284
GAAAGTTACCTCGCCGGCCTTCATCTACGCGGAGCCATCTTGTGGATTCGAAGCCTTCAACCCGCCTGAAGATCCGAAGTCCGTACAGGCCCTAGGACGACCGCAGCGGTCGCTCGCCTGGTCAGACGCGGGTTAAGGCCTTCCGAGATGGTCGTCGAATTATCAAACCTTACATTGTCAAAGCGGGCATTCCGGTAGTCTTGGACGGTTGATTGCTGCGTGGCCATGGCGCCGCTGGAGATGTCGATTCCACCCTGCACTGGAGCCGCTGACCGAGACTGCTGATCATCAGCATCGGGTGATTTGTCATCATTCATAGTTGTCTGCGACTTTCTTTCATAGAAAAAGAAGAAGAGGCAGGCGGATGCGAGCCATGCCCCTTGCATCCACCAGGGACCTTCGGCTTGATTGACAGCGAAGCTGCCAGCGGCCATCATCATCGCCCGCCCTAAATGCCGCCACCATCGGCCCGGTGCAGGATATTTCCTCAGTTGGAGCACGAAAGCCTTTATAGCGAATTCAGCGGTGCTAAGGATGCTCATCGAGCTGGTCGAGAATGTGGTTCACTCCGGAACGGCGTCCGACAGTTGTCGGCGCACCTAAGCGGTCTACTGCCTCACATCCGCTCAGTATTCGGCGGCAGAGACGCTCTACTCGTGCCGGTCAGCGAAGTCGGCCAGTTGGCCAAGGTCGCTGGGGAAGTGCCAGCCGCGTTGAAGGCGACGATGCACGCGACGTTGCGGTTCCTGACTCTGCTGGACGCGGCGGCCGCCGTCTACGGCGAGTTCGGCCTGCCGTACGGACGATGCCCGGCCAACGGCCCTGCGGACGTCGCCGATCCCGGCCTGAACGTCGAGGCCGACCAGGACCACGAGGTCGACGAGGGCCAGAGTCGGTGGGTGAACGACTTCATCTCCCCCAGCATGGCAGTAACCCTGCTGAGCTGCTGCGCTACCTGTTCGGGCCCGGTTCCAGCGGGGAGCGCACCGACCAGCGCATCATCGCTGCGGACGTGACGCTTGGGCTGGCCGAAGGAACCCGGCGGGATCACGTCGCCGACGCTGATGCCATCTACGCGCTGGGCCGCGACATAGATTCGCACCGTCTCTTGCTCGGGGTTGCGCCGTCGGACAAGTGGGTGTGGCATTGCGCGATCTCCCTGCCGCCAGGTGAGGAACTGGCGGACGCGCAGTGGGCCGAGGTCGCCCACGAGGCGGTCGCCCGGATGGGGTTCGACGCGGCGGAGGGGCGGGCGCCGTGCCGGTGGATCGCAGTACCTCACAGCTGCTCGGTTGGCGGCAACGAGCACATACACCTGATGGTGAACCTGGTGCGAGAGGACGGCGAGGTCGCTGGCACCTGGAACGACCGGCGCACGATGAGCCGGGTGTGCGCGGACATGGAGCGCCGCTTCGACCTGGTGGTGGAGGGCCACACCGGGCACGGCTTGCCTGGCTACTCCAAGGCCGAACACCAGCGCCTCCAGGCCGGGGTGCCCTTCGAAGGGCACTGCCTGGCCCGGCTGGTGCGCTCGGGCGCCGCGAGATCGGCCAACGAGGCGGAATTCGTCCGGCGGGCGACGGAGGTCGGGGAACTGTCGTGCGCGATCTGGACATCGACGCCGTCAACGGCGAGCCGGATGCGCCGACAGCCGGTCTGGTAGATATCGCAACGCAGATCCTCGGCCATAGCGGCCCGGCCGCACGCTCGAAGCTGCGCGGTGTTCTTTGGGCACTGGCACCGAGTCAGGGCGCGGCCGCTCACGTCGTCGCCGCATCTTCTTCCGGGTCGACATCCGACCGATCGGGCAGTAACACACCAGGTGGTAAAGGATCCTCCAGCGTTGGCGGAGGCGACCAGTAGTCCACCCCGCGGAGATCGACCGTACCGCCAGCGAATACCGCCGCGAAGAAGGTGACCGTATCGCTGATGAACTTCGCGCTGCTGAAGGTGACCATGCCGCTGATGAACTTCGCGCTGCTGAAGGCGACTGTGCCGCCAGAGAACTCCGCTTCGCGGAAAACGGCCTCACTGCCGGAGAACCTCGCGGCCATGAAGGTGACCATGCCGCTGATGAACTTCGCGCTGCTGAAGGCGACCGTGCCACCGGAGAACTCCGCGAACTCGAAGGCGACCGTGCCGCCAGAGAACGTCGCCTTGCTGAAGGAGACCGTTCCACTGGAGAAGGTTGCGGCGCTGAAGGCGACTCTTCCGCCGGAGAACGTCGCGTTCTCGAAAAGGACCCTTCCGCCGGAGAACACCGCTTCGCTGAAGAGGACTATGCCGCCGGAGAACGTCGCGTTCTCGAAGAGGACCCTTCCGCCGGAGAACACTGCGCCGTGGAAGAAGACCGCGCCGCCAGAGAACATCGCGTTGCTGAAGGCGACCGTGCCGCTGGCGAACGTCGCGCTGTTAAAGGCAACTCTGCCGCCGGAGAACACCGCGCGACTGAAGTCACCGCCGTCGAAGACGACGGCGGTGAAGTCGAAGTCGTGACCCTGCCAGGAGATGGCAGCGTTCTCGCGCAGATGAGCGCCGATAACGCGGATGATGGTGTGCCGCACCTCGCGCAGGCCGGCGAAGGCCAGGCGTTGGGCCGGGTCGCCGTCGTCACCGGGGTCAGGGGCGTAGGGCATACGCAGATAGGCGCACAAGACGTCGATCATCGTTTGGCGCAGTTCCGAGGTGGGCGCGTCGTCGGCCAGGCCTGCCAGGGTGTGCACGCCGGCCAGGCGCACTGCGGGCGAGTCGTGGCCCAGGTGGTTGGCGGCGGTGGCGAAGCGCTCGTTGAACAGCTTGGTCGCCTCGCGCCGGTGGGCCTCATCGGCGCGCAGCTCAGCAGTCTGCTGGCGATGCTCGGCGGCTTCAGTGACCTTCTGCTTGCGGTAGGCGACGACCAGGGCGATGACGCCGCCGATTCCGGCGACCACCGCGAAGGAGAGCTTCAGCAGATCCAGTAATCGGCTCAGCGGGAGGCCCTGCTGCCCGACAGGGGTAAGGGCGGGGAAGCCAAGAAGCCCCAGGGCGCCGACGAACAGACCGGCGCTGAGCAGGATTGAGCCCGTCAGGGCGAAGGCGAGGACCGGCCCGATCCGGGCAAGCCGCAGGCCCTGGCCGGGGACGGCTTTCACAGAGCTTCTGCCTGGCGGGATGGGAGTCGGTTCGTCTGGGTTGGCCACGAATTCAACAGTGGCGGAGGTGGCCCGGGTTATCAGCCGCTTCGCGTAGAAGGTTCCTCGGGACGAAGGGCTGTAAGCCGGTGCATCCGGGACTCCGAAGCACAGCTCTACCCACCGATAACATGCGGGAATACCTATTCCCGTGAGTTGACCGAACCCCTCCCATCCCCGTCCGAGACATCCCGTTTTTAGACCATTCGGGCGGCAGGGGAAGCGATGCCTGATCTGGCGGGGAATCGGTAACAGGTCGGCGACCCCGCCCCGCCCGCCGTCGACCGGTACCAAGCTGGAAGGGTGCCGCCCCCTTCCCCGCCGGCGCCGAGCTCGGCGACCCCACCCCCGCCCCTGTCCTCCGGCCGCTCGCGCGCCCGCCGCGTCGTGGCCGTCGGGGTGGTGGTCGTGTCGCTGGGATTGCTGGGCGTAGGACTGGTCGGGTTCTTCACCGACCCGCTGGACCTGCCGAACGAGGTGCTGGAGGTGCTGGACAAACGCGCCAGCGTGATCAGCATGTTCACCGCCCTGGCCGGCCTGCTCATCGCCGGCACCGCCCTGGCGCTGCAGCTTCGCTCCTTCGCCCCTGCCGACACAACACCACCCGCGCAGGCCGATGTGTCGGCGCACCCCGACGGCGGGAACCACATCGACCTGTCCAGCGGGACCTTCCACGGCCCGGTCACCGGCACGGCCAGCACCCAGGTGAAGGCCGACGGGACCAGCGCGGCCGCGATCGGCCACGACAACTCCGGCCTCATCATCACCGGAGCGAACCCGTCGATCACCCTGAACACCTCATCGGCCGGGGCAGCCACAGCCGGTCCGGCACTGCCACCGGTGGCCCAGGTGCTGGCCAACGGCCTGACCGCTTTGCCGCAGAAAGCCTCGGCGGTGTTCACTCGGTTTCGCCCTGCAATCGGTGACCTAACGGGACTTCTCCGAGCGTTAGTCCTCAAGAGCCTGGCCGACGAACTGGCAACGCGCTGTTGTGGGGCGCAAAGCCCGAGGCGGTCATCGGAACAGCCAGATCGGAAGAATTACCGGTACGTCTCCTTCGGGGACTTACCGTTGAGGTACCACCGGTACGTCTCCTTCGGGGACTTACCGTTGAGGTACCAGGAGCAACCGCCCTGATTCAGCCCGTGGGAAGGGGATGAAGTGCACACCATGGTGGACATGCTCCTGATGTTCTTCTTCGGTTTGATCTTGATGTTCTTCGTCGGCTTGACCCAGTCCGCGACGGTGCCCAGCCAGTCCGCGACGAGACAGTTGCGGCACCGATACAACGCTAGCCGTCCCCTCATCCACTGCTCCACTTCCCCACCTGGCGCAACCGGCGCCGGGAAAGGCGAAGGAGCTGATCTAGCGCCTGGCTAGATCATGCTCCCCGCTCTGAGCTGGGGAGCCATGAATGGTGGGTTTGCTTCGCCAGATGTTGGCGGAGGTTGGTCCGGTAACCGCTTGGGTTGCCGGGTTTGTCGCGGCGGTCATCGCCGTGTTCGCGCTGTACGTCGGGATCGCGATGATGGCGGCCCTGCGTGCCGCTGATGAGCAGCAGGCGGAGGTCCGGTACCGGATCTTTCGGGACATGCTGCAGCTGTTTCACCGGAAGGGGCGGTGAACGCCTTCACCCGGCCGCGTCCCTCAGGACGTGGCCGGCCGCCCTCCTGTCCGCCTGAAGTGGTGAGTCGCGTCATACAGTTGCGCACTCAGGGGTTCAGTCTCACGGAGATCGGTGAGGTGTTGAACGCCG
Source organism: Streptosporangium sp. NPDC050284 (assembly GCF_044459525.1). NCBI lineage: Bacteria > Bacillati > Actinomycetota > Actinomycetes > Streptosporangiales > Streptosporangiaceae > Streptosporangium > Streptosporangium sp. NPDC050284. The sequence goes on from NZ_JBITIZ010000043.1 coordinate 4,927, forward strand.
AGGGCGTGCCGACTCCGGCAGGTGGACCTCGATGGGCTAAGTCCTACGTTGACCGGCTCCTGCACACCCGGCACGCCCAGCAGGAGATCGCCAGGCAGCGCCAGGACACGGAGAAGGCGTCGAAGCCCACTGCCGAATTGTCCGCATAGGAGTTCAACGCGAACGCCCTGTCCCGGCGAGAGCCGTGCGGCGGGGCGTTCGTCACGTCCGGAGACCAGGCGAATAACACGCCGCCGACCACCCGCCCGTCTCCTATGAACAGGAGACGGGCCGACGGCCTATCAAGGGGGCGGCTTCGAGGTTCCTTTTCCCTGGTTACAAGCCGAGCAGGTGCAGCACGTCGAGCGGGCTGGATACCCCAAGGAAGTGCTGCACTAGGGCCACCAAGAGGGGCAAGAGGATGAGCCGACAGAGCCAGCGGACCCACCATCGGCCCCAGAGGGTCCACGCGAGCTCGGCCGTCTTCCTCGCCCGACGGGGCAGCCGCACCGCCGGTCCCGGCCTGGTCGCATGGCTCCGCCTTGCTGGCTGAGGTATCGCGCACCGCTCGCCGCGGCGGGCCGATCCGTGCGGCCTCGCCAAGGAGGAGGGCACAGGGCCGGGACGGTGAATCCGCCGCTTGGACGGTTGGCCGTGATGATGGCGGGCGCGGCCACGCCGACGGGGGCGACGAGATCGTTTGGACATACTGCGGGCATCCTTTTGAAGATGCCCGGCGTGATGTCCACAAGGAACCAGGCGGTCGCTCCACGCAGACTGCCGGGTGTAGCGGTAAGGGACGGTGGTACAGGTCTCCTTAGCGGTTCCTCCACCCACATCCTTCCTGGTTCGGAGGAGACGCGCGCATCGATACCGATGTGATGGCTCTCACATCGGAGTTCTATCGGTGTCCTAACACGCGAGAGACGGGCTGATGGTCCGTTAAGGCGTTCATCTAACGGTGGCGGAAGCGCGTCCGAACGAGGCGCCTCACCTCGTCAAAGTGTTCATCTTGCCGTTCGTTTTCCAGTGTCGTTCAGATACCTCGCGCAGCACGTTTGATGAACGGAGAGGACTCCCGATGGCGCTTATCGGCCAGGTCCGGGTCAGCACTGACAAGCAGAACACCCAGCGCCAACATGACGCCCTCGACCCGATCTGCTGGAAGGTCTTCGAGGAAAAGATCAGCGGGAAGCTCGCCACCGACGATCGGCCTGTCTTGCTGGCCGCGCTGGATCACGTCCGCGACGGCGACCTGCTGGCCGTCCAGGAGGTCGACCGGCTCGGCCGCAACCTTCTGGAAGGGCTGATCGTCCTCAACGACCTGTTCCAGCGCGGCGTCGGCGTCAAGGCGTTGGAGGGTATCGCGGCCGGCGAGCACACCGAACACTCCCTCATCCTGGACCTGGCCCTCGCCCTGTCAGAAGATCGGCGCCGCGACATCGTGCGCAAGACCAAGAACGGCCTGGAGGCGGCCCGCAAGAGTGGCCGGGTCGGCGGCCGCCGACCCGTGGTCGACGACGACAAACGCGCCGCGATCCTCTCCCGCCGTGAGCGCGGCGAATCCATCCGCACCATCGCTGCCGGGGTGAAGGTCTCCGTCGGCGTCGTCCACAAAACCCTCGCCGACGCTCAGCGCGCCGACGCGGACGTCGAGCAGGAGACACCGGCCGAGCCGATCGAGAAACCCACCCAAGCCACCAAGTCCGCCCAGGTCGCCGGGGGCACCGCTGAGCCGACGCCGTGGGAGCGCTACGGGGATCCGGCCGCACGCCGCCGCTGGTACACCGACGACGAACTCGCCGCCGTCCAGCTCCTGGCCACCGGCGACGTCGACGGCTCGCAATGGGTCATCGTCGCCGGCGACATCCTCGGCACCGTCCAGCCGAACCTGTCAGCCCGCGGCACCCGATCGGGATGGCAGACCCGCCACCGCAGCGGCACCCCTGCCTACCACCTGAGCGGCAAAGGCCGCAGCAGCCACCCGGCCACCCGCGGCAAGGCGGTCACCGAACTGGTAGCCGACGTTCGACACCGATGGACCGAACAGCAACGGCGGGGACGCAACAACTGAACTGGCTCGGCGGATGATGATCGTCCATGGAGAATGTTGAAAAAGGCCGTCAAGCGTGCGCAGGAGTGGTTTTGTTCGCCAGTTCCGACCGCAGTTGTTTGCGGCCGACGACCGCACCTCCGACCCGGCGGAGGCGATGTTGGCCAGTTCTGACCGCACCCAGCCACCGCGTGAGCGGATGTCGCTGACCTCCGCCAACACCCTGCCCCTCGTCGATGCCAACGCCCCTGAGCTCGTGACTGCGGTCACTTCTCGCGAACAAAACCACACCTTGCCGATGCCGGACGCCCGGGGACCTGTCATCGAGCACGTAGGACACCGCAGCTACGTCGCGAAGTTCTGACCATCGCTTCCAGACGGCCCGTCGGTAACGGGCCGTCTCTGCGTTGCCCGGTAGGTCGGCTCCCACGCCGCCTTCCGGATGTGCGGCCATCTTCGGTGGCGCTGATAGTTGAATGTCGATGCGGTAGCGCTCGATCCGGCAGAAGGTGACGAAGGCTGGTGCCCTACCTCACAGCTCATTTTGCGTAGGAACTCAGGTCCCATACTCGTACGGTGGTGTCCAAGCTGCCGGTGACGGCGATGGGTCGGCCGTTCACCTGGCCAATCGTCACTGCTTCGACGGGGCGAGTGTGGCCGGTCATTGGTTGGCCGAGGGGTTTGCGGGTGGTTAGGTCCCACACCCGCACCGTGGCGTCCCAACTGCCGGTGACGGCGATGGGTCGGCCGTTCACCTGTCCGACCGCGACCGCATAGACAGGGCGAGTGTGGCCGGTCATTGGTTGGCCGAGGGGTTTGCGGGTGGTTAGGTCCCACACCCGCACCGTGGCGTCCCAACTGCCGGTGACGGCGATGGGTCGGCCGTTCACTTGTCCGACCGCGACCGTAAAGACGTTGCTGGGGTCGCGGGGCATTGGTTGGCCGAGGGGTTTGCGGGTGGTTAGGTCCCACACCCGCACGGCGTCGCCCGCGCCGCCGGTGACGGCGATGGGTCGGCCGTTCACTTGTCCGACCGCGATCGCTCCGACGGTGCTGGTGTGGCCG
>NZ_JBITIZ010000043.1:8120-16540 GCF_044459525.1 Streptosporangium sp. NPDC050284
CCGGTCATTGGTTGGCCGAGGGGTTTGCGGGTGGTTAGGTCCCACACCCGCACCGTGGCGTCCGCGCCGCCGGTGACGGCGATGGGTCGGCCGTTCACTTGTCCGACCGCGATCGCTCCGACGGTGCTGGTGTGGCCGGTCATTGGTTGGCCGAGGGGTTTGCGGGTGGTTAGGTCCCACACCCGCACCGTGGCGTCCGCGCCGCCGGTGACGGCGATGGGTCGGCCGTTCACCTGTCCGACCGCGACCGCATAGACAGCGTCACTATGGCGACCCAATGGTTCTGCTGTTACCGCCGGTTTGGTGTCGTTGTCCGCTGACGGGATTTTCGCGGGAGGCCAGGAGGCTGCCATGAGCGCGAAGATCGCCGCGCAGGTCGTTACTGCGGCGATCAACCCGGGGCGTCGGCGGGGAGACGCCGATTGCAGCGCCATAGCCGCAGCTAGCGAGAACCTGTTCCCGGTGGGAGTCATATCCTGTACGACGGTAGAAGCCTGCGGCGTGAGGTCGATGGGTGCGGGCCGGACAACGGCAGGGGGAGCACTCGCGTGCGGCCCGGTCGTGCCATGGCCGGATGCCTCGAAATCACCCGTGTCCAGCCGATCCGTGTTGGGCACTGCTCACCGTTCTTTCTGTCCTGAATCGCACTTCGGGCCGATCATGCGGAGTATCCGGCCACATACGGCCGAGGGAAGCGGATCGTCACGCCCGCTCTTCAGATCATGATACCTCCCGTACCGTAATCCCTTTGCGTTGCGAAAATTAATTATCTAATTGATTTATTCCGAGTTTATTGCGAGATGTCCCGCGCGAGCTATCTATGCATTAGTAGCGAATCACATTTTGGCAGTTCACGAATACGGGATTTTTCTGCCCTGCAAGGGAAAAAGTTCTCTCGCACATTCGATTCGCTCCTGCCGTGAACGCTGTTCCCATGACTGCAAGATCCTCGCATCTATCCCAGGTGGCTTGCCCGCCAGGAACAATGGAGGGATACTTGCCGCATTTGCTGTTAACCAGGGGTTCGAAGCGGTTTTTGTTCTGCTCGTAGTACTTGACGGCAAGCGCGTTCACCACTTCGTCAAAGGCGCTATCTTTGGTAATTTGATCCCATTTCTTTTGAGCTTCTTTGCGAGCCGCCTTTTCCTCTTTGGTGTCTCCTTTGTATTCGCTGGGGTGCTTGTAGCCTTCAAACGCAAAACGTTCATGAATTTCTGCGACCTTTTCGGCCGCCTTGCATCCCAGGTGATAGCACATCAGTGTCATGGTAACGAAGTGCCTCAGTACGTTCCTGGCCCAGCCTGGGGACTTACCTGTGAGTTTGTAGTCCTTCATGCGCTCGTTGACATAGTCGGCCGCCGTGTCGCTAATCCTTTTCGCCTCGGCGCACTGTTCAACTTTAAGAACCTCCTTGCAGGCTGCGAACTCTTTTAGACCCTTGTCGCCGCTGCCGGGGTCTTGGCTTCGTGGCATCGCTCCTGCGCCGGATGACCCATTGTTATACTTCTTGTAATCGGATGAATTTATTTTTTTCCACAGCTCTTTAAGAGTCTTCTCGTCATCTATGAAATCGGCGAAAAGCTCGTAGAGGTCCCGCTTCTCTTTGCTCGCGTCCCAGTAGCCTTTCGGGGCCGTTCTTCCCTTCACCGTGATACCTATCGCTTTCGCTCTTTCCTCGTCGAACCACCAATCCGCCTCCACAAGGCAGCATGGCTGATCAGGCCATGAGTAGTACGGCTGCCCCGGGACGACCTCTGGCGGGTTGAAGTCCCAGCTTGAGGAATCTCGATCTAGGTATTTGTCCCAATAACTACTTGTGTCGTAGGACTGCCAGCCGGAGCCGCCACTTGCGCCGTTTTGAGAGCCCACTGTGTTGAGCTGAATGGCATTGTGTCCGCTGGGGTCGGTGTGGGTGAGAGGGGAGGCGTTGGCGTAGGTGTAACGATTGGCCTGGACCGACGGGTCCGGGTTGAGAGCGGCGGTGTCACGGGAGGCAAAAGCACCGGTGCCGGGCTGGTACCAGCGGGCGTGCATGTTGACCTTGCCGGTGTCAGGATCGGTGTACTCGCCCTGGTAGCCGAGGCCTCGCTGAGTACCCGAGCGGTGGGTGACCTGTCCGAAGGGGTCGTAGGCGACCGAGTCGACCAGAGCGGTGCCGGAGAAGGTACCCACCACATCGCCGTGCAGGTCAGTCATCGTGGCCAGGGCGGGGCTCGCGCCCTCTTGGAGACTGAGCAGGCCGCCGAACGGGTCGCGGCCGTATTTGGCTTGGACGGTGCCGACGCTGTCGGTGGTGGTGACGAGGTCGTTGCTCAGGCCGGAGTAGACGAAGCGCTGCTGGGTGGCGCCGGCGGTGCGGGAGGTCATCCGGTCCAGGGCGTCGTAGCCGTAGGTGGCATCCCCGTCGGAGGTGAGCCGGTCAAAGACGTCGAAGGTGAGATTACGGGTGACGCCGGCCTTGGTCTCGGTGGCGGTGGTGCCGCGGGGGGTGTAGGTGTAGTCGGTTCCGGCTCCGCTGGTGAGCCGGTTGCGCTGGTCGTAGACGAAGGTCTCGGTGCCGACTTTGGTGCGATTGCCGGAGGCGTCCCACTCATAGGCGGTGACGGCGCCGCCGGGGGCGGTCCAGGAGGTCAGCCGTCCGGCGCGGTCATGGGCATAGGTGTTGGTCCCGGCGCCGGCGGTGCCGGTGGTGGTCTTAGTGGTGAGGTTGTCGTCCTTATCCCACCCGTAAGTGATCTTCGACAGTTCGGTGCCAGAGCTGTTCTTCACCGCCTGGGAGGTGAGCCGGTCCATGGTGTCGTAGCCGTAGGTCTGGGTGCCGACCGGGTTGGCGGAGGTTTTGCTGGTGAGCCGGTTGGCGTTGTCGTAGCCGTAGGTCCAGGTGCGCCCGGTCACCGGGTCGCTGGCGGTGTTGAGCCGGTCGGCGGCATCCCAGGTGTAGTTTGCCGTCCCTGCGGGGTCGACGCGCTGGGTGAGGTTACCGGTGGCGTCGTAGGTGTAGGCGGCGATCTGGTTGGTGGCCTTGGACACCTTGGTCGGCAGGCTGCGGTCGTTGTATTCGAGGGTGTAGTCGCCGATTGCAGTGAGGCGGCCCGCGCTGTCGTAGGTGACCGCGCGGTTCACCGTAGCCATCGAAGTTCCGCTGCCGACCTCTGCGGTCACCCGGTTCAGCTGGTCGAAAGTGCGATCGATGCGCACCCCGCCCGGCTGCAGGGTGGCGGTGGCGTTGCCGGAGGCGTCGTAGACGCTGGTCCAGGTCCGATCAGCGGCGTTGGGATGGGCGGTGGTGGACGGTTCGATGACCGATTCGACCAAACCGAGGGCGTTGTAGGTGGTCCAGGTGGCGTTGTTGCGGCCGTCGGTGGTGCGGGTGCGTGCCCCGGTGGCGTCGTAGCCGAACGTCGAGGTGATCGACGAGGTCGCGGAGACCGGTTCGATCAGGGAGGTCAGTCGTCCTGTGGCGTCGAAGGTGCGCTGGGTGACATATCCCTCGCCGGAGGTGGTGCTGGTCGGGTTACCGGCCGGGTCATAGCCGAAGCCGACGGTGCGCACCGTAATGGCGCCGGTGAGATCCTTGGCGGCGGTCTTGCGGCCGGCCAGGTCGTAGGTGGCCTCGGTGGCGTTGCCCAGGGCGTCGGTCACCTTGGTCTGGCGGCCCATCAGGTCGTAGCCGAAGCTGGTGGTGCGGCTGGCCAGGGTAGTGCTGCTGGGGGTGGCCGGGGCGATGGTGGCGGTGACCTCTCCGGCGGCGTTGACCGTGTAGGTAGTGGTCTTGTTGCCTGGCCCCGGCGCGACGGTTGTGGTGAGGTTGCCCGCAGCGTCGTAGGTCAACTTGGTGATGTGCGCCACGGTGGCGGGGGTGCGCTCAATCTGCGTCTGGGTGACTTGTCGGCCCAGATCGTCGTAGGTGGCCTCGACGCGCGCCCCGGTGGGATCGATCACCGCGAGCTGCTCGCCCAGCAGATCGTATTCGGCCACCCGGATGCCGCCGGGCCCAGACGGGCCGGGTTCGGTGACCTTGACCGGGCGACCCAGCGCGTCATAGACGGTGGAGGTGACGTGATCGCGCGGGTCGGTGACCGTGGTCTGCCGCCCGGCCGCGTCATAGCCGAAGCTCACCTCAGGGGTGATCGCGCTGCCGCCCGGCGGGGTGTAGGGCGCACCGATGGTCGAGGTCAGGCGCCCGGCCTTGTCGAAGACAGAAGTGGTGGTGCGCCCTTCGGCATCGACGATGTGGCTCTGCAGGCCCGCGCTGTTGTATCCGTACCTGACGGTGGGGCGCCCGGTGGTGGCGGTGGTGCCGTTCTTCTCGATCGTCACCTGCGGTGATTTGGCTTCCACCAGTTGGCCAGCGAGGTCGTAGCGCATCGTGGCGGTGAAGTCCGCAGGCGTGGCGCCGGAGGCGTTGCCGCGCGGGTCGACGGTCGCGGTCAGCAGGCCGCGGTCGTCATAGACGCTGGTGGTGACCAGGTCCTCGGCACCGTTCTCCACGGTCTGCCGGGTCACCTGGTTCAGCGCGTTGTAGAGGTATGAGGTGGATTCGACGCGGGGGGTGCCAGCTGCGGTGAAGGTCTTCTTGGTGACGTTGTCGTTCTTGTCGTACTCGAAAGCGGCCTTGCGGCCGAGGGCGGCGGGGTCGAACGTGGTGGAGGTGAGACGGCTGGCAGCGTCGTAGACGGACTCGACGGTACTCTTGCCGCCGCCACTGACCTGCCGGACGAGGTTACCGGCCGGGTCATATTCGTTTTCTTGCAGCACCACGTCGGTTGGGCTAACGGAGTGGTTGAGGCGGACGTCGTCGCCGCTCGTCGTCGCCGGTCGGTTGTCCATCCAGTAGGTGTAGGCCTTCTTACGGCCCATCGCGTCGATGTGACCAGCCAGCCGTCCGCCGGGGTCGTAGGAGAAGGACTCCAACACCACGTCCTGGGCGGGCTGTGGGCTGACCGGGCTGCCGGTCCAGTTCTTCAACGTACGAGAGGCTGGCTTTCCGCGTTTGGTGTAGGCGAAGGTGATGACCGTGCCCACCGGGTCGGTCTGGGATGTCTGAGCGCCGGTGACGTCCCAAGTGGAGGCGGTTATCCCGCCTTCGGGGTCGGTGACCGTCTCCACCCGTCCCTTGGTGTCATAGGTGTAGGTGGTGGTGCGCGTCGCGTCGCCGCCGGTCAAGTCGGTTACGGTGGTGGTGAGCTTGTTGCCGTCAGCATCGTAGGTCAGCGTGGTCTTGGCGGTGTGGGTGAGGTTGGTGACCTCGTTCTTCACCCCGGGATCGGTGCGAGTGAGTAGACGGCCGAGGCCGTCGTAGGTGAAGGTCGTGTTGACCCCGTTGGGATGGGCCGCCGAGATCTCGGCGCGGGAGGTCAACCGTCCTACCGCGTCGTAGGTGAAGGTGGTCTTCAGCCCCGATGGGCTGGTCTGCTCGGCTACCTGCCCGGAGGCGGTGTAGCGGTAGGTCGTCTCGTTGTCCTTGAGGTCCTTGGCTGATTCCAGCAGCCCGGCCGGGGTGGTGCCGCCGCCGATCGCGGGCTCGGTGCCATCGGTGTAGGTGGAGATCATCGACCGGCCGGTGGGGAAGTCCGAGGTGACCGGGCTGGTCACCTTCGCCACCTCACCGTAGGTGGTGTACTCGGTAGTGATGGCGTAGGTGGTGTCGGTGTCAGAGGCCGAACGTCCGTCGCGGTGCACGGTCACCAGGTCGTTACGCGGATCGAAGGCGTCGCTGGTGTTGAGATAGTACTTCCAGGTCTCGATCGCGCATTGCCCCGGGGCGCGGCAGTATTTGCGGGCGATGAGATTGTCGCGCTCGTCGAAGTAGACGTCGTTGACGATGTCGTTGCGGTCGATCAGTTTGGCCAGTGACCCGGACAAGTTGTACTCATACCAAGAGGCGTGCCCCAGCTGGTCGGTCTCACCGATGATGCGATACCCGCGCCAGGCGTCGTAGAGATACTTCAACTCCTCGTTGCGCGGATCGACCACGGTGATACGGGCGGCGCCGTTTTGCGGGTCATAGCTCTGCGCGCCGATCTGCCAGGTACCGCCGTCGCGGTCGACATGGGTTTTGAGCCGATCGGTCGCGGCGTCATAGGTGTTGGCCGCCCACACCCGCCCCGAGGGCAGGATGACGCCGGTGAGCTTGTGCGCCGCCTCGGCCCGGGCGGCGTGGTGGGCGCTCACCTCAGTCGCGGTCAGCGGCTTGTCATAGATCGCGACCTCGTCGATGAACCCCTTGAACGGGAACGCCGCCCGCGGGGTGGGCACCGCCGGAGAGGTGGCCGGGTCAGCCACCCCGTTGCCCACCGTCGCGCTTTGCCGCCAGGCGCTCACCGCCGCACTCAAAGTGCCAACCGGCGTGCCATCCAGGAACAATGTCTGGTTCTGACCCGAGACGGTCAGCACCACGTGGTGCCAGGTGTTGTCGTTGACCACACCGGCCGAAGTGATCGGCGCGGCGACCGCGGCCAGTGAGCCACGCAGCTTGCCATCAGTGCCGACGTACAACATCGGTCCCCACGGGATACCGGAGGTCTCCTGGGTGCCAGCGGCCATCAACACCCCGGACTGGCTGGTCTTGAACCATGCCTCCACCGAGATCTGATCACCCAGGTGCGGCACCGTATTAGCGGGCAACTTCAGTGCCGAGCCGGTGGTGAACTCCACCGCGGTGTCGGTGCTGCCGGCCAGCGCGCCGGGCTTGGCATAACCAACCCCCTGATAGGTGGCGTCACCTTGGCCCGCGCCCTGGTCGGTCGCCACCGTCCCCGATGCCTCGCCCAGCCGCCAGTAGGCGTACGGGTCGGAGTCCAACACGCCACTGCGGTACTGGGAGCCGGTGCCGTAGCTGTAGTGGGTGCAGTTGGGGGCCGCCACCGGCGCACACACCCCGGTCAGTCGATCACCGTCGTAGTGGTAGGTCCACGTCAGCGGTGCACCGTTCACCGGGTCGCTGGAAACCGAGGTGACGTGAGCGCCGGTCCAGGTGAACGTCAGCGATCGCCCGCCCGTGGCCGTCACCGTCGACAGTTTCCCACCCGCACCGTAGGCCAACTCCTGGCCGCGGCCCCGGGAGTCGGTGACCTCGGTCAACCGGCCTTGAGCGTCGAAGGCGTATGTGGTGGCTGACTTGTCCATCAACCGCCAGGTGCCGCCGCTTTCCTCGGCCAAGGTGGCGTGCATCCCCGGCGGTGGCTGAAAGGCCCCTGCCCCGCTGCCCATGAACCGCACCTGACGGCCGTCAGGGTAGGTCACCAATGCTGAAACAGCCGGGCCCCGCACCTCCTTGACGATCTTCATGTCCCAGCGGGTCGACCACCCCGCCCCGAAGATCCCATCGGTACGCGGGTCCATGCTGTTATAGGAGCGCGTCACCGACAACGGCGGCCCGGCGGTGGGAACCGACAGGTCGGTGACGGTGGTGGTGTAGTTGCCGCTCTGCTGGTGAAACTCTTGCTCATCGACGCCGGGGGTGGCCAGTTGCGAGGTCACTACAGGCTGGCGCACTCCGGTGACGAAGGTGTGCACCGGCGAGAGGGTCGACATCGAGTTGGAGGTATCGGTGACGGTGACCGTCCACCAGTACTGCTTTCCCCACGCCAGCTTGACCGCCGGCACCTTCCAGGTGTTGACGCCGGCGGCCAGGGTGCCTGAGGAGGTGCACCCCGTGCCGGTCATCGTGTCCTTGTCACAGATCTTGAACGCGTATCGCACCGATCCGCCCACCGTGCTGCGCCCTTGCGCTCGCAAGGTGGGAGTTAACGAATCCATCAACATCCCACTGCGCGGGAAAGTGTTCAGCAACGTCGGCTCATCGGCCAGCAGCGAAGCCTGCGACTGCGCCGGGGCAGCCGAGGTCTTCGACAACGTCCCGGCTTGGGTGCCGGTCTCTCGCTGATCGACGAAGCGCTCCTCGATGGGGACCGCGCCTTCGGGAGGTTCGATATCCGAACGCCACTGGCCGTCGACCACCGCCGCCGACATCTGGGTGGTCGCTTTGCTATCCACCAGAGAGGGGAAGCCCGCAGCCGACCCGGTCAACTGGTCCGGTGTGTCAGGGGTGCCGTGAAAGAGCGCAACTGATTGCATCGCGGCGGCCACCGGGACCGCTTGGAAAAGCAGCAACCCTGGGGTTACAGCCGTAACGACGATCACCGATGCCCACGTTTTAGCACGCGCTGAAAACGACCATGACACATTTCGGCGCATACGCCGTCATCCTCCGAACACGTCACCGCGAGAACGAACGCCCTCGCGTTACCCCAGCCCGCCGCAGCGCTCTGGCCAGGCCGGAGGCGACAGTTCGGAGTGCAGGACAAGCAAACGATCGAAAATTACTCCAGTTGAATTCGTAGAGTCCGTCCCCGCGATCACCATGGCTCGATGGCCAACCCCGTTGTGGTCAGACAGCCGTCGAGTAGATGCGGCCT
>NZ_JBITIZ010000044.1:0-10089 GCF_044459525.1 Streptosporangium sp. NPDC050284
GCGCGGAACCCGCACCTCACCCTCGCGCACCGCCACCTGCGGCTCACCCGAGGCCAACACCCCGGGCAGTGCATCGAGCAGGACCGACAGCGAGGCCTGGTCCCGGTCCATGTCGACCAGTACGAACCGGTCCGGATTCTCCGACTGAGCACTGCGGACCAACCCCCACACCCCGGAAGCCGGCAGATCCGCCACCACCTCGCCGTCACCCGACGCGACCGCGCCCCGGGTGACGAACACCAGGCGCGAATCGGCGAACCGCTCATCCGCCAACCACCGCTGCAGCAGGCCCAGAACGTGGGCGGTGAGCGCATGCGCCGACCCCACCACCCCGGCCGCCGACTCGGAGACCACTTCCGCCAGTACCACGGCCGGGACCGGACCCGCCTCGGCCAGCGCGGGCAGATCCGCATGCACCGGCACCACGTCCCCGACCGCCCGCAACGCCGCCGCGACACCCAGCGTGTCCGGACCGAGCACCGCCACCGACACCCGGTCGGCTTCGGACAGTCCACCTGCCGCAGCCCATTCCACCCGGAACAGCGTGTCCTGCCCTGCCCCACGACCATCGGAGATCGCCAGCTGCTCGGAGGAAATCGGCCGCAGCACCACCGACCGCGCCGACAGCACCGGCGCACCCGTCGCATCCATCGCGTTCAGCGAGACCGCATCGCCGCCCGTCCTGGCCAGCCGCACCCGCAGCACCGAGGCTCCGGCCGCGTGCAGGCACACCTCACCCCAGGAGAACGGCACCCGGACAGTCTCGGAATCGTCCAGTCCCGCGAACGGCACCACGTGCAGCACCGCGTCCAGCAGCGCCGGATGCAACCCGAACGAGTCCGCCTCGCTGACCTGCTCGGGCAGCCTCACCTCGGCGAAGATCTCACCGTCGCGTCGCCAGGCCGCCCGCAACCCCTGGAACGCCGGACCATAGGCGAAGCCGTCCTCGGCCAGCTCCTCGTAGAAGCCCTCCAGCTCGATCGCGGACGCCCCGACCGGCGGCCACACCGCCACATCGAACGGCTCGGCAGGCGAAGCATCCGTGGCAAGCGTGCCAGTGGCGTGCCGCACCCACGGCACCTCCTCGGCCGCGTCCGCCGACCGCGAGTACACACTCACCGACCGGCTGCCCGACTCCTCCGCAGCCCCCACCCACACCTGCACCGCCACCGCGTCACTCGCACCGAGCACCAGCGGCGCGGTCAGCGTCAGCTCCTCCACCAGGTCACAGCCGACCTGGTCACCGGCCCGCACCGCCAGCTCCACGAACGCCGAACCGGGCACCACCACCGAGCCCGCCACCACATAGTCGGCCAGCCACGAATGCGACGCCGACGACAACCGCCCGGTCAGCACCACCCCATCGGAGTCGGCCCGAGGCATCACCGCACCCAGCAGCGGGTGCCTTGTCGCGGCCAGGCCCAGAACACGGGCATCGCTGCTCTGCTTGGCGTTCGGCCAGAACCGCTGGTGCTGGAAGGCGTAGGTGGGCAGATCCACCCGGCGACCACCGGTCAATACCTGCCGCCAGTCCACCGTCACGCCGCGCACGAACAGCTCCGCCGCCGACGTCAGCACCCGATCCAGGCCGCCCTCATCGCGGCGCAACGTCCCAGCGATCACCGTGACGGTGTCGGTCTCGTCCACGCACTCGCCGATACCGACCGTCAGCACCGGATGCGGACTCACCTCCACGAACACCCGATACCGCTGCTCCAGCAACTGCCCAACCGCCGGAGCGAAGCCCACCGTGCGCCGCAGATTCTCACACCAATACCCGGCCTCCAGCTCCTGGCCCTCCAGCCACTGACCGGTCACCGTCGACAGCATCGGCACCCGCACCGGCTGCGGCACCACCCCCGCCAGAACCTGCGCCAGCTCCTCGCCGATCAGATCCACCTGCGCCGAATGCGAGGCGTAATCCACCGCGATCCGCCGCACCCGCACCCCTTCTTCGGCAAACCGCTCGACCAGCTCCTCGACGGCTTGAACCTCACCGGCCACCACCACCGAGTTCGGACCGTTCACCGCCGCCACCGACACCCCTTCGACCAAAGCGGCCTCAACCCGCTCGACCGGCAGCGCCACCGACGCCATCGCTCCATGTCCAGCAAGCCGTTCACCGATCAAACGGCTGCGCAATGCCACCACCCGCGCACCGTCCTGCAACGACAGACCACCCGCCACCACCGCCGCCGCGATCTCACCCTGCGAATGACCCACCACCGCATCAGGGCGAACCCCCAGCGACTCCCACACCGCCGCCAACGACACCATCACCGCAAACGACACCGGCTGCACCACATCCACCCGATCCAGCCCCGGCACACCCTCCACCTGCCGCACCACATCCAGCAACGACCACTCCACGAACGGCTCCAACGCCGCCGCACATTCGGCCATCCGAGCCGCGAACACCGCCGACTCCTCCAGCAGCCGCGCACCCATGCCCACCCACTGCGCCCCCTGACCCGGGAACACCCACACCGACTTCCCGTCGACGTCCGCCACACCCTCGACCACACCACCGGCCACCGGCTCGCCCGAGGCCACCGCACCCAGCCCAGCCAGCAACCCCTCACGGCCGGCACCGACAACCACGGCCCGGTGCTCGAACACCGACCGCGACCCCACCAGCGAGAACGCCACATCGGTCAGACCCAGCTCACCGCGCGTGTCCACGAACGCCGCCAGACGACCCGCCTGCGCCCGCAGTGCCTCCTCGGACTTGCCCGACACCACCCACGGCACCACACCCGTGGCCGGAGCCCGATCCTCGTCACGCGACTCCGCCTCAGGAGCCTCCGGTCCCTGCTCAAGGATCAGGTGTGCGTTGGTGCCGCTGATGCCGAACGACGAGACACCCGCCCGCCACGGGCGCCCGGCCTCCGGCCAGTCCCTGGCCTCGGTCAGCAGCTCCACCGCGCCGGAGGCCCAGTCCACATGCGACGACGGCGCGTCCACGTGCAGCGTCTGGGGCAGCACGCCGTGCCGCATCGCCATGACCATCTTGATCACACCCGCCACACCGGCTGCGGCCTGGGTGTGACCGATGTTCGACTTGATCGATCCCAGCAGCACCGGCCGGTCCTCCGGCCGGTCCTGACCATAGGTGGCCAGCAGCGCCTGCGCCTCGATCGGGTCGCCCAGCGTCGTCCCCGTACCGTGCGCCTCCACGACGTCCACCTCGGCGGCGGTCAGCCCGGCTCCGGCGAGTGCCTGGCGAATCACCCGCTGCTGCGAAGGGCCGTTCGGCGCGGTCAACCCGTTGGAGGCGCCGTCCTGGTTGATCGCCGACCCGCGCATCACCGCGAGCACCTCATGGCCGTTGCGGCGGGCGTCCGACAGCCGCTCCAGCACCAGGACACCCACGCCCTCGGACCAACTCGTACCGTCCGCGGTGTCGGAGAACGCCTTGCACCGCCCATCGGCGGCCAGTCCGCCCTGGGCGCTGAAGTCGATGAACACCCCCGGCGTGGCCATCACGGTCACACCACCGGCCAGCGCCAGCGAGCACTCACCGGAGCGCAGCGCCTGCGCCGCCATGTGCATCGCCACCAGTGACGACGAACACGCGGTGTCCACCGTCACCGCCGGACCCTCCAGGCCCAGCGCGTAGGCGACACGACCGGTGACGATGCTTCCGGAGTTACCGGTGCTGACGAAGGTCATCACATCCGGCGGGAACTCGGCGCTCGACCCGTAGTCGTGGTAGATCACCCCGGCGAACACGCCGGTACGGCTGCCACGCAGCGAGGTCGGGTCGATGCCCGCTCGCTCGATCGCCTCCCAGGACGCCTCCAGCAGCAGGCGCTGCTGCGGGTCCATCGCGAGCGCCTCACGCGGCGAGATCCCGAAGAACCCGGGATCGAAGTCGGTCGCGTCGACGAGGAACCCACCGTCGAAGTCCAGTTCGCCGCGTGCCTGCCAGCCTCGGTCCCGTGGCAGCGGGGAGATGGCGTCCTGCCCCTCGGCGACCAGCCGCCACAGATCCTCCGGAGAGCTCACCCCTCCGGGGTAGCGGCAGGCCATCGAGACGATGACGATCGGGTCGTCGGTCACCGAGGTGGCGACCACCGGGAGAATCGCGTCGCCGTGCACGCCGAGCACTTCGCTGAGCAGATACTCGCCGAGCACGGTGGGAGTGGGGTAGTCGAAGACGAGGGTGGAGGGCAGCCGCAGCCCGGTGGCGGTGTTGAGGCGGTTGCGCAGCTCAAGCGCGGTCAGCGAGTCGAAGCCCAGCTCACGGAACTCCCGCCGGACGTCCACCGACTCCAGCGAGGGGTGCCCGAGTACGGCGGCGGCCTGAGCCCGGACCAGGTCGATCAGCACCTGGAGCTGCTTGGGGTGGTCCAGGCCGGCCAGCTGCCGCGACAGTGCCTCGCCCGCACCACCGCCTCCGGCTGCCGACAGCGCGGCGGCCGTACGGCGGGTGCCGCGCACCAGCCCGCGCAACAGCGGCGGCACCAGCTGAGCGGGCATCGCCGGCAGGTTCAGCCGCACCGGGACCACCAGCGGTGAGTCCGAGCCCAGGGCCGCGTCGAACAGGGCGAGTCCCTGTTCGGTGGTCATCGCCGGCATCCCGGCGGCGGCCATCCGCTCCACACTGGCCTGCGACAGTCCCCCGGTCATCCCGGTGGCCTGCGCCCACAGTCCCCAGGTGAGCGACAGCCCCGGCAGCCCCTGCGCCTGCCGCTGGACCATCAGCGCGTCCAGCCAGGCGTTCGCCGCCGCGTAGTTGCCCTGACCCGCGTTGCCCATCAGTCCGGCGAGCGAGGAGAACACCACGAATCCGGCCAGGTCCATACCCTGGGTGAGCTCGTGCAGGTGCCAGGCGGCGTCCACCTTCGGCCGCAGCACGTTGTCCAGCCGCTCCGGCGTCAGCGAGGTGATCGCGCCGTCATCCACGATTCCAGCCGCGTGGATCACCGCGGTCAGCGGATGGTCGGCATCGATCCCGGTCAGCAGGTCGGCCACCGCGTCCCGGTCGGCCATGTCGCAGGCGGCGACCGTGACCTCGACCCCGTGCGCGATCAGCTCGGCCTGCAGCTCGACCGCACCCGGAGCGTCCAGACCTCGGCGGCTGGTCAGCAGCAGGTGCCGCACCTCGTGCTCGGCCACCAGGTGCCGGGCCAGCTCCGCACCCAGACCACCGGTGCCACCGGTGATCAACACCGTGCCCTGCGCATCCCACCGCCGGGGCATGGTCAGCACGATCTTCCCGGTGTGCCTGGCCTGGCTCATGAACCGGAAGGCGTCGCGGCTCCGGCGCACATCCCACGCCGTCACCGGCAACGGCCGCAGCTCACCGATCGCGAACAGCTCCATCAGCTCGGCCAGGATCTGCCGCAGCCGCTCGGCGCCGGCGTCCAGCATGTCGAACCAGTGGTACTCCAGCCCGGGGAACTGTCCCTGGTCGCGGATGTCCAGCTTGCCCATCTCCACGAACCGGCCCCCGGGGCGCAGCAGGCGCGCCGAGGCGTCGATGAGCTCCCCGGTCAGCGAGTTGAGCACCACGTCGATGCCCTGCTCACCGCACACCGCACCGAACCGCTCCTCGAACTCCGAAGTCCTGGAGGAGGCGATGTGGTCGTCCGGGATGCCCAGCGAACGCAGTACCTCCCACTTGGCCGGACTCGCGGTGGCGAACACCTCCACGCCCAGGCGCTGCGCCAGCTGGATCGCCGCCATACCCACGCCACCGGTGCCGGCGTGCACGAGCAGCCGCTCGCCCGCCCGCAACCTGGCCAGGTCCATCAGGCCGTAGTAGGCCGTCAGGAACGTCACCAGGATCGTCGCGGCCTGCTCGAACGAGATGCCGTCGGGGATCTTGGACAGGACGTGGGCGCTGGTGACCACCGGGCCGAACGCGCCCTCGGTCAGACAGACCACCCGGTCCCCCGGGCGCAGGTCCTCGACCCCCGGGCCGACCTCAAGCACCACACCGGCGGCCTCGCCACCCATCTGGCCGACCTTGTCCTGGAACCAGCCGAGTGCGTTCAGACCGTCCAGCAGGTCACGGAAGTTCACCCCCGCCGCGTGCACCGCGACCCGCACCTGACCGGCCTGCAGCGGCTCGGCCGTCTCCGCATACGAGATGAGCTCCAGCGCGTCCAGGCTGCCCTTGGCCCGGCTGCCCAGCCGCCACGCCGTACCCGACGGAGGCAACAGACCCGCACCCGAGGTCAGCGACGCCAACCTCGGCGCCCATACCCCACCCCCGCGCACCGCCGCCTGCGGCTCGCCGGAGGTCAGCACACCGCCCAGCAATCCGCTCAGCGCGCCGAGTCGCACCGACTCCTCGTCCACGTCCACCAGCACGAACCGGCCCGGGTTCTCCGACTGCGCGCTGCGCACCAGACCCCACACCGCCGCGGCCGCCAGATCGGTGACCACCTCGCCGTCGCCCGCCGCGACCGCGCCCCGCGTGACGAGCACCAGTCGCGACTCGGCGAACCGGTCATCGGCCAGCCACTCCTGCAACAGCCCCAGCACCCCGGCCGTCACCTGATGCGCCGATGCCACCGCGTCCACAGTCGACGCGGTCTCGACCTCGGCCAGTACCGCACCCGGCACCGCGCCCGCCTCGGCCAGCGCCGACAGATCACGATGAACCGGGACCGACTCCCACGTCCCCGCGAGACCGGACTCGAACGCCGCGAAGCCGACCATCGCCATCGGCGCCGGGTCGGCCGCGGTGACTTCGGAGAGTGCGGTCCACTCCAGCCGGAACAGCCCGTCGCGCTCCGTCGCGTGGTCACCGCCCGCGGCGGCGATCTGACCGGGTGAGAACGGACGCAGCACCAGGGAACGCGCCGACAGTACCGGCTCCCCTGCGGCGTCCACCGCCGTCAGCGTGGCCGAGTCGGCAGCGGTCCGGCTCATCCGAATGCGCAGCATCGCCGCGCCACCGGCGTGCAGGCTCACCTCGCTCCAGGAGAACGGCAACCGGCCGCCCTCGGAATCGTCCAGTCCGGCGAAGGCCACCGCGTGCAGCGCCGCGTCCAGCAGCGCCGGATGCACCCCGAACGAACCCGCACTCGACTGCGCCTGCTCGGGCAGGACGATCTCGGCGAACACCTCGCCGTCGGCGCCGTGCCAGGCCGCCCGCAGCCCCTGGAAGGTCGGACCGTACTCGAACCCACTTGCGGCGAGCCCTTCGTACAGGCCGCCCACCTCGATGGCGGTCGCACCCTGCGGGGGCCACACGGACGCGTCGAACGGCGCGACCTCGGAAACCCCGGTCGCGAGCGTGCCGGTCGCGTGCCGCATCCACGGCACGTCGTCGGCGGCCTGCGCCGGCCGCGCGTAGATGCTCACGCTCCGGTGACCCGTCTCCTGCGCGGCGCCCACCCATACCTGCACCGCGACGGCGTCGCTCTCGCCCAGCACCAGCGGCGCGATCAGGGTCAGCTCCTCGACCACATCGCAACCGACCTGGTCACCGGCACGGATCGCCAGCTCAAGGAACCCGGTTCCCGGGAAGATCACCGTCCCGGCCACCGCGTGGTCGGCCAGCCACGGATGCGACGAGAGCGACAGACGGCCGGTCAGCAGCACCCCGTCGGAGTCGGCCAGCCCCACGGCGGCGCCCAGCAGCGGATGACCGGCTGTAGCCAGCCCGGCCGCGGCCACGTTGCCCACCTGGGAGCCTGCTCCCTCGGGCCAGTACCGCTGGTGTTCGAAGGCATAGGTCGGCAGATCGACCCGGCGCCCGCGCGGGAGCACCGTCTGCCAGTTCACCGGCACCCCGTGCACGTGCAGACGGGCCAGCGCCTCGGTAACGGACTCGTGCTCGTTTTTGTCCCTGCGCAGTACCGGCACCAGCACCACGTTCGGATCCGGCTCCATGTCCGAGTCTGACGTCGCGGTGCTTGGGTCCGGCGTCAGCGTGTCCTGGGCCATCGCGGTCAGCACCCCGTCGGGGCCCAGCTCCAGATACGCCCGCACACCCTGCGCCTGCAAAGTGCTCACACCGTCGGCGAAACGAACCGCGCCACGGACCTGGTCCACCCAGTAGTCCGGCGAGCACAACTGCTCGGCTGTAGCCGCCCGCCCGGTCAGGGTCGACACGATCGGAGTCCTCGGCGCCCCGTAGGTGAGCCTGCTCGCCAGGGTGCGGAAGTCCTCCAGCATCGGGTCCATCAACGGCGAGTGGAACGCGTGCGACACCCGCAACCTCTTCGTCCTGATCCCCCGTTCCCGCAGGGCGGTGGTCACCTCCAGCACCGCCTCCTCGGTGCCGGCGATCACCACCGAGGTGGGGCCGTTCACCGCCGCGACCGACACCTCCTTCTCCCGCCCGGCGAGCAGCTCGGCGACCTCCTCCTCGGAGGTCTGCACCGCCACCATCGCCCCACCGGCAGGAAGCGCCTGCATCAACCGCGCCCGGCCCGCCACCAGCGCGCACGCGTCCGCGAGCGACAACACCCCCGCCACATGAGCAGCGGTGATCTCCCCGATCGAATGACCGGCCAGCACATCCGGCCGGATTCCCCACGAGGAGACCAGCCGGAACAGCGCCGTCTCCACCGCGAACAGCGCCGGCTGCGCCCACCCGGTCTGGTCGAGCGCCTCCGCCTCCGCCGAACCCGGCTCGGCGAACAGCACCTGCCGCAGCGATCCGTCCAGCAGCGGATCCAGCTCCGCGATCACCTCGTCCAACGCCGTCGCGAACACCGGGAAACGGTCATACAACTCCCGGCCCATCCCGGCGCGCTGGCTACCCTGACCGGTGAACAACACCGCCAGCTGCGGCTCGCCCGCGGCCACCCCGCGCACCACGCCCGCACCCGCACGGTCCTCGGCCAGGCCGGCCAGCCCGGCCAGCACACCCTCACGACCATCGGCCAGCACCACCGCCCGATGCTCGAACGCCGGACGGGTCGTGGCCAGCGAGAACACCGTGTCGGTGAGCGCCACCTCACGATGGCCCTCCACATGCGAGGCCAGCCGATCCGCCTGCGTCCGCAACGCCCCCGCCGTACGAGCCGACACCAGCACCGGCAGTACAGCCGCACCCGCGGCCGGCGCATCGTCCTGCGCCACCGTTTCGGCTTCGATCCGTAGGGCTGCCGGCCCCTGCTCAAGGATCACGTGCGCGTTGGTGCCGCTGATCCCGAACGACGACACACCAGCCCGACGCGGACGACCGGTCCGCGGCCACTCCGTCGTCTCGGTCAGCAGCTCCACCGCGCCCGCCGACCAGTCCACGTGCGAGGACGGCTCGTCCACGTGCAACGTTCTGGGAAGCACCCCGTGCTGGAGAGCCAGCACCATCTTGATCACACCGGCTACGCCCGCGGCGGCCTGAGTGTGACCGAAGTTCGACTTGATCGCGCCCAGCAGCAGCGGCCGGTCCTCCGGCCGGTCCTTGCCGTACGTGGCCAGCAGCGCCTGGGCCTCGATCGGGTCACCCAGCTTGGTACCCGTACCGTGCGCCTCAACCGCGTCCACCTCGGCGGCGGTCAGCCCCGCACCGGCGAGCGCCTGACGAATCACCCGCTGCTGCGAGGGACCGTTCGGCGCCGTCAACCCGTTCGACGCACCATCCTGGTTGATCGCCGATCCACGAACGATCGCGAGCACCTCGTGACCGTTGCGGCGGGCATCCGACAACCGCTCCAGCACCAGCATGCCCAGGCCCTCGGACCAGGTGGTGCCGTCCGCGGTGTCAGAGAACGCCTTGCACCGCCCATCGGGGGCCAATCCCCCCTGCGCGCTGAAGCCGATGAATCCGATCGGGGTGGTCATTACCGTGGCACCGCCGGCCAGCGCCAGGCTGCATTCACCCGACCTCAGCGCCTGCGCCGCCATGTGCATCGCCACCAGCGACGACGAACACGCGGTGTCCACCGTCACCGCCGGGCCCTCCAGCCCCAGCGTGTACGACAGGCGGCCCGACAGCACGCTGGCCGACATACCGGTGATGGCGTGGCCTTCCACATCTGCCGGGGTGTTCATCATCAGGCTCATGTAGTCCTGACCGTTGGTGCCCACGAAGACGCCGGTGGAACTGCCCTTCAGTGAGAGCGGGTCGATCCCGGCCCGCTCGACCGCCTCCCACACCCCCTCCAGCAGCAGTCGCTG
>NZ_JBITIZ010000045.1:0-9770 GCF_044459525.1 Streptosporangium sp. NPDC050284
CGGATACCTCATAATTCCGGCATATCGGATGCAGGGTCACTCAAAGGTCATAAATCACCCTCGATGATCTAACTCCCGGGCTTCAACCTCAGTAATGGATCGTCGTCGCGCTCTAGGGCGTCCACCGATGCCGGCCCACGGTGGCCTCGACGGTTGCTCCGAGCACGGGCGCAGTGCCCGTTGGCGGAACGGGTATCGGCCAGGCGCAGATTACGGCCGATAGGTGATCCCTTATTACAGACTGACCGAGGCACCGTGAAACCATCAGAAAACTTACATAAAATAGATGTCCCTGCCGCATTATATCGGCCGCTCTTCATGCAGGAAAAGGTCAGGCCACATTTCTGGCGACAGTCGAGATAGCAAGGATTTCAAGTCAATGATGCGGAAATCGCAGCCACGCTGAAAAGCGGCGCACCATACCGAAACTGTCTGTTGTTATTTGCCACGCGATGTGATGTCTTAGTGATGGTTCGTGTTGGGCAGGCGGTATCGGTGGATGTGCACCGCTGTCGCTTAAGACGCGCCTCGGTCCTACAGACAGGGAGTCAAGCTGGAGGGCGGCGTCTGCCTGCCCAGGTGACGGGGTGAAAGCTCTGCAGTGCCGTCGGGCATGGGTCGCACACGTCGGCTCACGGCGCCGACGGGTGATATTCGAGCCGTTGTTGCGCGGCCCCTTAGTAGACGCGCACATCTCATTCTTTCGCGTACGTATTTAGCGCACGCATTCAATCCGGTCGCATCACGTTTTGTTTTGTGGTGCGCGGATGTCTTCACGTGCTTTTCAGGCGTCAATGGTCAGGAGTTCGCTTCGTGCATGACAAAAACCTGGTGAAGGTCTACAAGGACCGTCAGTACACCTCCACGACGATGGTCCGCCACGACGGCATGGTGGTCGCCTTCGCGGTGGGGGCCGACCGGCATGTCTACTACAGCGTGCTGAGTCTGGATCAGGCCGATCGGGCGCGGGGAGCGCTGGATGCGGCCTACTGGAACAGCGACCCGGGGCTGCTGCCCTTCCCCACTGAGATCGTCGAGGTGGGCACGGAGGCGCCGCTGACGGCGGTCATGCCGACGGTGAAGAAGCGCGGCTCGGTGGAGGCGTCGTTCTCGGAGAAGCTGCTGCCGGGAGAAGACGATCCGTTTCTGTCGACGACGGCTCGGCTGACTTCTACCTTTCCCATCCAGGTGCTCTCAGACGGCCGGCACATCCTGGTGTTTCGCCAGTCGGTCGCCTCGGGCGATGCGGGGTCGGTGTACAAGACGAGCGCAGGCTCGTGGTCGGGGGATGCAACACGTAAGGACTACACCCTGGTCGGCGGGGCCAAGGTCGCCGCCGCGGACTCCGCGTTGCTGTGTGACCGATTCGTGCTGGTCGGCGCCGAACTCAAACCGGTTGTGGAGGCGCGCTACCAGCGCAGCCGCAGCCGGGTCGCCCCCGCCTCCGGCGGAGACACCCTCGGCACCCGCGACATGGAAGGGCGGCTGTTTTACGAGCCGACCCTGAAGCTGTCGTTCGCGGGCAAGCTCAGCGGCGGGATGTTCTCGGTGTTGTCACTGCCGACCGCGATCTCGGGGTTCTCGCGCTGGCAGGTCTTCACCGCCGACGACGCCGGTCTGCTGCACAGCTACAACCTGGAGCAAAGCCCCGAGGGGTTGTTCAACGTCGCCGGCACCCAGCTCTACACCAGTCCCGACGCCAAGTTCGCCGGCTCGGTGCTGGAGCGGTCTCCGGGCATCGATTCCCACACCGGGAAACTGCTGGTGCCGGTGCGCCCGCCGCAGAATCGGGGAGGCACCGCGCTGCGGTTCGACAACACCGCCAGCGCCCCGGTCATCGTGGGCAAGACCACCACGGCGGTGACCGCCGGGCCCTACACGATGGAGGCCTGGATCAAGCCCGCCACCGCCACCACCACCGGCCTCATCGTGGGACGCACCGACACCACCGGCACGGCCACCCCGGCCTATTTGAGCCTGAAGGCCGACGGCAAGCTGCTGTTCGGCCACGGCTCACAGACCCTCACCTCCACCTCGGCGGTGACGATGGACGCCTACTCCCACGTGGCGGCGGTCTTCGACGGATCACAGATGCAGCTGTTCGTGAACGGTGTGGCCGCGGGCACCCTGGCCACGACCACGACTGTCGAGGTCACCTCCCAGCTCCTGGTCGGCAAACGGGTCGTTTCCGGCCCGGCGCCGGCTGATCCCTTCCACGGCCATATCGACGAGGTGCGGATCTGGACGATTGTCCGCGGCGACTTCTCGGCGCGCGGGCAACGGCCGGCCGGCACCGAGACCGGGCTGTATGCCTACCTGCCCTTCGACGAGGGCACCGGCACCACGGTGCGTGACCGCAGTGTCAACACGTTCGAGGGCGCGTTTGCCACCGGCCCGGTATGGACCGATTCGGACGCTCCGTTGTTCGACGGCCCCGGGGTGAGCCACCAGTCGTTCTCGATCACCGGGCGCAAGGTGGTCTGCGGCCTGACCGCGACCTTGTACTACCAGCAACGCCCGGCGATGACGGGGTATGACCACACGCCGACGCCGGAGAAGGGCCAAGCGCGAGTCTTGCTGGCCTTCGCCACCTCCGGGCCGCCGCCGACGGGTGAGCCGACTGGCCGCTCCTATGTGGCGACCCTGGACTTCGCCCTGTCGACGGAAGGGAAGCTCGCTACAGCACCGGCGGTGATCGATCTGACCTGGATCGGCACGGCTGATCCCACCAAGGACACCGACAAGCTGCGAGCCGCCCAGGAGGCCGTCACCGCGGCCCGCGGCCAGCTCTACAACGACCAGGCGCTGGTAGCGCGTATCCCGGCCTACGAGGCGAGGTTCGCGCAGCTTAACGAAGAGCTCCACGGCGGCTGGTACAGCCTGAACTCCCAAAGCTATGTCGCAGGTCCTGCCGGTAAATGGGGGCGGGAAGTGAAGGCAAGAGTAACTGCCGAGGTGAACATCCTGGCGCCCGAGTACGTGAAACAGATCGAGGCCAGAGCACGGCTCGGGGCGGACAAGGCGGCCTTGGAGACGGCGCTCAACACCCAAGCCACGCTGAGCGGGGGGCTGCTCGGCGCGGCCGAGGCGGTCTTGACGATGCCCAAGGTGTGCATCGACCGCTCGGGCTTGAGCGTGCTGGGCGCCTTGTTGTCGGTCGCCTGGACAACGCACGCCCCCGCGCTGCTGGATGTCTCCACCGGTGAGGTGGCGCTGTACTTCCGCGGCGGCGATGGCCAGTTCTTCGCCGTCTACTACGCCACCACCATCTCCCCGGCCGTCAAGCAGATCGCCGTGACGGGCGGCACGTTGCGCCTGTCCGGCCGCGATGTGGCGATGAAGCTGGCCGACTTCGACGTGAAGGTGACCGCGACCGGAACCGGGACCGGGGTCGGCACGTGCAAGGTGGAGGTGAGCCGGGGGGCGACGGTCGAGACGTTCCCCTCGGTCCCTGATCGGGCCGACCTGCTGGCCGCAGTGCTGAACGGCTCGGCACGAGGATCGACCCTGGGGACGGTTTTGTCGATCCAGGACAAGACCGTGACACTGACCGAACCGCTGACAACCACCCTGGTGGCAGGCTCGGCCATCCTGGTGGGGGAGGACAACTGCACCGTCGCAACCGGGCAGCTGGGGTCGGCGCAGATCACTCTGTCCACCGCCCCCTCCACCGCCGGCACGGGCGCCAGGGTCCGCATCGCGGCCTATGACTACACGCTGGCCTCGTGCAACGTGGCCGGCATGTCGCTGGCTCACGGCTCGCTGCTGGTCAGCGCCTACGCCGGGTCCCTCACCGCGTCGGTGCCCGCAGGAACCGCGTCGAATCTCAGCGAACCGCTGGGGCCGCGCTGGCACGGGGATGCGCCGGGACGGGCGTTCTCCTTCGACAACGCCCAAAAGCACCACCTGCAACTGGCCAGTACGGCGAACATCTCCGCCCTGACCGCGTCCGGGAACCTGACGCTTGAGGCTTGGGCCAAGCCGACGTTCGTCGACGGCCTGGACACCATCTTGCACACCGATGTCGGCGACACCTGGTACGCGCTGGGTGTGGAGTACGGCACCCGGACCAACGGCGAGTCCGGCTACCACGTCAACGCCAACATCAACAAGCAGCTCTTCCGCAGCACCGAGGTGTTCCCTCTGGCTGAATGGGCGCATCTGGCGGTGTCGTTCGAGCAGGACTGGGCGATCCAGATGGATGGCACCGGTCATCTGAACGCCGGCGGCGCGGGCGGTCTGGACCTCGTGGACGACCTGACCATCGAGGCGTTCGTCAAACTCGACTCCATCGGCGCCAAGCAGGGACTGGTCGGCAAGGGCGCGTTCGGCGCCGGCAACCACACCGCGGTCCCCTACTGCCTGTATGTCGACACCGACGGTCGCCTCGCCTTCACCTTCGAGCCCGGCTCCGGCTCGGCGGCGGCGAAGGTCTACAAGTCGACGACGGCCCTGACGGCGGGCGCCTTCTACAAGGTCGCCGTCACCCGCAAGAACCCAACGGGTACGACGACCGAGGTGGAGATCTGCTTCTTCATCGACGGCAAGAAGGTCGGCGACTCGCAGTGGTACGGCGGCACCAAGCCCGTGGGCAACGACGCGCCGGCCGAACTGGGCCGGATGATGGAGGGCAAGACGGCCTCCGGCCTGAAGGGCGCACTGTCGGAGGTGCGGATCTGGAACATCGCCAGGAACAATACCCAGATCGGTGCGCCGATCACCGCCAAGGCCGCCGGCCTGGCCGCGTGGTGGACCTTCCCCGAGAGCAAGGGATCGCAGACCGAGGACCTGTGCGGCACCTATCCGGCCACGCTGCACGCGGTGAGCCGCGTCCGCACCCCCGACCCCGACGGAAACCGGTTCACCTTCTACCGCAACGGCAGCCCCGTCCCCTCGACGAAGACGACCTCGACGACGTCGAGCGTGGTGCGGCCCCTCTCTCCGCGCTCGGTGGTGGCTGATGGGTTCACCGGCGACCTGGACGAGATCCGGGCCTGGCGCACCGCCCGCACCCAAGAACAGATCCTGGACAACATGTTCGGCCGCGTCCGCGGCGACCGTCAGGACCTGCTGGCCTACTATCCCTTCGACACCGACGACACCGTGGCCGGGGCGTCGGTGAAGGACGCCGGCCTCAGCGGCCATCACCTGACCCAGTCGAGTCCGGCTCCCAAGATCGTGCTGTCCACCGCGCCGATCTCCACCGACACCGCCCAGATCCGCTCCGCGCTGACCGGCATCCGCACCGCCTTCCACACCACGATCGCCACCACCCCGGCCGCCACCGAATACGGTGACATTCAGCGCCTGGTCGACGATTCGCTCATCGGGGTACTGAAACGGGCTTATACCTACCTGCAGGCCGACAAGTCCTGGGCACTGATCACCGGCTACAAGGTCGGTGAGCTGACCACGACCTGGGTGGGCCAGGCCCAGTTCGACCCGCAACTGATCGGCTACATCGAAGGCGCCCCGCCGATCCCGTCGGAAAACCTCATCGCCGGCACCGCCGACGACTACAAGGGTGCCTCCTCGGTCGCCTTCGTCCAGGCCGACACCGTCGTCAACGCCCTGTCATCGGCCAAGAACAACAGCATCGACACGTCCGCGAAGCTGAAATTCGAGATAGCCACCGCCCAGAGCATCTGGACCGTCGCCGCCCCCCTGGGCGCCGGTACCGCACAACCAATGGCCGAAGCCACGTTGGATCTCGGGCTCAACGTCGAACTCAAGTACGCCAACACCTGGAGCAACGAGACCAAGGTCTCCCAAGGCACCAACACCACCCGCACCAGCAAGGTCGAGGTCACCGGCGGCTGGGAGGATCCCGACCCGGCCAAGCAGGTCAACCCCACCGCCGGGCGGCGCTGGGTACCGGCCAACACCGGGTTCGCCGTGGTGCAGTCCGAGACCGCCGACCTGTTCGCGCTGCGCCTGGTCCACAGCGGCGCCCTGGTCGCCTACCGGATGCTCCCCTCGCCCGACATCCCCCGCGACTGGAACCTGATCCCCTTCCCGATCAACCCCCGCTACACCAAGCAGGGCACCTTGGACGGCGTCGTCGGCTACCGCGAGCAGGGGACGAGCAAGGCGCTGAAACCCTTCGCCGACCCCGACTTCCCCAACGCGGCCGCCGACGGCGTGCGCGGCGAGTTCAGCTACTTCCGGCCGGTGGAGGCCTACCGGATCAAAAAGCGGATCCAGCGCGAGCAGCAGCAACTGCAGGGCTTTTACGAATCGGTGTCCACCGAGACCCATGCCCCCGACCCCACCCATGGCCAGGCGGCCAAGGTGCTGAACGGAATGATGGGCGGCACCGGCGCCGAAGTCACCCAAGGCGGCAACGTCGAGGCCGGACGTGAGGCCACCCGGGCCGCCTCACGCCGCAACATCGTCAACACCTACGTGTGGACCGCCGCCGGCGGGTTCTTCGCCGAGACCACCGGCACCACAGACCAGGTCACCGAGACCACGACCGGCTCCTTCACCTTCACCGCCGCCGTCGGCTGGAGCGAGGTCGGAGGCTTCGCGATCGGTAACGTCGGCGCCAAGTTCGGTTTCGAGTCCACCACGACCACCGGCTACAGCGTCACCCGCAGCAAGTCCAAAGACTCCACCCGCACCTTCAGCCTGGACGTCAGTTGCTCCCCCGGCAACCGACTGCAGAAACACAACGGCGACGCCCCCCTGTTCGACGCCGACAACAAACCGATCCTGGTGCCCGGCCGCGTCGACGCCTACCGCTTCATGAGTCTCTACCTCGACACCAGCACAGACAACTTCGAAGACTTCTACGGCAAGGTCATCGACCCCGAATGGCTGGATCGCGGCAAGGACCCCAACGCGCTGGCCCTCAAGCGCGCCCAGCAATCCGATCGCAAACCCCCCTGCTGGCGCATCATGCACCGGGTCACCTTCGTCAGCCGCGTCCAGGACACCGCCACCACCACCCCCTCCCTGGCCCAGGCCATGGGCGCCCTCGGCATCCGCAGCGATTATGAGCTCATTGGTCGCCTGCAGCCCCACCTGACCGGCGCTACCGGCGACTTCAACGCGTTGAGCGGAGCAGCCAAAACCGCGCTGGCCACCCATTTCGCCCGCTTGGTCCCCTACGCTGAGACCATCGTGGGCCGCCTGGCGGCCTACTACAACCTTCCCCCCGACACCCTCGCCATCGCCCCCGCCGCACCGAAGCCCCAAAGCACCCTCACCGCCACCACCAAGTCCATCGCCAAGGGGACAGACCTCACCGTTCAGTACTCCACCCCGGCCGACACCGTCAGCGCCAAGAACTGGATCGGCCTGTATCCGGTCGACAGGAAGCCCGGCAACGGTGAGTCCCTCGCCTACAAGTACGCCCCCAACGCTGAGGGCACCGTCGCCATTCCCACCACCGCTCTACCCGGCCCGGGGACCTACGCGGCCTGGTACCTCCACAACGACGGTTACACCGCCCTGACAGGCGTCCTCATGTTCACCGTGACATGATCCAGCACCACTGACGAGCCACCCGCCGAGCCACCTGCGGCGCCGGGCGACCTTACCCGACGCCGCAGGAACGGCCCGACACACCTACCAGGATCACAGACCACCGCGCAGGCGAATTCCGCTGATCTCAATCTCGTACAGGCACTAGAACTGGCCACGGCCGAGCTCAGAACCCTGCGCGCGGAACGCGACCGGCTCAAGGCGGGAACAGCCCAACTATGGGAGGTCGAAGCCGAACGTGATTAGTTGCGAGAGGTACTGAAAGCATCTGAAGAGGAACTGAAGGCGGCACTACAGGAGAACAGCACTCCGCTCAGGGAAATGACACGTAACCCGGAACGATGAAGGTGACACGGAGCGCGGACTCAGAGGAGCGCCCAGCTCACGGACTCGCCATGTGACATTGGAACGCGGATCCTACACCCGGGCCGGGGCCCCTGGCGGTGGGCGGGCGACGGGAGTAGGTCCGCTCGGCGGCTCGGGCTGCGGCCTGGCGCTGTTGCGCTTCGGTGCGTTCGCGGGCCTGTTCGTTTCGGGTGCGGACCCGCTTGGCTGCGGCCGGGTCGCGGCGGGCGCGGTCTTGGTCGCGCCGCATCTCCTGGTCGAGGTGGTCGCGGTGGTCGCGGTGGTCGCGCTCGGCGACCAGGGAGGTCAGCAGGCGGGTGGTGCGCTCGTGCTGGCCGGCGGGGGAGTCGGCGATGGTGTGGAAGCTGAGCCGGGCGGCCGCGACGCGCTTGCGGTCGGCCAGGCCCGGCATCACCTGCTCCACGCGCTCAGCGAGCGTCGTCTCCAGCACCTTGGCGAAGGACGTCGAGCCGGTTAGGAGGCGGTGGCGCGTCTGCAGGTCGGCCGCGCTCGTACACGAGGGGGAGGCTTGGCGGGCGGCGTGCAGCGCGTTGCCCGGCTGCGGGCGGCGGCCTCGGCCCGGCGGGCGCTTTGGTCATCGTCTGGGAGGCCTCCTGCAGTCGCTCTTGGAGCCGGGTACGCTGGCTGCTGGGCAGCAGGGCGCGCAGCCCGCTGTTCTTCTCGGCCAGCGCCGCCCGCAGCCGGGCAACGCGCTGCTGGGCGCGCTGGTAGATCCACTGGGCGTCGTGGCGCCGGTCGCCGGCGGTGCGGGCTTGGTCCAGGGCGTGGGGGGCGGTCGCGCTCGTCGACCAGCTCGGTCTTCACCTGGGCGCGGATGGCGGCGACTTGCTCAGCCTGCTCGCGCTCGCGGCGTTGTTGCGCCTCGACCTGCTGGGCCAGGGTCGTCGCGTGGGCGGCGGTCGCCTTGATGCGGGCGTGCAGGGCCTTGTCGCTGAGCAGGCCGTGCGGGCGATCGGGGCGGGTGACCTCGTTCAGCGCCACGCGGGCGACCACCGCCCGGGCGGCCTCGGCTTCGACGGCGGCCAGTTCGCGGGCCCGCACCGCGGCGATCGGCTCAGGCTCGGGGGTGAGGAGCTGGTCGGCACCTTCACCCGGCTGCTGGAGCACGTCCAGGTCCACGACGATGCGATCGGCCAGGTCGACTGGTCGGCCATCTGCGTGGACTCCACCATCGTGCGCGCCCACCAGCACGCCACCGGCGCCCGTAAAGGGGGAGCCACCAAGGCACAGTCAGGCAGCAATCAGCTCAGACCGATCAGGGCCGACAGGCGCTCGGGCGCTCGCGCGGCGGACTGACCACCAAGATCCACCTGGCCGTCGACGGACGCGGCCTGCCCCTGACATTCACACTCACCGGCGGCAACATCAACGACTGCACCCAGTTCACCACCGTGATGGAAACCATCCGCGTCCCCCGCGCCGGTGCGGGCCGACCACGCACCCGCCCCGAGCACGTGATCGCCGACAAGGGCTACAGCTCCCGCGCCATCCGCACCTACCTCCGCCGACGCAAGCTCGGCGCCACCATCCCCGAACGCGCCGACCAGCTAGCCGGACGAGCCCGCCGCGGACACCGCCGCCACACCTTCGACCCGGTCCGCTACAAACGACGCAACGTCGTCGAACGCTGCTTCAACCGGCTCAAGCACTTCAAAGGCATCGCGACCCGCTACGACAAGCTCGCCGCCCACTACCGATCAGCCGTGACCATCGCCTGTCTACTGCTCTGGCTCAGGTGATCCACAAAACAGGACCTAGCCACCACCCGCGGTGGCCACCAAGACCCTCTCTGTCAGACTCCTGCGAGACACGGACATATGAAGTCCTTTTGATGTGAAGCAGGGCGAGACAGGACGATCAAGCAGTGACGATGACCTTCGCTGACCAGGGCGCCATGAGGGGGCAAGATGGTCAGG
>NZ_JBITIZ010000046.1:0-7614 GCF_044459525.1 Streptosporangium sp. NPDC050284
ACATCGAGAACACCGACGAGTTCGAGAACTACACCGTCCAGGACCGCATCCTCAACGGCCTGAAGATCGTCAAGCAGAACAACCCGAACGTCAAGGTCGTCGTCACCTTCGGCACCTCGACCACCGGCCCGACCTCCCACGGCATCCGCCTGATCAACCAGGCCAAGGCGCTCGCCGTGCCGATCGACAACTACACGATCATGCCGTTCGACTTCGGCGCCTCGAACATCTACACCGACACCGTCAACGCCTCGGAAGGCCTGAAGAACGCGCTCAAGGCCGCCAACGGCTGGACCGACGCGCAAGCATACGCCCGCATGGGCATCTCCGGCATGAACGGCCTGTCCGACCAGCAGGAACTGACCACGGTGGCGACCTGGACCCAGATCCGCGACTGGGCCAGGTCCAAGGGCCTGACCCGCTTCGCCTACTGGGCGGTCAACCGCGACCGCCCCTGCCCGGGCGGCGGCGTGACCTCCAACTGCAGCGGGATCGCCCAGAGCGACTGGGACTTCACCCGCGTCACCGCCGGCTTCTGACCCGCGCGGAGCGGGTCCGCCCATGGCGAGAACGTCCGGCGCGGGCCCGCCCAGAGCGGAGAGCGCGCCGGGCGAAGACACCCGGCGCGTGCGGGAAGCGGAAACGCACCGCGCTTCCCATGCTTCCCGCACGACCCGTCCGGCACGGCCCGCACCCCGCCCGGGGGGCGGGCCGTGCCCCACGAACACCCTCCTAAAGATCTTTGCGGGGTAAATCGGATGTACCTCAGGAAACTCGCGGCGATCGCCGTACTGGCGCTGGGCGGTGCGACGCTCGCCGCGTCCCCCGCCCACGCCGCCAACATCGCGGTCAACCCTGGCTTCGAGAGCGGGCTGACCGGCTGGACCTGCACGGCTTCCTCCGGGGCCACGGCGGTGTCCTCGCCGGTCCACAGTGGCACCAGGGCACTGCAGGCCACACCGGCCGGGAACGACACCGCCCGCTGTCAGCAGACGATCAGCGTCAGACCGTCCTCGGCCTACACCCTCTCGGCCTGGGTGAGGGGCGGCTACGTCTTCCTCGGCGCGACCGGCACCGGCGGCACCGACCCCAGCACATGGGCGTCCTCACCGTCGTCCTACGTCCAGCTGTCGACCTCGTTCACCACCGGCGCCTCGACCACCTCGGTCACGATCTACGTCAACGGCTGGTACGGCCAGGGCGTCTACCAGGCCGACGACATCGTCCTCGACGGAGCACCGGGGCAGGGGCAGCCTCCCGCGGCGCCCACCGGGCTCACCGGCACCGGCAACGCCACCATTGCCTCGCTGAGCTGGGGCGCCTCCTCGGGCGCGACCGGCTACAACGTCTACCGCAACGGGACGAAGGTCGGCACCGCCACCGGGACCACCTTCTCCGAGACCCCCGGTGCGGGGACGCACAGCTACCAGGTGAGCGCGACCAACGCCTCGGGTGAGTCCGCGAGATCGGGCGCGATCTCCGTCACGGTCGGCGGAAGCCAGCCACCCCCGTCCGTACCCTCGGGGCTCGCCGCCACCGTCAACGGCACGAGCGTCTCGCTGAGGTGGAACGCCTCCTCGGGCGCGACCGGCTACAACGTCTACCGCAACGGGACGAAGGTCGGCGCACCCACCGCGACCTCCTACACCGACAGCCCCGGTGCGGGGACGCACAGCTACCAGGTGAGCGCGACCAACGCCTCGAGTGAGTCCGCGAGATCCGGCGCGGTCTCCGCGACCGTCACCGGCACACCCCCCGGAACCCTGCCCAAGCGGGTGCTGGTCGGCTACCTGCACGCCTCCTTCGCCAACGGCTCCGGCTACACGCGGATGGCGGACGTGCCCAACGCCTGGGACGTCATCAACCTCTCCTTCGGCGAACCCACCTCGGTGACCTCGGGAGACATCCGCTTCACCCAGTGCCCGGTCGCCGAGTGCCCCAACGTCGAGTCCGAGGCCGAGTTCATCGCCGGGATCCGGGCCAAGCAGGCACTCGGCAAGAAGGTGCTGATCTCGATCGGCGGCCAGAACGGCCAGGTCCAGCTGAGCACCACCGCCGCACGCGACAGGTTCGTCCAGTCGGTGGGCGCCATCATCGACAAATACGGCCTCGACGGGCTGGACATCGACTTCGAGGGCCACTCCCTCTATCTCGACAACGGCGACACCAACCTGTCCGCCCCCACCACCCCGGTCATCGTCAACCTGATCTCCGCGCTCAAGACCCTCAAGGCCAGGTACGGCGCGAGGTTCGTGCTGACCATGGCCCCCGAGACGTTCTTCGTCCAGCTGGGCTACCAGTTCTACGGTCCCGGCCCCAACGGCTCCGCCGACCGGCGGGCCGCCTCGTACCTCCCCGTCATCCACGCGATGCGCAACGACCTGACGCTGCTGCACGTCCAGGACTACAACTCCGGGCCGATCATGGGGCTGGACAACCAGTACCACACCATGGGCGGCCACGACTTCCACGTCGCCATGACCGACATGCTGCTCGCGGGCTTCCCCATCGCGGGCAACCCGAACAACGTCTTCCCCGCCCTACGCCAGGACCAGGTCGCGATCGGCCTGCCCGCCGCCCCGTTCGCGGGTAACGGTTTCACCACGGTCGCCGAGGTCCAGAAGGCATTCGACTGTCTGGCCAAGGGGACGAACTGCGGGACGTACCGGCCCAGAGGGGTCTACCCGAACCTCCGGGGCCTGATGACCTGGTCGATCAACTGGGACAGGTACAACGCCTTCGAGTTCTCCCGCAGCCACCGGGCCTATCTCGACGGCCTGGGCTGATAACCCCTCGCCGCCGGAGGAGACGGACCTCCGGCGGCGAGGTTCCACCCCCGTGTGCCCTGCGGGTTCTCCGGCATGCGCGCCCGCGCCCCGAGACGGTCCCCCTTCGCGACGGCCCTGATCCCGAAGGCCGCAAAACTGGCAGAGTGGTCTCGTTTTGGGAATGCAGGTGGCTGGTTGGTCGCCAGGTCGGGCAGGCTAGGGGCCGTCATGGACTACGCAATTCTCACGGGGTTCGTCCTCGTCACCGGTGTCGTGCTCGCCCTGGTAGCGCAATGGAAAGGCTGGAGACCCTCCCTCCTGGTCGTGCTGGGAGTGGGAATCGCCTTCAGAGTGCTCATCATGGCCACATCGGCGGTGGACACCTGGCAACCGGTCGACTTCATCAACAGCTTCAAGCCCGCCGGCGAGGCGGTCCTGAACCGTGAGGATCCCGTTCTGGGCAGTTCGGGAGGCTGGCACTTCCTGCCGACCATCCCCTACGTCTACGGTCTCCTGCTCTGGCTGGGCATCCCCTGGGAGATCGGCGGGCGCCTGGTCACCGTGGTCGCGGACATCGTGCTGATCCCGCTGGTCGGCAAGCTCGCCGGGGGGCCCAACGCCTCGCTGCGCGCCTTCCAGTACGCCTGCAACCCGCTCGCCATCCTCGTCGCCTCCGTCCACGGCCAGGTAGAGCCGGTCGCCCTGGTCTTCGGCGTCGCCGCCTTCGTCGTCGCCCGAGGTCCCGGCGACCCCCACCGGCCGGGCATGACCACCAACCCGGTCGCGCTGGTGCGGCAGAGCGTCGCCCTCCACGGCCTCGCCGGCGCCGTACGGCACGCCTTCGGCCCGGACGGGGTGCTCCGAGTGGCGCTCACCCCGCGCGAGGGCGACCGGCAGTCCCTGCGCCGGGCCCTGTTCGCGGGACTGCTGATGGGGCTCGCGCTGTGCGCCAAGAGCTGGCCGATCTGGCTCATCCCCGGCCTGCTCCTGCTGCTGCCCACCTTCCGCGCCCGCGCCGTGGCATTCGTGGCCACAGGCATCGCGCCGATCTTCTTCCTCGTCACCCTGCCGATCTTCGCCGGCACCTCGCTGAGCCAGATCCCCGAGGTCATCCGGGTGATCCAGGACATCCGCCCGATCGTCGGCCAGTGGGGCTACAGCGCCATCCTCATGAACGGCGTCAACGACCTCAACCAGGGGATCGCCACCTTCGGCACCCGCCTGATCTACGTCACCATGCTGATCACGGCCTTCCTGTGGCGCCGCGCCGACCCGATCGACCTCACCACGGCGCTGCTGCTCGCCTTCATGGTCACCACCCCCAGGCTCGGCGCGCAGTATCTCCTGTGGTTCATGCCGTTCCTGATCGCCCGCCCCACCCGCTTCGCGTGGCCCGCGATCATCGGAGCCTCACTCTGGGCGGGGTACGGCTACCTCTACATGACTCAGTTCGACTCCGCCACCTGGCGAAGTCTCCACGTCGTCTGGTCGCAGGCGTCCATCGTGCTGCTGCCGATCCTGGCACTCGCCATGCCCTGGGAGCGCCGGGTCTTCCGCGCACCCGCCACCCCCTCCTCCGAGGGGCCACCGCCGTCGACGCCCGTCTCCGCCTCCACCTGAGCTCCCACATCCGCTCAACTCCCGTGTCCGCGTCCCCGTCACAGCCGCGTGGCGGGGCACCGGTGGGCCCCGGCGAGCCCTGGCCTGGCTGATAGGTTCCGGTCCTGTGACGAGCACCGTGGAAATACTGCGATACACCGCTTTCACCCACGATCCCGAAGGAGGAAACCCCGCCGGGATCGTCCTCGACGCGGCCGGCCTCTCCGACGCGGAGATGCTGGCCGTCGCCGCCGAGGTCGGATACTCCGAGACGGCTTTCGTGACCGACCGCGACGACGAGCGGCGCGCCTTCAGGGTCCGGTATTTCGCCCCCTCGGCGGAGGTGGCGTTCTGCGGGCACGCCACGATCGCCACCTCGGTGGCGCTCGCCGAACGCCTCGGGATCGGACGCCTGGCCTTCGACACCAAGGCGGGCGAGATCGTCGTCGACACCGAGATCGTCGACGACGCGCTCCGCGCCACGCTCACCAGCGTTCCCACCTACTCCAGGCCCGTCGCGGAGGACGCGCTGGAGGAGGCGCTCGCCGCCCTCGGATGGTCCCGCGACGAACTCGATCCGGCCTTCCCGCCGCACGTCGCGTTCGGCGGCGTCGATCACCTCATGATCGCCGCAGCTTCTCGCGAACGCCTCGCCGACCTCGACTACGACTACGAGCGGCTGAAGGCGGTCATGACCCGCGAAGGCTGGACGACGACGAACCTGTTCTGGCGGGAGGGCGACGAGCGGTTCCACGCCCGCAACCCGTTCCCGGTCGGGGGCGTCGTGGAGGACCCCGCCACCGGGGCCGCGGCCGCCGCGTTCGGCGGCTACCTGCGAGTCCTCGGGACCGGCTCCTCGGAGTTCACGGTCATCCAGGGGGTGGACATGGGACGGCCCAGCACGCTGAAGGTCTCGATCGCCTCCCCGGACGGCCGAAGCCGGGTGAGCGGCGGAGCGGTCGCGATGGAGACCGCCTGACCCCGAACCGCGGGCACGGCGCGCGGGCCGGGGTGACGGCCCGCGCGGACCCGATCAGGTGCTCTCGCCACCGGACCGGCCGAGCAGTCGCTTCAAGGGCACGCCCGCCAGCCGCCGTACCTCGTTCGCCATGTGGGCCTGGTCGGCGTACCCGCTGAGCGCGGCGACCTCGGCCGCCGTGACCCCGCGCCTGGCCAGGCGAAGCGCCCGCTGGAACCTGACCACCCGCTGCAGCACCTTCGGCCCGTAGCCGAAGGCCCGTACGGACCGGCGCAGAAGCTGCCGCTCGCCGAGGCCCAGCTCCCAGGCGACCTCCCGCACGCTCCGCCCGGCCCGCAGCGCCTCGGCGATCGCGGGCGCGGACGGGTCGGGCTCGGGCGTCACGCGCAGCCGTACGGCCAGAGCCCGCTGTACGGCGTCGAAGAGCGGCTCCGGCGGCCGGAGTCCCGCGAGGGGTTTCAGATCGGACAGTTCCGAGAGGGATTCGAGGTCGGACAGCGGCACCCGCAGGTCACGCAGGCTCTCAAGCGGCACACCGAACAACTCGCCCACCGCGCCGGGCCTGAACCGGACTCCGGCGTATCGGTCACCCGGCACCATCCGGACGGGTTTCGGCCCCGTGTCGGGTCCCGCTACCTGCGCTCCCCTTGGGCCCCAGATCAGATCCACGCAGCCGTCGGGCACGACCAGCTGTGTCGCGGCCGAGGACGACTCGTTGACCCACAGGCAGGCCACCCGCCCGGCGAGGCGGGGATCCGGCGTCCACTCGCGATACATGGCCTCAGGGTACGGGCGGCGAGGACTTCACCTCGTCTCCGCCCGGTTTCCTCTCCGGCGCGGGCCGCTCGTCCTCGGGAACCTCCCCGGAGACGAGGGCGGCGGCCCACTGGCCGTCGGGGTCACTGTCGATCAGCAGCGCGCGGGTCAGCAGGCTGAGCGGGATGGCGAGCAGCGCGCCCAGCGGGCCGAGGACGAACGTCCACAGGATGAGCGAGAGGAAGGTGACGGTGGTGGACAGACCGACGGCGTCACCGAGGAACTTCGGCTGGATCAGCGACTGCACCACGAAGTTGATCAGTATGTAGGAGACGATCACGAGGATCATGGTTTTGGGTCCGCCCTCAAGGAGACCGAGCAGAGCGGGCGGGATCAACCCCAGGACGAAGCCGATGTTGGGGATGTAGTTCGTGATCAGCGCCAGCACGCCCCAGAGGAGGGGGAGTGGCACGCCGAGAACCCAGAGCGCGGCCACGTCCAGCGCGGAGCAGATCAGCCCGAACCCCGTCGAGACCAGGAGGTAGCGGCGGGTCTTGTGGGCGAAGTTGTTGAGCGCCCCGATGAGCAGGGGCCTGCGCTCCGCCCCCATGGCGAGGATCCTGGAGAAGGCCTGAGCGTCCAGGCACATGGCGAGGAGCAGGACGATGATGAGGACCAGTCCGGAGAAGACGCCCAGCAGTCCCGAGACGAATCCCTGCGCGAGCGCGAAGATCTTTCCCGGGTCGAAGGAATTGATCGCCTCGTTCATCTGCTGGGTGCCGAAGCCGAGCCTGGCCGCCTGCTCCTGTGCCTCCGCGACGAGCTGGTTGAACTGCTCGTCGTAGGTGGGCGCGAGTGCCGCCATCTGCGCTATCGCCACGGTCAGGATCGCCACCATGCCCAGGAGGACGAGCAGCACGATCACCAGGGGGATCGCCACCAGCGTCCACCCGGGAGCTCCGCGTCCGCGAAGCCAGGTCCTGACCGGGGAGACCGCGAGGACCAGGATCAGAGCGAGCAGTACCGGTCCGACGATCGACCCGATCTCCCTGATGCCCGCCAGGGTGACCACGGCACCCGCGGTGCAGAGGAGTACGACGAGCGCCCTGGGCAACACTCTTTGGTCCGTCATAACGGAGCCTCTACCCAGCAACCGGGAAACACGTCACGGCAGGGCGTGCACTTCGATTTGACGGAGTCCGGCGGCGTACATAGAGTTCACAGGCCCGAGGGGGTCGGCGGAGATCGCCAAAGCCTCGGGACCCTCCTTCTGATCATCTCCCTTCGTCGGGGCGCATGCGTCACGCCGAGATCCGGTTGGACAACGACCGGATGTTGGAGTAAGTTAGAGGGGTTGCCCTGGAAACGGGGTGGTCGCAATCCTAGCGGGTTCGGCGGGTTCGAGTCGATGGTCGGGAAATCCGACAGTTTGACACGAAACCGGCACTTCCGATAAGATAGTGATACGAAATGGAACGCCCCGGAGTTCTGCCGGACCGGTTGGTCGGGTGT
>NZ_JBITIZ010000047.1:0-6402 GCF_044459525.1 Streptosporangium sp. NPDC050284
GGTCTTCTCCGCGTACGCCGTGAAAAGAACGCGCATGACCTCTCCTAACCGTTCTTCACGGCTCCCAGAGCCTGGGCGCTCAGATAGTCGACGGCGTCGATGTAGGTGTAGGGCTGCATGAAGCCACCCGCGCGCACGTCGCGGTAGAGCCGCGCCAGTGGGTGGGAGGCCGAGAAGGAGGCGCCGCCGATCAGGCTCTGGGCGTCGAAGACGACGGCGGGCGCCAGCTGGTTGACGATCAGCTTCGCGCACTGGAACGGCGTCATCATGGCCGGTCCGCGCTCCCGAGGGTCGCCCGTGTCGTCGTAGGAGAGCCGGTCGGCGCGCGCCAGCGCCGCCGCGACCGTCGACCTCATCGTGAAGAGCCGCGCGTCCATCTCCGCCACCAGCGTCCGCGCGGCCGCCGCCCCCGCGGCTCCCCGGCGGATGAGGGTCGAGACCGCGATGTCGCGCGCCGACTGGGCGATCCCGGTGTAGATCCCCAGCATGGTGATCGAGCTCACCGTCTGCCCCGCGAGCATCGCGAGGTCCTGCCCGCCCGCGGGCCCGCGCAGGACCACGTCCTCCGGGGGAATGACGCAGTCGTCGAACACGACGTCGACGCTCCCGGAGGCCCGCATCCCCAGGCCGTCCCAGTTGTCCAGCACGCGAAGCCCCGGGCAGTTCCTGGAGAGCACCGCCATCCCCGACTGGGGACGCTGCCCGGGGACGCGCGTCTGCGCGTACACCGCGAAGTCCGTGGCGATGGGCGCCATGCTCACCAGGGTCTTGCCACCCGACAGCAGCCAGCCGCCGTCGGCCGTCTGCGTCAGCGTGGTCGGACGCCGGTCGCGGGGGATGTCCTTCACCCCCGTGGACACGACCGCCTCGCCGGAGCCCATGCCGCGCAGCAGCCGCTCGGCCAGCGTCCGCGCGAGAGCCGGTCCCGTCCGCCACTCGTAGGTCAGCGTCAGCGCCCGGCTGAGCTGCATGTGCAGGGCGAGCGCCGTCGAGGCGTCGGCCTCGGCGACCCTCAGCAACGCGAGGGAGACGTCGTGCAGACGATCGACCCCCAGGCCGCCGAGCGCGCATGGCACCGTGGCGCCGAGGACCCCGCTTTTGCGCAGGTCCTCGAAGATGTCACGCGGGAAGGTGCCGCTGCGGTCGTTGTCCGGGGCCGCGGCGGCGATCGCCGGCAGGTGCGTCTCGATGAGGCCGATCAGGTCGCGGCCCTCGGGGGTGATCGGCTCGCGGAGCTCTCCCGGCATCACGACGTTCTCGGTGTGCACTGTCATCAGCCCATCCCGCTTCCCTGCGTTCGCACGTCGGCCCGCTGCCGCCGCATGCACCATAAACGACTTTTCCGCGAGCCGCCTAAGAAATCAACCGGGAAATTATGCACGATCCAGGAAATGGCATTCCGTGGACATTGGGGGCGGCGAGAGAATAGCTTGACCCACCGATCACCCGGAACTAGCATCTGTCCCGCTGGCGAGACGGACCCGCCGCATTGAAGCAGGGGATGACAGTCACCCGGCCGGCTTGAACAATACCCCGGGTAATCCCATTCAGCCGCAACGCCGAGTTGAAGGTGGAAGAACGTGCTCTTTCCCCACACCAAGACCAGAAGGACGCTGCTGCGCCATGCCAATCCCCCGGAGGGCGTCACGGCACACGACCTTCTCCTGAAGGCCGAGCTGAACGACCTGCCCTCGGCCGAGGTGTTCGGCGCGCTGTACTCCAAAGAGGTGTCCGCGCAGTTCATCGTGGAGCGGCGGGACACCGACAGGGTCGTGGGATACGTCTCGTTCCACCATCTCGACCTCTCGGGACAGCACGTGCGGGCGAGCTTCCTCACCGACCCCGCCGCGGCCGGCAACGGGCTCGGCGCGGAGGTCATCCTGATGACCGTCAACTACGCCTTCGCCATGTGGAACGTCAGAAAGATATATTTCTGGACCACCGAGACGGATTTC
This sequence comes from Streptosporangium sp. NPDC050284, assembly GCF_044459525.1. Taxonomy (NCBI): domain Bacteria; kingdom Bacillati; phylum Actinomycetota; class Actinomycetes; order Streptosporangiales; family Streptosporangiaceae; genus Streptosporangium; species Streptosporangium sp. NPDC050284. The sequence goes on from NZ_JBITIZ010000047.1 coordinate 1,956, forward strand.
GAGGCTTTCCGTACGGCCTTCAACTCCGCCTACAAAGAGGCGACTCTCCCCGAGCACCTTTACGATCGCGGAGCGCTGCGGGATGTGCATATCTACGCCGTCTACCGCGAGCAGTGGGAGGAGCACGGCGCCGAGCTCCTCAATAAGCTCGCGCAGGGGCCGGGCGAACGCCGGGAGGCGGCATCCACCGCATCTACGGCGTCCACGGTATCCGCAGTGTCCACCGATTCCGCCGAGGCATCCGAAGGAGAAAAGAGTTGACCGAGATGTTCGTTTCCGACCAGAAGAAGGAAGTGCGCGAGCAGATCGAGCGCGAGGCGCTGAAGATCGTGCTGTTCAGCTCCTCCGAGCTCGCCATTCCCGAGCTGACCGACCTGGGGGAGATTCCCGAGCCCAGCGATCTGGGCAACCTCGACTCCTTCTCCATCATCCTCCTCATCCTCGCCCTGGAGGACACCTACGGCGTCCCACTCCTGGACGACATGGCCGGTTTCACCGGGAGAAACTTCGACGACCTGGCGGACTTCGTCATCGAACGTCTCCCCCCGCGCGCCGACGGCCAAAAGTAGCGCCCGCGGTCGGGACAAGCACGGTGAGCGGGGAAAACGGCCTTGACCTGGCCTCCGTCACCTCTCTGTCAGGGCGTCTAGATCTTGTCTAGAACTCTCCCGTGGCGCCTAGGGCAAACTCTCAGCCATCGACGACCCGTCGGGGCGAAAGGGCGTGACAGATGTGACAGGCGTTAACGGTTACCCAAGTCTTGCGACCACACATCACGGGCAGGCCAGACCCGCCGGCAACGCGCGGATGGCGCTCGACGCACCGGGCATGACCAGGAGAACGGCTCTCTCACTCCCACCCGGTATGTCACTGACCGCCTGGAGCCGCCTTGGCCGCCAGATCTTCATCATCTCCGACTCCTCCGCCTGGTGGCTGGGAGACTGGCTGATCTACGGCCAGGCGCACTACCCCGACCGCTACAAGCGGGCGATCGCCGAGACCTCGCTCGACTACCAGACGCTGCGGAACTACGCCTGGGTGGCCCGGCAGTTCAGTCTTTCCAGGCGGCGCGACAAGCTGAGCTTCCAGCACCACGCGGAGGTGGCCAGCCTGCCGGAGCCCGACCAGGAGATCTGGCTCAACCGGGCGGAGAAGGGCAGCTGGTCGAGGAACGAGCTGCGGCGGCGTATCAAGGCGGAACGCAACGGCGGCACCGCCGACGAGGTCACCCACATTCAGATGAACATCATCGCGGAGCAGAAGAAACGCTGGCAGGAGGCCGCGGAGAGCACCGAGCAGGACCTGCTCGTCTGGATGGTCTCCAACCTGGATCGCGCCGCGCTCGCGGCGCTGGAGTCGAGGAAGGCCGGCGCGCTCCCCCAGTCCGCCTGACCCCGGGGCGGCGAAGCCTCAACGAGCGGACGGAGAAGACAGCTTGGACCCCGATCACGGCGCGTCGCCGGAGGACGTCATCGAGACCGCCGTCACCACCCCTCGGGGACCGGAACGCCTCCGTCTCCGCTACCTGCCCGACAGCATCGGCCGCTTCGCCAGGACCTCGGGCTCCTCCCCCGCCGTCACCTTCGTCGAGTACGGCATGCGCCGCGACACCGGCCGCAGGGAGAAGAGCTCGCGGACGATGAGTTACGCCGAGCTCGACGAGCGGGCCCGCGCGGTGGCCGCGGTCCTCCAGCGGCGGTGCGAGCCCGGCGATCGGGTGGCGGTGCTCTGTCCCCACGAGCCGGCGTACGTGGTGGCGTTCCTCGCCTGCCTGTACGCCGGTCTCGTGGCGGTGCCGCTCTACGCGCCCGAGGCGCTGCGCAGCAACGAGCGCCTGCGATCGGTGATGGGGGACTGCGAACCGCGGTGCGTGCTCACCACCTCCGCCGTTCACCCGTCCGTCCAGCGGCTGCTGGAGGGGATGGAGCACCCGCCCGAGCATCTGGTCCGCGTCGACGAGATCCCCTTGGCCGACGCCGCGCACTGGCGCAGGCCGGATATGAGGGCGGAGGCGGTGGCGTACCTGCAGTACACCTCCGGCTCTACCGGCACCCCGTCGGGCGTCCGCGTCACGCACGAGAACATGACCGTCACCAACCACCAGATCAGGGCACACTGGCCGAGTTCGATCGTCGCGTCGTGGGTGCCGTTCTTCCACGACTTCGGCCTCGTCTGCGCGATCACCAATCCGCTGGGCGCGGGCGCGCACTCGGTCAACCTCAGCCCGATGGCCTTCGTGCAGGACCCGTACCGCTGGCTCCGCATGATCTCCGACTACCGGGCCGACTGGAGCGTCGCGCCGAGTTCCAGCCTGGCCCAGTGTGTGCGCCGCGTGGCCGTCGAGCGCAGGGGCGAGCTCGACCTCGGCTCGCTGCGGCTCCTCACGATCGCCGCGGAGCCGGTGTACGCCGAGTCGACCGAGGCGTTCATCTCGGCGTTCGCGGCCGGCGGCCTGGCGCCCACCACTCCCGCCCCCTGCTACGGCCTGGCCGAGGCGACCCTTCCCGTGAGCGCGCCGCCGGTCGGCGAGGGCATGACCGACCGCTGCTTCGACCGCGCGGACCTGGCCGCCGGCATCGCCCGCGAGTGCCCGCCGGGCAGCCCGGGTACCGTGCGCGTCGTCTCCTGCGGGGTACCGAGCCTGGGGGTGTCGGTGCGGATCCGCGACGGTGAGGGCCTCGCCTCGCTGCCGGAGGGGCGGGTCGGCGAGATCTGGGTGAGCGGCCCCAATGTGGCGGACGGTTACTGGAACCAGCCGGAGCGGTCGGCGGAGGTCTTCGCGAAGCACCTCGTCGAGACCGACGGCGAGCTGCTTTCCGGCCCCTGGCTGCGGACGGGTGACCTCGGTTTCCTGTTCGGCGGCAACCTCCACGTGGTGGGCCGAGCCAAGGACATGATCATCATTCGTGGCCGGAACCACTACCCGGACGACATCGAGGCGACCGTTCAGGCCGTGCGAGACGTCGGCTCCGAGGGGGCGGCGGCCGCGTTCTCCAGCGAGGCCGAGGGCGAGGAACGACTCGTCGTCCTCGTCGAGGCCGGCCCCGCGCTCATGGCGGCCGAGCAGGGCGACAGGGAGGCGGTCCTGCGCGTCCTGCGCCAGGAGATCACCCGCAACCACGGCCTGGCCGCGCACGACCTCGTCCTCGTACGGCGCGGCAGCCTGCCGCGGACGACCAGTGGAAAGATCCGCCGTGGTGCCTGCCGCGAGCAGTACCTCCGCGGGGAGTTCGACCACTGAGCCGAAGTGGCTTCCCTTCCGGAGGTGATGCGTGATCAGGCCCCTTTTCGTCTGGGACTATCTGCAGGAGTACGAGAACGAACGCGAGGACATCCTCGACGCCGTGGACACCGTGTTCCGCTCGGGCCAGCTCGTGCTCGGGCGCGGTGTGCGCGACTTCGAGGCGGCCTTCGCCGCCTACCACGGCGTCTCGCACTGCGTGGGCGTCGACAACGGGACGAACGCGATCGTGCTGGGGCTCCAGGCGCTGGGCGTCGGGCCGGGCGACGAGGTGATCACCGTGTCGAACACGGCGGCACCCACGGTCGTGGCCATCGACGCCGTCGGCGCCACCCCGGTCTTCGTCGACGTGCACGAGGACACCTACCTGATGGACGTCGGGCAGGTGGAGGCGGCGATCACCGAGCGGACCCGCTGCCTGCTTCCCGTGCACCTGTACGGCCAGTGCGTCGACATGGCACCGCTGCGGGAGATCGCCACCCGGCACGACCTGCTGATCCTCGAGGACTGCGCGCAGGCGCACGCGGCCCGCCACCACGGCAGGATCGCGGGCTCGATGGGCGAGGCGGCCGCGTTCTCCTTCTACCCGACCAAGGTGCTCGGGGCGTACGGCGACGGCGGAGCGACGATCACCTCCGACCCGGAGGTGGACGCGGCGCTGAGGCAGCTGCGCTACTACGGGATGAGGGAGCGCTACTACGTCGAGCGGACGCCCGGCCACAACAGCCGGCTCGACGAGGTGCACGCCGAGATCCTGCGCCGCAAGCTGGCCAGGCTCGACGGCTACGTCGCCGCCCGCAGGGCCGTCGCGGCCCGGTACGCCGAGGCGCTGGCCGGCACCGACGTCGTCCTGCCCGCGGTCGCCCCCGGCAACGAGCACTCGTACTACGTCTACGTGGTCCGCCATCCGCGGCGCGACGACATCATCGAGGCGCTCAAGCCGTACGGCGTGTCGCTCAACATCAGCTACCCGTGGCCGGTGCACACGATGTCGGGGTTCGCGAAGCTCGGCTACCGGGCGGGGGCGCTGCCCGTCACCGAGTCGGTGGCCGGGGAGATCTTCTCGCTGCCAATGTATCCGTCGCTGACCGAGGGCGACCAGACGAAGGTGGTCGAGTCGCTGCTCAAGGTACTGGCAGCGCTGTGACGGGCGACCAGCTGGGCCGGCCGATGCGTGTGGTCTTCGTCACCTATGCCGAGAAGACT
>NZ_JBITIZ010000048.1:0-4147 GCF_044459525.1 Streptosporangium sp. NPDC050284
ACGCATGCAATACCGGTCCGATCTCATCACCGGCTTCTTCAACGAGACCGGTCTGCCCTTCGAACTGGCCTAACCCTAGAGATTTAACCTCAGTAGCGCGACCATGTAGACGTGCGAGTCCGCGAACTGTGTCCCAAGGGCCACCTATGGGACACCGAAACGCGGAAAGTGACGCAGAAACGCGGACCCTACACCGGGGTTGCGCATGTGAGCGCGGAGGGCGGACGTGGCGATCGTTATCTGGGGTTGGTAGCACCTTCTCGCAGGTCAGAGCGTGATGATCTTTTCAGGCACGTAAGGCATGCTGGCTGGCGCTTGAAGGCACGTTGCCTCGCAGGCGGGTTCCGGTGTTCGGTCGAGCTCGCGCAGATCGCGCTCGCTGGTCAGGTAGGCGGTGTGCAGACTCGGGCCTCGGCGGGCCTGGCCGAGTGCTGGCTGACGGATTCGTGTGGACGTTCGCGGTCGTCGACTCCGTTGCACCCAAGCAGAGCTGACGGCGGAGTTCGCGGCCTTGGAGGTCAGGCGGGTGGGCGGCCTTCGAGAGGGTTGGCGGCGATCCGCCCCGCGACGTCGTTCCTGACCGATGCGGCGGCGCTGTCCGGCTTTTCATCTGGTCGTCAGGTCTCGATGTCCGAGCTTGGCCGCATGCCGGCGGTGGTACCCGATGCGGGGGTCACGCTGATCAAACCCGCGCCGTTGCGCCCAGCCGATAGCCCTACCTTGGCGGATCGTTGACCTTGAGCTTGTCTCCCGTGTTGGAGACGAAGACGACCAGCAGCTTCGCCGGTTGCGTCCGGCTGGTGTTCTCCGTGAGCACATGGTGGGCGCCCGGCTGCTCAACCCAGTTCTCGCCTTGGCGGTACGTACGCACCGGCTCGCCACCGAGCCGGCTGCGCACAATGCCCTCGAGTACGTAGGCGTAGACGAAAGCCTTGCCGTGCCGATGTGGCACCGCGCGTGCGGCGGGCGGGAAGTTCACGATCGCCGAGGTGAACGTCTTGCCCTTGACATTTGGAAGCGCCTGTTCCAAGAGAGGCGATAGCGTCTCGGACGGTGGCTGCGAAACCGTGGCGGCCACTGGCACCTGGCCGGTCGCAGGCTCTGCTGTGGGCGCGCATGCGACGGACGCGGCCACCATGCCGGCAGCCAGAAGGCTACCGGCAAACCGTACTCGGATCATGACCTCTCTCCTATCCTGCGTGCACCTTTCAGGCGCACCGGGTGATCGCGAGGCGTCCCGTATTCCGCCCCCACACAGCCGAAGTGGTTCACCTGGGGATGGGGCTCGGTCAGGAGGAGTGATGATTATGCTGTCCAGGCATTTCGGAGCCTAACCACGGGCGAATTCAAGCCTTGGCGATGGTCTGCTCAAATGCAGCCGATACAACGTCGCCGGCAACTGAGCCAGCCTGCCGGCTATTCGCCTTCCGTGACCCGGATGATCGTCTTGCCGGGAGTGCGCTGGGCGGGCGCGAACGCGGAGGGCGCCTCGGAGAGCGTCCGCATGGCCCCGACGATCGGGCGGAGCCGTCCGTCCCGGACCCGCCGTGCCAGGTCCGCGAGCCGGGCACGATCGGACTCGACGACGAAGAAGATTGCCTGCCCGTCACGGGGCCGGACCGTGGGTGGCGAGACGATGGTGACGAGCGTGCCGCCGGTGCGCACCAGCGCGGCCGAACGATTCAGGATGTCACCGCCGATCACCACGTCGACCTGACCGGCATCTTCAAGGGGATCGGCCTGCAGGTCTAAAAAGGCATCCACGCCGAGGCCGAGTGCTGTGTCCCTGTCGCCGGCCCTGCCGGTGCCGATCACTCGGGCTCCTGCCTCGCGTGCGAGCTGCACCGCGATAGAACCGACACCGCCCGCGATGCCGTGGATCAGGACGGTCTGGCCGGCAGCTAGGCGGCCGTGATCGAACAGGCCCTGCCACGCGGTCAGTCCTGAGATCGGCAGTGCGGCGGCCACGGTGTGGTCGACGTCGGCCGGCAGCGGCGCGAGGTTGCGGGCTTCCACCGCCACGTACTCAGCCAGCGAGCCGTTGCGGGTCCAGTCGGTCAGCCCGAACACCCGCTGGCCGACGGTCAGGCCGGTTGTTCCGTATCCCAGCTCGACGACGATACCCGACACCTCATGCCCGGGCACACTGGGCGTCCGGTCGTGGCCGGCGCGATCGGACCACGTTCCCGGCCAGTTGAGCTCTCCGGGGGTGAACCCTGCGGCATGCACCCGGACGACGACGTCGTTCTCGGCGGCGTGCGGGTATGGCTCTTCCGTCAGGGAAAGCCCGGCCAGACCGGCAGCGCGGTCTCGAACGGTGATGGCTTGCATGACGGGTCCTCGCTCGTGGTGGAGATATCGAACAGGACGAACGTACAGGCGTTCTCCTCCAGGACGTGCCCCTGCCACGATGTAACGCGCGGATCTGTTCTCAGAAGTGCTGAGCTGGGGTTTCACCCCTGCGTGTGGGTGTCGGAAGTCGTGGGGTTGGGGCTGCGTTCGTGAAGAGGGCGCCGAGGTGGGCCCTTCTCATGCCGGACCGCCTGCGGGCAGCCACCGCCCGCTCAAACCGGTAGTACCGAGGCAGCGTACCTGACATGACTGACATGCCTGAAGACCCCTGAATACTGGTGAGGCAAGTACGCGCCAACCTTACTTACCTGACATGACTGACTACTTGGAGTCACCTAAGATAGTGGGGCTTTCGGAACTCGCGCGTGCGGGGGCAAGGGGCGTGATCGTCGCGGCCCGAAGTATGGCCGTCGGCTCCGCGGCCCTCAAGGCCACGACCTTCGCTGCGCTCAGCTCGTGGCCTTGACCGCCGTCCCTCACGCTCGCGCAGGTCGGCCAGGATGACGTCCAGCACCGCCGGATCGGTTTCGTCCAAGCCCAGGGCGACGTTTTTCCGGGCGAGATCCGCTGCGGCGACTGCGATGAGATCGGGCGATATGCGAGCCGCCCACAAGGCCTCGGAGTCCTGTTCGTTCGTCATGATGTCCCTTACTCCCACCTTACGAGCGGTACAGAAGGACGGACTGGTCAGGGGCGGAACTGCCAAGCGCCACGAGAGTGTCAGTGGGGTCTGCCATGAGACTGTCAGTGATGCCGGTCACATCGTGTCGTACCGTTTAGCCCACCGTCACCGGATAGTTTCACGGACTACCTATCTGAGACGACGTCGCCGCAGGTCGCGTCGCCACCGACCGACGACGAGACGTGTCTCGTTGAGCGTTCCCCTAACGGACACCTCCAGAGGAGGTGAAACGGCCCGGCTCGGGAGGGCCGCGCGATGTTCGGCATGCTGTCGGTCCTGGCCGAGCTGCAACGCGAGCTGGTCGTGGCCAACACGATGGACGGCCTGACCTCAGCCCGCGCCCGCGGCCGGGTCGGCGGACGCCGGCCTAAGCTCACCGCCGACCAGGTCACCCTCGCCCCAGGACCTGTACGACACGCGGGACAAGACCGTCCAGCAGATCGCGGACTTGTTCGGAGTGCCGCGCTCGACGGTGTACGGGCACCTGAAGAGCGACGCCGTACGCCGCCAGCCGAAGAAGCCCCCGGAGAGGGCGTAGGCGGGACGCGGGGTCAGCCAGTCGACCCGCTCGGGGTCGGTCTTGGCAGGGGTCCGAGGCCGAACTGTTGGGAAGATGCGGAAATCGGGATGTAAGAAAGCCTTCCTTCGGACCACTTGCTCTATGAACGTTTGTCCCCGACCGAAGGAACCGGCTTGCCAAACCCCCATGAGCGCTTCACCTCGCTCTACAGCACCTACCAAGCGAGGGTGTACGGCTATGCGGCAAGTCGCGCCGGACATCAACTCGCGGAGGAAGTGGTCAGCGAGACCTTCCTGGTGGCCTGGCGGCGTCTGGACAGCATCCCCGACCACGCGCCGTTACCTTGGCTCCTCCGCGTCGCTCGCAACATTCTGCGCGACAACTACCGGCAGGTTGCACGGCGCGAATCTCTGGAAGCCGAACTGCGAACGTGGATGGAAGAGGCGGCCACCGACGTGGGCGAGCACGCCACCGAGCGCGTCGCTGTACTCCGCGCCCTAGGGCCTGTACGGGGTTGAGATCAGCGGGATTGCCTGCGCGGTGGTTTGTCGTCCTGGTAGGCCATCGTCATGGCGCGTGGAGACCTCACCGAT
>NZ_JBITIZ010000049.1:0-4106 GCF_044459525.1 Streptosporangium sp. NPDC050284
CCGCGGGGGGGTGGGGTGCGGCGGGCGGGGGTGTCGTCGTTCGGGATCAGTGGGACCAACGCGCATGTCATCCTCGAACAGGCACCCGACGACCCCGCCGAGACACCGAATGTCTCCGGCCACGCCGATCGGCCCGCGACCGCGCCCGCTCCCCCCGTGCTGCTGTCGGGGGACAGCCCCGCCGCTCTGCGCAGGCAGGCCGGGGCACTGGCCGACCACCTTCAGGCCCATCCGGGGCTGGACCCGCGCGACGTGGCGGCCACCCTCCTTTCCAGGGCACGGCTCGGCCACGGCGCCGCCGTACTGGCCGACCACCTGCCCGCCCTGCGCGCCCTGGCACGGGGCGAACTCCACGACGAGGTCGTCACCGGCGAGAAGGCCCCGGGCAGGACGGTCTTCGTCTTCCCCGGCCAGGGATCGCAGTGGCCCGAGATGGCCCGCGCGCTCCTGGACTCCGACCGTACCTTCCGCGCCGAGATCGAGGCCTGCGAGGAGGCGTTCGCCGGACACACCGACTGGTCTCTCACCGCCGTGCTCCGCGGCGACGCCGGCGCGCCACCACTGGAGCGCGTCGACGTCGTGCAGCCGGTGCTCTTCGCGATGATGGTGTCGCTCGCGGCGATGTGGCGCGCCGCCGGAGTACGGCCGGACGCCGTGGTCGGGCACTCACAGGGCGAGATCGCCGCGGCCTACGTGGCGGGCGCGCTGTCGCTGGCGGACGCCGCGAAGATCGTCACACTCCGCAGCAGGGCGATAGCCCGCATCGCGGGGAACGGCGGCATGGTGTCGGTGGCGTTGGGCGCCGACGAGCTGGCCCGGGTCCTGGCGCGCCGACCGGGGGAGATCGAGATCGCGGTGCGCAACGGGCCACGCTCCACGGTGGTCGCGGGAGGCGCGGACGCCCTCGACGAGCTGCTCGCGTGGTGCGACGAGCAGGGCGTGCGCGCCCGCCGCGTCCCGGTGGACTACGCCTCGCACACCCGATACGTCGAACCCCTGCGCGAGGACCTGCTGGAGACGCTCACCGGCCTGGAACCGAGGCCGGCCGAGATCGCGTTCCACTCCTCGGTGACCGGGGAACCGGCCGACACCGCCACGCTCGACGCCGGGTACTGGTATCGGAACCTCCGCGGGACCGTGGAGTTCGAAGCCGCCGTCCACGGCCTGCTCGACGCGGGGTACCACCGGTTCGTCGAGGTGAGCCCGCACCCGGTGCTCACCGTGGCCGTCGAGGAGATCCTCGCCGAGCGGGGCCTGCCCGGGCTGGCGGGCGGCACGCTGCGGCGCGGCGAGGGCGGCACGGAGACGTTCCGCCGCGCCCTCGCCGTGGCCCACCTCGGCGGCGTCCCCGTCTCCTGGACGACGACGGGCACCTCTGCCGTGGACCTGCCGACCTACCGGTTCGAGCGCGAGCGCTACTGGCTCATCCCCTCCGCCGGCTCGGCCCTGGCGTCCGGGCTAGGGCCGTCCGCCGTCCGCCACCCGCTACTGGGGGCGATGGTCGCGCTCGTGGACGGCGGCGCGGTGCTGACCGGACGACTCGACACGGCGGCACAGGGGTGGCTCGCCGACCACTCGGTGTTCCGTACCGTGCTGGCACCCGGCACGGTTCTCGCCGAACTCGCCACCCGGGCCGGGGACCTCGTCGGCTGCCCAGAGGTGCGCGAGCTGACCGTCCAGGCGCCTCTCGTCCTCACCCACGGGCACCCGACGCCGCTGCAGGTGCTCGTCGCAGCCCCTGACGATCATGGCCGCCGGACCGTGGAGGTGCACGCGCGCTCGTCCGAGAACGCCCCGTGGACCCGGCACGCGGCCGGGACCCTCGCCCCCGGGACGACGGGGGCCACGCGGGTCGCGTGGCCTCCCCCCGGAGCCGAGAGCGTCGACATCACCGACGTGTACGCACGGCTGTACCGGCTCGGCTACGACTACGGCCCGGCCTTCCAGGGGCTGGCCGCCGTATGGCGGGCCGGCGACGGCACGGTCTACGCCGAGCTCGTCGCGGCCGAGGTCCGGGGTGCCGCGGGTGAGGATTTCGTCCTTCACCCGGCACTGCTCGACGCCGCTCTGCATCCGGTGGTGGCCGGGCTGGCCGGACTCGCCGACCCCGACCCGGACCACCCTCTCCTGCCGTTCGCCTTCGAGGGCCTGCGCCTGACCGGCGGGGCGAAGCGGGGGCTGGAAGGGCTGCGGGCGCGCATCGAACCGCTCGGCGCCTCCCGGTTCCGCTACACCTTCGCGGACCTGGAAGGGGAGGTCGTCGGCGCCGTCGAGTCCGTGGCGTTCCGCCCGGCCGCCCGCGCCGAACTCGCCGCGGCCCGCCCCGCGGCCGAGACCTACCGGGTCGACTGGGAGCGACCGGCCGAGACGGGCCCGGCTCCCGGAAACGTCATCGTGCTCGGCGGCTTCAGTGGCTCCGACGGCCCCGGTGGCCCAGGTGGCCTCGTCACGACGGACGGGGACGTCGGCGTGGTCGACGACCTGCTGTCGGCGGACGGCGCCGGGGCCGTGCTCGTACCCGTGGGCGGGCGGACGGGCGACGTGGTCGCGGAGGCACACGAGCGGACCGCCGCCGTCCTGGGGCTGCTCCAGGATTGGCTCCGCCATCCCGGTTTCGACGGTATCCGGCTCTCGGTCGTGGTGGCCGAGTCCGACCTCGCGTCCGCCCCGGTCCGTGGTCTGGTCCGCACCGCCGCCGCCGAACACCCCGGCCGGTTCACCCTGGTCACCGTCGACGGTCCCGCCCCCGCCGCGCTGCTCGCCGCCGAGCACGGCGAACGCGAGGTGGCCGTACGCGGCGGCGAACTGCTGGTGCCCAGACTCGCCGCCCACGACCTCGGCGGGAACACCCCTCACGACTCCGCCCCTCACGACTCGGGATCCCCGGTGGGGACGCCGACCGGCACCGTCCTCGTCACCGGAGGCACCGGAACCCTCGGCGCGCTGGTCGCCCGCAGGCTCGCCGCTTCGGCGAACCCTCCGCACCTGCTGCTGGTGAGCCGCTCGGGGCCGCGAGCGCCGGGCGCCGAGGCTCTGGCCGAGGAACTCACCGCGACAGGAGCCGGGGTGAGCGTGGTGGCCTGCGACGTCACCGACCGCGCGGTCGTGGCGGAACTGCTGGAATCCATCCCCGCCGACCGCCCCCTCAGGTCGGTGATCCACACCGCGGGGCTGCTCGCGGACGCCACGGTCACCGGGATGACCACCGAGGAACTGGCCGTCGCGCTGCGGCCCAAGGTGGACGCGGCGTGGCACCTGCACGAGCTGACCGCGGACCTCCCCCTGGAGGGCTTCGTGCTCTTCTCCTCCGCCGTGGCCACATTCGGCGTACCCGGGCAGGCGAACTACGCGGCCGCCAACGCCTTCCTCGACACCCTGGCCGAGCACCGGCGCCGTGCCGGTCTGCCGGCCACGGCCGTCGCCTGGGGTCTGTGGGAGGAGGCGAGCGCGATGACCGCCCACCTGGGCGCGGCCGACCGCGCCCGGCTCGCCAGGCACGGTGTCGGCCCGGTCGAGACCGGCCGCGCGCTGGACGTGCTCGAACGGGTGCGTGACGCCCACACCGTGGTGTCGCCGCTGGACGAGGGCGTGCTGCGGGACGAGGCGGCCGCGGGCCGCCTGCCCGCCCTGTTCTCCGGAATCGTCAAGCCGCCCGCCGCGGCCCGGCGGACGGCGGCCGACGGCGCCTGGGCGCGGCGGCTGCGGGCCGAACCGCCACACGAGCGGTCTCGCATCGTCACCGGGCTCGTACGCGAACAGGCCGCGGCCGTCCTCGGCCGCGAGGACGCGGACGGGGTGGGCGCGGACCGGCCGCTGAAGGAACTCGGCTTCGACTCACTGACCGCCGTCGAGCTGCGCAACCGGCTCAACGCGCTCACCGGCCTCACCCTGCACCCCACCGTCGCCTTCGAGTTCCCCACCGTCGCGGCGCTCGCGGGGCACCTGCTGGACGCCCTGTCGGCACAGGAGAGCACCGCGCTCGTGACCGTGACGGGAACCGATGTCTCTGACCCGGTGGTGATCGTGGGGATGGGGTGCCGGTTTCCCGGTGGGGTGGCCTCGCCTGAGGAGTTGTGGGAGCTGGTGGCGTCGGGGACGGACGCGAT
>NZ_JBITIZ010000050.1:0-3863 GCF_044459525.1 Streptosporangium sp. NPDC050284
GCCCGCCCCCCCCCCCGCCCCCCCCCGGGGGGGGCCCGCGGCCCGCTGTTGGCCGGGGGGGGGGGGGGGCGCCCCGGGCGGGGGGGGGGGGGGCCGGGGGGGGGGGGGGGGGGCCGCCCCCCGCGCCCCCACCACCCCGTGTCCCGCCTGCCCGTCCCGTTCGGACCGCCTGGGCTGCCCGGCCCGTTCGGACGGCTTGACCTGCCCGGAAAGACCGACCTTTCCGGGAGGTCCCGACGCCGTGGCGGCCGGCCACGCGCCACCGGCGGGATCGACCTCTCCGGCGGGAGGGGGCACCAGCCCGGAAGTGGGTCCCGCTCCCGGCGAGACGCCGCCCGCACCTGCCGGAGTGTCCCGGGTGTCCCCCGGGCTCACCGGGGTGCCGGGCAGGAGGCGAGCCAGAACGGCGCCGAGCACGATCACCACGAGCACCAGTCCGCCGCCGAGCAGTGCCCACAGCTGCAGGGCGTCCACGAACCCGTCGACCAGCGCCTGCGGGGTCGTGGCGTCCTTCAGGCGGTTGACCTGGACGCCACTGCCCAGCAGGAAGCCCACGAGCACCGCGGGGAAGAACAGCGACAGCGCCAGAAGCGCCGCACCCTCACCGCAGGATCGCAACGCACCGGTGAGCGCCACCGAGGCACCACCCGCGAGCAGCGCGAACGGGAGAATCAGCGGGAGCCCGCCCGGGGCGGGAAGAAACAGCCGCACGGCGCACAGGCCCGCGACCATCACCACGAGTCCGCCCGCGGTGACCATGGGCATGGCCGCGTCGCCCAGCCGATTCGCCGACACCGCGGACAGGAGGCCCACCAACGCGGCGATCACGAAGGCCGGCCACAGGCCGGACAGCCCCGGCCCTCCCAGCCCTCCGAGTTCGACGTAGGTGATCTGGGCGGCGGTGGGCAGGGCGACGACGCCGACCGCGATCATCGCGTAGGCCGGCGCCCGACCGGCGGCCCCCTTCGAGAGACCGGAGGAGGCCAGGGCGAGCAGGACGAGGATGGACACCAGCGCCGCACGGATCACCAGATTCGGTGACCAGTCGAACGTGCTGCCCAGAGCCAGGGCCGCGACGCCCGCGGCGGGCATGACCACCCACAGCGTGCGTCCGCGTTCGGCGACGGCCGGAACGGGGCCCGCGCCGCTCTCGCCCTCCTTCAACCACAGCACCAGATAGAGCGCGGCGAGGGCGAGCGCGACCCCGGTGAGCATCGGGTACGGCTGGAGGGTGACGCGCCAGGAGTCGACCTGGTCAAGGGGCCACAGCGCGAGCGCCTGGGCAGCCAGGAGGCTCCCCGTCAGCACGGCCGCCCACACGGCCCTGAGGAGCGTCGAACGCCCCCAGACGGCCATCAGGGTGGCGGGAACCAGCAAGCCCGCTCCGACCCCGTGCAGGACCCGCAGGACCCCTACCAGCGCCGTTGACCCGGCGTACCCGCCGGCGGCGTCGGCGAAGGCGAGCAGGGTCAACCCGGCGACCATTATCGGGGCCGCCCTCATCCGGTACACGGCCACCGCCGCCACCGGCACGGTCAGGACCATCGCGGGAAGCGCCAGCCCGTGCGCTCTGATCATCGCTATCTGCGAGATGTCCGGCGGCAGGAGGGCGGCGACCACCGAGATGGTATTGGGAATGGCGACGATCGCCAGCGGCAGCACTACCGCGACGAGCAGTCCGAGGACAACGTCGAGCATCAGGGAGACCCGGAGCACGCGCACCAGGCCTGTGGGCCTGGCGGGCACCGCCCGAGTCGGCTGGATGGGAGGGACGGCCATGTTGGCCGACTTTAGCGAGAAGTCACGCCCTCGACACGGCGAGCGACGAATATCGCCGTGATCCACAGCGCGGCGAAGATCACCCCGAGGAAGAACATCGCCGGGACCATGAAGCCGGAGGCGATGGTGAGCACCTGGATCACGCTTCCCGCGAGGTAGGCGAAAGGCCGCCTGAGCAGGCCGATCACCACCACGCAGAGGAGCGCCAGGCCGAGGCCGACGGTGAACGCGAGGGTCGGTTCGACGCCTTGGGTGTTGATGGCGACCGGCGTGAACAGACCGACGACTATGGCCTGCATGCCGAGCACGCTGGCGCAGAGACGCCTCATCCCGGGAGTGACCGTGATCATTTTCTGTCCCTCCAGAGTCGCCACGGCCGCGCCCGACCCGCCACGCCCGACCGGCTCATCCCGTCTTGCCCGCTCACTATGCCTTGCCTACTCACTGCGCCTCGTCCGCCCGGCTTGTCCGATATCAGGGCGTTTTCCCGGCATATCGCGCTCTTGGCCGTTTGCGGTGTCCTGCTCGCTCACCGTGCCTCGTCCGCCTTGAGCAGAAGTCGCGCGTCACCGGCGGTCACCACCGACCCGGTGACCAGAACCCCGGCCCCGCTGAACTCTCCCAGAGCGTCGACGATGCCGATCGCCCGGTCGATCGCGCTGTCCAGCCTCTCGACCTGGTGCACCCGGTCAAGGCCGAAGATCTCCTCGGCCAGCGCGGCGAGATCGTCCACATCCATGGACCTCGGCGAGGAGTTCCTGGTCACCACGATCTCGTCCATCATCGGTTCCAGCAGCTCCAGGATGCCCTGGACGTCCTTGTCCTCGAACACCGCCACCACTCCGATGAGCTTCGCGAAGTCGAAGGACTCCTGCACGGCGTCCAGACTGGCCCGGATCCCCGCCGGATTGTGCGCGGCGTCGACGACCACCGTGGGCCCTCTGCGGACCACCTCAAGCCTGCCGGGCGAGCGCACCTCCAGGAACGCCTGCCGCACCAGCTCCGCATCGAGAGGCTCATCCCCACCGGTCAGCGCCTCCACCGCGGCAAGCGCGCAGGCCGCGTTACCCGCCTGGTGAGCCCCGTAGAGGGGAAGCAGAATGTCCTCGTAGGTTCCCTTGAGCCCTTTGAGACGGATCAACTGCCCACCGATGGCGAGTTCCCTGCTCAGCACGCCGAACTCCAGCCCCTCGCGTGCCACGGTGGCACCGACCTCGGCGGCCCGCCTCATCAGCACCGAGGCGGCGGGAAGCTCCTGCTGCGCGAGCACGGCGGTCGCCCCGGGCTTGATGATGCCGGCCTTCTCCCCTGCGATCGTCTCGACGTCGGGTCCGAGGTAGTCGACATGGTCGAGGGAGATAGGGGTGATGACCGCCACGGTGCCGTCGGCGACGTTGGTGGCGTCGGTGACGCCCCCCATCCCCGTCTCGATGACCGCCACATCCACGGGAGCATCGGCGAAGGCGGCGAACGCCATCGCGGTGAGGGTCTCGAAGAAGGAGAGCCTCCGCCCCTGTGAGTCGACCATCTCCAGGTAGGGAGCGATGTCCTCGTACACCTCGACGAAGCGCTCCTCGCTCAGCGGGACGCCGTCCACACTGATGCGCTCGCGCATGGAAACGAGGTGGGGGCTGGTGAACCGGCCGACACGCAGGTTGCGTTCGCGCAGAAGTGCTTCGATCATCCGGGTCGTACTCGACTTGCCGTTCGTACCGGCCACATGCACGACGGGATAGGAGTGCTGCGGGGAGCCGAGCAGGTCCACGAGCGCGGCGATCCTGTCGAGGCTGGGCTCGAAGCTCCACTCGACGCCACGCTGCATGATCGCTTGTTCAACCGCTCGATAGTCCACGTCTCCAGCCTACTGACGTCCTGGGCGGGTCCCGGACAGGCCCATAAAGAGTCCAGGACAGGTCCGCATTCCTGCCTGCGGCAAGGAACACCGGAAAAGCCATGAGGGGAAAGGGCCCAGAAAGAGAAAAGACTCTGGAAAGCACGAAAGGGCCCCCACCACATGGTGGGAGCCCTTTTCGTAAAAGATTGTCCGGCGGTGACCTACTCTCCCACACCGTCCCCGGTGCAGT
>NZ_JBITIZ010000051.1:0-3188 GCF_044459525.1 Streptosporangium sp. NPDC050284
TGGTCGCTGTTTGTTGTTTGAGATTTGCATAGTGGACGCGAGCATCTTTGTGGCCAAGTTTTTTAGGGCACACGGTGGATGCCTTGGCATCAGGAGCCGATGAAGGACGTGGGAGGCTGCGTTAAGCCCCGGGGAGTCGCCAACCAGACTTTGATCCGGGGATGTCCGAATGGGGAAACCTAGCACCAGTCATGTGGTGTTGCCTCCGCCTGAATGTATAGGGCGGTTGGTGGTAACGCGGGGAAGTGAAACATCTCAGTACCCGTAGGAAGAGAAAACAAATAGTGATTCCGTGAGTAGTGGTGAGCGAAAGCGGATCAGGCTAAACCGTAGGCGTGTGATAGCCGGCAGGCGTTGCGTTTGCGGGGTTGTGGGACCCTCTGTTGGTTTCTGCCGAGACCATAGACAGTAAGAAATCTTTCCGATAGTCGAAGCTTCTGGGAAGTGGCGCCGTAGACCGTGAGAGTCGGGTAGGCGAAATCGGTTGGACTGTTTGAGGGGATCCCAAGTAGCACGGGGCCCGAGAAATCCTGTGTGAATCTGCCAGGACCACCTGGTAAGCCTAAATACTCCCTGGTGACCGATAGTGAACAAGTACCGTGAGGGAAAGGTGAAAAGCGCCCCGGTGAGGGGTCGTGAAATAGTACCTGAAACCGTGTGCCTACAAGCCGTAGGAGCGTAAACGAGGGCTTGCTCTTGTTTGTGATGTGACTGCGTGCCTTTTGAAGAATGAGCCTGCGAGTTATGGTGTGTGGCGAGGTTAACCCGTGTGGGGGAGCCGTAGCGAAAGCGAGTCTGAATAGGGCGAATGAGTCGCATGCTGTAGACCCGAAGCGGAGTGATCTAGGCATGGGCAGGTTGAAGCGCGGGTAAGACCGCGTGGAGGACCGAACCCACCAGGGTTGAAAACCTGGGGGATGACCTGTGTTTAGGGGTGAAAGGCCAATCAAACTCCGTGATAGCTGGTTCTCCCCGAAATGCATTTAGGTGCAGCGTCGCGTGTTTCTTGCCGGAGGTAGAGCACTGGATGGCTAATGGGCCCGACAAGGTTACTGACGTCAGCCAAACTCCGAATGCCGGTAAGTGAGAGCGTGGCAGTGAGACTGCGGGGGATAAGCTCCGTAGTCGAGAGGGAAACAGCCCAGACCACCGACTAAGGCCCCTAAGCGTGTGCTAAGTGGGAAAGGATGTGGAGTCGCAGTGACAACCAGGAGGTTGGCTTAGAAGCAGCCACCCTTGAAAGAGTGCGTAATAGCTCACTGGTCAAGTGATTCCGCGCCGACAATGTAGCGGGGCTCAAGTACACCGCCGAAGTCGTGGCATTCACACATTATCCGAGCCTTTGTGGTTTAGGTGTGTGGGTGGGTAGGGGAGCGTCGTGCGG
Source organism: Streptosporangium sp. NPDC050284 (assembly GCF_044459525.1). Lineage (NCBI taxonomy): Bacteria > Bacillati > Actinomycetota > Actinomycetes > Streptosporangiales > Streptosporangiaceae > Streptosporangium > Streptosporangium sp. NPDC050284. The sequence goes on from NZ_JBITIZ010000051.1 coordinate 1,385, forward strand.
CCGGCGAAGCAGCGGAGTGATCCAGTTGTGGAGGCTGTGCGAGTGAGAATGCAGGCATGAGTAGCGAATCAGAAGTGAGAAACTTCTGCGCCGGATGACCAAGGGTTCCTGGGGCAGGCTAATCCGCCCAGGGTAAGTCGGGACCTAAGGCGAGGCCGACAGGCGTAGTCGATGGACAACGGGTTGATATTCCCGTACCCGCTACGATGCGCCAATACTGAATCCAGTGATACTAAGGGTCCTTAAGTCCCTAACGCCCTTCGGGGTGTGGGTGAGACTGAACGCCTGGCCTGAACTGGTAGTAGGTAAGCGATGGGGTGACGCAGGAAGGTAGCCCAGCCCAGGCGATGGTTGTCCTGGGGTAAGCATGTAGGACGTGTTGTAGGCAAATCCGCAACGCATTAAGTCTGAGATGTGATGCCGAGCCGATTGTGGCGAAGTGGGTGATCCTATGCTGCCGAGAAAAGCCTCTAGTGAGTGTCGTGGCGGCCCGTACCCTAAACCGACTCAGGTGGTCAGGTAGAGAATACTAAGGCGATCGGGTGAACTGTGGTTAAGGAACTCGGCAAATTGCCCCCGTAACTTCGGGAGAAGGGGGGCCTTCGCTGGTGATGAACCTTTGCGTTCTGAGCTGGTGGGGGTCGCAGAGGCCAGGGGGAAGCGACTGTTTACTAAAAACACAGGTCCGTGCGAAGTCGTAAGACGATGTATACGGACTGACGCCTGCCCGGTGCTGGAACGTTAAGGGGACCGGTTAGTCGCACTTGTGTGGCGAAGCTGAGAACTTAAGCGCCAGTAAACGGCGGTGGTAACTATAACCATCCTAAGGTAGCGAAATTCCTTGTCGGGTAAGTTCCGACCTGCACGAATGGCGTAACGACTTCCCCGCTGTCTCAACCGCAGACCCGGCGAAATTGCACTACGAGTAAAGATGCTCGTTACGCGCAGCAGGACGGAAAGACCCCGGGACCTTCACTATAGCTTGACATTGGCGTTTGGAGCGTCTTGTGTAGGATAGGTGGGAGACGGTGAAGCCTTCACGCTAGTGGGGGTGGAGTCATTGGTGAAATACCACTCTGGTCGTTTTGAACGTCTAACTTCGGTCCGTGATCCGGATCAGGGACAGTGTCTGGTGGGTAGTTTAACTGGGGCGGTTGCCTCCTAAAGAGTAACGGAGGCGCCCAAAGGTTCCCTCAGCCTGGTTGGCAATCAGGTGTCGAGTGTAAGTGCACAAGGGAGCTTGACTGTGAGACCGACGGGTCGAGCAGGAGCGAAAGCTGGGACTAGTGATCCGGCGGTGGCATGTGGAAGCGCCGTCGCTCAACGGCTAAAAGGTACCCCGGGGATAACAGGCTGATCTTCCCCAAGAGTCCATATCGACGGGATGGTTTGGCACCTCGATGTCGGCTCGTCGCATCCTGGGGCTGGAGTAGGTCCCAAGGGTTGGGCTGTTCGCCCATTAAAGCGGTACGCGAGCTGGGTTTAGAACGTCGCGAGACAGTTCGGTCCCTATCCGCTGCGCGCGCAGGAGACTTGAAAGGAGCTGTCCCTAGTACGAGAGGACCGGGACGGACGAACCTCTGGTGTGCCAGTTGTTCCGCCAGGAGCACGGCTGGTTGGCTACGTTCGGAAGGGATAACCGCTGAAAGCATCTAAGCGGGAAGCTCGCCTTGAGATGAGGTCTCCCACCACGTGAGTGGGTAAGGCTCCCGGTAGACGACCGGGTTGATAGGCTGGAAGTGGAAGCGCAGTAATGTGTGGAGCTGACCAGTACTAATAGGCCGAGGACTTGACCACAAAGCAA
>NZ_JBITIZ010000052.1:0-2081 GCF_044459525.1 Streptosporangium sp. NPDC050284
GCGGTTCGCTTCGCCGACGGCGTGCGCACCCTGCACGCCCAGGGGGTGCGGGCCTACCTGGAACTCGGCCCCGACGGTGTGCTCACCGCGATGGCATCCGACACCCTCGCCGAGTTCGCCGGTTCCAATCCGGGTGCTGAGGGCTCTTCTGTCGCGTTCGCGGGTGAAACGGGCGCGGTGGCGGTGCCGGTGCTGCGCGGGGATCGGGACGAGCAGTCGGCGATCATGACGGCTCTCGCCGAGTTGCACGTGCGTGGCGTGGCGATCGGTTGGGAGGCGGTGCTCGCGGGCGGGCGCCGGGTGGAGTTGCCGACCTATGCCTTCCAGCACCAGTGGTTCTGGCCGAGTATCGGGCGAATCGCGGATGCTCGCGGTCTGGGACAGGAGGCGGCGGGCCATCCGCTGCTGGGCGCGGCCGTGGGTCTGGCCGATTCCGGTGACGCGCTGCTGACGGGACGGTTGTCGCTGCGGTCGCATCCGTGGCTGGCGGATCACGCGGTGGGCGGGATGGTGATCTTCCCGGGTACCGGCTTCCTGGAGCTGGCGATCCGCGCGGGTGACCAGGTCGGCTGCGATCTGGTCGAGGAGCTGACCTTGACCGCGCCGCTGGTGCTGAGTGAGGACGACGCGGTCGCGGTGCAGGTGCGGGTGGGGCCGGCCGACGAGTCGGGTCGGCGTGAGGTGAGCGTCCATGCCCGGTCGGCCGATGCCGGTGATCACGATGGCTGGGTGCGGCATGCCGCAGGTGTGCTGGCGAGCGGTGGTCACGTCGGGGTGGGCGTCGAGGACGATCGAGGGCAGGTCACGGGGACCGGTGGCGAGGTTGTCACGCGTTTCGAGACGGAGGTGTGGCCGCCGCGGGGTGCGTCGGTGATCGAGTTGGACGGGGTGTATGAGCGGTTGGCTGAGGGTGGGTTGGAGTATGGGCCGGTGTTTCGGGGGTTGAGGGGGGCGTGGCGGGGTTCTGAGGGTGAGGTGTTCGCGGAGGTTGTGCTGCCTGAGCAGGTGGTGTCGGGTGCGGGGTCGTTCGGGGTGCATCCGGCGTTGTTGGATGCGGTGTTGCATGCGGTGCCGTTTGTGGGGTTGGACGATGCCGAGGGTGGGCGGTTGCCGTTCTCGTGGGGTGGGGTGTGTTTGCATGCGGGTGGGGCGTCGGTGTTGCGGGTTCGGTTGGTGAGGACTCGGGGTGATGCGGTTTCTGTGGTGGCGGTGGATGGGGGTGGGGGTTTGGTGGTGTCGGCGCGGTCGTTGGTGTTGCGGCCGGTGGCGTCGGAGGTGTTGGCCGCTCCCGGTGGTGGTAGGGATGTTTTGTTCCAGGTGGAGTGGACGTCGTCGGTGGGTCTCCCGGCTGCTGACGCGCTCCCGGCGGCGGTACTCGGCCAGGACACGTTGGGTGTCGCCTCCATGCTGCGGGCGGGCGGGGATCCGGTGCCGGTTCACGCGGATCTGCTGTCGCTGGCGGAGGCGGGGCCGGTGCCGGGTGTGGTGCTGATGGAGGCGGTCTCGGATCCGGCGGGCGAAGTGGTGGAGTCGGCACATGCGCTGACCGCTCGCGTTCTGGACGTGGTGCAGGGGTGGCTCGCCGATGACCGGTTCGCCGATTCGCGCCTGGTAGTGGTGACCAGGGAAGCGGTGACGGCAGGGGACGGCGAGGTGGTGGCCGACCTGGCGGCTGCGGCGGTGTGGGGTTTGGTGCGCTCCGCGCGACTGGAGAATCCTGACCGGTTCGTACTGGTGGACGTGGACGGGCGGGAGTCTTCGCTGTCGGCACTGCCCGGTGTACTCGCGGGGGTGCTGGCCTCGGGCGAGCCGCAGGTGGCGGTGCGCGATGGTGAGGTGCGGGTAGCGCGGCTGGCGCGGTTGGCGCCCGGCTCTCACCCTGAGGGGGAGGCGAGCGGAGTCTGGAACCCCGAGGGGACGGTGTTGATCACTGGTGGTACGGGTGGTCTGGGGGGTTTGTTCGCGCGGCATGTGGTGGCCGAGCGGGGGGTGCGTCGTCTGCTGCTGACCAGCCGTCGGGGGTTGGATGCTCCGGGGGCGGTGGAGTTGCGGGCGGAGTTGATCGCGCATGGGGTCGAGGT
>NZ_JBITIZ010000053.1:0-1701 GCF_044459525.1 Streptosporangium sp. NPDC050284
CCGTACAGGCCCTAGAAGGCCGATGAAGATCTTGGGTTCTGGCCCCGCCGCGTGATCGACGGGGCCAGACTCATGTCTCGTGGTGATGGGACAGTGGGCCGGGGAGACGATTGGGCCGGATGTGTGGCAGACCTGCCGGGAACTGATCCCGCCCGGGAGCGTGTTCGCGTTCTTGGCCGAGCACCGTGACCGGCTGTTTCCCGCGTCGATGTTCGCGGACATGTACCCCTCGGCCAACGGCCGCCCCAGCATGCCGCCGCAGGTCCTGGCGGCCGCGATCACGTTACAAGCCCTGCACGGCTTATCGGACTTCGATACCGTCCAGGAACTGCGCTGCGACCTGCGATGGAAGGCCGCCTGCGGGCTCGGCCTGCACGACACCGCCTTCGACCCCTCGCTCCTGGCCTACTTCCGCCGTCGGCTGGCCCGCACGACGCGCCCGCAGCGGATCTTTGACGCGGTGCGTGAGGTGGTCAAGGCCACCGGGGTGCTCACCGGACGCCACCGCCGGGCGCTGGACTCGGCCGTGCTGGACGACGCGGTCGCCACCCAAGACACCATCACCCAGTTGATCGCCGCTGTCCGCACGGTGATCCGTCACGTTCCCGGCGCCGCCCAGCTCGCCGCGCACTGCACCGCCACCGACTACACCACCACAGGTAAACCGCCGATCGCCTGGAACGACGAACACGCTCGCGCCGACCTCGTCGACGCCCTGGTGAAAGACGCGCTGTATCTGCTGAAGCACCTGCCCGCCCAAGACACAGATGACAAGGCCGCCCACGCGGTCGGGCTATTGGCCCTGGTCGCCGGACAAGACGTCGAGCCCGACGGCGACGGTCGTGACGGACGCTGGCGCATCGCCCGTGGCACCGCCGCCGACCGGGTGGTCTCCACTGTCGATCCCCAGGCCCGCCATGTTCACAAGACCCGTAGCCACCACCAAGAGGGATACAAGGCCCACCTGGCGGTCGAGCCCTCAACCGGACTGTTCACCGCCGTGGCGCTGACCCCCGGCACCGGGGCCGCTCACCACGAGTCCAGCCTCGCTCTGCCCCTGCTGACCGACGAAGAGGTCTCGGTGGACGTCTTCGCCGACAGCGCTTACTCCGCCGGGGTAACCCGCCGAGCGCTACAGCAGGCCGGTCACCGGTTGTTCGTCAAACCGCCCCCGTTGAAAAGGGCCGTTCCCGGCGGGTTCAGCCTCGATGACTTCGTCATCGACACCACCGCAGGCACGGTGATCTGCCCCGCCGGGCACCAGGTCCCGCTGGCAGCGCCGAAGGGCCGCTACCAGCAGCGCAAAGCCTTCTTCGCCGGCCAGTGCACCGGCTGCCCGCTCCGTCCAAGGTGCACCACGGCCAAATCCGGGCGGATCTTGACCATCCGGCCCCATCACGACGACCTGGCCACCGCCCGCCGGCAAGCCGCCACCGACCCCGACTGGCAGGCCGCCTACCGCCGCTGGCGACCCCCTGTCGAACGCGCCGTCGCCTGGCTCGTCCATCGAGGCAACCGGCGACTGCGCTACATCGGGACCATAAAGAACAACGCCTGGCTTCACACCCGCGCCGCTGCAATCAACCTACGCACCCTCGTCCGCCTTGGACTCCACCACGACAGCGTCACCTGGCGAATCACGGCCATGCCCTGAAAGGCGGCATCGCCTGATAGACCAAGATCTTCATCGGCCTTCTAGGC
>NZ_JBITIZ010000054.1:0-1575 GCF_044459525.1 Streptosporangium sp. NPDC050284
ACCAACCGTTGATCGCCGTCGTACCACCATTCGTGATCGTGTACTTGCCCTCGAAACCGGTACCCCAGTCCGAGGTCTTGGTGAAGACGGCGGTGGTGGGTGCCGCGAACGCGGGGGTCGCGACCGTTGACAGGCCGATTGACATGCCGAGCGCGGCGAGGACCGCGGTCAGCGTTCGTCGAAATCTCATGGCACTTCCTCGGTTGGGGGGAGGAGATCGGGGGTGCGAGGTCGGGGCCCCGGGCCCGCCCGGGCGCGTCGTGGACGGTGAGGTGCCGGGCGGGTCCGGGGTCGTGAGCTGCGGGGGCTAGGGCAGGGTCGCGAGGTGCGGCTTGACGGTCCTGGAGAAGTTCCAGTTGTTGCTGGCGTCCCAGTTGATCGACCAGGTCATCGCGCCGCGGATCCCGGGGTAGGCGCGCGGCGGTACGAAGCTGCCGCAGCCGGTCCTGGTGGCGAGGCAGGTGAGGGCCTGGTTCACCAGGGCGGGGGCGACGATCCCGCCGCCCGCCGCGCCGGGTCCCGCGGGCAGTCCGAGCGCCACCTGGTCGGGACGCAGTCCGTTCTCCAGCTGGATGCAGGCGAGCGCGGTCATGAAGTTGACCGAGCCCTGCGAGTAGGCGGCCATCTGGTCGCAGCCGAGCATGGAGCCCGAGTTGTAGAACTGGGTGTGGACGACGGTGAGGATGTCCTTGATGTTCAGCGCCAGCTTGAAGTACTCGGCGCCGGTGGACTGCATGTCGATGGTCTGCGGCGCCATCGTGATGATCAGGTTCGCGCCCGCCTTCGCCCGCAGCGACCGGAGCGCCTGGCCCATGTAGGTGGAGTTGAGCCCGTTCTCCAGGTCGATGTCGACGCCGTCGAAGCCGTAACTCTGCATCAGGGCGTAGACGGTGTCGGCGAACTTGGTCGCCGCGGCGGCGCTCGCCACCTGCACGCGGCCCGCCTCGCCGCCGACCGAGAGGATGACCTTCTTGCCACGGGAGTGGAGGGTCTGCACGTCGGCCCTGAACTGGGCGTCGGTGTAGCCGCCGAGGGAGGCGGACAGGCCCGGGTCCACGGCGAAGACGACCTCACCGGGGGTGGCGGTGGCCTCTCCGAAGGAGACCGCGACCAGGTCGTACTCGTTGGGCACCGCGGAGAGCCGCAGTTCGACGGCCGGGTTGTCGAAGTTGTGCCAGTAGCCGGTGAGGAAGTGCTTGGGCAGCGGGCCGCCGCCGGTGCAGCCGGTCGTGGTCGCGCTCGCCGGGTCGCTCCTGGGGCCCTCGCCCGCGGAGTTGTACGCCGCCACCGTGTAGGTGTGCGCCTCGCACACCCCCAGCCCGGACACCGTCGTGCTCGTCCCGGTCACGGTCGCCCGCACCGTCGACCCCTCGTACACCCGGTAGCCGGTCACCGTTCCCGAGGACGCGCCCCACGAGAGCGACACGCTGTTCGCGCCGCCTGTCGCGGCCACCGCGCCCGGCTTGCCGGGGACGCCGCCGGTGCAGCCGGTGGTGGTGGCGCTCACCGCGCCGCTCGCGGCCGACTCGCCCTGGGCGTTGTACGCCCTGACCGTGTACGTGTGCGAGGTGCACG
>NZ_JBITIZ010000056.1:0-1559 GCF_044459525.1 Streptosporangium sp. NPDC050284
CTTCTCCCTGGAGGAGCTCGACCGACAGCGATCAGCACACCAGGCACGAACCCTCCCCGTCGTTCCCGCACACACCCGAACAGAGGTACAGCCAGAGGGGCACCTGCGAGAGAACACCCAGCTCAGAGAGCTGGGTACCGTTGCGAACCATCCACTCGTCTCTGGCCGAGGGCCGCGTTAAACGTGCTCATGCTCCCGCCGAACACGTACCGGACACGGATCTCGTACATGCCGACACAGTTCGCCCATCCGGACACAGACGGCGACGAGCCGGGTGACCACTTCGAATACCGCGTCGAGATGTGGACCATCACGGAGGAAACCGAGGTCCGCGCCCTGAAGCAGAGCCCTATCCTTTTGGCCTGGATAACCCTTTAATCCGTAGAATTCGTCAGCGAGATCCCGCCCTGCTTAAATGGTGGCCGCGGATCGATGAAGAGCGACGCTGTAAGGCGGCGTTGCCGTATCGACGCCGTATGTCACCGCTGTGGACGCAACTCTTAGCGCACCCTCTCACCGCGCGGAATGCTCACCGCCCCAGCCCGCAGGCTCCTTCTGGACAAGCGCATGTCCACCTACTCGACTTCAAAATCCAAATGCAGCAAGCCGAAAGAAGACCTTACAACCCATGACCCTCATCACCCTGCGGCAAGCCGCCATCCACCTCAACCTCTCCTCCACCTCCCTACAGAAGATCGCGGCTGCGGGTCTGCTTCCCGCGGCCCGTCAGCACGGTGGCAAGCTGGTCGTCCCCGCGGATGTGGTGCAACGAATCCAAGCTCGCTCCGCTGTAGCGCTGCATCACCTCCTGCCAACGGCAACGGGTAGCGCCACGATGGCGGTGTTGCGCGTCGACGTGGCGAAGCATGTCCCAGATGAAGATCGCCCCTTCATCGGTTTTCGTGCCGATCTGACACCTGAAGACCTACTGGAGGCGCTGCGTGGCTGGTGGGTGGGGAGACCCGAAAAGATCGCCCAAGCTGGCATTCTCCCGGTGACCCTCGGCGGATTCATCGTCGCCGTACTGACGGGACTGATCAGCTGGGATACCAAACTGACCGACAATGGCCTGATACGTCATCGTTTCGACGCGAGACTCGCCGGCTACATCAGTGACCTCGACGCGGCCACCAACATGATCGATGTCGGCACAGCCGACGACCTGCGAATCGCCAAGCTCCTCCTCGGCAAGCGCCTCGAATCCACGTCTGGCGGCCCGATCGCCTACGTGAGCGCAGCCAAAGCCTCCATGTAGTTGGCTACCGTCACAAGGACGATCCCCAGGCTGGAAACGCCGCGTTCCTCTTCGAAGCGCAGACCGGAGTCGCCTGAACCCGTGGACCGACATTCGGCTGCTGGGGCACTGTCGGAAGAGCGGCCCCATGTTGACGTCACTCGAACCGTGACCCCCTATCGGCACCTGGGTTCTAGGGCCTGTCTGGACTTCGGATCTTTAGACGGGTTGAAGGCTTCGGAGCCACAAGATGGCTCCGCGGAGATGAAGGCCCGCGAGATAGCTTTCGGGGGTCTTGTCGAAGCGAAAGGCCAGCCCGCGCCAC
>NZ_JBITIZ010000057.1:0-1186 GCF_044459525.1 Streptosporangium sp. NPDC050284
TCGTCGAGCTGCTGGCCGGGCGGGAGAAGGAGGTGTCGGTCGCGGCGGTGAACGGCCCGTCCTCGGTGGTGGTCTCCGGGGTGGAGGAGGCGGTGTTGGAGGTGGCCGCCGCTCTGGAGGAGCGGGGGGTGCGGACGAAGCTGTTGCGGGTGTCGCATGCGTTCCATTCGCCGTTGATGGATCCGATGCTGGAGGACTTCCGCACCCTGGCCCGGACGCTCACCTACGACCCGCCGCGGATTCCGGTGGTCTCGACCCTGACCGGGGAGCAGGCCACGGCCGAGCGGTTGTGCTCGCCGGAGTACTGGGTGGAGCAGGTCCGTGGCGCGGTCCGCTTCGCCGACGGCGTGCGCACCCTGCACGCCCAGGGGGTGCGGGCGTATCTGGAGCTGGGCCCCGACGGGGTGCTCACCACGATGGCGTCCGACACCCTCGCCGCCGAGGATCAGCCCGTCGCGGACGTGGTGGCCGGGTTCGACGCGGTGGCGGTGCCGGTGCTGCGCGGGGACCGGGACGAGCAGTCGGCGATCATGACGGCTCTCGCCGAGTTGCACGTGCGTGGCGTGACGGTGGACTGGGAGGCGGTGCTCACGGGCGGGCGCCGGGTGGAGTTGCCGACGTACGCGTTCCAGCGCCGGCGTTTCTGGCCCGACGGCGCGGGTGCGCGGGTGGGGAACCTGGCGGCGGCCGGGTTGGCGGCCACCGGTCATCCGTTGCTGGGTGCGGCGGTCGGGCTGGCCGGCTCCGACGGGGTGCTGCTGACGGGGCGGTTGTCGCTGGGGTCGCATCCGTGGCTGGCCGACTACGTGGTGATGGGTTCGGTGATGGTGCCGGGCAGCGTGTTCGTGGAACTGGCCGTGCGGGCGGGGGATCAGGCCGGCTGTGATGTGATCGAGGAGCTGACCCTGACCACGCCGCTGGTGCTGGGTGAGCGGAATGCGGTCGCGGTGCAGGTGTGGGTGGGGTCGGCCGACGAGTCGGGTCGGCGTGAGGTGAGCGTTCACGCCCGGTCGGCCGAGGCGGCCGATGAGGAGCCGTGGGTTGAGCACGCGACCGGTGTGCTGACGGCCGGAGACCGCGCCGCTGTGTCGTTCGAGACGGAGGTGTGGCCGCCGCGGGGTGCGTCGGTGATCGAGTTGGACGGGGTGTATGAGCGGTTGGCTGAGGGTGGGTTGGAGTATGGGCC
>NZ_JBITIZ010000058.1:0-1174 GCF_044459525.1 Streptosporangium sp. NPDC050284
TACTCCGTTTGAACTCGTAGAGTCCCCCTGACCTGTGGTGTTGCGCTGCCCGGGTGGTAGAGCGGGAGTATGAGATACGCGCAGCGTGGCGGGTACACCCCTGCCGAGCAGGAGCGGCGTGAGCGGCTGCGGTTGGAGACGGCCGAGCGGTTCGCGCGCGGGGAGTCCACGATGGTCATCGCCCGGGATCTGCGGGTCACCGAGCGGACGGTACGGCGATGGCGCCGACGATGGCGGCAGGGCGGGGCGCAGGCTCTGCGGTCGGCCGGGCCGGTGTCGCGTGAGCGGTTGTCGGCGCGCTCATGGATGAAGCTGGAGGCGCAGCTGAGGCGGGGTCCGCTGGCGCATGGTTTCGCCGATGACCAGCGCTGGACCCTGGGGCGGGTCAAGACGGTGATCGGCCGGCTGTTTCATGTCGGCTACAGCGTGCAGGGGGTGGCCAAGCTACTGAAACGGCATGGCTGGTCGGTGCGGGTGCCGCTGCGGCGGGCCGTTGAGCGCGATGAGGAGGCCATCGAGGCATGGAAGGCCGAGGTGTGGCCGCGGGTAAAACCACCGCGGCGGACCTGGGCGCCTACATCTGCTTCGAAGACGAGGCAGGCCAGGGGCTGAGGCCGCCGAAGGGGAAGACCTGGGCGCCGCGCGGGACGCGGCCGGTGGTACGGGTACGCGGCCGGGGTGCTGGGCGGGTCAACGTGGCCGGGGTCGCCTGTTTCCGGCCCGGCCGGCGCTCGCACCTGTTCTATGCGGTGCATGTCTACCGGGGCCGCGGCGGCGAAGCCAAGAGCTTTTCCTGGCGGCGCTACCGGGATCTGATCATCGCGACGCATGCGCACCTCGGGGCCCCGCTGGTGTGGTGCTGGGACAACCTGAACGTGCATCTGGTCCAGGAGTTGGACGACTTCGCCGAGGAGAACAAGGCCTGGCTACGGGTGGTGCGGTTGCCGACGTATGCGCCGGAACTGAACCCGGTTGAAGGGGTCTGGTCACTGCTGCGACGGGCGATGGCCGACTTCGTCGTCACCGATCTCGACGGCCTGGCCCGGATCATGAAGCGCAAACTGAAGAAGATCCAGTTCAGGCCGCATCTACTCGACGGCTGTCTGACCACAACGGGGTTGGCCATCGAGCCATGGTGATCGCGGGGACGGACTCTACGAATTCAACTGGAGTA
>NZ_JBITIZ010000059.1:0-1137 GCF_044459525.1 Streptosporangium sp. NPDC050284
GTGCCGTTGTAGGGGATGTAGCGCAGGGGCAGGTAGGTGTGGGGCAGGTCCAGGCGGAGTGAGGTGGGGGTGTAGTCGATGGTGAAGTGACCGCTCGTCATGTCCTCGGAGAACGGCACGCCCGCCCGCCTCGCGTGCAGCCCCATCCACTGCCCGAGCGCGTCCGACAGGTGGCCTCCGTGCTCGTGCCTCGCCCGCAGGTAGTGGCCGCGCATGCGGGCGAACAGGTCGAGCCCCCACATGAAGCGGGCGTGCGCGGCCCCCGTCGCCTTCGCCGCGATCGCGCCGGCGTAGGTGAGCGGCTCCCAGATGACCAGATCGGGTTTCCAGTGCCGGCAGAAGTCGGTGAGGTCCACGATCATCGGGTCGTTCACCAGCCGGCACCACCACAGCACGTGCCCCTGGTAGCCCTCCCTGATCTTCTCCCAGGTGAGCATCTCGGGGCGGTCCTCGGCCATGTCGAAGTCCTTCTCCTGGCCCGAGTCCTTGGCGTGCTGGAGCACCCTGCCGAGACTGTGGTTTTTGCCGACGGGCACCGCGGTGAGGCCGGCGCCGGTGATGACGTCGGTGAGTTCGGGCTGGCTCGCCACCCGCACCTCGTGACCGGCGTTGCGCAGCGCCCACGCCAGCGGCACCATCCCCAGGAAATGGCTTTTTTCGGCGTACGTCGTGAACAGGACGCGCATGGTGTTCCTTCCTGCGGCCGACCTCGCGGCCTCAGCCGGTCCCTGTGGTGCCGCGGTGTCGGGCGGTGAGCCTTTCCAGCTCGGGGACGAGGTCGTTGGGGGTGGGCATGGTGTGCATCTCCTCGCGGAGCCGTGCGGCGGCGTGGGTGTAGGAGGGGTCGCCGAGCAGGCGCAGCAGGTCCTCGCGCACGCGGGCTCCGGTGGCCTCGCCACCGCGCACCACCAGCCCCGCCCCCAGCCCGGCCAGGTGGTCGCCCAGCACCGGCTCGTCGAACAGCTTCGGGAGCACGAGTTGCGGCACGCCGTGCGACGCCATGGTGAACACCGTGCCGGGTCCGCCATGGTCGATCACGGCGGAGCAGGTGGGGGCGAGGGCGTGCAGGGGGACGAAGGAGACGAGGCGGGTGTTGGCGGGGACGTGGTGGAGTTCGGCCTGTTGTTTTTCTGGGAG
>NZ_JBITIZ010000060.1:0-1077 GCF_044459525.1 Streptosporangium sp. NPDC050284
CTAGGGCCTGTACGGACTTCGGATCTTCAGGCGGGTTGAAGGCTTCGAATCCACAAGATGGCTCCGCGTAGATGAAGGCCGGCGAGGTAACTTTCGGGGGTCTTGTCGGAGCGGAAGGCCAGTCCGCGCCATTCCTTGATCCGGTTGATACAGCGTTCGGCCGTGTTGCGCTGCTTGTAGAGCCCTGGATCATGGCTGACCGGGCGACCGCCACGGGAGCCGCGGTTCTTGCGGTTGACCGCCTGGTCGGCCTTTTCGGGGATGACGGCTTTGATGTGACGCCTGCGCAGATAGAGGCGGTTGCCGCGGGAGGAGTAGGCCTTGTCCGCGGCCACCGCGGCCGGGCGGGTGCGTGGGCGACCGACGGGCAGGCGGATCTTGATCCGGGCCAAGACGGTGCGAAACTGTGGGCTGTCGCCAGCTTGGCCCGGGGTCAGGACGAACGACAGCGGACGGCATCGCCGATCGGCCGACAGGTGGACCTTGCTGGTCAGCCCGCCCCGAGAGCGGCCCAGCCCGGCCGCCGTCAGTCGTATTCGGCGCCGCCGTCGTAACCGCCGACGTTCGTCCCCGGGTTCGCCGGGTTCGCCGTTCTGAGGGTTTTGCCCCTTTGGTGCAGCCCCTTTTCCTGTTCGGCGGCTTTCTCCAGCGCCTGCAGCAGTTCGGGGTCCACGACCATCCCGGCGGAGTGGTGGTGGGCGCGGGCCGTGGTGGAATCCACGCTGACCAGGTCAAGGTCGGCCTGCCCGCGGGCAGCGGCCTCGGCGATCATCGCCTGCATCAGCTCCTCGAAGACGCCCGTCGTCGCCCATGAGCGGAAGCGGTCGTAGGCCGTGGACCACGGCCCGTACTCGGCGGGCAGATCCCGCCACGGGCTGCCGGTACGAAACCGCCACATCACCGCATTGAACTGCTGCCGCAGGTCCGGGATCGGACCGCGCTCACCCAAGGGCAGATGAGGATCGATCAAGGACCATTCGTCATCGGTGAGGTCTCCACGCGCCATGACGATGGCCTACCAGGACGACAAACCACCGCGCAGGCAATCCCGCTGATCTCAACCCCGTACAGGCCCTA
>NZ_JBITIZ010000061.1:0-1048 GCF_044459525.1 Streptosporangium sp. NPDC050284
GGTGAACTCGGAAAGACCAGGACCGCGCTGGACATCGCGGGAAAAGCATTCGCGCTGCTGGAAAACATCTCAAGCAGCGCGGACTCCGACGAGAGCTGAACCAGGCCCTCGATGAATACTTCCCCGGCCTGGAAGCCGCCGTCGGCACACAGAAAGCCTGCCGGATCCTGGGGAAGTCCCGCGCCGGCGTGTATCGGAAACGCAACCCCCGGCCGCGTGTGATTCGTGAGCGCTCCCCGTTTCATCACCCGGCCGAGTTGTCGGCAGAAGAACGCGCACGGGTGCTGGCGGTGCTGGACTCACCCCGGTTCGTCGACCGGTCCCCGGGCCAGGTGTGGGCGATCCTGCTGGACGAGGGCATCTACCTGTGCTCACAGGCCACCATGTACCGGCTCCTTCGCGAGCGCGGCTCATCCGGCGAGCGCCGCGCCCAGGCCGTCCACCCGGCCAAGAAGAAACCCGAACTCCAAGCCGACGCACCGAACCAGGTATGGTCCTGGGACATCACGAAGCTGAAAGGACCTTCACGCGGCGTCCACTACCTCCTGTACGTCATCATTGACATTTTCTCCCGTAAAACCGTGTGGTGGGAGATCTGGCCGACGGAAACAGGAATCCTCGCCAAGGAGTTCATCGAGCACGCCATCGAGGCCAACGGCGGAGTTGCCCCGGCCGCGATTCACGCCGACCGTGGAACCTCGATGACCTCGAACACCGTCTCCGGCCTGCTCGCACTGCTGGGGATCGACCAGTCCCACTCACGGCCGCGTGTGTCCAACGACAATCCGTACTCAGAAGCGCAGTTTAAAACACTCAAGTACTGCCCTGCGTTCCCTGGAACGTTCGGGTCCATCGAAGACGCGGGCGTCTTTTGCGACCAGTTCTTCCAGTATTACAATCACGAGCATCGTCATTCCGGTATCGGAATGCACACTCCGGCGTCCGTGCACGACGGCTCCTCGGTCGAGATCCACGCCAAGCGGGCCGCCACCTTGAACGCGGCCTTCCTGGCCCACCCAGAACGGTTCCACGGCCGTCGCCCCTGCCC
>NZ_JBITIZ010000062.1:0-1011 GCF_044459525.1 Streptosporangium sp. NPDC050284
CCTGGTAGGCCATGGTCATGGCGCGTGGAGACCTCACCGATGACGAATGGTCCTTGATCGATCCTCGTCTGCCCTTGGGTGAGCGCGGTCCGATCCCGGACCTGCGGCAGCAGTTCAACGCGGTGATGTGGCGGTTTCGTACCGGCAGCCCGTGGCGGGATCTGCCCGCCGAGTACGGGCCGTGGTCCACGGTCTATGACCGCTTCCGATCCTGGGCGGCCACGGGCGTCTTCGAGGAGCTGATGCAGGCGATGATCGGTGAGGCCGCTGCCCGTGGGCAGGCCGACCTTGACCTGGTCAGCGTGGATTCCACCACGGTGCGCGCCCACCACCACGCCGCCGGGATGGTCATGGACCCCGCACTGCTGGAGGCGCTGGAGAAGGCCGCCGAGCGGGAAAATGGGCTACGCCAAAGGGGCAAAACACCCAAGACGGCGACCCCGGCGAACCCGGCGACGATGAGAAACGTGAAGACGGAGACGAACGACGGCGGTTACGACGGCGGCGCCGTCTGCGGCTGACGGCGGCCGGGCTGGGCCGCTCTCGAGGTGGGCTGACCGGCAAGGTTCACCTGTCGGCCGATCGGCGATGTCGTCCGCTGTCCTTCGTGTTGACCCCGGGGCAAGCCGGAGACAGCCCGCAGTTTCGCACCGTCCTGGCGCGTATCAAGGTCCGACTGCCCATCGGCCGCCCGCGCACCCGCGGTGGCCGCGGTGGCCGCCGACAAGGCCTACTCCTCTCGGGGCAACCGCCTCTATCTGCGCCGACGCCATATCAAGGCCGTCATCCCGGAAAAGAGCGACCAGGCGGCACACCGTAAGAGGCGCGGTTCCCATGGTGGCCGCCCGGTCAGTCATGACCCAGAGCTGTACAAGCAGCGCAACACGGCCGAACGCTGCATCAATCGCATCAAGCAGTGGCGCGGGCTGGCCTTTCGCTTCGACAAGACCCCCGAAAGCTATCTCGCGGGCCTTCATCTCCGCGGAGCCATCTTGTGGCTCCGAAGCCTTC